>VGJS01000066.1 GCA_016867395.1 Candidatus Handelsmanbacteria bacterium
AGAGGGTTGCCGCTCATCCCCGCACCTTCTCCCCCGCCGGATCGTAGAAGGCCCCGAGGTGTACCCGGGCCTCCAGCAGCTCCCCTTCGCGGAAGATGGAGAACTCCGCCCCGCTCCGCCCGGCCAGGCCCGAGGGCAGCCAGCACAGGCCGATGGCCTCCCCCAGGGTGGGGCTGAAGCGGCTGGAGGTGATCCAGCCGATGATCTCCAACTTGCCCCCGCGCCGCCCGACGATCTGCAGGCCCTCCTCGGGCACCAGCCCCGGCCGCATCATCCTGAAGCCGGTCAATCGCTGTTGGGAGCCGGCCCCGGCCACCCGCATCAGGGAGCGTTTGCCCAGGAAATCGGGCTTGTCCAGCTTCACCACCCCTTCCAGGCCCACCGAGAGGGCGTCGGCCAGGGCGTCGGTATCCTGGCCGACGATGATATGGGCCTTCTCCAGGCGCAGCACCCGCTGGGCCTCCACCCCAAAGGGGGCGATGCCAAAAGCCTTGCCCGCCTCCATGAGCGCCTCCCACAGGTGCAGCCCGTACCCAGAGGGGCAGTGGATCTCGTAGGACAATTCCCCGGTGAAACCCAGGCGCATCAGTCGGCAGGACACCCCGGCCACCTCCCCCTGGCGGGCGTGCATGTACGGGAAGGCCCCGTTGCCCAGGTCGAGGGTAGTCAACCGCTGCAACACCGCCCGCGACTGCGGACCCGCCAGGTTGAAGGCCGCGAATGCCTCGGTCAGGTCCGCCAGGTGCGCCCCCTTCCCCCAGCCGGCCTGCATCCACCACTGCACCAGTTCAAAGACCCCCGCCGCCCCCGAAGAGGTCGTGGTCAGGTACCACTCCTCCTCCCCTAGCCGCGCCCCCACCCCGTCGTCGATCACCACCCCCTCGTCGTTGCACATCACCCCGTACCGCGCCCGGCCCACCCCCAGCCGCCGCCAGGGGTTGACGTAGAGCTTCTCCAGCAGGGCGCCCACCCCCGGCCCGGTGAACTGCATCTTGCCCAGGGTGCTCACGTCGATGAGCCCCACGCCCTGGCGCACCGCGCGCACCTCGGCCGCCGCGTCGCCGTAGTGCTCGGGCCGCATCCACAACCCGGCCCCCATCATCCTGGCCCCGTGGTCCAGATGCCACTGGTGGATGGGGGTGTGCTGCACCGGCTCCAGGTGCTGGCCGGCCAGGTTGCCCAGCGATACCGGCACGGTCGGCGGCCTGGCCGTGGTCCTGACCGCCTGCCGCATGCTCAGCCCCCGCGCCCTGGCGCACAGGTGCAGGGCGTTGATCCCGCACATCTTCCCCTGGCAGGGCCCCATGGAGATGGTGCTGTACCGCTTGAGAAGCTCGGGGCTCTCGTAGCCTTCGGCCACGGCCGTCTGCACGTCGGTGTCGGTGACGTCCTCGCACAGGCAGACAAAATTCTTCCCCTCCCCCGACGCGGGCGGCACCCAGGCGCGGGCGGGCGTTGGCCCGAGTTGCCTCAACTCTTCGGCCAGCCCCGCCACCGGCCCGCTGCCCAATCCCAGATAGCCGGCAGCCTCCAATCCCGCCCGCTGCCCGTCGAGGCGCTGGCCCTCAATCCCGGGTACCCCATTCACCCGCCCGGCCGCGAAGAAGCCGGGCCGCATCTGGGCAAAGCGGTACTCGCCCCGGTCCGCGTCGTACTCGGCCCGGCACCCGGCCATGTACGCCAGGTCCGCGGCCGGCGCCCAGTTCCCCCCCAGCACCAGCAGATCGCATTCCAGCCGCCGCCTGCCCCCCTGCCCGTCGGCCAGCACCACCCGCCGCAGCCGCCTGCCCCCCTCTGCCTGCGCCACCGCGTACCCCCGCAGCACCTCGAACCCCTCTGCGCCATCCCGTCCGTCCCCGGAGAGCACCGCCCCCACCTCCACCCCGGCTGACCGCAGGGCCTGGGCCACCTCCCAGCCCTGCGCGTCGCCGGCCACCACCACTGCCCGGTGGCCAGGCTTTACCCCGTACAGGCGCAGCAGGCGCAGCACCGCCCCGCCCAGCATCACCCCCGGCAGGTCATTGCCGGCAAAGAGCAGGGGTTGCTCGTACGCGCCGGTGGCCGCGACCACGGACCTTGCCCTGATCTTGTAGAGGCGTTTCCCCTGCACCGCGGACAACCAGTGGTCCGCATACCAGCCGGTGACCATT
This sequence comes from Candidatus Handelsmanbacteria bacterium, assembly GCA_016867395.1. Taxonomy (GTDB): domain Bacteria; phylum Latescibacterota; class UBA2968; order UBA8231; family UBA8231; genus SICG01. The sequence goes on from VGJS01000066.1 coordinate 2,151, forward strand.
GTCCCGGTCAAGACCTGGATCCGCGGCTGCCCCGCCAGCTCAGCGAGCAAACCCGGCAGCGCCTCTTGCGCCCCCCAAAAGCGCAGGTGTCCACCCAGAGCCGCCTGCTCCTCGCACAGGAGCACCCTGGCCCCCTGCCCGGCCGCGGCAAGGGCCGCGCTGATCCCCGTGGGTCCGCCGCCCACTACCACCACCTCGGCGTGCAGGAACTCCTTGGAGAAGCCTTCCCCGTGCGAGTGGGGGTCCACCTTCCCCAGGCCCGCGGCGCGGCGCAAAACCTTCTCGTACAGGGGCCACAGGAAGCGGGGCCGGATGAAGGTCTTGTAGTAGAAGCCCACCGGCATCAGGGCACTGAAGTATTTGGTCAGGGAGAGCAGGTCGAAATCGAGGGAGGGCCAGGCATTCTGGGCCTTCACCGCCATGCCTTCCTCGGCGGGCCGCTGGCAGGAGCGCACGTTGGGCTCGTCTCCGATCTGCACCAGGCAGTTGGGGCAATGGCCGGCCCCGCACAGGAGCCCGCGCGGGCGGTGGTACTTGAAGGAGCGGCTGAAGACCCTGACCCCGGCCGCGGCCAGGGCCGAGGCGATGGTGTCCCCCGGATGGGCGGTGTAGGTGCGCCCCTCAAAGGTGAACTCGAAGCTGCGGCTGCGGTCAATGGCCTCCCCGGCCTGGGGGGCGAGGCGCTCTGTGGAATCAGTCATCGCTCTTCGGATTTTCCGGCAGCCAGGTCCGGGTCACCTGGCCGGTGTAGGTGTGGCGCTCTGCCAGGAACCACAAGCCGCAGCCGGCCCGGTGGTACCACCACTCGGACTGCACCCCCTGTTGGTTGGGCCGCATGTACAGGTAATGCGCCCATTCCGCCTCGCTGAGCTGCTGCGCGGCGGGCGGGCGGGGATGCACCTCGCCGCCATAGCGGAACTCGCTGGCGTTGCGTTTGCCGCAGTTGGGACAGTCCAAAATCAGCATCGCGCCATCCTAGTGCCCTACCGAGGCCGCCCCCTTCTCGCCCACCAATTGGTTCTCGGCAAAGCGCGAGAGCCGGAAGGGGGCGATCAGGTCCGGGGTGCGGCCGGTGGCGATCAAGGCGGCCAGGGTCTTGCCGCAGATGGGGGAGGCCTTGAAGCCGTAGGTGCCCCAGCCGGTGTCGATGAAGAACCCCTCCACGGGCGTGATCCCCATGATCGGGCTGAAGTCCGGGGGCATCTCGCAGAGCCCCGCCCACTGGCGCAGGATGCGGACCTGGCTGAGGCAGGGGAAGAGTTCGAGCAGGTGGCCCGAGATCTCCTCCAGGAAGGAGAGGGAGCCGGCCAGCGAGTACGAGGCGAAGGGATCGACGCTGGCCCCGGTCACCAGTTCGCCACGGTCCGACTGGCTCACATACACGTGCAGGCTGCCCGAAACTACTACCGTATTGAGGAAGGGCTTGAGCGGCTCGGTGACACAGGCCTGGAGGGGGAAGGTGGTCATGGGCAGTTCGATGCCGGCCATGCCGGCGATGGTGGAACCCCAGCCGGCCGTGGCGTTGAGCACCTTCCCGGCCTTGACCAAGCCCCGGCTGGTCTCCGCCCCCTGTATCCGCCCATCGTCCACCCGCAGCCCGGTCACTTCGGTTTCCTGGTGGATCTCCACCCCGCGCCGGTCCGCCTCCCGGGCGTACCCCCAGACCACGGCGTCGTGGCGGATGATCCCCCCCGGGGGGTGGTACAGGGCTGCCTGGATGGGGTGCCGGGGGTGGTCGCTCAGGTCCAGGTGCGGGCAGAGGCGGGCGATCTCGTCGGGCCAGATCAGCCGCGAGTTGACCCCCTGGAGCTTGTTGACCTCGGCCCTTCTCCGCATGGTGCGCACCGAGGCGTCGCTGTGGGCCAGGGTCAGATGCCCCCGCTGGCTGAACATCACGTTGAAGTCCAGTTCGCAGGCCATCTGCTCGTAGAGCTTGACGCTCTCATCGTAGAAACGCACCCCCTCGGGGGTGAGGTAGTTGCTGCGGACGATGGCGGTGTTGCGGCCGCTGCCCCCGGAGCCGATATAGCTCTTGTCGAGCACGGCCACATCGGTGATCCCGTGATCTTTGGCCAGATAATAGGCGCAGGCCAACCCATGCGCCCCGCCGCCGATGATCACCACCTCGTACTCGTCGCGCAGGGGTACCTTCCGCCACATCCGGGGCGGCGCGCTCCTGCTGAACGCCTGGCGAATCAGCGTAATGGACATCTGCGAATTCTACCGGCACCCGTCAGGAGGAGGGGAGATGCCCCCGGAGCGGGTTCCAGGGACACGGGAGTGCCCCGGAGGTGTCTCTGGGGGAGAGGCCGGGGGCAGGATCGATGGGCGGGGACGGGGGAAGCGTAGTTTGAGGAGCGAGGGGGCGCAACGCCCCAACGTATGGGGCGTTGCGGAGGTGGAGAGGATGAGATGGACGCGACACCATCTAAATGGTGTCGCGGATCCGGGACTGCAGAGATGCCGGAGTGGGCACCCCACGGACCTGGCCCCAACAGTCCGCTTTCTCCTCGACAGATCACTAGTGCCGCTCCTTCCAGCCCGGCCCGCCGCCGAAAATCCGGTTGGTCCCCACCAGGGGCACCCCGCAGATCATCGAGGCCTCCAGGCTGAGAGCCCGCAGATCCTCCGGCTCCAGGTCGTGCACATCGGCCTTGCCGCAGGCCCTGGCCAGGATCTGGATCTCCGAGGTCATGGCCTGGAGCAGATTGGCCACCCGCTCGGACGCGGCCTCGATCTCCAGCCTCTTCATCAGTTCGGGGTCCTGGGTGGTGATGCCCACCGGACAGCGGCCCGTGTGGCAGTGGTGGCAGTGGTATGGGGCCGCCCCGATCTTCTGGTAGTCCTCCTCGAAGAGGGGCTTGTTGCAGTTGAGGGCCATCAATGCCGAGGTGCCGATGTACACCGCGTCCGCGCCCAGGGCCAGGGCCTTGGCCGCATCCACCCCGTGGCGGATGCCCCCGGCGATCACCAGCTGCACCTCTCCGTAAAGGCCCAGATCCTCCAGCGCGGCCCGCGCCTCGCACACCGCCGCCAGGGTGGGGATGCCGGTGTGCTCCTGGCAGATCTCCGCCGAGGCCCCGGTGCCACCCTCCATGCCGTCCACCACCACCACATCCGCCCCGGCCTTGGCGGCCAGGCGCACGTCGTCGAAGACCCGGGTGGCCCCCATCTTGACGAAGATGGGCACCTGCCAGTCCGTGGCCTCGCGCAATTCCTCGATCTTGATGATCATGTCGTCGGGGCCGATCCAGTCGGGGTGGCGGACCGGGCTGCGCTGGTCGACGCCCACCGGCAGGTCCCGCTGGTGGGCGATGGTGTCCAGCACCTTGGAGCCCAGGAGCAGACCCCCGGTCCCCGGCTTGGCCCCCTGGCCGATGGTCAGCTCGATGCCATCGGCCTGCAACAGGTGGCGGATGTCGATGCCGTAGCGGGAGGGCAGCACCTCGTAGATCAGGGCCCGGCTGTGCTCGCGCTCCGCGGCCAGCATCCCCCCGTCCCCGGTGGTGTTGGAGGAACCGGCGATACGCGCCCCCTTGGCCAGGGCCACCTTGGCGTTGTAGGAGAGGGCCCCCCAGCTCATCCCGGTGATCATGATGGGGATATCGAGGGCGATGGGCTTCTTGGCGTAGCGGGTGCCCAGGAGGGTCTTGGCCGAGCAGCGCTCCCGGTACCCTTCTAGCGGGATGCGGGTCAGGGTGCAGGGGATGAAGCTCAAATCGTCGAAGGTGGCCCAGGTGCGGGGCCGCAGGGTGCCAAAGCCCCTGATGCGGTACCGGCCAAGTTCGGCCTTGACCTGGATGTCCTCGATGACCTCGGGCGGGAAGGTGCCGCTGGTGCGCAGGGGTGGGGCCTGGGGCTGCTTTGCCGGAGCGATTTTCTTCTTGGTCGCCGGCTTCGTTTTCGGCGCCGGCTTCGTCTTGGGGGCCGGCCTTCTTGCCGCGATCTTCTTCTTGACGGGTGCAGCCTTCCTGCTCTTCGCCATTTCTACAGCGCCTCCCGCCACAGCGCCCGTTCCTGCTTGTTGAAGTTCCACAGCTTGCGCCCAGAGACCACCTTCTTGAAATCAGGGTTTGGCCGGCCGGGCAGGTGCTCGGACAGCAGCGCCTCCAGCTTGGCCCGCTCCCTGGCTGTGGGCTCCTTGATCACCGCGTCGTTGCCCAAATCGCCGATCCTGCCGCCAACGAAACAGGTCGCCTCGTACATCGAGTCGGCGAAAGCCTCACCCACGTCCCCGCACACCACCAGGGTCCCCTTCTGGGCCATGAACCCGGCCATGTACCCGCAACTGCCCCCCACCAGCACCAGTCCGCCCTTGAGCGAAACCCCCAGCCGGGCCGCCGCGTCCCCGTGGATCACCACCGTGCCCCCGCGCACCGAGGCCGCGGCCCCATTGCCGGCGCTGCCGCGCACCACCACCCTGCCCTCCATCATCGACTCAGCCAGGCCCCAGCCGGCGCTGCCCTGGATCTCCACCGTGGGGCCGGCGCTCATGCCGGCGCAGAAATAGCCCACGCTGCCGGCGAACTCCAGCCGCGCCGACTGCACGATGCCCACCCCCAGGTTGTGGCGGGCGGCCGGGTTGTGGAGCAGGACCTGGCTCTCTCCCTGGGCGATGAACTCCTTGATCGCGGCGTTGATCTGGCGGGTGGTGCGTCCCTGACAATCTATCTCTGCCACACCCGCACCTCCCCGGCCTGGGCCTCGCGCGCCTCGTATTCCCCGCCCAGGGCCGCGCGCAGGGCGATCTCCTCGGTGGCCACGGCCACAAACCCCTCGGTCTCGGCGTAGAGCAGGGGCTTGAAGGCGAAGGGGTCCTTGGCGAAACCGAATTCGCCGGGGGTGGCCGCCAGGTAGCTGAAGGACCCATCCAGGTCCCCCATCGAGGCATCCATGGCCTGGCGCAGGCTCAACCCCTCCCCGAGGCGCCCTGCCAGGTACATGCCGATGATCTCGGAGTCGTTCTCGGTGTAGAAGCGATGACCCTGCTGCTCGTAGATGCGGCGCAGCTTGTGGTAGTTGCAGATGTGGCCGTTGTGGACCACCGCCAGGTCGGGGTAGCCGTGGGCCCAGAAGGGCTGGGAATGGCTCAGGTCGATGCGGGACTCGGTGGAAAGGCGGGTGTGGCCGAGGCCGTGGCTGCCCATGAAGCGCGAGATCGCGTAGGTGGCGTCGAGGTTCTGGGGGGAACCCACCTGCTTGATGATCTCCAACTGCCGGCCCATGCTCACCACCTCCACCCCGGGGCCGGCCGACTCGATGGCCCGCTCCAACTGGCGGGGTTCCTCCCGGCTGTCCAGGGTCAGCCACAGGTACTCGGCGGTTTGCTGGGCCTGGCGTACCTGCCCGGCCTTGCCGGCCTGTTCGACCACCCGGGGGACGTACATCTCCGGGCGGCCGTCCTCCCCCAACTTGACCCGCAGCACCAGCTCCCCACCGGGCCGCTCCGCGTACAGGGCCACCCCGGCCGAGTCCGGCCCGCGGCTGCCCAGGGCTTCGAGCATCCGCAGCACCAGCCGGCCCACCTCCACCTTGCCGCCCCCTTTGTCGAGATATCCTGCGATACCGCACATAACCGATTTGCTCCGCCGCTAACGCCTGTGCTCCGCCTCAGATGGCCGCATCCCCGGTCTCGCCGGTGCGGATGCGCACCACCTCCTCCACCGGGAGCACGAAGATCTTGCCGTCGCCGATGTTGCCGCTCTTCGCCGCTTCCTTGACCGCCCCTATGGCCCGTTCGGCCAGGGCTTCGCTGACCACTACCTTGACCTGCAACTTGGGGGTGAAGTCGATCTGGTACTCGGCGCCCCGGTACACCTCGCGGTGGCCCTTCTGCCGGCCAAAACCCTTCACCTCCCCGACCGTCATGCACACGACCCCCAGCTGGCCCAGCGCCTCCTTGACCTTGTCCAGGGCGCTGGGGCGCACGATGCACTTGAGCAGTTTCATCGGTGCCCTCCTCCGGGATGAAAAACGACCCGCGCGGATGAGCTAATATAGGCCCCCTATGTCTCCCTGCAAGCTGACCTCCCCGCTCACCCTGGGAGGCGGCAGCGGTACGCTTCCAAGGCGTTTTTCCAGAGGAAGCGCTCCAGCGCCTCCGGTCCCTTGCCGGCAAAATAGTCATGGGCGACCCGCTGCACTTGGGCGTACCCGGCGGCCCGCTCGCAGACCGGCCAGTTGCTGCCGTAGATCAGCCTTTCGGGGCCGAAGGCCGCCCACAGCGCGTCGAGCACCGGGGCGAAGAAACCCGGGTCCGCCGGGGCCGGTTGCACCGCGCTCAACTCGGCCATGCCCGAAACCTTGCAGTAGACCCAGGGCGAGGCGGCGGCCCGTCCCATCACCTCCACCCATTGCAGATCAGGAGCCGCGCCATCTATGGGCACACTGCCCACGTGGTTGATGACGATGCGCAGTTCAGGCAGGCGCTCGGCCAGCCGGCACACCTCGGGCAACTGTTGAAAACCCATCAACACGTCGAGTTCCAGTTCTTCTGCCGCCAGCCGCTCCATGTCCGCCAGAAAATCCCCCTGCTCCATGTCCGGTCGGTACCCCACCCGGATGCCCCGGAAAAGCGGGTTGGCGGCAAAGCGTTCGAGTTGGCCTGCAAAGGCCGGGGTTCCAGGTTCCAAATGCCCCACCAGGCCCAGGACAAAAGGATCAGCCACAGCTAGGTCCAGCACCCACTGGTTGTCCTCCAGCCAGGGGCTGGCCTCCACCACCACCGTGCCGCTCACCCCTTCTGGTTGGGCCAGGGCCTGGTAGTGCTCGGGCAGCACGGTGCGGTAGAGCCAGTCCTCCTTGGGCGAAGGCCAGGGCACCCCCTGCGGGCGCTGCGGATCGTAGAAATGGGTATGGGTGTCGATGATCATCGCTTCCTCTCAGCGGCTCATGCCAACGGTGGTTTCGAGCTTGGGCCGCCGCCCCTTCACCATCCAGCCCAAACGGCCCAAGGCGTGGCCGTCCAATTGGGAATTGGACGGGTCGCGGTAACCCAGGCGCACGGCCCGCCGCCAGTGCGGGGTAAGGTTGAGGTCCGAGCCGTGGATGGTCCACAGATTGAAAAAGACCACGTCCCCGCTCCGCGCCGGCACCGGCACCGTGTCGGCCAGTCGGTACTGGTCCGTGGGCAGATGCGGGGCCCCCTGCCCGCGAATGTGCTCCAGCGGACCGAGCTGGTGGCTGCCGGCCATGAAGCGCAGGCAGCCGGCCTCCTCGGGGGCGTCGTCGAGGTGCAGGATGGCGTCGGCGTATGCCGGGGTCTGGTGGGCGAAGAAGGCATTGTCCTGGTGGAGGGGGAAGGGGCTGCCCACTTGGGGGGGCTTGGCGTGCAGGGTGGTGTGGTGCAACTCCACGTCCGGCCCCAGCAGTTCGACCAGCGCCCCGGTCAGGCGCGGGTGGGCCGCGGCCTGCTGCCAGCGGGCCGAGTGCAGGTGCAAGTCGTTGATGGCTACAAGCATCGCCTGCCGGCGCTGCTCCTCGTCCATGTACACCTCGCGCCAGGGCCCCTGCCAGGCGGCGTTGTGGTCGGCCCAAGTGGAAAAGATCCAGTCCAGTTCCTCGCGCAGCGCCTCCACCTCGGCCGGGCCGAAAACCCCCTCCACGCGCAGGTACCCCTGGCGGTGGTAGAAGTCGATCTCCTCCTGGCTCAGCATGTCCCCTCCCTCAGCCTGGGCGCACCGTGTAGCGGGCCACGGCCTCCTCGTCCAACTCCACCCCCAGGCCCGGCCCCGCAGGCACCGGGGCATACCCCTCCTGCACCAAAGGCCGGGCCAGCAGGCTGTGCTGATGGACGAAGTTGCCGCACAGGTCGCTGCCCAGGATGCAGTTGGGCGCCGCGGCCGAGGCGTGCAAGCGGAAGGCGTCGAAGATTCCTAAGTCCACGTTGGACGCCTGCCAGACCGGAATGCCTGCGCTCTCGGCGATGCGGGCCATGTCGAGGAAACTCCAGTCCGAGGGTGCCACGTTGATGCCGTCCACGGCCTCGTGCTGCACCGCCGCGATCACCTGGCGGGGGTGCTGGAGGTGAGGGGCGATGAAGATCTCGGTGGCTTCTTTGAGTTGCCGGTACTCCTCCCAGTTGGTGGGCGGGAAGGGGTCCTCGAAGATCAACTGGGAGGCATAAGGTTCCAACTGGCGGGCCAGTTCGAGGCTGTTCTGGAGATTGTGGAAGCGGTGGTTGGGGTCGAGGACCATGCGCAGATGCGGAGCGGCCTCGTGCATGGCGGCGACCCGCTCGACGACATTATTGTCCTCCCAGCGGCACTTGATCTTTATGCCGTGGAAACCCAACTCGGCCGCCCTTTTCGCCGCCGACCCCGAAGCCTCCGGGCCCATGCGCGAGATCCAGTAATCGACCAGTACCTTCTCCTGCAAGCGCCCGCCGAAGATCCGGCACAGGGGCCAGCCCAGGGCCTTGCCCATCAGGTCCAACAGGGCGATGTCCCAGCCGCCCCCGCCCAGACGGCGCGGCTCGAAGCTGAGCGGGTCCTTGCCGACCAGGTCGGGCGGCGGGTCCTCGCGCCATCCGTAGTACGGCCCGCTCATGCCGATGCCCACCAGCCCTTCGTCGGTGTGGAGGCGCAGCAGGTCCTGCTTGCGCTCTCCAATGGGGGCCGGATAGGCCGGGGTGAAGAGTTCCTGCTCGCGCGGGGTGAGGATGCCCGGCAGGAAGGGCACGCAGGTGACGGTGCGTTCGAGGCGGATGATCTTCATCGGGGGCCCCTATTCCAGTTTCCCGGCGGCACGCAAGGCAGCACCGTAGATCTCCAGTTCGGTCTTCTCCTGGGCGCCGATCTCCAGGCTCTGAGCCAGGGCCCCACTCATCTGGCCGAAGACCTCCACGTCCCGCAAGCCCATGATGGTCAGGCCCACCGCCGGATGGGCCAGCACGTAGCGATAGAACAACTCTCGCGCCGGGGCCTCCTCGCCGCCAAAAAGCTTGGTGTTGCGCGAAGCGTTCATGATCACCACCCCGGTGCCCTGCCGTTGCGCCTCGGGCAGGATGGTCACCTCGGGCTCGCGCATGGCGCAGTTGTACCAGCATAGCACCGTATCGAAGAGCCCGGTGGCCACCGCAGCCTGGATCTGCACCCAGTCATGGCCCGTCACCCCGACGAAGCGGATCAGACCCTCCTCTTTGGCTTTGACCACTGCCTCCATCATCCCACCCAACCCCAGGGCCTTCTCGCGTTCCTCGCGGGTGTTGAGGTGGTGGATCTGCCAGATATCGAGGTAGTCGGTCTGCAAGAGGCGCAGCGAGGTTTCCAGGTCCTTCCTGGCCCCCTCCGCGTCGCGCTGCCCGCTTTTGGTGGCCAGCACCAACTGGTGGCGCCGGCCCTTCAGTGCCTTGCCGATCACCTCTTCGTCCTGCCCGTCGCGGTAGGCCCTGGCCGTGTCCACATAATTGACGCCGCAATCCAGGGCGGCCCGGTACCCCTCGGGGGTCTCGCAATACGCCCCGCCGATGCCCAGGCGGGTGATCTTCAGCCCGGTGCGGCCCAGAATCGCCTGAGGCAATGGATTGGCCATCTCTCCCTCCTCGTCGCGCAGGAAGTATAAGCAATGCCCGGCCGCCCGCAAGCCGGGGTGTGCGGGTGCCTCTTATTGCCTATTTTATCGCCATCCCCCCTGTTTCAGGAGCCGGCCCCCATGCCCGAAACCCTGTACCTGATCGACGCCTTTGCCCAGATATTCCGCGCCTACTACGCCATCCGCACCCCCATGCACAGCCCGGCTACCGGCGAGCCCACCCACGCGGTCTTCGGCTTCACCTCCATGCTGCTCAAGCTCTGCTCCCAACTCCAACCCCACTACGTGGCGGTAGCCTGCGACAGCCCCGGCAAGACCTTCCGCGACGAACTCTACCCCGCGTACAAGGCCACCCGCCGCGAGACCCCCGAGGACCTGATTTCCCAGGTGCCCAGGGTTTTCCAGGTGGTGGAGGGCTTCGGTATCCCGCTGATCGGCCAGGCCGGCCTGGAGGCCGACGACATCATCGCCACCATCGTGCAGCGGGTGCTCGACGACCCAGCCCTGGGCCATCTCCACATCCGCATCGTCTCCAAGGACAAGGACCTGGAGCAACTGCTCAATGACCGGGTCAGTCTCTTCGACATCCACACCGACTCCACCACCGATGTGGCCGCCCTGCTGGCGAACAAAGGCATCCGCCCCGACCAGGTCATCGACCTCCTGACCCTGATGGGCGACACCTCAGACAATGTGCCCGGGGTCGAGGGCATCGGCCCCAAGACCGCGGCCCAGCTCATCCAGCGATACGGCTCCCTTGACGGGTTGCTACTCAATCTGGACCAACTCAAGGGCAAGCGCCGCGAGAACATCGAGAAGGCCCGCGACACCCTGCCCCTCTCCCGCACCCTGGTCACCCTCAAACGCGACGCCGATTTCCCCTTCTCCATCGAGGAGGCACGGGTCAAGCCCATCGATTCTTCCCGCCTGCTCCCCCTCTTCAAGCAGTTGGGCTTTAACCGCTTCCGCGACGAGGTGCAGCGCGTAGCCCCGCCCTCGGCCGCCGCGCCAGCCCAGCAGGCCGACCTCTTTGCCGCCCCGCCGGCCAGCGACGCCCACACCGCCACCGAGGGCCAGTATGAGGCCATCATCACCCTAAAGCAGCTTCAGGCCCTGGCCTCAACCCTGCGGGCCCAACCCCTGATCAGCGCGGACACCGAGACCACCGGCCTGGAACGCGAGTCCCTCCTGTGCGGCCTCAGCTTTGCCTGGGAGGAGGGCAAGGGGGTGTACGTGCCCCTGCGCTCGCCCGCGCCCGCACAGCACCTCTCCCCCGAACAGGTGTTAGCTGTGCTCGGCCCGCTCCTCGAAGACGCCTCCCTGCCCAAATGCGGCCACAACCTCAAATTCGACGCCGGGGTTCTGCTTAAAGCCGGGATCACCCTGCGCGGGGTGGTCTGCGACTCCCTGCTAGCCAGCATCTTAACCGACCACACCCGGGCCAGCCACAAACTCGACGAACTCGCCCTGGCCCATTTTAACCACCGGATGATCCCCATTTCCGACCTGATCGGCGAGGGCGGCAGCATGGACCAGGTGCCCCTGGAGCGGATCAGCGTGTACGCCGCCGAGGACGCGGACCTCACCCTGCGGCTATGCCGGCTCTTTTTGCCCAGGATTGAGGAATTGGGGATGGGGGAATTGCTGCGCCAGGTGGAGGCACCCTTGGCGGTGGTGCTGGCCCGCATGGAGGCCCAGGGCATCCTCTGCGATCCGGCCGAACTCCGCCGGCAGGGCCAGATCCTGGGACAGCGGGTGGAGGAGTTGCGACAGCAGGTCTGGGCTCTAGCCGATGGGGAATTCCAGCTCGAATCCACCCAGCAACTGGCCGAGGTGCTCTTCAACAAACTGGGCTTTCCCCCCGGCAAGCGCACCAAGACCGGGTACTCCACCGACATAACCGTGTTAGAGAAGCTGGCCGGCCGCGAGGACCGCAGCAAGCCCCATACCACCGTGCCCCGGCTGGTCATCGAGTACCGCCAACTGACCAAGCTGATCAGCACCTACCTGGGCAACCTCGAAGCGGCCATCTCCCCCCGCGACGGCCGCATCCACTCCACCTTCCACCAACTGGTCACCGCCACTGGCCGGCTGGCCTCCCACAACCCTAATCTTCAGAACATCCCGGTGCGCACCGAGATCGGCCGCCAGATCCGCCGGGCCTTCGTCGCCCCGCCCGGCCAACTCCTCCTCTGCGCCGACTACTCACAGATCGAGATCCGCCTGCTGGCCCACCTCAGCGAGGACCCCGCTCTCATCGCGGCCTTTGCCCAGGACCAGGACATTCATGCGGCCGTGGCTTCCCAGGTCTTCGGCGTGCCCCTGGACCAGGTGACCCGGTCCTTGCGGGACCAGGCCAAGACCATCAACTTCGGGATCATCTACGGGGTGACGGCCTTCGGGCTGGCCTCGCGGGTGGAAGGGATGGACCTGGGGGGAGCCACCGCGCTGATCGCTGACTACAAGCGCCGCTTTCCGGGCATCGACCGCTTCCTGGGCCAGTGCGTACAAGCAGCCCTGGACCGGGGCTACGTGGCCACCATCATGGGCCGGCGCCGGGCCATCCCCGAGTTGCGCGAGCGGGACCGCAACCTGCGCAGCCTGGGGGAACGGCTGGCCATCAACTCGGTGGTGCAGGGCAGCGCCGCGGACCTGATCAAGGCGGCCATGGTGCGGGTGCAGGAGCGCATCGACCAGGAGGGCCTGCCGCTGAAACTGCTCTTGCAGATCCACGACGAGCTGGTCTTCGAGGCCCCGGCAGACCAGGCCCCTGCCCTGGCGGAGCTGGTCTGCCGCGAGATGGAGGCGGCCATGACCCTGAAGGTGCCCCTGCGCGCCGAGGCCGGCATCGGCCCCGACTGGATGTCGGCCAAGTAGTATACAACCCCGCCAACGCCTCCTGCACCCGCTCCACCTCCCCCTCCACTTCCTCCAGCAGCGCCGCGGCCTCGGCCAGCGAACCGGCTGCCGCCAGTTCCTCCACCCGCCCGCACAGGCCCCCAGGCGGCCAGCTCCCATTTCGCGGGCGCCCTTCAGGGCGTGGGCCTCGCGCCTCACCTGCGCCGCCTCGCCCGCCAGGACGGCCTGCCGCAGCGCGGCGAGGCGGCGGTCGGCATCCTCGGCAAAGACCCCGGCGAACTCGCCCAGGGACAGGTGTCCCTCCCGCGCCCAAACCCATAGCTCCTTCACCATCGCCGGGTCGAGCACCCCCTCCTGCCCGCCCGCTTCCTCCCGGACCGGCGGCGGGGCCGCCCCGCCGGCCAGGGCCGCCAGGGTCTCCAGCAGCGGGCCCCGGCCGAAGGGTTTGCCCAGGCAGCGCCGGTGATCCTCGGGCGCCGTGCGGGCGCTCAGGCCAACGATGGGCAGACGCCCGCCCCGCTCCTCATCGAGGCGGCGGATGGCCTGGGTGGTCTCGTACCCGTCCATTTGGGGCATCCGCAGGTCCATCAGCACCGCGTCGAAGGACTGCGCGGCCAGGTGCTCCAGGGTCTGGTGCCCGTCGCCGGCCACCTCCACCTACTGCCCGGGCCGCTGCAGCTACCCCCGGGCCACCACTTTTTGAAGAGGTTGTCCTCCACCACCAGCACCCGCAGCGGGGCCAGGGACGGGGACGGTATTGGCGCGGGCTCCGGCGCGGGCTCCGGCGCGGGCTCCGGCCCGGCCTCTGCCATCGGCCGCTGGTGCCGGCCAAAGCCGGCGGTGAAGTGGAACACGCTGCCCCGCCCCAGCTCGCTCTCCACCCGAAGCCGGCCCTCCATCATCCCCACCAGGCGCGAGGCGATGCTCAACTCCAGGCCGGTGCCGCCGAAGCAGCGGGCGGTGGAGCCATCGGCCTGCACAAAGGCGCCGAAGATCCGCTCCTGCTTGTCCGCCTCGATGCCGATGCCGGTGTCGCACCGAGAAGTGCAGCCGCACCCGATACTCCTCCCGCTTCTCGACCTCGACCACCAGGACCACCTCACCCTCTTCAGCAAATTTGATGGCGTTGCTGACCAGATTGATGAGCACCTGCCGCAGGCGCACCAAATCCCCCACCAGCCCCTCGGGCACCTCGCTCCAAACCCGCACTTCCAGTTCCAGGCTTCTGGTGGACCCACACCCCCAGAGTCCGCGTCACCTGGCCGATCACCTGGCGCAGGGAGAAATCGGCCTGCTCCAGCTCCAGGCGGCCGGCCTCGATCTTGGAGAAATCGAGCACATCGTCGATGATCTCCAGCAGGCCGCGGGCCGAAACCTCCATCATCTCCAGAAACGCAAGCTGCACCGGGTCCAGGGCCGTGTCCCCCAACAACTTGCTCATGCCGATGATGGGGTTCATCGGGGTGCGGATCTCGTGGCTCATATGGGCCAAAAACTCGCTCTTGGCCCATCAGGCGGCCTCGCCCACCTCCTTGGCCTGGCAACTGTCCTCCGCGGCCTGCCGCCGCCGGGTGACATCACGCAGCACCCCGATGTAGGTCTTCCTGCCCCCCAGAGTGAACTCCCCGGCCGCCATGTCCATCGGAAAGGTGCTGCCGTCCCGGCGCCGGCCCCACACCTGGCAGCTGCTGCCCACCACCTGCTTGACGGCCACGCGCATGAAACAGCCCGAGTACCCGGGCCGCCCGCTGCGGTAGTCCTCGGGCATCAGCACCCCGAAATACCGGCCCAGCACCTCCCCGAGCCGTTATCCGAAGATCTGCTCGGCGGCCGGGTTGAAGGACTCGATGCAGCTCTACTCGTTGAGGGTTACTGCCGCGTCGATGATGTTGTCCACCACGGCGCGGTACAGCCGGCTGTTGGTCTCGGCCTCCATGGCCGAGCGGATCAGGCTGGCCTCGGCCTGCCGCCGCCCCTCTATGTCGCGGGCCCGCCAGTAATCCAGGCTGATTAGGGGGGCCATCTGGCGCAGCAACTCAATCAGGCCGGGCAGGTCGGCGGCCAGGGTGCCCTCGGCAAAGGACACGTCGATGACCAGGGCCGGCCTATAGTCGAGCTGGTCGGGGATGAGCAATTCCTCGGGCTCCCGCACCCACGCCTCGCCGGTCCGCCAGTGCCGGGCCAACTCCTCGATGCTGGCCACCCCCTGGATCGAGTCGAGGCTCTGCACACACTCGGCGGCCCCGGACCGGGCCCCGTAGGAATGGAAGTGGCCCTCCTCCTCGTCGATGACGTTGACCCCCACCATCTCGAAGTCGAGGCCGATCTCCTCCGACTGCCGGGCCAGGGTCAGGATCACCCGCTCGAAGTCCTCGACCTGCTCCATTTCCAGCACCGCCCGGCGCACCCGCTCCAGCAGCAGCCCCCGCCGCTCGGCCTCCTCGGTCTCCCGGCGCCGGGTGACGTCGCGGCCCGTGGCGTAAATCAGCCGGGCCTCCTCCAGGGCCGCGGCGTTCCACGACATCCAGCGGTGCCCCCGCCCCGGCAGCACAAGCGGAAGTCCAGCTCGCGCACCTCCTCCCCCTTGGCCACCTGCCGCAGCAGGGCGCGGCCCAGGCGCAGGTCGTGGGGGTGGAGCAGTTCGAGGAAGGGTCGGGTCAGCAGCTCGTCGCTGGCAGAGAACAGCAACTGCTCCCAGGCCGGGTTGAGGCGCTTGAAGTAGCCGTCGAAGCCGAGGATGCACAAAAGGTCGGCGGCCAGGACGAAGAAGTGAGCCAGTTCCCTTTCGGCGCGGCGCCGCTCGGCCACCTCCCGTTCCAGCTCGCGGCGGGGCCCCCGAGCGGGTCATTCACAGGTAGCCCACCATCCCGTCGTGGCCGTGTTCGACCTCGGGCGGGCAGCCCAGATCGGCGAGCAATTGCTGGGTGAGGTTGAGCTTGCGCTGGAGGAACTCGTCGTCGTGGACCGGGTCGTGGTGGGTGATGACCCACCGCCTGGCCCCGGTGTGGCGGATCAGGGCGCAGGCATTGGAGACGGAGGTGTGGCCCCAGCCGATCTTTTTCAGGTATTCCTCGTTCGTGTACTGGGCCTCGTGGATGAGCAGGTCCACCCCGCTTAGGAACTCGATGAGCCGGTCGTGGATGGTCAGCAACTGGCTGTCGCGGCCCACCTGGGTGGGGGAGCCCAGGTAACCCTTGAGGAACTCGTTGTCCGGCACGTAGGCCAGGCTGCGCCCGCCCACCTCCACCTTGTACCCCACCGTGGGGCTGGGGTGCAGGGTGTACTCCCATGAGACCCGGAAGTCGCCGATCTCCAGGGCGGTGCCCTGGAGGTGCCTGAACTCCAGCTGGGCCTGCATGTCCTCCATCTGCACCGGGAAGTAGGCCCGGTCCAACTGGCCGCGGAAGATTGACTCCAGGTCCTTGTCGGTGTTGGGCGGAGCGTAGAGGGTGATCTCAAAGCCGGGGGTGAAGGCCGGGGCGAAGAAGGGAAAGCCCTGGATGTGGTCCCAGTGGGTGTGGGTGATGAAGAGGTGGAGGTGGCAGGGCCGGCCCGAAAGCAGGGAGAGGCCCAGGTCGCGGATGCCTGAGCCGGCGTCAAAGAGAATCCGGTGCTGCTTGTAAATCACCTCCATGCTGGAGGTATTGCCCCCGTGGCGTACGAAGCCGGGCCCCGAAACCGGGATGGAGCCCCGGGTCCCCCACAGCCGGAAGGCCCCCAGGTCGGTGGAAAGCTGGGGCCGGAACACCTCGGCGGCGGCCAATGGGGGCGGGTGGGGGGAGGGAAGGCCGGGGTGCCTTGCGGTGAAGAACCCCAGCACCTCGGCAAGCAGTTCCTGATGGGAGAAGGGCTTGGAGAGGAAGCTGAAGGCCCCCAGCTCCCGGGCCTGCTCCACCTCGGTCTTGAAGTCCTTGGCCGAGCAGACCAGCACCCCCGGCATGTGTTCGGGAGGATCGGCCCGGAGCTGTTTGAGCACGTCGAGGCCGTGGATCTTGGGCATCATCAGGTCCAGGATCACCAGGTCCGGTCCGGCGGTGCGGGCCTTATCGAGGCACTCCTGACCGTCGCGGGCCAGCACCAGGTCAAAGCCGGCGGCCTCCAGCACCCGGCTCATGAAATCGGCCATGGAGCGGCTGTCCTCGGCGATCAGGATGCGACGCGGGCCCGGCGCGGTCATCGACTTTTCTCCCTTTGATGGGCTAGGCATAACATATCTATATCGACCCTGGGATACAAATTGGAATTAAGCGGTCGTCGCAAGGTCTCAATAATGAGGAGTTGCGATGGGAACGAAAAGGCGCGGAAAAATAGCTGGTTGTTCGGGTCGGCCACCGATGCATTCGCCAGGTCGTCCGCCGGGGTGGCGGCGCGAGCACAAACAGCTATTTATGGAAGCGATCGGTTACGGGTTGTCGAGTGAGTACGCTGCCGTTGTGGCCAGCGTATCGCCCGCGGTTGGGGTCCGTTGGTTCCGTGAGGGTGGTGAAATGTCATCAGGTAGGGCCCCTGTGCTATCGGGTCGCTACTTGTCGCTTGGCGAACGAGAGGAAATCGCCATCTTGCATGCGCAGGATTGCGGTGTTCGGGAGATCGCACGTCGGGTGTGGATCGCCCTACGGTTATATTGGACAGCTTTCGGGGTTATCCTACCCCAGGAAAGGAATCTGTCTGATGACCAAGGAGAGCAAGAATGCAGAGAGCGGGCGGTTCTCGTCAAAGCGCAAGACGGAAGCGGTGTTGCGGCTTCTTCGGGGCGAAGACCTGGATCTGCTGTCGCGGGAGTATGGGGTGGTGGCAGCGCGGTTGAGCCACTGGCGGGAGGACTTCCTGTCGGGAGGGCAACTGGCCTTACAGCAACGTCCTGCCGACCTTCGGGCGGAGTAGATCAAAGACCTGCAGGCCAAGATCGGCGAGTTGACCATGGCCAATGAACTGTTGCACCACCAGGTCCAACGGCAGGCCAGTGGCCGCCCTTTTGTGGCTGGGAGATCGAAGCCATGAGCAAAGCCGGCTCGCTCTCCCTTCGCCAGGTGTATAGGCTGCAACGCGTCTGTTGGGTGTGGGGGATCAACCGTTCGACGGTGTATGCCCAGCGGCATCAGGCGGCACGGTCCTTGCCGCCGATAGCCGGGCAGTCGGCTCGACGCGGACCGAAAGGTCCCTGTAGGGATGAGGTCTTGGTGGATCATATTCGCCAGGTGCTGGCCGCGTCGCCCTTTCACGGGGAAGGTCACCGCAAGGTCTGGGCGAAGTTGCGCTGGCTCGGGGTGCGGACCTCGAAGGTGCGGGTGCGGCGACTGCTGCGGGAGCACAATCTGCAAGCGCCTGGTCGCACCGGTCACCCCCATGGCCCCAAGGCCCATGATGGGGTCATCATCACCGCCCTGCCGGATCTGATGTGGGGTACCGATGGCACCACGACGATTACCCGTGAAGAGGGCCAGGCCTTTGTCTTTGTCAGCGTCGATCACTGCAACTTCGAATGTGTCGGCATTCATGCCTCGGCCTCGGGCAATCGCTTCGAGGCCCTGGAGCCGATTCGTCAGGGCGTACGCCAGCACTTCGGCGGCTACCATCCGCAGGTCGCGGTTGGCCTGGCGGTGCGCCATGATCATGGCTCGGCTTATGTGGCCGACGACTTCCAGCGGGAACTCAAATTCCTCGGTATCCAGTCTTCCCCCAGTTTCGTCCTCGAGCCGCAGGGCAATGGCTGTGCCGAGCGCTTCATCCGCCTGCTCAACGAAAACCTGCTGTGGGTGAGAACCTTCGACACCATCGCGCAACTGCGACAGGCACTGTTGGCTTTCAAAGAGCTATACAACACCCAGTGGATCTTGGAACGGCATGGCTACCAAACCCCGTCTCAAGTGCGGCACGACCTGAGAGATTCCCGGATCGCTGAAGCGGCCGGGGGATCATCAATCCACTATCCATTTTACCCTAAAGCTGTACAGATCTCAAAGGAACTGCTCCGCAACGCCGCAACTCGTGGCGGGAGCTTCCGGTACCGTGCCACGACCGCACAGTGGCACGCCGACCGCCGCGCCAAGCGTCCGAAGGTGGCCAAGCTTGCAGCGATCGGTGCCATGAGGCACTACGTCCAGGAACGCCTGGCGGGAACGCTCAAGGCACCCAACCGGACCGTTGTGCCAGGCCCGAAAACCCGTTGGAATGGTCGCCGGCACCGACGTCGTCAGCACCGGAAGTGGGCGGTCGCATCGAGCCCGGAGCAAAGCGCCAACCGACTGCCGGTCGATTTCCCTGGTGAGGAGTCGATGAGGATCTCTCCTGAGGCCATCTACCAAGCCCTGTATGTGGAGTTCCCCCGTTTTGGTGGACAGTTTTGGGCTTTCGGGTTAAGCCGAGAGATGATAGCTCTTTTCATAGTTGATCGGCGACAGGTAATCAAGGGCGGAGTGCCGCCG
>VGJS01000067.1 GCA_016867395.1 Candidatus Handelsmanbacteria bacterium
AACAACTGCCCCTGGTCGATCACCACGATGGTAGATTTGCCGGCGGTGTGGTGATCGTAGAGGAGTTCGCCGATACGGTGGACCAGGCCGCCCGGTCCAGCTCCCCGGCTTCCTCGCCCAGTTGATGCAGCACCTCGCGCAGGCATTCCTCGGGGGTCTTGCAGGGCTGGTGAACCAGGGCCACCTCAGTGCGCTGGAGGTCGAGGTCCCGCAGCAGGGCCCGGGCCAACAGGGTCTTGCCGTAGCCGGGTGCCCCGGTCAGAAGGGCGGCCCTGCGCCGCTCCCGGAGCGCGTAGAGCAGGCGGGCTACATGTAGAAGAACCGGGGGTCCGGGATTTTTTCGAAGAGTTTCTCGTGCAGCCCCCAGTTTTCTCGGTGCAAAGCAGGACACCTCCTCTTGCGGCCGGCCCCGCGCTCGCCACCGCCTGAGACTTTTTAACCACTTAGCCGGTTGAAAAAATGCGGGGCCCCAGGGCCTTTGTCAAGGGTGCGCGCCTTGACGCGGCGCAGACCTGGGCCTTAGCTTTGGCTGTCTTTTCCGGGGAGAATTATGTCCTTGCCGCAGCGCGTCTTTGCCCTGCTGCTGCTCCTGTGCGGTGCCCCCCTGGCCGGTCCTGAGGAAGGGTTCCTGCGGCCGGCCCAACTGGAGCGCGGTATGCGCGGGGTGGGCCTCACGGTTTTCCAGGGTACAACCATCGACACCTTTGGGGCCGAGATCCTGGGGGTGCTGCGCGACTACCGCGGTCCGGGACAGGACTTGATCCTGGCCCGCCTTTTTGGCGGCCCCCTGGCCCAGACCGGGGTCATCAGCGGCATGAGTGGCAGCCCGGTGTACGTAACGGGCAAGCTCATCGGCGCGGTGGCATACGCCTTTTTGCCCCTCCCCAAAGAACCCATCTGCGGCATCACCCCCATCCACGACATGCTCGCCACCCTGGAGCGCAACCTCGACGCCCCGGCCAAGGCCGGCAGCCTGCGACTTGAACTGGAGGCCCAGGCCCTGGCCCAGGTCAGCGCGGCCCTGGGCGGCGAGCCCTCCTCCTCCCTGACCCTGAGACCCCTGGGCACCCCGGTGTGGGTATCCGGCGCCACCCCGCTGGCTACCCGGGCCCTGTCCAGGGCCTTTAGGCGGGCGGGCCTGGAGTTGGTGGCCACCCCCGGCGGCCAGGCCCTGCCGGACCTCCGGCCCCAACTGGCCCCCGGCGCGGCCCTGGGGGTGCAGTTGATCAGCGGCGACCTAAGCGCCACGAGCATCGGCACCCTGACCTACCTGGACGGGGAGCGGGTGCTGGCCTTCGGCCATCCCATGATGCTGGCCGGGGCCACGGACATGCCCATGACCGGGGCCTATATCCACCAGGTCTTCGCCAGCCAGTCCCTCTCCTATAAGATGGGCGACGCCACCCGGCCGGTGGGAGCCATCCGTCAGGACCGTCTGCCGGCCATCGCCGGGGTGCTGGGCCCGGTCCCCCGGATGCTGCCGGTCTCGGTGCGGCTGCGGCGCGAGGGAGAGGAGAATCATTTCCACTTTGGGGTGCTGCCTCAGCGCGACCTGGCCCCTAACCTCACCCAGGCCGTGCTTCTACAGACCCTGGAAGCCGCCGAGAAACTCGAAGGCGACGCCACCGTGGAGGTGCGCGGCCGGCTCCACCTCAGCCAGGGCCGGGTGCTCGAACGGGAGCAGATCTACAGCGGGCCCCAGGCCATCTGGGACGCAGCCGAGGCCCTGACCCTGCCTCTCCAGGTCCTGGGCCAGACCCCCTTCTCCGACCTGGCGCCCGACAGCCTCTCGTTTGAACTGGAACTGCGCGAGCACCTCGCTGCTGCCCAGGTGCTGGGCCTGCGGGTGGAGCAGCCAACCCCCAGAAGCGGCCAGCTTCTGAAGGTGGCCGTGACCTTGCAACCCTACCAGCAGCCCCTGGTGCAGCAGGTGGTGATCCTCCCCCTGCCCGCGAACCTGGCCCCCGGCCCCCTGGTGCTCCGGGTGGGGGGGGGAGCGGCCAGCCGGCAGTGGGAGGACCAGCGGCGGCCCGAACTCCTCCAACCCAGGGACGCCGCCCAGTTACTCGCCCTGCTGGGCCGCCGCGAGCGCGACGACGAGCTGGTCCTCGAACTCTACCGCCCTGAGCCAGGTCTCAGCTTGGAGGGCCGCGAACTGCCCAACCCACCCCCCTCCGCCCGCGCCGTGATGGAACAGGAGCACTCGGCCGGCCGGGTGGGCTCGGTCGCCGGCCAGGTCCTGCTGCGCCGGCAGGTCCTTACCGCCTTTGTGCTGGAGGGGGAACAAGCACTCGAAATCAACGTGAGGAGGCCCTGAGCTGGTGATGCGGTGGATGGCTTTGCCCTTGCTGGCCCTGCCGGCCCTGGCGGTGCAGCCAGTGACCTGGCAACAGCAGACCTTCGATGACTTCGCCGCCGGCAAAGGCGAGGGCGTGGAACTGCGCCCTGAAGGAGCGGTGCAACTGGCCCCGGCCCTGGAGCAGTTGACCAGACTGGAGGCCGAGCGGATCTGGTCCCTGACCGCTGGCCCGGACGGCACCCTCTACGTCGGCACCGGGGACCTGGGCCGGGTCTACGCCCTGCCGCCCAAAGGGGAGCCGCGCCTGATTTTCGATTCCCCCGAGCTGGCCATCCACAGCCTGGCCCTGGGCCCGGACGGCACCCTTTACGCCGGAACTGCCCCCGACGGCCTCATCTACCGCCTCGACCCTAAGGGCCAGGTCAGTACCCTGGCCCAGACCGGCAGTGCCTACGTGTGGGACCTGGCCTTTGACCCGCGCGGCCGGCTCTGCGCCGCCACCGGCCAGCCGGCCCGGGTGCTGTCCATCTCGGCCGCCGGCGAGGTGGACACCCTCTGCGCCCTGGCCGACCAGCACGCCATGGCCCTGCTCTTCGTCGGTTCGCGCCTCTTTGCGGCCGCGGCCCGGGCCGGGCGCATCTACCAGATCGCCGACACCACCGCCCGCCTGCTCTGCGACACCGGGTACGAGGAGGTGCATCGCCTGGCCGCCCTGGAGGAGGGCAGCCTCTGGGCCACTGCCCTCTCCCAGGCCACCGGCGAGCAGAAGGCCAAGTCCGCCCTCTTCCGTCTCGACCCGGCCGGGGCGGCCCGGCCCCTATGGCAGGGGGAGGAGACCTTGTTGCTCGACCTGCTGGCCAACCCAGATGGCACCCTGCTGGCCACCGCAGCCCAGCCGGCCCAGTTGTGCCGCTTCTCCCCGGAGGGCCGGCTCTCCCTGCTGGCCCGCTTCGAGGACTTCGCCCCCAGCAGCCTGGCCCGCCTGCCCTCGGGGGCCCTGTACCTGGGCGCGGCCCAGGCCGGGACCATCCACCGCCTGGGCGACGACCCCGCCGAGGAGGGCCGCTTCGAGTCGGCGGCCGAGGACTTTGGCGTGCAGGCACGCTGGGGCAGCCTCCGCTGGCGGGCCGAGTTGCCAAAGGGGTCGCGCCTCGCCTTCCAGACCCGCTCGGGCAACAGCGCGGAGCCCGATCCCACCTGGAGTCCCTGGTCAGCCGAACTGGCGCAAAGCGGCAACCCCGTCGCCAGCCCACCGGCCCGCTTCCTCCAGTACCGCGCCCTGCTGCGGGGCTCTGGGGGCCGGACCCCGGTGCTACGCGGGGTGGAGATCGCCGCCCTGCCAGCTAACCTGGGCCCGGAGATCACATCCTTCGAGGTCCAGACCTACCAGCCCCCCGGCCAGGGCGAGGGCCAGGACCAGGGCCCGCCCCTGCGCGGCCGCCGCCTGCCCCAGCGCAAGAGCCTGCGCCTGCTGCGCTGGCAGGCCCAGGACGCCAACGGCGACAAACTCAGTTTCACCCTCTTTATCAAGGGCGAGAACCAGCAGGGTTGGAAAAAGGGCGAGGAGGGGTTGGAGCAGACTTCCTTCATCTGGGACACCGAGACCATGCCGGAGGGCCTGACCCAATTGCGGCTGGTGGCCAGTGACGCCCCAGACAACCCGCCTGGCCAGGCCCTGGAAACCGAGCGCCTCAGCGCGCCTTTCCTCATCGACAACTCCCCCCCCGAACTGACTCTGGAGGTGGAAGGGCGCGAGCCCCTGCGCCTGTTGCTGCGCTGCCGCGATCACATCAGCCCCCTCCAGCGGGCCCAGTACACGGTCGATTACGGCGATCAGGCCCGCCAATTGGCAGCCGCGGACGGGCTCTTCGACAGCCGGGAGGAAACCGCCCGTTTCCTGGTGGAGGGCCTGGCCCCCGGCGAGCACGTCATCGCCGTGCAGGCCTGGGACCGCCACGAAAACGTGGCGGTGGTGCAGTTGGTGGTCGAGGTAAGGAAATAACCTCATGGACGCCGATCAGGCCCACATGCGCCGGGCCCTGCACCTGGCGCTGAAGGGGCGCGGCAAGGTCAGCCCCAACCCCCTGGTGGGGGCGGTGGTGGTGCGCCGGGGCCGGGTGGTGGGCGAAGGAGCCCATCTGCAACTAGGCGGCCCCCACGCCGAGGTCCGCGCCTTTGCCAACGCCGGCCCCCAGAGCCGGGGCGCCACCCTGTACGTGACCCTGGAGCCCTGCGCCCACCAAGGCCGCACCCCTCCCTGCACCGAGGCGGTGCTGGACGCCGGCATCCGCCGCGTGGTCTGCGCGCTTGAAGACCCAGATTCCCGGGTGCAGGGCAAAGGCATCGCCCGGCTGCGGGCCGCCGGCATCCAGGTGGAGGTGGGCCTGGGCCGCGAGGAAGCCGAGCGCCAGAATGCCGCGTACCTCAAACACCGCCGCACCGGCCGGCCCCTGGTGATCCTAAAGCTGGCCCAGAGCCTCGACGGCCGCATCGCCACTGCCGGGGGCGACACCCGCTGGATCAGCGGCGAGCAGGCCCGCGCCCTGGTCCACCGCTGGCGCAGTTGGACCGACGCGGTAATGGTGGGGGCCGGCACAGTGATCGCCGACAACCCCCGCCTCGACGTGCGCCTGGTGCGGGGTCGCTCGCCCCGGCCCCTGGTGGTGGACGGCCGGCTGCGGGTCTCCCCTACCGCGCAGGTCTTTGGGCGGCCCGGCGCGGTGCTGATCACCGCCGACGCCGCCCCGGCCAAAAAGCAGCGCGCCTTCGAGGACCGGGGGGTGGAGGTATGGGCCTTTCCCGCCAGGCAGGGGCACCTCAACCTGGGCCAGGTGCTGGCGCGGGCCGGCAGCGAGGGGATCACCAGCGTGCTGCTAGAGGGGGGCGGGCAGTTGGCCGCCGCAGCCCTGGCCGCCCGGGCCGTGGACCAGGTGCGCCTCTTAGTGGCCCCGCTGCTGGTCGGCGCGGGCGTCGCCGCCATCGGCGAGCTGGGCGTGCGCCGGCTGGACGAGGCCCTGCGCCTGGAACAGGTGGTCATGCGCCGCCTGGGCCCGGATCTGCTCTACACGGCCGATGTGGGGTACCCGTGTTCACCGGCCTGATCGAGGAGGTGGGCACGGTGCAACGCGTGCAGCGGCAAGGCGCCTTCCAGCGCCTTGAGGTCAGCGCCCGGCTGGTGCTGGAGGGCACCCGGCTGGGCGACAGCATCAACCTCAACGGGGCCTGCCAGACCGCGGTCGAGGTGGGGGCCGACTACTTCGCCGTCGAGTCGGTGGAAGAGACCCTGAAGCGCTCCACCCTGGGATCGCTACGGCCCGGCGACCCGGTAAACCTCGAAAGATCGCTGCGCCTTCAGGACCGGCTGGGCGGGCACCTGGTGCTGGGCCACGTGGACGGGGTTGGCCGCATCAGCCGCCTGGAAGAACGGAACCGCCAGTGGCTGCTGGGCGTTGAACCCCCCCCCGAACTGCTCCCCTACCTCGCCTTTAAGGGCTCGGTGGCCATCGACGGCATCAGCCTGACCGTGGCCCAGGTGGAGGAGCGGGCCTTTACCGTTGCCATCATACCCTATACATTCAATCATACTGCGCTCAACGGCAGCCGGCGGGGCGACGCGGTCAACCTCGAGGTGGACCTCATCGCCCGGTACGTGGAGCGCCTGGTGCGGGCGGGCGCCTCGCCGGCCGGAATCACGGGCCTGACGCTGGACAAACTGCGCGACATGGGGTATTGAGTGGGCGGGTCTAGACCCGCCTTTTGAGTTCTATGTCAGACTTCAACACGATAGAAGAGATCCTCGCCGACCTGCAGCAGGGCCGCATGGTAGTGCTGGTGGACGAGCGCGCCCTCGACGTGGACGGGGCCGAGGTGGTGGGCGAGGGCGAGCTGATGATGGCCGCCGAGCTGGTCAGTTCCGAGGCCCTCAACTTCATGGTCCGCCACACCGGCTCCTCCCTGCACGTGGCCGCTGGCAAGGAGCGCCTCGACCACCTGGGACTGCGGCTGATGGTGCCCGGCGGCCAGGGCCGGGGCGCCGCGGTGGTGGTAAGCGTCAACGCCGCCCTGGCCAGCGGCTCGGGGATCTCGGCCCACGACCGGGCCCTGACCATCCGCAAGCTGGCCGACCCGCACAGCCGGCCGTCGGACTTTGTCCAGCCCGGCCACCTCACCCCTCTCCAGGCCCAGCCCGGCGGGGTGCTGCGGCGGGCCGGCCACACCGAGGCCGCCGTGGACCTGGCCCATTTGGCCGGCTTCCAGCCCGTGGCCCTCATCACCTCCATCCTCGACGAGGGCGGCGAGGTGGCCTCCACCCCCTATCTGTTGGACTTTGCCCGGCGCCACGGCTTCAAGATCGCCACCATCAAGGATCTGATCGCCCACCGCCGGCGCACTGAGAAGCTGATCGCCCTCGAAGCCCGCGCCCCCCTGCCCACCCAGTACGGGGAGTTCACGGTGTACGCCTACCGCAGCCTGGTGGACAACAACCCCTACCTGGCACTGGTCCTGGGCGAGCTGGACGGCGAGCGGGCCACCCTGGTGCGCATGCACTCGGGCTGCCTTACCGGCGACGCCCTGGGCTCCTTCCTGTGCGACTGCGGCGAGCAGCTCCACCGCTCCTTCGCGATGATCGCCGCCGAGGGACGGGGGGTGATCGTCTACATCCAGCACCACGAGGGCCGCGGCATCGGCATCTTCCACAAGCTCAAAGCCTACCAGTTGCAGCGCGACCAGGGCCTGGACACCATCGAGGCCAACCACGCCCTGGGCCTGCCCATGGACGCGCGCGACTACGGCATCGGCGCCCAGGTGCTCTTCGACCTGGGGCTGCGCCGGGTGCGCTTTCTGACCAACAACCCCAAGAAACGGGTGGGGCTCGAAGGCTACGGGATCACCGTGGTGGAAGAGGTGCCCATCGCCGCCTCGCCCAACCCCCACAACATCCGCTACCTGCGCACCAAGCGCGACCGGATGGGCCACCAAACCCTGCTGCGCGAGGAACACCCGTCGCCTGCCGGAGGAGAGAACTGAGATGCCCAAAGTACACGAAGGCAAACTCGACGCCCGGGGCCGCAGGTTCGGCGTCGCCGTGGCCCGCTTCAACAGCCTGATCACCGCCCGGCTCCTCGACGGGGCCCTCGACTGCCTGCGCCGCCACGGAGTGGAGGACAAAGACATCGAGGTGGCCTGGGTACCCGGCTCCTTCGAGCTGCCCATCCTCGCCCAGAAGCTGGCGGCCACCCGCCGCTTCGATGTGGTCATCTGCCTGGGGGCCATCATCCGCAGCAATACTCCCCACTTCGACTATGTGGCCGGCGAGGCGGCCACAGGCATCGCCCGGGTGGGACTGGACAGCGGTATCCCGGTGACCTTCGGGGTGGTGACCACCGACGACCTGGAGCAGGCCATCGAGCGGGCCGGGGCCCGCTCCGGCAACCGGGGCTGGGACGCGGCCCTCAATGCCATCGAGATGGCCGATCTGATGGCCGGCCTCAAGTGACCGAAGGGGAAACTCCCGAGCTGGCCGAACTACCGGACCCGGCCCTGCCCGACAACCGGCACGGGGCCAGGCAACTGGCCCTTCAGGCCCTGTACTGGGAGGCGAGCTCGCCGGGCGACGGGGAGCGCGCCCTGGGCGAGTTGGGCGGCCAGGCCGGACTTTCCGCCCCCACCTGTGAATTCGCCGCCCAACTGGTGGGCACCGTCGGCAGGCATGGGGATGAGTTGGACCAGCTCGTGGACGGGGCGGCCAGCCACTGGCGCCAGGACCGCATCGCCCGCATCGACGGCATCATCCTGCGCCTGGCCCTGGCCGAGATGCTCCACTGCGGCACCCCGGCGCGCGTGGCCATGGACGAGGCCATCGAGCTAGCCAAGACCTACAGCGGGGCCAAGTCCTACGTCTTCGTCAACGGCGTCCTCGACGCCGTCGCCCGCCAGCGCGGCCTGCCGCTATAAACCACGGGCGCCCCATGCCCGCAGCACACTGAAAGCCAACCGACACAGAGGACAAACCATGTTCTCCTTGCTTAGGAAACTCTTCGGCTCCCAGGCGGAGCGCCAGTTCAAGGCCGCCGCCCCGGCGCTGGAGGCGATCAACCGCCACGTCGAGGAGTACTCCTCCTTCTCCCCCGAAGAGTTCCAGGCCAAAACCCGCGAGTTCCGCGCCGTGCTGGCCGAGCGCACCGGCGTGCCCGCCGCCCGGGTGCGCCAGCTGGAGAAAGAGCTGAGCGGCGACCTGAAGGCCGAGGAACGCCTGCGCCTCAACGATGAACTCGACGAGCTGGACCGGGAGATCCGCCGCCTCGAAGGGTCTACCCTCGACGAACTCGCTCCCCGGGCCATCGGCCTGGTCAAGGCCGCCTGCCGCCACCTCGTGGGCCGCTCCTGGGGGGCGTTGGGCAGCCCCGTCACCTGGGACATGGTCCCCTACGAGGTGCAGTGCTTCGGCGCCCTGGTCCTGCACCAGGGCAAGATCGCCGAGATGGCCACCGGCGAGGGCAAGACCCTGGTGGCTACCATGCCCCTCTACCTCAACGCCCTGCCCGGCTACGGGGTCCACCTGATCACCCACAACAATTACCTGGCCAAGCGCGACGGCATGTGGATGGGTCCGGTCTACAACCTGCTGGGCCTCTCGGTGGGGATCATCCAGGACGCCCGCCAGACTGGCGGAGCCGAGGCCTACCTGTTGCCGGTCCCCGAGGGGGCGCCCCAGGAGTTCGTCTGGAAGGACGCCACCCACAAGGAGGCGTACGCCGCGGACGTGGTCTACGCCACCAAGGACCAGGTGGGTTTCGACTACCTCTACGACAACATGGCCACCCGCCGCGGGGACATCATGCAGCGGGGCTTCAACTACGCCATCGTCGACGAGGCCGACAGCAACCTGATCGACGACGCCCGCACCCCGCTGATCATCTCCGGGCCGGTGCCCGAGTCCACCAACCGCTACCTGGAGCTGCGCCCCCTGGTCGAGAAGCTGCTGCGGGCCCAGACCTCCCTGGCCAACAAGCTCGTGGCCGAGGCCGAGAAGAAGCGCCAGGAGGGGGGCGACGAATACGAGATCGGGATCGAGCTGCTTAAGGTCTCCCGCGGCAGCCCTAAGAACCGCCGGCTGATGAAGATCATGCAGGAGGAGGGGGTCAAGCGCCTGATCTCACGGGTCGAGTCCGACTACATGCGCGACAAGCGCCTCCAAGAGATCGACGAGTCCCTCTACTTCGCCGTGGACGAGCGCCACAACACCATCGACCTGACCGACAAGGGCCGCGACCTGCTCTCCCCCGACGAGCAGAGCCTCTTCATCCTGCCCGACCTAAGCCTCCAGGTCGACCAGATCCGGCGCGACGCCGCGCTGGGCGAGGAGGAGCGCCGACAGAATGAGGAGGAGGCGTACCGCGAGCACGCTCTTAAAAGCGAGGCGGTGCACAACATCAACCAGTTGATGAAAGCCTACACGCTCTTCGAGAAGGACGTGCAGTACATGGTCACCGATGACCAAAAGGTGGTCATCATCGATGAATCCACCGGCCGGCCCCAGCCGGGCCGGCGCTTCTCCGACGGGCTGCACCAGGCCCTGGAGGCCAAAGAGGGGGTAAAGGTCGAGCAGGAGACCCAGACCATCGCCACCATCACCCTCCAGAACCTCTTCCGCATGTACCGCAAGCTGGCCGGCATGACCGGCACCGCCGAGACCGAGGCCCACGAGCTGTACGCGATCTACAAGCTCGACGTGGTGGTGGTGCCCACCAACCGGCCGGTGCGCCGCCTCGACCAGGACGACCAGATCTTCCGCACCAAGAAGGAGAAGTACAACGCCATCATCGAGGAGATCGCCCGCCTGCACGGCCTGGGCCTACCAGTGCTGGTGGGCACCATCTCGGTGGAAACCTCCGAGCTGCTCAGCCGCCTGCTGACCAGCCGGGGCATCAAGCACCAACTGCTGAACGCCCGCTACCACGAACGCGAGGCCCAGATCGTCGCCCAGGCCGGCCAACTCGGGGCGGTGACCATCGCCACCAACATGGCCGGCCGCGGCACCGACATCAAACTCAGCCCCGAGGTAGTACACATCGACCGCCAGATCGTCATTTCCCAGCTCACCCTCGACGAGCGCCTGCCCTCGGGCAAATCCCTGCGCCAAACCCTCGGCGAGGAGCCGGCGGGGTTGCAGGTGATCGGCACCGAGCGCCACGAGGCCCGCCGCATCGACCGCCAGTTGCGCGGCCGCGCCGGCCGCCAGGGCGATCCGGGGTCCTCCCGCTTTTTCCTCTCCCTGGAAGACGACCTGATGCGCCTCTTCGGCTCCGAGCGCATCGCCTCCATCATGGACCGCCTTGGCGCCGAGGAGGGCGAGGTCATCGAGCACCCGATGGTCACCCGCTCCATCGAGCGGGCCCAGAAAAAGGTGGAGGCGCGCAACTTCGAGATGCGCAAGCACCTGCTCGAGTACGACGACGTGATGAACCAGCAGCGCCAGGTGATCTACAACCGCCGCCGCGACGTGCTGGAGCGCGACACGGTGCGCGACCAGGTCGAGGAGCTGATCGCCGAGTGCCTCGACAGCCTGCTGGCCACCCACATCGATGAACAGAACCCTCCCTCGACCTGGCTCTGGGAGGAGTTGCAGACCCAGCTGGGCAGCACCCTCTTCATCGGCCTGCCGGTCACGGTGGAGGAGCGAGAGACCCTCACCGCCGAAGAACTGCGCCAGCGCCTGCTACAGGTGGTGACCGAATCCTACCGCCACCGGGTGGAAATCGTGGGGGAGGAGACCTTCCGCCAGATCGAGAAGGCCATCCTGCTACACACCATCGACACCTGCTGGCAGGAACACCTCTACGAGATGGACGAACTCAAGGAGGGCATCGGTTTTGTGGGGGTGGGCGGCAAGAATCCCCTCATCGAGTACAAGAAGGGGGCCTACGACCTCTTCGAGAGCCTGATCGAGCGCGTCCAGCAGGAGACGCTGCGCAACCTCTTCCGCCTGCGCCTGGCCGCCGAGCCGGGCCGCCAGGCCCTGCCCGCCCAGCGCTTGGGACCGCCGCGCCGGCACCGCCTCATCCACACCGAGGCCACTAACATGGGCTTTGGCCCCAGCCCGGAAGCCGGGCCAGCGCCGGCTCCCCCTGGCCCCACACCCGAAAACTACGTGCCGGGCCAGCCCGTGCCCCCGGACCGGCGCCGGCTCTCCGCCTATGGCGGCGGGACGTCCGAGGCCCCGCCCGCCCAGCGCGAGCCCATCCGCGTAGGCCCCAAGGTGGGCCGCAACGACCCCTGCCCTTGCGGCAGCGGCAAGAAATACAAGAAATGCCACGGGATCAATGAAGCCTGAGATCCGTGCCGGCAGCTTGAAGCGGAAGGCGGGACGATGACCGACGCAGATGGCCTGGCAGTGGTGTTCAGCGGCAGCCTGATCGAGGCCGACCTGGTGCTGGGCCTGCTAGAGCAGGCCGGCATCGCCGCTTTCCGGCACAACGAGCAGGCGGCCTCCATCACCGGCATGGGGTTCCTGGCCCCGCACCCGGTCACCGTGGCCCGCCGCGATCTGGCCGAGGCTCTGGCCCTGGTGCAGGCGCACAGCGAAGACCTAGACGCCGCACAATCCTAAACATGACCACCTGGCAGATCTGGGTGCTGGCCGCGTACTGCGGGATCGTGCTGGTGCTGGGGGTGTACGGCTTCCACCGCTGGCTGATGCTGCGGCTCTTCTTCCGCCACCAGCCCCCTGCCCGACCGGCCCCGTTTGCCGAATTGCCCAGGGTCACCGTGCAGTTGCCCCGTTATAATACGCTGCACGCGGCTGGCCGCCTTATCGACGCGGTCTGCCGGCTCGACTATTTCCGGGACCGCCTCCAAGTCCAGGCCCGTGACGACTCCACCGACCAGACCATCCAGATTGCCAGGGACGCCGTGGCCGGCTGGCAGGGGCAGGGGGTGGACATCACCTACCACCACCGCACCGACCGCCGAGCTTTTAAGGGCCGGCGCCCTCGAAGCGGGCTTAGCCGCGGGGGGACTTCATCCTCCTCTTCGACGCCGACTTCTGCCCCCCCATGTGCTCAAGGAGGCCATCCACCAGTTCACCGATCCTAAGATCGGCATGGTGCAGCTGCGCTGGGGCCACCTCAACCGGCCCTACTCGCTTTTGACCCGCATCTAGTCCATCTTCCTCGAAGCCCACTTCGTCGTCGAGCACACCGCCCGCAACCGCTCGGGCCGCTTCTTCAACTTCAACGGCACCGCCGGCATCTGGCGTAAAGCGGCCATCCGCCAGGCCGGCGGCTGGTAGCACGACACCCTCACCGAGGACCTGGATCTGAGCTACCGGGCCCAATTGCAGGGCTAGCGCTTCCTCTTCCTGCCCCAGGTGGAGGTTCCCGGCGAACTGCCGGTGGAGATGAACGCCTTCAAGTCCCAGCAACACCGCTAGACCAAGGGGACGGTGCAGACGGGCCGCAAGATCCTGCCCCGCGTCTAGCACAGCCACCAGCCCCTCAAGGTCAAGATCGAAGCCACCTTTCACCTGACCGGCCACAGCTCCTACCTGCTGATGCTGCCGATGGCCCTCTTGATGGGACCGGTGCTGGGGCTGCGGGCCAAGCTGGGCTGGGAGCGGCTCTTGATCATCGACCTGCCCCTCTTCTCCCTAGCCACCCTGGCCATCTCCGGCTTCTACCTGGTGGCCCAGCGCGAACTATATCCGGACTGGAAGAGGCAGATCAAGTACCTGCCCCTGCTGATGGCGGAGGGCATGGGGCTTTGCGTCAACAATACCCGGGCGGTGCTAGATGGGCTGGTGGGGCACACCAGCCCCTTCCTGCGCACCCCCAAATACGGGGTAATCACCGGGGCACAAACTCGGGCCCGGCACTACGGCAGCCGTGCCACCTTGCTGGTCCAGGCCGAACTGGCCATGGCCGCCTACTTCGCCTGGATGATCCACCGCCCCTGGACCATCGGCCTCTACGCCGGTATGCCCTTCCTCCTCCTCTTCCTCGCCGGCCTCCTCTACACCGCTCTCGCGTCCATACTCCAGGGGGGGAGAAGGCCGGTGGTGGGGTAAGCTCAATACCCCAACTCGATCTCCACCAGCCTACTCTCCCGCGCCGCAATCTCGCAGCCCTCGATGAGCTGGATCGGACCCTTGGCCCACTCCCCGGAGATGATCAGGGGCAGGCCGGCCAAAAGGTGGTCCGCCACGTTCTTGTAATATCCCCCCCACCGGTCCTTGGCCTGGACGCTGGGCACCTGCATGGAGGGCACCTGGGTGGTGGTGACGCGGCCGTCCTCGCCGGGCACCGAGACAGTCGCCGACCCGTCCCAGCCCTCCATCACCGCCGAGCCCTTGGTCCCCTGCACCGTCCACAGCGGGCGCGGGGAGGCGTGGATATTGGACTGGAGCAGTTGCGCCTCCAACCCGGAGTCGAAGCGCACGTAGGCACGGCAGAAGTCCTCGTTGGAGACGCTGTGCCACACCCGCTTGAGGAAGTTGCCGTACAAGGTGGCCTTCTTGTTGATGCGGTTCCCTCGCCCGTCCTTTTGCGGCACCAGTTGCAGGATCTTCTCGAACTGGTGCGCCCCCATGTCGTAGAGCATCCCGCCGGAGATCTCCTTCTGCGAACGCCACGCCTGGCCCGGATACCCGTACCCCACCATGTTGCACTCAATGGAGTACAAGTCGCCCAGGACGCCGGACTCGACGATACGGCGCAGGGAGACGATGTCGGGGTCCCAGTGGCGGTTGTGGTACACCGAGACCATCACCCCCTGCTTCTGGGCCAGGGCGATGAGTTCCTCGGCCTCGGACACATGCACGGTGAAAGGCTTCTCGGTGATGACGTGGATGCCCGCCTCCAAAAAGGGCCGGGCCACCGGGGCGTGGTACGCGTGCGGCACGATGACGATGGCCAGGTCGATGAGGCCGCTCTTGATCAACTCATTGCTGTCGCTGAAGATGGCGAGGTGCTCGCCCTGCTCCTGCCGGGCAGCCTCCAGCCGGCACGGGTCCTTGTCGCAAACCGCCGCCAGCGAAAAACCGTGGGTTTTGGCGATCTGCTCGCTGTGGTGCTTGCCCATGTTAAAGAGCGGGCCGTACCCCACCAGACCGATGCGGATGGCCCCCTCGTCCTTCATCCCGCACACGTAGCGCAGCCCCTTGATCAACTGATCCTGGAAATCGGGATTGCCAAAGGCCCGCTTGTCGTGGCCCAGGGCAGTGTAGCACACCTTGCCCTGGCCGTAGTCGCGCAGATATCCCAGCGGCTTGCGGTCGAGGCGCCACTGCCCGTGCTGAAAGTACCGCAGCGGCGCCTCGGTGTGAATTTTCAGGTTATAGCATTCGTCGGAGATTCTGAAGCTCTTGCTCAAGCGCGGCAGTTCAGCGTCGAAGCCGGCGGCGGTCTCGACGTCGAAGAGCGCTGGGGGGTCGTGGCCGATGAACTCCGAGCCGATCATCTCGGTGTACTCCCGGTACTTGACCAGGCCGGCATTGGCCCCGTGCACCCCCAAAAGGCCGCCTCCCTGGCGCACATACCCGGTGATCCCCTTTTCCTGGGCCGGGGTCACCTCCCCACCGCCAATGTACAGAGCCACCGCGTCGAAGCCGGACAGGTTCTCCAGCCGGGCGCGGTCCGCACTCACCTCCAACTGGAACTGGCCCGAGTGCTCCAGCAGTTTGGTGAACATCGCGGCAAAATCCTCGAACACCCCAACGCCGGGGTTGATCAGCAGCAGCACCTTTTTCATCCACGCATCTTCCTGGTTAACACCGTTTGTTTCGCCGAAAAATCTTGACGAAAGGTCTGAACCCGACCCCTTCATCGAGGGGCCAGATCGGCCGCGGGCACTGGGTGTGGCCCAGGCTCTTCAGATCGGCGCTGGTAGCCCCCGGGGCGTCCACGTCGATGTACGGGGCTGCCCACTCTTTGAACATCTGCGGCTCGCAGTGGGGCGACTTGACCACCACCGCACCAAAGTGCCGCGGGTCCTGGCCGTGGGCCCAGAAAAGGGCCCGGTCGTACAGGCTCACCGGCCGGCTGGTGACTACTAGGGTGAGCACGCCGGCCTGGAGCACGGCCGTGGGGCCGGCGTTCCACAGCGAGCAGGTAGTCTCGCTGCGGAAGAGCCCCTCGGAGAGCAGATGCACCCGCGCCTCCAGCTCCAGCGGGGCAAAGCGGCGTTGGTCCAGCGCCCCGCCCACGGAAACCCGCAGGGTCTTCCCCACGCCGGCCCCAAAGGCCGCCTGCACAGCCGGGGCATCCACCACCGGGGCCAGCACCGTGCCCTGGTACCCCGCTGCTAGCAGCGCCCGCACGATGGCGTTGCTGTCCCCGGACGCGCCCGAACTGGTGGCGTCGGCGGCATCTACCAGCACCACCGTGCCGCCCTGGCCGCTGGCATGGTGCTCGGAGGCGCGGCGCGCCGCCTCTTCCAAACTGGTCAGGGGCACCCGCATCCTTTCGTGGTGCTGCCAGAACAGGTCCGCCAGGCTGAGGGCTTCAGTCCTTGCGCGTTCCTCGTCGTTGTCGGCCACCACCAGGCTGTTGGAACGCAACTCCCGCACGTCGGTGAAAGGGTTGCCCCAGAACATCCCCGCCGACAGGCCCCAGGTTTCCCTCTCGACAGCCTGGGCCGCCGCGATGACGTGGCGGATCCTGCCGGTCTGGGTGATCAGCTCGTCGCCGCGCGCCAGCACCGGCACCTCGACCTTGGCCGTCACGGGCGCCGCCTGGCCTGCCATCAGGCGCAGGAGCAGCCGGCCTGCCCGCTGCCCGGTGGGGTAGAAATCCACGTGCGGATAGGTGTGATACACCACCACGGCGTCGCTGTGGCGCAGCATGCGGTCGGTAAGGATGCCGTGCAGGTCGAGGGAGATGACCATGGGCACCTCCTCGCCTAGGATGCGGCGGGCCTCCTCCAACAAGAATCCCTCGGGATCATCCTCCTCCTCGGCGCACATGGCCCCGTGTAGCGAGAGGTACACCCCCTCGCAGGCCGGCACCGCGCTCATTGCCTCGCCCCATTCGCGCACCAGGCGCTGCCAGGAGGAGGCCGCCAGGGTGCCGCCGGAGGTGATGGCCCGGGCGCTGAAGGTGGGCACCACTTCCACTCCGGGGCTCTGGTCGAAAACGCTCAGCGCCCCGCCCATCTCGTCGGCCACCCGGCGATGGTACGCCAGCAACCCCTCCCCGCGCAGCACGGCGAAATCCGCGTACTGGCTGGGGACCGGGTTGAAGGAGGAGACCTCCTGCTTGCACTCGGCGACCAGGATTCTGGGCACGATCCCTCTCCTCTCTCAGCTCTGGCCCACCACCGGCCGGTTGGGCCGGTACGGCGGGGTCAGCACGGCCCGCTGATCCGGGGT
Organism: Candidatus Handelsmanbacteria bacterium; assembly: GCA_016867395.1. Lineage (GTDB taxonomy): Bacteria > Latescibacterota > UBA2968 > UBA8231 > UBA8231 > SICG01. The sequence continues at coordinate 16,665 of VGJS01000067.1, forward strand.
AAGCTGGTCGAGGAATTCCTGGGCAAAGACGGGCGCCCCGCCCCAGGCCAGAAAGCCGGGCGACATCTTGTAGAGGATGGAACGGCGCTGCCCCTGCCCCCGCCAGGGCAGGGTGCCGTGGGTGAGGGCCTCGGTGAAGATCACTGCCGCGCCGGCCGGGGCCGCCACCTGCACCACGCAGTCGCGCTGCACCTCCCAGCGCTTGATCTCCTGCGGACAAGGTATATTGGCTTTGTGGCTCCCTGGTATACAGCAGAAGCCCCCGTCGCCAGGGCGCACCTCGGTCAACTGCCACGAGACCACGGTCAGGCCGTTGTGCATGCGGCCGTTCTTGTGCACGTAGAACTGCGAAGGATCGTACGGCTCGCCGCCCCCGTGCAACACATGGCCCTCGCAGCCCTCCTCCATGGCGATGAGACCGGGGCCGTGGTCTAAGCGGAAGCCCTTGCCGATCAGTTCGTGCAGGTACGGGACGATGCGGGGATGGGCCAGCATCTGGCGGAAGGGCTCGCACCAGGGCTTGGACAGGTGTAACAAATTGAAGCCGGCCTCCAGCCGGCCCTTCTCCCCCCGCAGGTTCTCCGAACCGCCCGACAACGAGTACTCGCGGGCCCGGGGTTTGACCTGGTCCCAGTGCTGGTCGAGGGCGGCGTTGGCTGCCTTCACTTCCTCGGGGCTGAGGGCGTTCTCCACCACTAGGTACCCGCGCAGGTCGAATAGATAGCGTTCGTGTTCGACCATTTTCTCCTCGTCAGGCAAATATGCGCTGGAAAAAATTCACCATCTCTCCAAAAGCCTGGTCCGTAGCCTGGGGCTCGTAGCGCGGGCCCTCGTCGCGCATGAAGGCGTGTTCGGCGTCGCAGAGCAGTTGCGAGAAGATCACCCCGGCCTTTCCCAGTTCCGCGGCGATGCGAGCCCGGCCCTCGGCCGGGATGTGGGGGTCGCGGGTGCCCCAGACCAACAGCAATTCCCCTTTGATCTGCCCGGCCTGTTGCAGGGAGCCGGCATCGGCGTCTTTGCCGAGTTTGCCGTTGTGGATGCCGGTCCCGTAAAAACAGACCGTGGCCCGCACCTGGGGTTGCAGCCCAGCGCGGAAGGAGAGATGCCCGCCCAGGCAGAAACCGGCGGCCCCCAGTTTTCCGGGCGCCACCAGCGGGTGGGCCGCCAGGTACCCCAGGGTGGCGCGGCAGTCGGAGTCGAAGTGGGCCACCGGGGTCTGGGCCGCGTCCTCCAGGCCCCGGGTGCGGCCCTCATCGTCGAAGGGGATTAGGGCGCCAGCTGGCTCGCGGCGGTGGTAAATCTCCGGGGCCGCCACCACATAGCCGTACCCGGCCAGGCGGGCGCAGGACCGCAGCATGGGGCCGGTGAGCTGGAAGATGTCGGAGTAAAACACGATGCCCGGATAGCGGCCTGCCTGCTTGGGCGCCGCCACGAACAGGCGCATCGGGCTGTCTTCGGCCGGGATATCTACATATTCGCTGGTGATGATCATCGGCCTTTGCTCGTCCTTATCCTCGCATGCCGAGGTGCTCACTCAGGAAAGCCAGCACCCGCACCAAGGTGTCCTTGACCACCGGATCGTCCATCTTGCCGTCGAAGCCGTGCCCGCCCCCTTTGATGGTAATCAGCTCGTGTTTCACCCCGTGCTGGGCCAGTTCACCGGCCATCTGCACCGACTGCGCGTGTGGCACGTCGGTGTCCTGGTCCCCGTGCAGGAGCAGGGTGGGAGGATACCCGGGAAAGACATTCTGCACCGGGTTGTAGGGGGCGAAGAAGGCGGGATCTCTGGCGGGATCGACCCCACCCACGGCCAGGGGCCATTGGCCATGCTGCCGGCAGTAGAGGTACAGCCCGCCCTTGCCCCGACCCTCGTACAGCTCGGAGGTCTCGGGGCCGCCGCGATGCCATTCCGATTCCTCCAGGGTGACGGCCGGCTGCTGGCAGTAGAAGGGGTCCGGTTTGCTGTACCAATCCCCGATGATGTCCCCGTACCCGTACACCGGGATCAAGGCTTTGGGCCGGGGCTCTACCGCAAAGCCAGCCATCAAGGTCAGGTACCCCCCCGCCGAATGCCCCACCACACCTAAACGCGCCGGGTCCGCGCCGAAGAGGGCCGGCCCCTGTTCGCTGATCCAGCGGAAGGCGTCCCGCAGGTCCTCGATGATGGCCGGCAGCTTGGTCTCCGGGGCCAGGCGGTAGTCGATGGAGACCACCGCGTACCCGGCCCCCAGGTACAGCTCCAACTGCCGCGGGTTGATGGACTGGCGGGCGCCGTACATCAGGCAGCCGCCGTGGATGTAAACCAGGACCGGGGTGGGGCCGGCGGCGGCAGGCCGGTAAACGTCGGCCTTGATCTGGCAGTTGCCGGCGGTTTTGTAGACGTGGGTCGTCGGTGGATGACTCATGGCGCCCGTTCTTTCATGGGTTAGTTTTTCAAGATCCCAGACGGCCCAATTCCCTCAGCATCACCGGCCAGGCGTCCTCGGCGTAGAAGCGGTGGCCGCCCTGGCCCACCACATGGTGGCAGCGCTCTGGGGCCCCGGCGGCCCGGTAGATGCGCCGCAGCTGCCGATACGCCTTGCGGGCGCCCTGGAGGGGAAAGATGCTGTCCTCGGCCCCGGAGACCAGCACTACAGGTTTGGGGGCAAAGAGTCCCATGAGGTCGGCCATCTCCGCCCACTGCAACAGACCGGGGATGTAGTTGTCGGCGCAGTGGTAGATGGACATCAGCGAGTCGGCGAAGGTGCAGAAATAACAGGAGGGCATGGCAAAGGAAAGGCGCGGCAAGAGCGCGGCGGCGAAGAGGCTGGTGGTGCCCCCGCCCGAGTTGCCCATCACCCCGATGCGCTTCAGGTCCGCGTCCCCCCGGGCGACCAGGTAGTCGATCCCGCGGTCCACGTCGTACACCCGCTCCCCAATCAGGGTGCGGCCCAGCATCAGGGCCTGCATAGTGGCGTCGTGGCAGCCGTGGGGGGAGAGGGCCTGCTGGTGCTGCTCGCACCGCTCGCCCAGGGAGCGCTGCTCGATGCACAGGGCGGCGATCCCCCGCCGCATGCAGCCCAGGGCGAAGTCGCGGTCCCCTTCTGCCTTATAGGGCTTGGTCTCGTCCTCGCGCTCCACCCCGATGGAGACGTGCATGCCGGTCGAGTGGCCCTGCAGGCAGATCATGAAGGGGTAGGGAGGCTCCACCCAGGCGGGCAGGCCCACGTACGCCGGCACCTCGCAGTGCGACTCGGCGGTGAAGACCACCTTCTCGATGGTGCCCAGGGGGTGTCGCCGGAGCCAGAGCCGGCGGGGACGCAGGTGGGTGCGGCGGGTCGGCCACTCCCCGATCAGCTTGCGCAGGCGGGCGCGTAGCCGGCGCTGCCAGGCCCCCACCTCGCCTCCCTCGTAGCGCAGCCGGGGGACGGTTTGCGCCAGCAGATGGCGGTGGAACTGCGAGGGCGACAGGTGCGGCGGCATGGCTGGCGCTCAGTGGTGGTGGCCGTGCGCCCCGTGGACGTGGCCGTGGTCGATCTCCTCCGATGTGGCTGCGCGCACAGATTCGACGGTGAGGGCAAAGTGCAACACCTCGCCGGCCAGCGGGTGGTTGGCGTCGATGGTCACCTCCTGGCCGCCGACTTCCTGCACTGTCACCGCCTGCACCTGGCCGTCAGGGGTCTTCATCTGGAACTGCATC
>VGJS01000068.1 GCA_016867395.1 Candidatus Handelsmanbacteria bacterium
ATACCTTTCCCCCAGGCCAACTTCGGGCCCTACGCGCCGGGTCCAACAGGGGCCTCGAACCATGGCTCGAAGGCTCATCTTTGGGGGTAGTAGCTTGGCCTACAGCATCCTGGAGAACCAGTTGATCAGGAGGCCCCAGCAGCAGTTTCTGTGCCTGGTAACATGTCATAGTGAGGCAACACGGCAGGAGATCTAATTGTCGCTCATCATGATGGCCCGGCTCGCTTCTCCCTCGATGCTCTGGGGCCTCCGCAGCACCGCCCAGCGCATCGTCCCACGTCTACCCGGCCTGGCAGGCGTCCTCGCACGTCCGGAGGGCCTGGACTGCCCCTGCCGGCCACGGCTGAGCGTGCCGTGCCTGGCCTGGGCAGGGGAGCGCTGCGAGGTGTGCGACGGAGAGGGCTGGATCGAGCCCATGGGCGAGCCGGCGCCGGACTAGGCGCTGATGGTGGTGCATGAGGTGGTCAGGGGTGTAGCATAGCAGATCCTTAAATACCCTCGAACTATCTTCGCGGTTACCCCCGAAAAATCAATTCCTTAGCAATTACTATACCCAGTAGATATTGTTGTCGGTCATGCCGGTAAAGTGGTCGATGACCAGCCAGACCCCGGCGCAGGTGAACTGGCCGATGATCAGGCCCAGGAAGAAGGGCCGGGCCCGCATGAAGAGGGAGGGCCCGCCGTATTTGAGGATGAGAGCCTTGATAGCCCAAGCCAGGAAGACGCTGAAGGAGATGTAGTTAGTCATGGAGATAGTGCTGACGGCGAAGCCCAGCGGATGCAGGGGCCACCACAGGAAACGCTGCCGGGCCAACATCAGCCCCCCCATCACCCCGCCGCCAGCAAAGGTGGAAATCCAACCGATCCAGTCCGGGCCGTCGGGGTTGTTCAGCTCGCCGCCGATGTAGTTGAAGGGATAGACCGGGCCGCCCTGGGAGCCGAAGAACCAGCCGTTGAGGTTTATGCCCCCGTAGGCGTAACTCATGTGTAGCACCGCCCAGATCGAGGAGACCATGCTCAGCAGCACGGCCAGGCCCATGACCCCGAAGAGGGCCCGCCGCCGGCCGGGGACCAGTTCCTCGGCGAGTTTGAGGCCGTTGGCGCAGGCGGCCATCATGTAGGTGCGGATGTCCGCGGCCCACACGTAGGTGAAGCCCAGGGCAGTGAGGGTGTGGGGGCCCAGGACAGAGGAGCCCAGGCTGGAGGAGACGAAGTCCGAGGCGATGAGGGGGGCGCGGGCCGCGGCGATGCCGCCCTCGGCTACCACCCGGGTGATGGCGGTGAAGAGCAGGAACATGGCTCCCAGGTAGAGGGGAGCCACCCACCAGGCCATGCCGGCCAGCCACAGCCAGCCGCCGATGAGCAGGTTGGCGCCCAGCAGGCCGAACACCGCGGTGCGGTAGGAGAGGATCTCGTCGCTGTCGTCCACCTGCGGGGCACCCTGCCAGGCCCGGCGCCAGACCTGCGCCAGGTGGGGGCGGGCCACCCAGAGGCCGATGGCCACCAGCACGATGAAGGCGCCCATGCCCTGGTGGGCGAGGATAGGGAAACTGCCGGCGTAGTAGAGCTGCTCGCTGCTACTGATGCCCAGCACCCCGAAGAGCCCCTCCTGCAAGCGAGCCAGGATGTTGAAAAACCAGATGGCGAAGGCGATGTCAAGGTTGACGAAATAGGAAAAGCCCAGCATGGGGAAGCTGAGGGCGAGCTGGAGAAAGGTGGTATTGCGGAAGAGGGGGATGCTGGTCTCCAGCTGCACGGTGGGGATGAAGTTGTAGTAGTTGTGCAGGGCCCGCAGCGAGCCGAGGGCGAAGGGGATGGCGAACCCGGCCCACGTCAGCGGCGAGCGGAAGAAGGGGTTGAGCCAGCCATGGTCTGGGCCGCCGATCATCGCCAGGGGCGCCTGCACCAGCGGGAAGGCCAGGCGCTCGCGCTCCACCCACTGCCGGCGAAGGATCACCATCAGGCAGATCATGGCGAAGTAAACTGCCAGCAGCAGGGGCAGCCAGGCCAGCAAGGGGGGCAGCCAAACCGCCCAGGGAATGCCGTAGCCACGCGGGGCCCCCTCGTAGAAGTACTTCACCGCCTCGAGATCCTGCGGCACCATCCAAGAGGGGATATAGGGGTGGATGAGCAGAGCCCACTCGTTTTCTGGGGAGGCGTAGTACACGGCCCCGCTGAGGATGGGCAGCAGGTACTCGGTGAGGCCCATGGTGGCGATGGAGCAGGCGATGGTGGCCATCAGATAGACCACCATTAGCTCCTGGGGACTCAGGCGCAGGCGGGGGTCGATCAGGCCCAGGCCGGTGTTGACGAAGAGGGTGAAGGCGAAGAAGAGGAAGATGGCCGCAGCGGTACTGAAGTCGAGGCTGAGGTAGGAACCGCGCAGCACCATGTTGCCGTACGGGTCACCGGCGCTGATGGCGCAGGTCAGTGCGCTGCCGGCCAGCAGGGACCGCCAGGTGCAGCCGGCCAGCCGCGCCTGGCTCACCAACTGGGGCACATCCCCATCTGCTGGTGGCGCTGGTCGCGGCCGATGCTGCTGATCCGGATGCCCTTGGCGCCATAGTTGACGCACATCTGCTGCTGCCGGCCCCGCCGGGTTTCGGTCAGGTCCACGGTCTTGCGCAGGATGGGCTCCTTGAAGACCATGTTGAGCACGATGATATCGTAGAGGGCCTCGACCAGCATCCGCCGCCGCACCAGCCCCTCGTTGCTCATGAATTTCTGGATGTACTGCCCGAAGGTGGTGCGCTGCTCCAGCACCGTCATGTTGAGGGTGTCAGGCAGGGCCTCGCAGGCGACGACGGCCCACTCGAGGGTGGGCACCTCGGTGACGAAGAAGGGCTCGGTTTTGAGCTGCACCACCTGGGGGACGTTCTGGAAGAGCTGGAAGAAGTGGCGCACCAGGTTGAGCACGTTCACCTGGACCAACTGGCCGTCCTTGATGAACTGGGTGATCCGGGGGATGAGGGCGTAGGGATGCTGGGTGGCCTTGGGGTCGTCTAGCAGCAGGCGGATGCTGTTGTCGCGCGATTTCTGCTCCCAGCGCCGTATCAGCTTGACATGGTCCTCCAGCACCAGGGTGATGCCCATGTGGGTGCGCAGATCCTCGACGGTGACCTGGAAGGCCAGAGCGTCGAGGTTGAGCTTCTTCTCCTCGGCCTTGGGGTCGGCGGCCTGGGCCTCGCGGCCGGCTTTATTGGCCTTTTCCTCCTTCTCCTCCTCGGTGGCCGCCCGGGGCTCCCGCTTGGCTTTGGCCTCGTCTTTCTCTTCGTCGCGGCGGCCAGATCGGGGGCGGATCTTGGGACGGCTCTCCAGCGCCTCCTCGGCATCGGGATTCAGGTTAACCGGGGCAAAGCCCCGCCGGTTGCGCTGGTCGCGTTCCACGGCGCCTTCGGGGGCAGCAAAACCGGGGGTGTCCCGCCGCTCCTTGCCCCTGGCCCGTTTGGCGGTACGGCTGTCCTCCTCCTCCGCCTCCAAGTCGGGTCCCTCGTCTTCCGCTCCCCGGCAAGCACGTTTCTTCTTCTTTTCTATTCGGTTGACGTCCGAATAAATAACCTGCTCAAAGAGGGCGAACGCATCCTCGTCTCCCTGGTTGGCTTCAGCCTCGTCCCAGCCCTCGCTCTTGCCGGTGGGGGCGGTGCCCTTCTTGCCGCTGGCCTTGGGCTCTTCCTGGGGGTCTTCTTCGGCGAAGAGGTCGGAGGGATCACCTTTGTCGGGCTGATTTTCGTCCTCGTCCTGGTCTTGGGCCTTGGCCTTTTTGCCCTTCTTGCCCGCGGCCTTGGGCTCCTCCTCCTCCCCGTCGGCATAGAGATCATCGGCGTTCTCTTCCTCCTTGGCGTCCCTGCCCTTCCTGGTCTTTTTCTTCTGGTCGGCCTTGGGGTCTTCTTCGGCTTCTTCTTCGGGGTCCTCCTGAGCGAGGAGGTCGTCGGCGCCGCCTTCCCTGGTGTCGTCGTCGGCGAAGAAGTCGGACGGGTCATCGCCCTCGTCGTCGGTGGAGTTGCCCTTCGTGGGTTTATTTTTGACGGCCTTGGGGTCTTCTTCTTTTTCAAAGAGGTCGCCAGCGTCCTCCTCTTCCTCGGCGGTTCTGCCCATCCTGGTGTTTTTCTTTTTGGCGGCCTTGGGATCGGTTTTGGACTCTTCCTCGGTGTCGTCGGCGAAGAGGTCGTCGGCGCCGCCTTCCCCGGTGTTGTCGTCGGCGAAGCGGTCGGACGGGGCATCGTCCTCCCCGTCTCCGGTGGGCTTGCGGGACTTGGCGCCGGTATTGCGGCCGGGGGTGATGTCGCGCTCGAAGAGCACGCCGGCCTTCTCGTCCTCCTCTCCCTCTTCGGTCTCCTCCCCCGCGGTGCGGGCCTTCCGGGTGGGCTTGCCGTTGCGGCCGGCCGGCTCGATCTCCTCCTCTTTCTCCTCCGCGAGAGTGGCGGCCTCGCGTTCGGCGTCGAGGTTCCCCGCATACCCGAAGGTGGCCAGCAGGTTGGAGAGGCGGGCGCCCAGGTCCGGATTCAAGTAGCGGTAGGCGATGCGCAGGGCATCGACCACCTGCTCGTCGGCACCCCCCACGCCCGCTGTGGGTTCGAGCTGCTGAAGCATGGAGGCGGCGTACTGCTCCATCAGGAAGATCTTTTCCTTGCGCCGGATCACCCGTTCGAGCTGTCGCGTCTGTCTGGACAGGGAACTCACGGTCGTGCCGCCCCGCAGAAGAAATGGACGGCGGGCAGGACGCCCGGCCACAGGCGGCGGGAGGCGCGCCAGTGCGGTACCCCCTCCTTGCCGTACAGGGAGATCTTGTGGACCTTCTGCGCGGCGTACACCATCTTCTTCGTCCCGGAGTTCTTCTTGGGCATGTAGGTAGTGAGGGTGCAGCTGTTGTAGCTGCCGGCGAAGAGATCCTCGCCCAACACCTCGCCGCACAGGATGCGGTCGTAGATGTCCTCGAGAATGGTCTTGCCGTGGACCCGCTCGGGGGGCAGATTCCAGGACTTGGCGTAGGAGGCCAGCTTCCGCTCCGGGTTGCGGAAGGTGCAGTTGAGGTGCTGGCTGTCGCACAGGACCCACTGCGCTGTTTGCAGCGGCTCGTTGTAGAAGCGGTATTTCTGGTACCAGTTGGGCTTGCTGTTCTTGCCGTAGAAGTACTCGGGGAAGCGCTTCCGCAGCGCGTCGAGGCAGCAGGGGATGGGCTGGCCCTTAGCATCTCCGACGCAGGAGCTGCGGAAGAGGAGCAGATGGGTGGCGAAGAGCTTCTGCAGGGCGTGCAGGTCATTGCGCTTAAAGGCCTCGGACGCCCTCGGGGTGCGCAGGAGCTGCTCGACAAAGCTGCCCAGGGCGTCCTGGTAGGCCGCCAGATTCTCCGGGGAGAAGGTGTAGCCCAGGGCCCGCTCGTGCTGTTGCAGGGAGAAGAAGCGCTGCATGAAGATGCAGTGGGCCTGGTCCTGGGGGGGCTGGGTGCGCAAATCGGGAGGTTCGGCTGGCAGGGGGCTGGGTGCGGCCTGCTGATGGGCTTTGGTCTGGCGCCCCTCTTCGGCGGCGCTCAGGTCGGCGATGTCCTCCTGCTCGTCGCTGTCCCCTTCCGAGCCCCCCGAGCCTTCGGCGGCCGCGGAGAGTTCGCCCAGGGTCTCCTCCTCGCCCTCGGCTTCGGATTCGCCCTGGTCCTGTTTGAGCTTGGCGAGTTGATCGATATCTTCCTTGAGCGCGACGGCTAGTTCGCCGGCTATGGCCTCGTCCTCGATGAGGCGTTCGTGGTCGTTTTCCAGGTCGAGGATGAGCTGGGCCAGGGCGAGGGGGTCCATGGATACGGGGGCTAGTTCCGCGGGAGAGTCAGACATGAGAGGGCTCACGGGCGCGGCGGGAACCACTGGCGCCCAGTGGGGTGCAATACATTAAACTACGATACCTTACGGATCATATATTACGAAATCGGCCTTGTCAAACCTCGTTCTTCCGTACCCAGAGCCCTCCTCGGCGTCCACCTCCTGCCTGAAATTCGCCTTCGGCGCCGGCGCCCTCAGCCCCAGGTTGGCAGACAACCTGCTGCCCGACTTCCTCCACCGGGTGCATCAGCCCCAGGGACAGGTCCTGCTGGAGGTGGACATGGAGGCGGTGGAGTTCATCCCTCCCTATGGACTGGTGGTCCTATGCCTAATGGGCCGGTACGCCCGCACCCGCTGCGCCCAGGTGCGTTACCGCCTGCCCCGCTCCCCCCACCTGCGCCGCTACCTGGGGCGGATGCGCTTCGCCGAGGCGGTGGCCGGCTTTGCCGGCCTGGGCGGCCCGCCACTGGGGGCTGCCCCTCACCGGGGCCGGCCCGACAGCGAGGCCCTGCTGGAGTTGACCCGCATCGAGGAACGGGCTGACGTGGAGCGGGTGCTCGGCGACATCGCTGACAGGGTCGAGGCCATCCTCGCCGCCGAGTTGCGCTACACCGCGGTGGAGATCAACCGCTTCAAGAACGTGGTGGCCGAACTGTGCCACAACATCCTTGACCACAGCCAGAACTGGGGCTACGTGGCGGCCCAGCGCTACCAGGACCCATGCACCGGCGCCAAGTACGCGGTGATCGGGGTGGGGGATCTTGGCATCGGCATCAAGAAGAGCCTGTCCCAGCGCTACGAGGTGGGGGAGTGGACCCACGGCCAGGCCATCCTCAACGCGCTCAAGAAGGACTGCTCCCGCGACCCCTCGCGGGGCCTGGGGCTCTACCTGATCGAGCAGGTCTGCCGGCGCTACGGCGGCAGTCTGCATGTGAAGTCTGGCGACACCCGCGTCTACGTGCGGGGCCGCCGCCATTTTGAGCACCACTCCGCATTTTTCCCCGGTACCCTGCTGAGCATCTCCCTGTGCCAGCGGCAGGGGTAGCCGCATCGTCAATTGGAGGTCTTCTTGTTCGGCACCCACCATCGTCCCCCGGAACCGCCGAGACGCGAGCAGTGGATCCTGGTGCTCATCGCCCTGCTCATCGCCGCGGTGCTAACCCTTTCCTATTTCGGCTTCGTTTACATGGTCGAACAGGGGAATCAATAAGGGCCCATCATCTGGTGGGTCTCCCAGGTGTTCATCCCACATATCTTGTGGTTTTGCTTGACAGCGGGGCTTGGAAATGCCTATAATAGAGTTCAGTGAATTCAATTAAGCTGATGCACCAGCTATGCCCATGAGCGAGATCGCTGCCGAGCTTCCCGGCCCCCGCACCCTGATATCTGGCCCAGTCTTTGGCTTGGCGCCGGGGGCCGCCATCCTCAGCGGCCGGCCGCGGGGGGCCGAGTTGCTCTCTGCGGCGCTGGCGCATCTGGAGACCGCGCCCCTGCCCTCGGCAACACCCCTGGACCTGGAGGGGATCTCCTTCATCGACGTGTCCTGCGCCGACGAGTTCTTCAACAAGCTCCTGCGCCGGCTGCGTAGCGGGGAGCTGGGGAAGCGCTACGTTTTTCTGCAGGGGGGCAACCCTTCGGTGACCGAGACCATCGAGACCGTGCTGTGCCTGCGGGAACTATCGGTGCTGGCCAGGCAGGGGGAGGAGGCCAGAGTTTTGGGGGAACTGACCCGTCCCGCGCGCGAGGCCCTGGAGGTGCTGCTCCGCAAAAAGGCCCTCACCTCGGCCGAGCTGGCCGCGGAGCTGGGGAAAAACACCAATATCGTCTGCAACCGGCTCAATGCCCTCCAGCGCCTGGGGCTGGCCTGTCGCTTGCAGGACGGGCGGGCCGGGGGCCGGCGGTACTCCTATGTCTCCATCCTCTGAGGGCGGTACCTGTGGCGCGAGGGAGGAATGACCATGCGCCGGCGCTGGCGACGGCCGCGCTGCGGGAGGCGGTCTAAGACCATGCTGGATCTGCCGGCCGTCAAGAGCCAGATCGACGCGATGGTGCTTCAGGAGCGGGCCGGGCAGCTGGATTTTCAGCAGAAGCTGGCCCTGGCCCTGGCTGAGCACGAACGTTGGGCCGAGCAATGGGAGGGGCTGAGCGTTAAGATCGAGCGCAGCCGCACCTCGTGGCTGCTCCCGACGGGTTTGAGCGAGCCCTTCAACCGCGTCTACCCCCTGCCGCCCAGGCCGGCTATTTTGAGCGTGGCCGCCACCGACGGCTCCCAGATCTATCCCGACCGCCACGAGATCGCCGGCTGTTTCCTCATCAACATTGGCTATATCCTGCTGCCCTACGGCACCGGCCAGCGCCCGCTGCTGAGCAGCAAGCCCACCCTCTTCTACCGCGAGGAGGAGGTGTACGAGCAGTGGGGGGGCCGGCGCATTCTGGTCAACCGGGAGCTGGTGGGATTCAAGCGGGGGCTGATGGAACTGACCGAACTGGCCGAGTTGTCCCTGGCCGCTCAGGAGGAGGGGCACCGGGTGGTGGCCCTTTCGGATGGGACCCTGATCCTGTGGAGCCTGGAGGGCAAACCCCAGGACTTCAAGGAGGAGTACCTAGCCGCGGCGCTGGCGGCTTTTGAGCGCCTGCGCCAGGGGCGTATCCCTCTGGCCGGGTACATCAGCCGGCCGGGCAGCCAGGAACTGGTCAACGCCCTCAAGCTGGGCCTGTGCCCTTTGGCGGCGGCCGACTGCGACCGCTGCCCCTGGAAACCGGACAGCCCGCCTTCGGCCGAGCGGGCGCGGTGGCAGGGCCGGGGCCTGCCCTGCGGCGGGGTGGAGGGGGTGAGCGACGCGGTGTTGCTGCGACAGGTGCTGAAGCCAGGGGAGCGCAGTCCGGTCTACCAAAGTTCCTCCAGAATCCTCGAAGAGTACGGCCCACACCACGTCTGTTTCTTCTACCTGCACGCCGGGCCGGAGATCGCCCGGATCGAGGTGCCGGCCTGGGTGGCCGAGGACGGGGAACTGCTGGACCTGGTCCACGCCTGCGCCTACGACCAGGCCCAGAAGGGCCAGGGCTACCCGGTGAGCCTTTCCGAGGCGCACGAGCGGGCAGTGGTGCGCAGCGCGGACCGCGAGTCCTTTTACCGCTTCCTCGAAGAGACCTTCGTCAAGAACGACATCCGGGGCGGCATCTCCACCAAGAGCCTGAAGAAACGTTACGCGGGCGTCTGAAAGGGATGAGCAGATCGTGAGCAAGACCCAGGAGTACCTCCGCCGCCGGCCGCTGGGCCGTTTTCTGGCGGACGATGCGGCCGTCCTGCCGGTGGCGCCGGCGGCGCGGCCAGCCCATGTGGGCGAGGTAGTCGAGAGCAGCACTACCGAGCTGATCGCCGAGGCCTGTCAGTTGCACGGGGCCCCGCCCTTTGGGCGTTTCGTGCGGGTTGAGTTTGAGGCCCCGATCATCGCCATTGTCTACAACGTCTTCACCCACTCCATCGAGCCCAACCGCCGGCCCACCGCCTACGGTAAGACCGAGGCGGAACTGCGCCTGGAGCAGCCGCAGATCTTTGAGCTCTTGCGCACCGAGTTTCAGGCCTTGGTGGTGGGTTATCGCGACGAGTACGGCCCGGCCCCCATTCTGCCCCCGCAGCCGGCCCGCATCCACAGCTTCGTGTACCTGTGCGAGGACGAGGAGGTGGCCGAGTTCACCCAAAGTGACGAGTACCTGCGCAGCATCCTCGGGGCGGCCAAGGTGCCCACCGACGAGCTGCTGGTGGCCACCCTGCGCCACGCCCTGCGGGCTAGGGGGGGGGAGGGGGCGTACCTGGTGGAGATGGGCAAGGAACTGTCGCGCCTCCTGCGCGACGACTACGACCGCCTGAGTTCCATCCTCAGGCGCATCGCCCGTTAGGATCAGGATGGACTCGCGCAAGGGCACCGGCGGCAAGAAGGCGCGGCGGGGACGCCGCCTGGGGGTGATCACCAGGGGCTCGTTGGTGGAGGGCCTGGAGATGAAGCTCGACCCCTCCCAGAACATCGAGGACATGAAGGCCGGCAAGTTCGCGGTCATCGAGGGGGAGAAGAACGACTTCTTTTCGATGGTCACCGACATGCGCCTCGACGCTGCCAACCCCGAGATCCTGCTCCATCCCCCGGCCCTGGACGATGAGCTCCTGCGCCAGGTGCTCAGCGGCACCAGCACCTACAACATCGTCTCCCTGCGGCCCATGCTGATGCTGCCCAAGGACGCTGCAGTGGAGGAGGGGCCCCGGCCGGTAAAGGCCATCCCCAGCCACTTCTCCCTGGTTCAGGAGGCTGAGGAGGAGGACGTGGCGCGGATCTTCGGGCGCGAGGGGGACGAGGAGGGCCGCTTCTTCAGCCTGGGCACCCCCCTGGACATGGAGACCCAGGTCTGCGTCGACATGGTGCGCTTCGCCGAGCGCAGCAACGGGATCTTCGGCAAGACCGGCACCGGCAAGTCCTTCCTCACCCGCCTGGCCCTGTGTGGGCTGATCCACTTCGAGCGGGCGGTGAACCTGATCTTCGACATGCACAACGAGTACGGGTTCCGGGCCATGAAGGAGACCGGGGGGCGGGGCACCTCCTTCGTCAAAGGGCTCAAGCAGCTCTTCGGCGAACGGGTGGCCATCTTCTCCCTGGACCCCAGATCCACCCGAGCCCGGGGCATCCAGCCCGACTTCGAGGTAGCCATCTCCTACGACCAGATCGCCGTGGAGGACATTGCCCCGCTTCAGGACGAACTTAAGCTCAACCCCACCGCGGTGGAGTCGGCCTACCTGGTCTACGCTATCTACAAGGAGAAGTGGCTGAGCACCCTGCTCAAGCTGGACGGGCCGGACGTGGAGGAGTTCGCCGCGGAGATCGGCGCCCACGCCGGCTCCCTCGTGGCCCTGCACCGCAAGCTCAAGCGCCTGGAGAACTTCCCCTTCATGGTCTCCAGGCTGACCGAAGGCGACGCCGTGGACCGGATCATGGAGTACCTGGACCGGGGGATCAACGTGGTGCTGGAGTTCGGGCAGCAGACCAGCATGTTGTGTTATCTGCTGGTGGCCAACATCATCGCCCGGCGCATTCACGAGATGTACGTGAAGAAGAGCGAGCGCTACTACGCCACCCAGCGGCCGGAGGACCAGCCCCGCCAGTTGATGATTACCATCGAGGAGGCCCACAAGTTCCTCAACCCGGTGGCGGCTAAGCAGACCATCTTCGGCACCATCGCCCGGGAGATGAGGAAGTACTACGTGTCCCTACTGATCGTGGACCAGCGGCCATCGGGGATAGACGACGAGGTGCTTTCCCAGATCGGCACCCGGATCACCGCCCTGCTCAACGACGAGAAGGACATCCAGGCGGTGCTGACCGGGGTGAGCGGCACCGAGGGCCTGCGGAGCGTGCTGGCCAGCCTCGACTCCAAACAGCAGGCCCTGGTCATCGGCCACGCGGTGCCCATGCCGGTGGTGATCAAGACCCGGGAGTACGGGACCCAGTTTTACCGCGAGTTGGGCTGCCTCGACGAGTTGGGGGAGGAGGAACGCCGGGCCAAGGTCCAGAAGGACATCAAGGCCCTTTTCGGAGAGGGTTGAATATCATGGCGCACCCCCCAGCCCCTGGGCTGGCCATCGTCAACGCCGCCCTGGCCTTCGACGGCAACACCCGGCAGTTGTGCCTGCACGCCCATGCCCACGCCCAGAACCTGGGGATCAGCGCTACCCTCATCGAGCTGAAGGACCACCGGGTCCTGCCCTACGGCGAGGAGGGGAGCCACGGGATCGAAGAGATCGAGGCCCAGTTGGAGAAGGCCGGGGCCATCATCCTTGGTTTTCCGGTGTACAACTACGGCCTGAACGCCACGCTCAAGGCCCTCATCGAGCACTGCGGCTACTGCTTCGAGGAGAAGGTGGTGGGGGTGATGGCCGCGGCCGGCGGGGGCTTGAGCTATATGAGCGTTATGGCGGTGGGCCAGAGCCTGATGCTGGATTTCCGCTCCTGGGTGGTGCCGCGCTACGTGTACGCCGCCAAGGAGGATTTTGGCCCGGAGTCCAACAGCAGCGAGGAGGTGCGCCGACGGGTGGAGCAGTTGGTGGAAACCGCCCACCGGGCGGCCTGGCAGTTCAGGCTGAAATTGCCGGGCTCGTAGCGGTGGCAGCCTCGGATCCTAAGAAACACGAAGAGGCCCGGCAGCGCCGCGCCGCACTCAAGAAAAAGGTGCGCCACCCTTACATCACCGGCCAGCAGCTCGCATCGCCCCCTTCCCCTACCGAACCGCCCCCTGACCGCCCCCGGGCCTGAGCGCTTGTCTCCATCCCCCGGCCCAGTCTATATTATCCCCAGCTAACTCCCAGTTAGAACGGCATCTTGGCTATTCCCTCAAGAAGCGGCCTTGCCATCTCGGGACGGGCCTCTGTCCGGGCATGATCAGAGATTTTTATCAAGACCGCACCCTGCTGGTCACCGGCGGCACCGGTTTCTTGGGCCAGGCCCTGGTGGCCAAGGTCCTGCGCGACCTGCCCGGGGTGCGCCGCATCCTGGTGCTGATCCGGCCCCGCCGCCTGGTTGACGGCCGCCTGATCCCGGCGGCCCAGCGCTTGGAGGAGGAGTTGCTGGGCTCCAGCGTGCTGTCCGGGTTCCGGGCCGCCGACCCGCGTGGTTTTGCCGCGGCCCGGGTCAAGGTGGAGGCGGTGAGTGGGGACGTGACCCTGCCCGGATTGGGACTCGAAACCCAGGTGCGCGAGCAGTTGCTGGGAGAGGTGGACCTGATCGTCAACAGCGCCGCCACGGTGGTCTTTGACGAGCCCCTCGACCTGTCGCTGCGCCTCAACGCCCTGGGCCCGCTGAGCCTGCTGGAATTCGCCCACCGGTGCCGCCGCCCGGTGGTCTTTGTCCACGTCTCCACTGCCTACGTCAACGGGCAGTTGCCCGGCCGCATCGGGGAGGAGTTGCTGCCCCCCGACCGCACTATCCGCCAACTCATGGAGGGCCTGACCAGCGGCCCGGCCTTTGATCCCGAGGCCGAGGTGGCCGACTGCCAGCGCTACTGCAGGGCCATGGACGCGGAGGCCGCCAGCCCCAGACGGCGGGAGGGTTGGAAGCGGGAGATCCTCAAGCAGAGCCGCAGCCGCAGTCTCTCCGAAGCGCGTCTCGAACAGTTGGTAGAGGACCGCAGCCGGCGCTGGCGGGAACGCGCGCTGGTGGAGGAGGGTATGCGCCGGGGCAAGGCGTATGGCTGGAACGACGTGTACACCTTCACCAAGGCCCTTGGCGAAAGGCTGCTGGTGCGCCGGCGCGAAGGGGTGCCCCTGGTGATCGTGCGGCCCAGCATCATCGAGAGCAGTTTGCAGGACCCGGAGCCGGGCTGGATCACCGGCCTCAAAGTGGCCGACCCGCTCATCGCCGCCTACGGGCGGGGCCTGCTGCCCAACTTCCCGGCCCGGCCCGAGATGGTCATCGACATGATCCCGGTGGACCTCGTGGTTAACGCCACCCTGGCCGCTCCCACCCAGGCCAGCGCCGGGGAGGTGCGGATTTTTCAGGTTGCCTCCAGCGCCGACAACCCGGTCCGCCTCTCGACGGTGGTGAACCACGTCCACGGCTATTTCCTGCGCCAGCCCCTGCGAGACCGCGAGGGCCGGGCCCCGCAACTGCCGCGCTGGACCTATCCCAGCCTGCGCCGTTTCCACCTGGTTTTTAAGCTCAAATACCTGTGGCCGGTGCGGGCCAAGGAATGGGTCCTCGACCATCTGCCCGCCTCCTGGGCGCCCCAGGCGCAGAAGCGCCTGACCGCCAACCTCCGGCTGCGGCTCAAGCGCCTGCTCTACTACACCGACATCTACCATCCCTACACCAACCTGGGCTGTTATTTCGAGGCCGGCCGCACCCGACAGCTCTTCGAGAGCCTGCCCTCCGAGGAGCAGGGGCTCTTTGGCATGGACAGCCGGCGCATTGACTGGGAGGAGTACCTGCAGCGCATCCACCTGCCCGGCCTGCGCAAACACGTGCTGCGCGAGGAGTCCGGAGACGAGGCCCTCTTCCGCGAGGCCCCAGAAGAGGCCGGGGTTGAGGAGGAGCGCTGGCGGGCCGAGGGGCAGCTTCGGACCGTACCGGATCTGTTGCGCTGGGCGGCGGGCCGGTACGCCGGCCGGGTGGCCCTGCAGCTCCGCCGCGAGGGGCGCTGGGACCGGCTCAGCTACCGGGAGTTGCTGCTGCGGGTAGAGGCCCAGGCCCGCCGCTGGCAGGGGCAGGGCCTGGGGCCGGGACAGCGGGTGGTGCTCTGCGCCCCCAACGGCCCCGAGTGGGTGGTGGGGTACCTGGCGGCCTCCACCCTGGGCCTGAGCGTGGTCCCCCTCGATCCCCAGACCCGCCCGGCCGAGTTGTGGGCCCTGGCCCGTTTCGCCCAGGCCAGGGCGGTGATTGCGGTGGCCCCGGTCTGGAAGGGTTTGGCCGAGGGGCAGATCGACGGGATTCCGGGTCTGGACCTGGAACAGGGCGGGGCGCCTTTTGGAAGCGCTCCGGCCGCGCTGCCCTCCGGGCCCTGGTCCCCCCCGGAGGTGGACCCGGAGGCGCCGGCCTCCATCCTCTTCACCACTGGCACCGCTGTGGCCCCCAGGGGGGTGATGCTTTCCCACCGCAGCCTGATCGCCGATCTTTTGTCCCTGGCCGAGGTGCAGCGCCTGTACGAGACCGACCAGATGCTCTCGCTGTTGCCCCTGCACCACGGCCTGGAGTTCACTGGGGGGTTGCTGATGTCCCTGTGGGCGGGGGCCACCACCACGTACCTGGAGCACCTCAACAGCCGCGAGATCCTCAACACCCTCCGCGCTACCCACACCACCGCGATACTGACCGTGCCCCGGCTGCTCAAGATCCTGGCCGACCGGGTGCTGCGCCTGGAGGAAGGGGAGGGGGCGGGCAGTCTGCGAAGTCTGCGCCTGGTCGTCTGCGGTGGGGCGCCCCTGGAGCCCGAACTTTTTGACCTGTACGAGCAGCGCCTGGGATTGACCATCCACGAGGGCTACGGCCTCACCGAGGCCGGCCCCATCGTTAGCGTCAACCCGCCGGGGCGGGCGCGGCGGGGTTCGGTGGGGCAGGTGCTGCCTGGGGTGGAGGTTGATATCGCCGACCCGGACGGGAAGGGGGAGGGACAGCTCCTGGTGCGGGGGCCCAATTTGATGAGCGGGTACCTGGATCAGCCCGACCTGAGCGCGGAGGTCTTGAGGGAGAGTTGGCTGCACACCGGCGACCTGGGTCGCCTCGACGCGGAGGGGTATCTATACCTCACTGGCCGCAGCAAGGATCTAATCGTCACCGGGGCCGGCAAGAACGTCTATCCCGAGGAGGTGGAGGCCCTGTACCGCGAGCTGCCCCACGTCGCCGAACTGGGGGTGGTGGGGGTGCGCTCTGCCCGTACCCTCAGCGAGGAGGTCCACGGGGTGGCGGTGCTGGAGATCGGCAGCGCCGGCCCCGCCGAGGAGGCCATTAAGCAGCGGGCCTACCAGATCGCCGCCGGCCTGCCTAGCTACCAGCGCCTCCAGCGCCTCCACCTGTGTCGGCGGCCCCTGCCCCGCCGCGAGGACGGGGAGATCGACCGGGGGGCCCTGGCCGCCCAGTTGCAGGGGGAGCGCCTCCAGGTCAGCGAGCGGGTGGACCTGCCGCCCTGGGAGCGGCAGTTGTACCGGCAGCTCTCGCGCCTGACCGGGTTGACCACCGGGGAAGTGATCGCACACCTACAGGTGCCCCTCGACGCGCTGATCGACTCGCTGATGGCCGTGGAGTTGAGCGCCCTGCTGGAGGGGTGGGCCGGCAAACCCATGGAAGGGGTGGTCCGCCCCCACCGTACCCTGGGCGAAGTGGTGGAGCTGCTGCGGCCGGACCTGGAGAGCCGGGATTGGCAGGAGGAGGAGACGCCGCCCTTCTGGACGCGGGTGGTCGGCCAGGCAGGGGCGCCCCCCGGTCCCGGGGCCAGCCTGCTCCAGGGCCTTTTCTGGCTGAGCGTGGGGCCGCTCCTGCGCCGCTACCTCTCCCTCGACTGCCAGGGCCTGGAGCACCTGCCCCAGGCGGGGCCGTATCTAATCGCCGCCAATCACCTCAGCCACCTGGACGCCCCCTGCTTGCTCCTGGCGCTCAAGGGCCGCGCCTCGGGCCTAAGCCTGGCGGTGCCACGAGGCTTTGGGGCCCAGGCCGGCTCCTGGGCGCGGCTGAGCCACGCCCTGCTCAATGCGGTGCCGGTGGACCGGCGCGAGGGCTTTGTCAACAGCCTGGGCCGCCTGCGCCAGGCCCTGGGTCCGCGCCGGCCCCTGCTGGTCTTTCCCGAGGGTAGCCGCAGCATTGGGGGCAGGTTACAGCCCTTCAAAACCGGCATCGGGCTTTTGGCCTTTGAACTGGGGGCTCCGGTGGTGCCCGTCCACATCCGGGGCACCTACGAGGCCCTGCCCAAGGGCAACCACCGGCCCCAGCGCCAGCCGGTGCGCTTGCGCTTTGGTCCACCCCTGGAGATCGCCCCGTACGCGGCCCGGCGGGGGGCCCTGGGCAGCTACGAGGTGTACCGCGAGATCGCCGAGGAACTCCACCGCCGCATCGAGGCTCTCGGCGCCAACCCCTGAAAAGGAGGCAAAGTGTACCCGTTCCTCTTCGAGATCGGCTCCTTCCGCCTGCCTACCTTTGGCCTGATGGTGGCGCTGGGTTTTCTGGCGGCCCTCTGGGTGTTGCAGCGCGAGCTGCCCCGCCGGGGCTTCGACGAGGAGCTAGGCTCCACCATCATCACCGCCGGGATGATCGGCGGGTTGGTGGGGGCCAAGCTCTACTTCGTGCTCTTTGAGATGCCAGGCGCCGACTGGGGCGAGACCTTCGCCGCCCTCTTCTCGGGGAGCGGCCTGACCTGGTACGGGGGCTTTGTGGTGGCGGCGGTGGCGATCTTCTGGATCATGAAGAAGCGACGGGTGCCTTTCCTGCCCATCGCCGACGCCTCGAGCATGGCCCTGGCCCTGGGCTACGGCATCGGCCGCATCGGCTGCCAGTTGGCCGGGGACGGGGACTACGGGGTGCCCACGGATCTGCCCTGGGGCATGGCCTACCCTGACGGGGTGGTGCCCACTCTGGAACGGGTGCATCCGGCTCCGGTATACGAGACCCTACTGGGGCTGGCGATCTTCGGGCTGTTGTGGTCGTTGCGGGTGCGCTGGGAAAAGACGCCCGGCAAACTCTTCTGTCTGTACCTGGTGTTTGCGGGGGGGGCGCGTTTTGGGGTGGAGATTATCCGCCTCAACCCGGAGGTGGCGTGGGGTCTGAGCGCGGCGCAACTGATCAGCCTGGCGATGATCGCCGGGGGCGGGGCCCTGGCCTGGCGCTTGAAAGGGGGGGAGGCGGTATGACGGAGCAGACCCGTTATCCCCGTGTGTCCAGTTTCAAAACGGCCACGGATTTCCGCCGGCACGCGGGGGGGCTGGGCATCGAGCTGGCGTGTGAGGACCAGGTGCTGAAGGCCCCGGACTCACCCTTGTCCTGGCCTCTGGAAGTGGAGGGCCGGAGGGTGGGCAACCGCTTCGCCATCCACCCGATGGAGGGCTGGGACGGGACCGAGGACGGGATGCCCAGCGACCTGACGCGGAGGCGCTGGCAGCACTTCGGGCAGAGCGGGGCCAAGCTGATCTGGGGAGGCGAGGCTTTTGCCGTCTGTCCCGAGGGCCGGGCCAATCCCAACCAGTTGCTGGCCAAACCCGAGGGCATGGCCGAATTGCGCCAGGTGCTACTGGAGGCCCACGCCAGGGAGTGTGGCGATACAGGGGATTTGCTGCTTGGAATTCAGTTGACCCATTCGGGCCGCTTCTGCCGGCCAGTGAAAGGCCAGGGGCTAATACCGGCCATCCTCTATCACCACCCGGTGCTGGACCGCAAGTTCGGGCTAAGGCCGGAGTATCCGGTGTTAAGCGATGAGTACATCGAGGAGTTAATTGGGCAGTATATCGAAGCGGCCTGCGCCGCGGCGGACGCGGGGTACCACTTTGTCGATATCAAGCACTGCCACGGGTACCTGGGCCACGAGTTCTTGAGCGCCCGCACCCGGACGGGGAGATTTGGCGGTTCCCTGGAAAACCGCACCCGCTTCTGCCGGCTCATCGCCGAGGGCATCCGGCAGCGGCGGCCCGGCTTGCTCTTAGGGGTGCGGCTGAGCGCCTTCGATTTTGTGCCCTTCCGCGCGGACCCCTCCCGGGCAGAGGGCAAGAAGCTGGGGCTCGGGATTCCCGAAGAACACTCGCAGCCCTATCAGGTGGGTTTTGGCCTGCGGCCCGATAACCCGCTGCGCATGGACCTGGAGGAAACAGGCCAGTTCATTGAGTTGCTGGGGCAATGGGGGATCAAATTCCTCAACCTCTCCTGTGGCAGCCCGTACTACAACCCCCACATCCAGCGGCCGGCCCTCTTCCCGCCCTCCGACGGATACCAGCCCCCCGAGGACCCGCTGGTGGGGGTGGCCCGGCAGATCAACATGTTGGGGGCAATCAAGACCCGCTTCCCGGACCGTATCTTGGTCGGCACGGGGTACACCTACTTGCAGGAGTACCTGCCGCAGGTGGGCCAGCACTACGTGCGGCAGGGGCAGGTGGACTTTGTGGGCCTGGGGCGAATGGTGCTCTCCTACCCGGATCTGCCGGCCCAGGTACTGGGGCAGGGCAGGATGGACCGCAAGCGGATCTGTCGCACCTTCAGCGACTGCACCACGGCCCCGCGCAAGGGCATGGTCTCGGGGTGTTTCCCCCTCGACCCCTTCTACAAAGGGCGGGAGGAGGCCGAGGTTTTGAAAAAGATCAAGGCAGGGGAATGACGGATGCCGAGGCGCTGTACCGCCGGGCGGTGGTGGCCGTGGTCCACGACCACCGACCCATTGGTTCGGATCTGGAGCAGATGGAGCAAGGGGGAGTGACCGCCAAGGTCTAACAGGTCACTCTCGACGTTGATGTAGAGTCTGGGTACCAGGTTTCGCGGGAGTGGCAGAGGGGTTCGCTGCGCCTCGCCGTGGGCCAGATGGAGCAGGCGCTGGAACAGATCGAAGCAGGGGGGGAGTCCTGCCTCCGGCCCCGGAGCGCGGCGGATATCTTGAAGGCCAAACAAGAGGGCAAGGCCGCCATCCTCCTGGGCGCCGAGGGGACGCGCTTGCTCGAAGGCAGCCTCGAACCCCTGGGTCTCTTCCACCGCCTCGGCCTGCACGAGTTGCAACTGACCTGGGCTTTTGCCAACGAGGTGTTGCCCGACGGCCACCTCAGCGACTTTGGCCGCGAGGTGGTGGACGAGTGCGAGCGGCTGGGCATCGTCGTCGATCTGACCCATATCCCCCGGGCGGCCTTCGCCGAGGTGGTGACGATGCGTCCGGAAACTGCTCATTGTCTCGCACGGGGCCGCGGCCGGGGTGACCACAGATCTGGACGACGAGCGCCTTGAGGCTCTGGCCTCGACGGGCGGGCTGATCGGGGTGCATTTCTACGCCACCTATCTGGGACCGACCCCGAACCCCGAGGACGTGGCCAAACAGGTGGGGTATTCAAGAGGCCGCATCGGCATCGACCATGTAGCCCTGGGTGTGAATTTTTTCCCTACTCAGGGAGCCTGGTACGAACTACAGGCAGCGCAGGGGACTACGGAGTTGCGCTGGGCCGTGCCGGACATGGCCGGGATGCCGCAAATCACCCGCGCCCTGGTGGAACACGGCTTTGGCGAGGGAGAGGTACTCAAGGTGCTGGGGGGGGAATTTCCTCCGGGCCTGCCGGGAGGTGATGAGTGGATGATCATCGACAGCCATTTCCACGTCTTTGACCGCCGACCCTAAGGGAAGTAATTCGTGATTTAGAACAGTCCGAGAGGAGTTCGTTTATGAGTGCATGAGATTTTTTGTGTAAATGGCCATCCAAACCGACCCTTGGTACAACGAAGGAGGAATGCCGATGGCCCTTCGCAAAGGGTTGCTGGAGGAATTGATCAAAGACTGCAAGACCCCCGAAGATCTGCTAGGGAAGCACGGCCTCCTCAAGGAGCTGAGCAAGGGCTTGGTGGAGCGGATGCTGCAAGGGGAGCTGACCCTGT
>VGJS01000069.1 GCA_016867395.1 Candidatus Handelsmanbacteria bacterium
GACCAGACGGGTAAAGAACTGGAGCACTTCCGCCCAGAGAGCCCGGTGGATGGCCGCTGCACTGCTGGACATCGAACCGCGATTGCGAAAGGTCAAGGGCGTCGCCTACCTGCCCTTGCTTCGACACGCGCTGCAAAAAGAACTGAACCTAACCGCATCAACGAAATTGGCTCATCACGCCTGAGCTATTTCAACTGACAATGGGACTTGACCCCGAAAAGCGGTTCACCCCGTAGTCCGCATGCCCGCCGAGATGCCCTGGATGCTCAGCCGCAGCAGGTCGCGCAGTTCCTCGGGGTCCCCCTGGCTGTGCCGCAGGCGGCGCAGCAACTCCACCTGGATCAGGTTAAGCGGGTCCACGTGGGGGTCCCGCTCCTGGATGGAGCGCTGGAGCCAGGGCACCTCGGCCAGCAGCGAGGCGCTGCCGGTCATCCGCTGCACGGCGAGGCAGCAGCGCTCGTGTTCCTCGCTGAGTCGTTTCCAGATCCCCTCCCTCGCCTCTGGTTCCTCCATCAGATGGGCGTAACCACGGGCGATACCCATGTCGGCCTTGGCCAGGGCCAGGATGGCGTTGTCGATGGTGGCGCGGAAAAACTCCCACTCGCGGTACATGCGGCCCAGGATGTCCCAGGCGCCTCCGTGCAGCCGCACGTAGTCTATGAGGGCCAGACCCATGCCGTACCAGGCGGGGATCAGCACCCGGCTCTGGGTCCAGGCAAAGACCCAGGGGATGGCCCGCAGGTCTTTCAGCGAACGCCGCCCCCCCCGCCTCGCCGGCCGCGAGGCGATGGGCAGCCGCTCGATCTCGTCGATGGGGGTGGTCTGCTGAAAGTAATCGACGAAGGCCTGCTGCTCGACCAACTCGCGGTACGCCTGGAAGGCGCGGTTGGCCAGCCACTCCATAGTTTCGAGCCATTCCCCTGAGGGGGACTGCGCCACCCGCGCCTCGACTAGAAAGGCGGCTGCGGTGACCTGCTCCAGGTGGCGGAAGGCAATATCCGGGTCGTCGTAGCGGGCGGCCAGCACCTCGCCCTGCTCGGTCATGCGGATGGCCCCGCCCACGGTGTGGGGAGGCAGGGAGAGGATACTGCGGGCCGCCGGTCCACCGCCCCGACCCAGGGCCCCACCCCGGCCGTGGAAGAAGATCAGCCGCACCCCGTGGCCAGCCGCCACCTCGTGTAGGGCGGTCTGGGCCTGGTACAGGGCCCAGGTGGCGGTGAGATACCCCCCGTCCTTGGTGCTATCAGAGTAGCCGATCATCGTTGTCTGCACCCCGCCCCGCTCGCGCAGCAGGCGCGCATAGGCCGGGTTGGCCAGCATCGCCTCCAACACCCCGCCCGAGCGCCGCAGGTCATCGATGGTCTCGAAAAGCGGCACGATGCCCGTTTGCCCCAGGCCCAGGGTCTCGGCGCCCGACTCCCTGGCTGCCGCTTCGAGCAGCCAGAGCACCTCCAGCACGTCGCTAGGATGGTGGGTCAGGCTGATCACATGGCCCCCCAGCACCTCAGGTCCGTAGAGTTGGGCGGTGCGGGTCAGCAGCCGGAAAAGTTCCACGGTCTCAACGGCGGCTTCGCTCAGCTCTAACCCCGCCCAGTCGGCCGGCTGACTCATGGCCCGCAACAGCACCTCCTGCCGCTGCTGCTCCGGACGGTCCAGGTAGTCCTGGCAGAGGCCCAGCCGGGCCAGCAGTTCAGCCACCACCTGCTCGTAGTAGCTGGATTCCTGGCGGACGTCAAGCCGGGCTAGGTGCAGGCCAAAGGCGCGGATGCGGAAGATCCATTCCCGCACGCAGGTGTCGAACACCGCCCCGGCCCGATGGGCGAGCAGGCTGCGGGCCAAAAGCTCGACATCGGCCTGCAGGGCCGCCCCCCGCCGGTACGCCCCCTCGGGCAGCTCGCCGAAGGCGGTGGCCGCCAGGCTCTGGTCCAAGCGCCACTCGATTAGGCGCAGCCAGCGGCGGTACAGCTCGTGGACCGAGACCCGCTCCAGGCGCGCCGCCGCCTCTGGCCAGCGCCGCAGCCCCTCATCGAGGGCCTGCCGCAGTTGGGGGCTTACCTCGACCCGCCGCTCCGAGATGCTCAGTTGGTGATAGGCCCGGCGGCACTCTTCGCGGTGATAGCTCATCGCCGTCTGCCGCAGCAGCCCCAGCGTCTGGGCCGTCACCTGGGCAGTGACGTTGGGATTGCCGTCGCGGTCGCCACCGATCCAGGAGCCAAAGTGGAGAAAGCGGCGGTGCTCGAACTCGTGCCCGGGGAAGTAGCGGCGCAGGGAATCCTCGAGGTCCTGGTATAGGCGGGGCACCACGTCCCACAGGGTGCCGATGAGGAAGACAGCGCGGCCGGCCTCCTCCATCACCGTGGGTCGTTCCGGCTGGTGGGGATCGGTCTGCCAGAGGCTCACCAGCTCGGCGTGGATGGTGCGTTCGAGTTGGGCCTGGCGGCGGGGCAACATATCGAACTGGTCCATCTCAGCCAGACAGCGCTGGATGCCTTTGAGCTTGGTGCGCACCGAGCGCCTCTTGGCCTCGGTAGGGTGGGCGGTGAATACCGGCTCAATGTCTAAGTTGTGCAGAAAGCCGCGGATCTGCGCCGCGGTGTAGCCCTCCTGCTGCAGGTGTTCGAGGGCGGCGCCGATGGACTCGGGCCGCGGCTGGGAGCCGCTGCGGCGCTCGCGGTCGCGCAGCACCCGCACCCGGTGGCGGTCCTCGGCCATGTTCATCAGGTCGAAGAGAACACTTATGGCCCGCAGGACCACTGCGGCCCGGTGGTGGTCCAGGCCGGCCACCAGGGCGCGCAGTTGGCGGTCGGCCCGCTCGTCCCCCCCGCGCCGGGCCCTTGCCAGTTCGAGGACATTCTCGACTAATTCCGTCAGCGAGGCCCCTTCCTGCTCCTGCAGCACCTGGTTCAGGTGCGCGGTTAGCCGCCGGATCTCCTCGATAAGGGCTAACTCTCCTGCCACGGTCCCTCTTTCTGCGCGCGCCCCGGCATCGTCAGGCCCCCAGCAGGCCGCGGACCTGGACCGCCGCCGCTTCGGGGGTGGAAGAAACCTCCACGGTCAGGGCGTTCGCCGGCTCTTCGAGTGCGGCGAACTGGCTGTCCAGCAGGGTAGGGGGCATGTAGCGGTGCACCCGGGCGGCCAGGCGCTGGCGGATCAGTTCCTTGGACCCTTGGAGATAGACGATGCGCACCTGGGAGCGCCCGCCCACCAGGGTCCGCCGGTACGCCTCCTTAAGCGCCGAACAGGCCAGGATGGCGCTGCCGGCGTGCAGCCACTGGTCGATATGGCGGGCCAGCAACTCCAGCCAAGGCTGCCGGTCGGCGTCGCCCAGGGCCTCGCCGCGGGCCATCTTCTCGACGTTGGCCGGGGGGTGAAAGTCGTCGCCGTCGTAGAAAGGCCAGCCGGTCTGCTCGGCTAGCAGACGGCCGATGGTGGTCTTGCCGCTGCCGCAGACCCCCATGAGTACCACCACCTGATTTTCTCGGTGCCCTGCCATTGCCCGGGGGCGCTCCTCGCCTCGCCCCAAACCCTTGAAAATGTGCATACAATCCCCACCTTGGACAAGTCTGAAAAAAGAATGGGCCGGCTGCAACCGCAGCCGGCCCATCCGCGCCCCGGAGCTATGGGGGTCAGCCCCTCAGCATGGCAGTCCCAGGATGATCTGGGTGCCCTGCCCCACTCCGCCCAGCCGCAGGCGGCCGCCGTGCTCCTGGGCGACGGCCCGGCACACGCTCAGTCCCAGCCCGGTGCCGGCGCCTTTTCCCTTGGTGGTGAAGAAGGGCTCGAAAACCCGTTCGCCGATACTCTCGAAGATACCCGCCCCGTCGTCTTCCACCTCCAGCGCCACCCCGTCGACCTGCATGCGGGTCCGAATTCGGATACACCCGGACCTGCCGGCGGCCAGGATCGTGTACCGGCCGTTGGGGACCAGGTTGATCAGCAATTGCTGGAGCTGGCCGCCGTTGGCCTCGACCACCGGCAGGCCTCCTGCAGCTCCTAAAGTAGTTACACCTGCTTGCGGGCCAACTGCCGGCACGGAAGCAGGGTCACCTCGCGCACCAACTGTTTGAGGTCGATCTGCTTCTTCACCGAGCCCTGGCTGCGGGCCACCCCCAGAAGCAGGCTGGCCAGCGACTGGGTATTGGCGGCCGTCTTGGAGATGGTCTCGATGCTCTCGCGGTTCTCGCCCGCCGAGCCGTCGGCCAGCAGCAACTTTCACCGGCCCATGATCACCATCAGAGCGTTGTTGAGTTCGTCGACCGCCCCCGCGGCCAACTAACCGATTAGCGCCAATTGCTGGGCCTGACTCAACTGCTCCTCCTGGGTTTCCAACTCCACCAGTCGGCGGAAAAGGGTCGAAAGCACGGCAGCCAGTTGGCCCACCGCCTTGGCCTCGGCGGGATGAAAACCCTCTGGTTCAGCGCTGGTGATGGCCAGCACCCCGTAGGAAAAGGGCACCTGTATCACCGATTGCGCCAGTGGACTCAACCATCGTTCCATGTAACCCGGACCCCTTCTACAGCTCCCCCCAGACTGCGGTGATGGATCACCGCCTGCTGCTGCCAGACCTGCGCGATCGCGTCCCCCTCGTAGCCAACAACGACGGCCTTACAGGGACTTCCCATCCGGAATGCACAAAAGCAAACCGCCGGCCCCCTTGCGGTTTGTTCCACTGCGCAGATGGCGCCAGAC
The DNA here is from genome assembly GCA_016867395.1 of Candidatus Handelsmanbacteria bacterium. GTDB lineage: Bacteria > Latescibacterota > UBA2968 > UBA8231 > UBA8231 > SICG01. The sequence continues at coordinate 4,690 of VGJS01000069.1, forward strand.
AACAAAGTCCCGTTCTGCTCCCTGAGTTTCGCTTCGAAGACCAGCAGGACCTCCACCCCGCCCCTGGGGCACCCCGCCGGCGCCGGGCAACACACAGTTCGCGGCTCGGTTCAGCCAGCCCGATGGACGGCACTCCTTATCCTTCCCGTCGCGCTGATCTGCCGCAACGCCAACTCGATCTTGCAGCTCTGCTCGCTGTTTTCCATCCGATAAAATAGCTTCTGGGCGGCCGTCCACATTGCGATGGCCTGCCTCACCTCCCCGCGCCGCAGCGCCACGTTGCCCAGGCCGATGTAGGCCTGGGCGCACCCGCGCGGACCTGGCAGGTTGCGGTGTACCTCCGACGCGCTGCAGATACAGCGCCTCGGCCTGGTCCGCCTGCTCGGGGTAGGCGTTGAACCAGGCGTCCCCCAGGCTGAGGAGCACGCGCGCCACTTCCTCCCTGGCGGTCATAGCACCGTGCCAGCCGGCCCAGGTAACCGGCCCGCTCAGAGAGCGCCGCCGCCTGCGCCAACAGTTCCGCAGCGGTGGTTTACTGGCCAACCAGCTGGTGGACCTGCCCCACCTCATCGCAGTTCATCGCCAGGCCCGCTGTCCACTGGTGGCGGCGCTGGGCGTCCATCCCCTGCTCGAACGAAAGGCGCGCCTCCTAAACTTAGCGCTGTCCCAGCCACCATGTGCCCATCCGGTAGTGGTGGTTGTCCGCTCCGCGCTGGTCGCCGGCGACTAGATACAGCTCGCGAGCCCGCAGGAAACAATCCTGGGCCCTGGCCCATTGCTGGTGCTGCATGGCAGCGTTTCCCAGAGTGGCCCACTGTACGGCCTGCAGCCCAGGGGCGCCCCATTGCTCCGCCAGCGCCAGGGACTGGCGGTAGTGGACCTCGGCCTCCCGCAGTTCCCCCTCACAATGGCGGAGAAACCCGAGTTGTCCGCGGGCCACTGCCTGGCCTATCCCGTCGCTGGCGGCGGCATAGATTCCTTAAGCCTCGCCCAGGAAAAACCGGGCCCTGCCCCAAGTCGCCGCACCGGTCGCGCAGCAGGCCCGCTCGTGCCACCCCGGCGCGGTTCCGCAGCGCCTCGTTGAGCACCACGAAGCGTGGGTACATGCCCTCAGCCTTCTCGAGGTTGCCGTGTTTCTGGTGGTGCAGGGCCAGCCCGGGACAGGCCTCTGCCAGAGCCAGGCGGTCGCCCTGGTCCGCGCGAAATGCCCCTACGTGACCGCCGTTCTCAGGTCCCGGTTGGTGGCGGCAATGATCGGCACGTCGATGGAAATGGCTCTGCTGCCGCACACGCGCTCAATAAACCGGTCCTGGATCACATGGAGCAGACAGACCTGGGTCTCCATGGGCAGGTCGCCAATATCTTCCAGAAACATACGCCCTCCCACGGCCAACTCGAATTTCCCGATCTTGCGGTTTACCGCTTCGGTAAACGCCCCTCGCTCATGGCTGAAAAGCTCGCTATCCGCGAGCCCACCGTGCAGGGTGCCGCAGTTGCCAAATATAAACGGGCCATCCCGCCGGCTGCTCTGCTGGTGTACCGCCCTTGCCACCATGCCCTTTTCCGTGCCGGTCTCACCCAGCACCAGCCCCCCCACTACCGAGGCCGCCACCACGCGTATCTGGGCCAGGACCTTTTGCAGCGCCTTGATCATGCCGATGAATTCCCACTAGCCCACGCTGTCCCATGCCGCTTCGTTGACGGCCTCGATCCTCGGATCTGTTGTCGCCTGAACGCTTACCTACACGCTTGCCGCGTAATCGAGGTCCGGATCTACTGCCTCCGCTGCGAAGGCATAGGTTCCGGCCTTGAGTTTGGCGTACTCCACTCAGTGGCTCCATCCCTGCTTCCAATCGACATCATATCCTTCCAGGGGATAGCGGTAAACCAACGCCGGGCCTGGGTAGAGCGGGCTGCGGCCCTGGAAATGCATGCGGAGGTCGGCTGAAGCATGCTCGATCTGCACGTCGACCGGAGAGGGATAATGTTGGTCCGCCACCACCTCCTAGACCGCCACCTCCGGCCTCAGTCTGTTTGGGGTGTACTCTACCAACCCTCCCGCGGTGGCCAGCCAGATCCGCCCCTCGCGATCCTGGTGGATGGCGTGGATCACGTTGCAGCGCTGATCGCCGGGAATTTGGATTATCTCGCAAATCCGGTGATCGTACGTATCTATCCCGCCCCCCTCAATACCGATCCAGAAGGTCCCGCCTCCGTCCTGACAAAGGGCGGTGACCATCTCACAGGGCAATCCGTGCTCGCGGGTCAGAGCCCCGAACTGGCTCCCATCATACCATCTGACGCCGGCGCTGGTGCCAATCTACAACACCTCGTCCCGGTCCTCGCGCAAGGCCAATACCGCGATCCGGCCAAAACCCTTGACCTGCGAGAAGGAGGTCCCGTCGTAGCAGCACAACCCTTCTCACTGGCCGGGTGCCGCTGATCCTAACCATAACCGCCCGTGCCTATCTGATGTGGTCTGGGTTTTCAAGACAAAAAGCGGACTTGTATCAGGTAAATCGCCTGGTTGTTTGTTGGCCGTTGCCGCCGAGCGGAGGGCGTAGCCCGGAGCGTAGCGGCAACGGCAGGATGCCGTTTCACCCCGCCTTGGCGGTGCGGGTTCGACCGTGCCAGTAGAATGCAGCGGGGGTTTGCTTCGCCAGGCTGGTAGGCCTCCCTCGTTCGTTGTAGAAGCGGAAGTATTCGTCCAGGCTTTCACAGGCGGCGAAGAGATGCCCGTAGTCCGTGAGGAAGACCTCCCCGTATTTGACCGTCCGCCACAGGCGTTGGATCATTATGTTGTCGAAGGCACGCCCCCTGCCGTCCATGCTGATCTGCACCTGCACCTCCGCCAAGACCTGGGTAAAGCCGAGGGCGGTATATTGGCATCCCTGGTCAGTGTTGAAAATCTCCGGTCGTCCGATAGTCAGGGCGGCCTCGAGGGCGCGAATACAGAAATCACTCTCCAGCGACAACGACAGGTCCCAGGACAACACATAGCGGCTGAACCAGTCCATCACCGCCACCAGGTAGGCAAAGCCGCGATGCAAGCGGATATAGGTGATGTCGCTGCACCAGACCTGATCCGGACGCACGATCGCCAGATTACGCAGCAGATAAGGGTAGCACTGGTGCTCCCGGTCGGGCAGGCGCAGCCTGGGCTTGGGGTAGAAGGCCTCCAGACCCAGCACCCCCATCAGGCGCCGCACATGGTCGCGACCCAATAAATGCCCCTGCGCTGCCAACTCGTCCCGCAACCGCCGGGAACCCTAGTAGGGATACTGGGTGAAGATCTCATCCAGCAGCCGCATGCAGCTCAACTCCTCCTCGCTCACCGGCTCGGGTCGGTAGTAGTAGGCCGACCGTGACAGCCCCAGAAGCTCGCACTGCCGGGCGATGGAAACCAGCCCGTGCCCTGGCTCCACGGCGGCACGAAGGGCCTCAGTGTCCGAAAAGGGCATCCTTCTCTTTTAACCAGTCCAACTCTACCTTCAGCCGACCGATCTCTTCATACAACCGGGTTTTCTGCGCCTCGCCGTCCTGCCCCTGGCGCTGGCGTTGGTCGCCGAACAACTCCCTCACCCCGGCCAATGACCGCCGCCGCCACTGCCCGATCTGGTTGGGATGCCCCTCATACCGCGAGGCCAGGTCCGACAGGCTCCGTTCACCTCGGACCGCCTCCAGTGCCACCTTCGCTCTGAAGTCGGCGGTGTAGCGCTTGCGCATGAATTCACCTCCTGATGGCTTTTTCCATCTATCGGCAAATCCACCTTAGGCACCTGGCCAGTTTTCCCAGACCATTTGCGTATTTCGGCGGAAAGTTGCCACGCGTTTCGGTTGAAAGTTGCCCGGGTTTCCAGCGGTTGAAGGGCGGATTTTCTGCCCTTTGTAGGTGGTGGCGCCGGGTTAGCCCAGGCCCCCTTTCTTTGGTAGCAGAGGAAAGGAGGGGCCATGCCCAGAGAAAGGCTATCCATGCGCCAGATCAAAGAGGTGCTGCGCCTCAAGCACCAGATGGGACTGACCGATCGCCAGATCGGTCGCAGTTGCGGTCTGTCCCATACCACGGTCGCCAAGTACCTGAAAGGGGCTGCCCCGGCCGGTTTGGGTTGGCCCTTACCCGAGGAGATGGACGCGGCCCAACTCTGGGGGTGTCTGTTTGGCCGCACCGCCCCCTCCCTGCCTCCCGGTCGGGCACCGCTGCCGCCCATGGAGGTGCTGCACCGGGAGCTCAAACGCCCGGGGGTGACCCTGCAACTGTTGTGGCAGGAATACCGGGCAGCCATGCCGATGGCTACGGCTACACCCAGTTTTGCAGCCACTCCCGGCACTGGCAGAAGACCCTGGAGGTCTCCCTGCGGCAAAGCTACCCCGCCGGGGAGAAGACCTTCGTCGACTGGGCCGGGCAGACCCTGCGGTGGACCGACCTGGACACCCACCAGGCCCAACTCTTTGTCGCCGTGCTGGGGGCCAGCAACTACACCTACGCTGAAGCCTTTCCCTCCCAGCAACTGGCCCACTGGATCGATGCCCACCTCCACACCTTCGCCTTCTTCGGTGGCGTCTCCCAACTGCTAGTGCCCGACAATGTGCGCACCGGGGTCTCCCACCCCTGCTACTACGAGCCGCAGATCCACCCCGCCTACGCCGAAATGGCCGCCCACTACGGGGCGGTAGTCCTGCCTGCCCGACCCTACGCCCCGAGACAAAGCCAAGGTCGAAAGCGCCGTCCACTATGCCCAGCACCGCCTGCTGGCCCCGCTACGCCATCTGCGCTTCTTCAGCATCGGCCAGATCAATGAGGCCCTCGGGCCACTGCTACAGGAGCTCAATGACGCCCCTTTCCAGAAACTGCCCGGCTGCCGCCGCTTGCTCTTCGAGCAACGCGATCAGCCTGCCCTCCAGCCCTTGCCCCTCCATCCCTATCAGCTGGGCCACTGGCGCCAGGCCAAGGTCAGTATCGACTACCCTATCCAGGTGGACTGGCACTACTGCAGCGTCCCCTACCTGCTGGTCCATCAGACCGTCAAAGTCCGACTCAGTGTACGGATGGTGGAGGTCTTTCCCCAGGACCGCCGGGTCGCCCTCCATCCCTGCAGCCACCAGCGCACCGGCTTCACCACCGAGGCTGGCCATCGACCCAAGGCCCATCAGAAGCACCTACAATGGACCCCCTCCCGCCTGATCGACGGGGCCGCCAAACTGGCACCTAGCTGCGGCCAGGTGGTCACCACCCTCCTGGAGCGCAAACCCCACCCCGCGCAGGGCTATCGCGCCTGCCTGGGCATCCTGCGCCTGGCCAAGGACTACGACCCCACCCAGCTGGAGGCCGCCTGCCAACACGCCCTGGCCCATGGCGCCTGCCGTCATGGTTTCCGCGCCCTCTACTACTACCGGCCCAAACTCGGCCGCGAATTGACCGTCGCCCAGGCCGATAGCTCTCTGACCAACCTGCTCAAAAAACTGGTCAAAGCCGACCTGCTGGTCCGCGACGATTGGGGCTGGTTCCCTTCATAGTCGAACATTACCGCCTCTTCCTCGAAATCCTCTACGACCGACAGGGCCCCGGCGCTACCCTCATCACCAGCCAATACCCCCCCACCCACCTGGCACCAACTGGTCGACGATCCCACCCTGGCCGACGCCCTGCTCGACCGCGTCGTACATCATGCGCACCTCATCGAGCTCAACGGGGAGTCCCTGCGAAAAAAACGACCACCGAAGGCACCCAAAACACCTTTGGCCGAGGGGGCTGCCACTTGGCACCCCTAACCGGCTGAGGCTTACTTCCACCCACCCGGCCTCACCACCGGCTCGCACCTGGCAACTTTCAGCCGAAACAGGTGGCCACTTTCAACCGAAACAACTGGCCATTTTCACCGTAATACGCAGTGGCCGGCGAAGCGGCTGTCGTGCCCTCGGGTCTGGTGTTCGCGCTGGGTGGCCCGCAGGTAGCGGGGATGGCAGATCCAGGCCCCCCGCGCAGCACCCGCTGCTGTCCCTGCTTGGGGCCGCGCGGATTGCGCGCCGGGCCGCGGCCCTAGTAGTCGGGGGCGTACCAGTCGGCCGCCCACTCCCAGACGTTGCCGGCCAGGTCCAGCACCCCGTAGAGGCTGGCCCCGGCGGCAAAGGAGCCCACCGAGGAGACCCGGTTGTAGTCGTTGCCCAGCACGCTGGCGCGGCGGGCGTCGAAGGTGTTGCCCCAGGGGTAGAGGCGGTCGCGCGGGTGGCCTTCTCCCACTCGGCCTCGGTGGGCAGGCGCTTGCCGGCCCATTCGGCGTAGAGCCGGGCGTCCTCCCAACTGAGGTTGACCGCGGCCAGGTCCTGGCTGCCCGGGGCGGGCTTTCAGTGGCGCGGCTGATACCCGGTGGCCGCGGCAAAGGCGGCCGTTAGTGACAGGGCACAGGTCCAGGCAAAAGCCGTCCAGTTCCACCAGGCGGGCGGGCCGCTCGTCGCGGTTGCCAGCGGCTGCGCCCATGTTGAAGGGACCGGCCGGAATCCACACCGCCAGCCCGCCGTCGGTTGGGTTGCGGAGGACCAGGGGAACCTGGGCGGGGGCCTCCAGCCCCAGGGCCCGCAGCCGGTCCCCGTGTACCTCCCATTCTGCCTTGGGTTCCGGCGCCACCGGGGGCTGGGGTTCCCCGGCCGCCATCTGCCAGGCGTCTGCCCCCCGGCCACCCTCGTCCACCAGTCCGGGGACCAGGGCGAAGAGGGTCTCGCCCTCCTCGGGGGTCGGGGCAGGCGGCGCCGCCACTGGCGGTGAAGACGGGGCAGCCACCCCCACCATCACCGGGGGCAGGGGCAGCAACAAGGGGCGAGCGCTGGGGTTGCTGGCGGCCTACTGGTCCTGCCTGGCCTGGTTGATTTGGGCCGGCAGGGTGTGGGCCACGGCGCAGTCGATGGCCTTCTCTGCGAGGGCCTGGTCCTGGAGCCAGAAGGCCAGGCGCAGGGGCTGGACCAGGGTCTCCTTCCCCTCCCGAAGGGACCGGTAGCGGCAACCAACCTCCACCGCGGCGGCGCGGCCCCGGGCATCCACGTCGATGGCCTGTTCCAGGTAGCACAACAGACGCAATTTGCCCGAAGGCGACTGCTCGTCCACCAGCACTGCCCCTGGACCAGCACCTGGCGGTGGCGCTGCAGCACCTGCTCGGCTCCCTCCTGCATCAGCGGGTGGGTCGGGTGTAACCATTCGGCCGGGCCGGCCTTGGCAGCGGCAAAGGTGAGGATGGCGGGAAAAGGATGGCCGTCGAGGGCAGGGGGCAGGGGACATAGTTAGTCCTCGCCCGGTTCGGAGGGGCACAGCTGGCCGCCGAGCACCTCGGCGGCCCCGCTGAACGAGGCGGCCCGCTCTTTCTCGCCGCCCCGGCCGGGGGCGGGGTCGGCGGGCAGGCGCAGGCCAAAGGCGGTGAGGACGCACTGAAAAAGCCGGGCAACGGCGCCGAAATCCCTCTCCACCTCCGGCACCAGCAGCTCCAGCGAGGGCTCGGCGTCGCGGTAGAGCAGAGCCCCTTGCCCGGCCGGCCGCTCTCGTCCTGGTAGAGCAGTTCGAGGCCCGCTGGGCCGTGCCATTTGCAGTCTACCACCGACACCGGCCCGTCGAGCAATACCCCGCGCACCCGGGCCCCACGCCGCAGGCCTTCGAGTCGCGCCATCCTGCTCTTTCCGCTCCTCATCTGGTAAGGTGCACCCCTTGGGCTATCCAAGGCAGAAATAGTTACCCGCCATAATTGGTATCAAGTGGTATTTTGACATACAACACACTTCAGGGGCCGACCAGGGCCCGGATTTCGCCTGCCGTGGGCATGCTCTTGTACTCCCAGACCCGCGCCACCTCCCCCCCGCGGACCAGGGCCAGGCGGGGGTAGCCGTGGCCGGCGGTGAGGCGCAGGAAATCGGTGGAGGAGATGGTGGCCGTCGGGTAGAGAGGCTGGAGTCGCTGGCGGAAATCCCGCAGTTCGGAGGAATCCTGGACAAAGCTGGTCAGGGCGACTATGGGAGGCACCCCCTCGGTGCGGCTCCACTCGTTGAGCTTGGGCACCTCGCGCATGCAGTGGGAGCACTTGGGGCTGAAGAGTTCGACCAGGTAGGTGCCCTGTCCCAGGTCCGCCTCGGCCCCCCCGATACGCAGCCCGGCCAGGCTCAGGCCTGGACGCAGGTCCGAGTCCTGCAGGCGGGCCAGGTCCGGCACCAGGCGGGCCAGCCCCACCACCAGGGCCAAAGCCGTGCCGGCGAGCACCACCTGGCTCCCGCGGGACCAGGCAGGGGCCGGCCGCCGCCCCAACACCCGCCAGGAAAAGAGTAGCAGCCCCAGCATGGCGATGTCCTCCACCAGGGCCTCGCCGGGGGTGCGCTCGATCAGGGCCCCGAAACAGCCGCAGTTGCCACCCTCCCCCTGGTACAGGGCCAGGCCGACCAGCACGGTGAAAAAGGCCATCAGCCCGGTGGCCAAGGGCAGCGCCAGGCGGGGCAGCCAGTTGCAGACCAAGGCCAGGCCCAGGCCCCACTCGATGGGCCCCAGGAGCATGGCCAGTTGCGCCAACTCGCGGGTATAGGCCCCCATGCCGATCACGCCGGCGTGGGGTACGGCTTCCCAGAAAAAGAGCACCGGCTCCCAGACCTTGACGCCGCCCGAAAGCAGAAAGACCAGGCCCATGAGGACCTGGCTCCATTGAGCCGCCTTTTGCACCCCTGCCATCGCTCCTTCAACTCCCCTCGGTAAATGTAGCGAAGATCCCATTGAACAGACCGCGGGTCTGCCGCATCAGTTCCGCCACCTCGGCCACCAGCGCCTCGGGGCCTGGCTGGCCCAGAGTCCGGGCCAGGACGATCAGTTCGCCGCCTTCGGGCAGGATGTTCTCGGCCTGGTCGCTGGCCAGGCGCAGCGCCTTTTCGATGCCCCGCAGTCGGTCGTAGGCGTCGAGCAGGAACTGGGCTCCGGCCAACTCCCCGGTCTGACCCAGCCGCTCCAGCACCTGGCGGGTGCTGGTCAGGCGCAATTCCCGCTCTTTCCGGCCCAGCTTGAGCAGAAGAATCTGCGCAATGAATTCGATGTCTACAATTCCGCCCGGCCCCCGCTTGATATCCACCGGCCCAGCGGGTTCCGGCTCCATGCGCCGCCGCATCTCCTTCACCTCGCCGGCGGTCTGGGCGTCCACCTGCCGGCCAAAGACGAAGCGGTGGATGGCCTGCTGCAACCGGCGGCCCAGGTCCGCGTCGCCGGCCACCAGCCGCGCCCGACTGAGGGCCAGCCGCTCCCACAGCGCCGCCCGGCCGGCCAGGTAGCGGCGGTAAGCCGGGGCCGAGACCACCATCGGCGCGTTGCGGCCCTCTGGCCGCAGCCGGGTATCCACTTTGTACAGATTGCTCACAGCCAAAAGGCGGACCAACTCCTGGGCCACCTCCGTAAAGAAAAGGGCGTTCCCGGTGCGGGTGCGGCTGGTGCGCCCCTCCCCCTCGTACACGAAGAAGATGTCGAGGTCTGAGCCGAAGTCCAACTCCCGCCCCCCGAACTTCCCGCCGGCGAAGACGGCGAAACGCACCTCCGCCTTCCCGTTGTGGGGCTTCCCCAAGCGCCCGACCACCCCTTTCACCGCCAGGACGTAGGCGGCCCGCAGGATCTCCTCGGCCAGCTCGGTGAGGCGCAGGAAAGTCTCCTCCTCGGTGGCCAGGCCCAGCAGATCGTCGGTGCCGATGCGCAGGAGTTCCTGGTTGCGGTGGCGCAACAGGGCCGCCGGGTTGCGCTGCCAGCCCTCCTCTGGCGCAAAGTGCCGGCTGACCAGGCCATCGAGCAGCCCGGGATCGCGGCGGATTAGCTCGGCCAGGAAGGGACTGGCCCCGCAGATGGAGACCAAGAGCTGGCGGAAGGCCGGATAACTGTGCAGCAGGCCGTAGAAGCTGCCCGGCGCCCCGTAGGCGGCCACGATCTGGGCGAAGCGCACCAGGGCCTGGTCCGGGTCGGCCGAGGCGGCCAACGAGGCGATCAATTCGGGTAGCAACTCCTCCAGGTGGCGGCGGCCGGCGCTGGTCACCAGACCCCCCTGCGCCAGTTGCGCCAGGTGGCGATGGGCCGCCTCCCCCTCTGCAAAGCCCCGTCCCGCCATCGCCTCCCTGGCCCTGGCATTGCCCGGCTCGGCCTCCAGCAGCCAGCCCCAGTCCTCGGGGGCGGGCGGGCCGGCGTGGAAGATGCTGGTAAAGATCCCCCGCACCCGCTCCAGATGCTCCTCCACCTCCCGCCGCAGGGCCTCCCCGTCCTCCAGCCCCAGGAGCCAGGCTAGCCCGCCGGCGGCGATGGGGTCCTCGGGCAGGGCGTAGACCGAGCGGCCCTCCTCGATCTGGAGCAGGTTTTCGACCCGGCGGAAGAAGCAGTAGGCCCCGCGCAACCTTCCCGCCTCCTCGCCGCTGAGGGCCCGGGCACGGGCCAACTGCCCGATGGCCTCCAGGGTGTTGTGGGCGCGGGCCTCAAGTTCCACCCGGCCCTTTAGCAGTTGCAGGCACTGGACGATGAACTCGATGTCGCGAATGCCCCCGGCCCGCAACTTGATGTTGTTGTCGCCCGCCGGCTGGGCGAGGATCTGGCACTCGATGCGCTCCTTGATGCGGCGGATCTCCTCCTGGGGACTGACCTGGAAATGGGCCGGGTACACGAAGGGGGCCACCAGTTCGCGGAAGCGGCTCCACACCTTGGCCGAGCCGGCGGCCAGGCGGGCCTTAATCAACATCTGCCGCTCCCACAACTGCCCGTGCAATTCATAGTACCGGCGCAGGCTGGCCAGGGACCGCACCAGGGGCCCCACCTCGCCCTCGGGCCGCAGCCGCATGTCCACTTGGTAGAGCAGCCCCTCGGGGCTGGCCTCGCTGAGCATCTGGATCAGGCGCCGGCCCAGGCGGGAGAAGTACTCCTCGTTGTGCAGATCCGTCCCCCCCTTGGGCGGGCGGGTGCGGCCCTCCTCGTCGTAGACGAAGAGCAGGTCCACGTCGGAGCTGTAATTGAGTTCCTGTCCCCCGTGTTTGCCCAGGCAGATGACGGCGAAATGGGCCGGCTGCCCCCGCACCCCTCGGGGCCGGCCATAGCGGGCGTTCAGCTCCTCGGCGGCCGCTTCCAGAGCGCACTCGATCACCACATCGGCCAGATCAGACAGTTCCCGCCCCACCTGCGCCACGGGTTTTAGCCCCAGCACCTCGGCCGCCCCCAGGCGCAATAGTTCGCGGCGCTGGAACCGGCGCAGGGCCTCCAGCCGCCCGGCCGGGCTGCTCTGGGCGGCTAGGTGGTCGCGAGTCTGGCGGCCCAGGGTCTGGCGGTCCAGGTCCTGCTGGAGGTGAGGGGTCTCCTCGAAGAGCCAGTAGAGGTGCTCGGGGTTGCGGACCAGGATGTCGGTGAGGAAGCGACTGTGGCTGAGTACCTGGGTCAGGTACTCGGCGAGGCGGGGGTCGTCCTGCAGGCGGGCGTAGAGGGAGAGGCGCGAGCCGGTGATCTCGATGAAGCGCTCCAGGTGGGCTAAGCCCTGGTCGGGGCGGCCGGCGCGGGCCAGGGCCACCAGCACCTGGGCCGGCAGGGGGGCCAGGAAAGGGGGCTCGCAGGCCAGGCGGTCCAGGGCGGCGGAGGCCCGGGCCGGATCGGCGAAGCCGAGCCGGCCCAGTGGGTCCAGGGCCGAGGCCGGCTCGCAGCTCAGGGCCCGGCGGGCCAGGCGCTGGAGTTCCCGCAAGGCTGGCATGTCCGGGGCCTAAAGGGCGTTTTCCCCAGACTCACCCGTGCGGATGCGTATGGCCTCCAGCACCTCTAAGACGAAAACCTTGCCATCCCCGGTCTGCCCGGTCTTGGCTCCCTTGAGTATGGCGCCCACCGCCAGCTCCATGTCGGCGTCGGCCACCACGACCTCGATCTTAATCTTAGGCATGAAATCAACCTTGTACTCCGCCCCCCGGTACACCTCGCTGTGCCCGCGCTGGCGGCCAAAACCCCGCACCTCGCTCACCGACAGGCCAAGGATCTGCACCTGGGCCAGGGCGCTTTTGACGTTGTCGAGGCGGAAGGGTTTGATGAAGGCTTCAATCTTTTTCATCGGGGCTCCCAGTTGGAGGACGCCTCAAACAACAAGGGAGAACCCGCCCCTGTCAACCGCCCAGTTGGCGGGCGGCCTGGCGCTCTAGCTCGGCCAGTTTGGCTACCCGCCGGCGGAAATGCTCCTCGGTGCTGAAGCGGGCGGCGAGGAAGGCCCCCAACACCTACTCAGCCAGCTTGAGCCCGATGATCTGGGCGCCCAGGCAGAGCAGGTTAACGTCGTCGTGCTCGACGCACTGGTGGGCGGAGTAGTTGTCGTGGCAGAGGGCAGCGCGGATGCCGGGGATCTTGTTGCCGGCAATGCAGGCCCCTACCCGGGTGCCGCACACCAGCACCCCCCGCTCGGCCTGCCCTCCAGGATTTGGGCCCATACCTCCCGGGCGATGTCGGGGCAGTCCACCGGCTCCTCCGAGTGGGTGCTCAGGTCCTCCACCTCGTGGCCCCAGCCCCGCAAGAGCGCCCCCACCGGGCCCTTCATCAGAAAACCCGCGTGGTCTCCGCCGATGACCAATCTCTTGCCGCCCTCCTCATAAAAAACCCTCCCGGACAAGCCGGGAGGTTGCTTTGGGATCGCCGTCGGTTCAGTACCTCACCACCGCGATGGGGGTGCCCACCCCGCGGTCGGGCATCTTGGTGAGCCGGTCGTAGAGCCAGCGCACGTTCTTGCGGTCAAGGGCCACGCAGCCCTCGGTCCAGTCGTAGTCGGCCCCCCCCCCATGTATCCCCAGGCCCCGCCAAATGTGGGCCCCCAGATGGGTGCGGTTGAAGGCCTGCACTTCGGCATCGCTGCGGATGACCCCGCGGCTGCTCTCCCAGGCTTCGAGGCGCCGGCGCCCCTCGGCCCCGTAGACCTCGACATAGTCCCGTTTGGACGCCTCGACGGTGTGGATGCGCATCCAGACGCAGTCCCACTTGGCGATCCGCCGGGACCAGGACACCTCGGAGAGGTGGAAGAGCCCTTCCTTGGTGTGGTGGTCGTTGGCGCGGCGGCGGTCCACCAACTCCTTCGCGTCGGTGTGGCCGATGGCCACCGGCAGGATGGAGACGCGCTCGCCGGCCAGGTACACCTCCATCTGCCGCTCCTGCTTGTTTACCACCAGGGCGTAACCCCCGCGCCGCCGCGACAGGGCCACGGCCGAATCGCTCCAAGCGCTGAACCGGGCCACCAACTCGCCCTCGCGGGCCGGGGCCCGGGAAGCGGGGGTTTTGGCCTTGGCCTTGACCGCCTTCTTTTTGGCCGGCTTGGGCCGCAACTCCCCGCCCGGCTCGCTCCACGCCTGGCGCACCAGGACCAGGGTTTGCCCGATGGTGAGCCGGTCGCCGCGCAGGTTGTTCCACTGTCGCAAATGGCGAACGCTGAGCTGGTAGCGGGCGGCGATGTTGATTAGGGTGTCGCCGCGTTGGACCACATGGGTGGGGGTGTTCCTGGCCAGGGCCCCGGTGGGGGCGCAACAGAGGGCCAGCAACAGTAGGATGAGGTATCGCCGTATGGAAGCGAAGGAACTCACGGTATGGCACCGGGGAAGCTGCGAGGATTTAAACATGACTCGGCCGGCCAGCAGGGCGCAATCAAGACCAACCGGTCTGTACTTCCAATATCGGCGCGATCGCGGGCCGGGTCCAGTCCTTTCTGCGGCCCCCAATTTCATTCGGGGTCCTGGGCTTCCTGCTCCATGGCCGTGTAATGGCGGGCCACGGAGACCATGAAGAAGCCCAGAAGCAGGAAGACGACCACCGACTGGGCCGCCTACAGCAGGGTGTCGAGCCTGGTGGCGTTCCTGAGCACCAGGGCCGAGAGCCCCAGCCAGGTGGTGACGGCGTAGATCACCAGCACCGCCGCACCCCGGCCGATGCGCAGGGCTTCGAGGCGGTGGTGGATGTGGTCGCGGCCGGCGTAGGAGCGCCTCTGCCCCACACCGCGCACCTGGCCGCTCCAGACTCGCATCAAGGAGGTGAACCTGATGCCGAAGATGGGCCCCCTTAGGATCAGCACCGGCACGATCAGCTTGACCAACTCGTCGCCGGCCCAGTCCCCCATGATCCCCAGCAAGGCCTTCATAAAGCCCAGGAAGATGTGGTCCGGCTGGCCGAAGCAGAAATTGTAGGGCAGGAAACTCAGGCATTTCCCCCGCAGGGGCAGGGGCAGGGCCAGGTAGCCATGAAATCGTGGTGGCTGTCCAGGGTGACCAGGCTGAAGAAGAAGGCGTTGATGACGCAACTGCCCGTGGCCAGCCCGTCCATGCCGCCGAGATAGGTGACCGCTTTGGTGATGCCCACCACCCACAGGGCGGTCAGGAGCCAATCTCCCGCGTCCCCCCAAAAGCCGTGAGGGAAGAAGCTGATCACCACCTCATACTGGATGAGGATGGCCACCGCCCGTAGCTGGCAGACCAGCTTCACCGGGGCCGACAGCCCCCGCCAGTCATCCACTAGCCCGATCAGGAAGATCAGGGTGCCGGCCAGGGCCACCCCGTTAGCTGGGTGCTGAAGTTCAAATTCCACAGCACCGTGACCGCAAAGGCCAGGTACACCACCACCCCGCCCAGAAGGGCGGTGGGCATTTGCTGGGCCTTGCGGCCCCTGGGCACCTCCACCACCCCCAGCCGGTGGGCCAGTTAGTAGGTGGGATGGGTCAGCACATAAGTTATGTTCAGAAGTTGTGGATGGCAGGGGAGACAAAAAGAGCGTATCCTGAGTATGGCCACCATCACTCACCGCCCTTTGGCGAGGGCGAAAGGATACGCTCATGGAAGAATATACGGCAGCCCAAGTGCAGCAGCTAACCCAGGCGGTCCTGCACTCCAGCCTGGAAAAGCTGCTGCGGGAAAGTGCCCGCAAGATGCTCCGGGCGGCCCTGGAAATGGAAGTGGACGAATATTTCGAATGCAGCCGCGAGGCGTCCGCCATATCTGCGACGGACCCCCAGTATCGAGGCGCTGATTCCGGCACGGTATCTGAAGGGGCGGTCCAGCTCCTGTTTTCCCGAGGCGCTGCAGGCGATCCTGGGCGAAGAGGCCGGGAGTTTGTCAGCGGCCAATGTCGTCCGGCTCAAGAAGGTGTGGGAAGGGGAGTTCGCCGCCTGGGAGAAACGGCATCTGACCGGCAAGGGATACCTGTACGTCTGGACGGATGGCATTT
>VGJS01000070.1 GCA_016867395.1 Candidatus Handelsmanbacteria bacterium
CGCCACCGTCGGCCTGGCGCAGAATCCGAATGATCTCTTCGACGCTGTGGACTTTTCGCTTCATGAGTATCCCTCCGTCGATCTGAAGAAATACTCACATCCCGACTGGCGCAACTTTACGGGGTCAGGTCAGGTGGTTTGTCAGATTGACGATGCCTGTCCCATCAGAAGTCACAACATAAATCTCATAATCACCATTAAGAGAGAGAGCAGAAAAGGCAAGTTTGCCTCCTGATCCTCCATAGCTCTGGCTTGCTACTGATATCACAGCTATGCCACTGAGCACTGCAAGGATATTGTACATGGAAAAGCCTCCTGTAAGATGGTGAAGTGAGAAGCCCCTTCTCAGCATATTCTAGAAAGGTTTCGCCTAACCCTGGGTTTGCGGAGGGATTCATCAACTCACCCACAGAGGGTGAATAGCAGGACGGGATCTATCTGCAGCCCTCTCAGGTTCTTAGCCCTAGCCCCTTCGCCTATCTTCCTCACCTGGGCGGCCAGACGAACCCCTTTTACGACCACTCTTCTGCTGGAATTCGAGTATGTCCGCCGAAACTCGGGTGCGTACCAGTTATCCGCGGCTGACATGGGTGGAAATCTGGGTGGTCTTGGGCCTGCGGTGCCCAGCAGTTTGATATTGCCCCATAAAACTGGACCGCCTTAAGCGCAAAGTTTGTGTGAGAGTTGCGCTTCGAGTTGGCCCACCTTTTCGTAACGAGGGTCTTTACCACAGGCGGAGACTATTGCATCCAGGGCCAGAGGCGCCAGCGAGCTCCCCGACCTTCTCGCCCTCCTCCTATCGACCCCTACCCCTTCTGCGCGATGGCCTCCCGCAACAACCGCAGCTCCGTCCTGAGCTGCTCAAGCTCATTTTCCTGCTTCTCCCGGTCAGGCGTCAGAAACCAGGCCGCCACGAAACCTGACAGCGTGCCGAAGAGTCCCACCCCTGCAGTCATCAGCATGCCGCCGACGAAGCGCCCTTCGGTGGTCACCGGGAACCGGTCCCCGTAGCCCACCGTGGTCATGGTGGCGAAGGCCCACCACAGGGCATCAGCCGGCCCCTCAATGTTGGCCTCCGGCACGTCCTCGAACTGGATGATCGCTACACTGGAGAAGATCAGCAATAACAGGGAGATCAAGGCGGCAGAGAGCGCGGTGCTTTCCGCCCGCCGCTCAAGGATGAACGAGGCCAGGAGCTTGGTTGCTCGAACCCCACGGAGAACACGGAAAATGCGGAGGATGCGAGCCGCTCGCCCCAGACGTAGCGGGTCGATCATGGGGATGCTGGATACCAGGTCTATCCACCCCCAAGTGGCCAGGTAATGCCAACGGCGGTCGGTCCGGACCAGAGTGGCTACAAAATCGATGAAGAAGACCAGGCAAACTCCGTGGTCGGCCCACTCCAGGATCTGCCTGGTAGCCTCGTCTGGCTCGAGGAAAGCCTGCACACCAAGCGCCATCAGCGCGTACAGGCAGAGCCCGAGCATGAAAAAGTCGTAGGGTCTGGCAGATCGGCGTTCGGGTGCGGTGGTGGTCATGGCGATCCCGGGTGGTGCCGACGTGGCCTGGGTACAGCTGGCGTATGTGGGGCAATCTACGAAAGCCCGAGGCCCGCCGCCAACAGATTTCCTAAGAATTCGGAAATGTCGGCTTGCTGGGGGTGCCACGCCTCTGTAGATTGGCCGGTGGTAGACCCTACGCCCGGAGGGAGTGATTCAGTGGCTGTTCGAGAGGATGGTGCCGATGCGGCGGTGTTGGACCTCCGGCCAGTCTGGGGCCGATTCCAGACGGACATGCCGGTTTGTTCCGGCGCGGGGTGAGGGGGACGGCGGCGCCCCTGTATTCGTGACCCCAGGTCAAAGCGGTCGGAAGACCTGGAAACGCCGCCGCGGATCGCCGGAAAGGAACCGGAGAGGATCCGGCCACCGGCCACCCACGGTGAGATGGTCGGCCCAGCTACCGATCATTGCGGAAGGAGAACCCGTAGTATGCCCAAAGCACTCGCCCATACCCTGAGGCAACACCTCTGCCTCTATGCTTCATTTGGTCAGACTATGGACGCAGACTTCAGCCGTGGGGACGGAACGGCCAAGTTCCAACCCCAGGTAGTTCGCCGGGCGCTGCATGGCGGACGGCACGGAGGGGCGCTCCAGTTCGGTGCCGCCGACTATGGGTGGGCTGAAGATGAGTTCAGCTTCCGGGCTGAAGGCAACTTCCCGTACAGCCAGGAGGCGTTTGACGGAACTGTCGCCCTCTGGCTCAGTTGCGATCCGGATGCCGACCTCTCGCCGGCCTATCCGGTCGATCCTTTCCACATCAGCCGGCACCCGGCGGACGGAGCCTTCTACCTGGATCTCACCCGGCCCAATGACGAACGATATGGCTCACCCCGAAAACTGCGGTTCGGGATGTATGGCGACAGCCCGGAACGCCAACGCCACCAGGGTGGCCGACTCATCGTCGTGGGCGACTTGGGCTGGAAGCGGGGGGAATGGCACCATGTCGTGGCTACCTGGCGCAACGTGAACAGCGGCCGCAAGGACTGCGCCGCCGAGGTCTACATAGACGGCGTGCGCCGGGGATGGATGGAGGGGTTTGAGCATCGTTTGACCTGGGATGTCACCGAGAGGAAAATTGGTCTAGGCCAGCGCTATGCGGGTCTGATGGACGAGGTGCTGATCCTGGATTCGGCACTTCCCGCCTCCCAGGTAAGTGCCCTGTTTGGCAATCCGAGACCGGCTGGGGATCTGTTGTAGTCTGCCCTACCCCTCTCCCGCCTCCATCTCCGGATCCCACACTACCATATCGATCACGCCCTCCTCGCCCAGTCGGTTGGCCTCCCTCCAGCTGGTCGCCACGTAGACCTCCCTGCTTTTCCCTGCGATCATCTCCTGCACCTGGGCGATGAATCCCCGGTCCTGGCTGACGATCAGGCAGATCCGCTCCCTCGCCTGCAGCTGAAAACTCGGTATGCTCGGTGACATCGCGCTCTCCTCCTTCTGACGTGTGGAAGGATGGTATAGCACAAGGCGTGCCGGCGCGGGTTGGAGGGGGAAAAGAGCGGGAGAGGGGGCTGGGGTGTTACCTGGGGGTAACAGTGGTGGGTAGGAAAGGGAACTGCCGCCCGGCCACTCCAGACGGCTCCAGTCATTCCTGGTAACCGGTCAGCCTAATCCCTGTTCGCCGCTAGAGTAGACTGGCCGGCATCGCCTACACGTGGAGGCAGCGGTGCCTGTGAGCTTCAGGATGACCAAGATCGGTCAACGGGGAACCCTTGGCATCAGCGCCGCGGCCATCTTCTTCGCCCTGATGGTGACGAACCGGTTCTCGGGTAACCCCGAGACCGGCAACATGGTCACCGTTGGGGAGGAGCCATGGATTCACACTGGCAGCAAGTCCACTCCACTGGCCACTACCAAAGACTCCTATGACGAAATCCAGAAAATTCTGCTGGCCCAGGATTGGGCGGGCCTGCGACAGATGATCATACAGGAAAGGGCTTTCGTCGTCGAGGAGGGACCGAGGGTGCTGGTCGTTTATATGAGCTGGGACTGGACCATGACTCAGGTGAGGGTTCTGGAGGGCTCTCAGGCCGGTAGGAACGGGCTCTATTATCAACTCCGGATCAATAACCACGAGTTCTCAAAGCTGCCGATCCAATACGTCAATGCCGGCCGCATTCGCGTCGATGTCGACGTCAACTCGACTAGCCGCCAGATTAAGTTCCGCCTGGTAACGTAGGCGATGTGCGTAGTGCCCCAAATCCTTCCCTACGATAGGTGTTTGTTTACCAGTTTGATCATATCGAACATCGACACCTGCTTCTTCCCATCCAATACTTTCCTCAAGACCCCGTCAGCGTTGATCATTCGCTTGTTCCCGGCATCCTGCAGACCATGTCTTCTGATGTATCTCCAAAGCCGCTTGACAACCTGAGTTCGGGGAAGTGGCCCGGAACCCACAATTGCTGCAAGAGCAACAGAGGGCTGCAACGGAGCCAAAAACGTGGACTTGCTCTGTCCAGGAGGCTTCTTCTTTTCCTTGGACCCATTCTTATGGGTGCCTGTATCGGTCTTTGCTTTCCTTACTGCGGCCGATGTACTCCCATACGCAAGCTGGTCCATCATAGCCGCAAATCGCGTCCACGAGATTCGTTTTGAGGTCTTTCTGTTACCACCAAACCACTCAATTGACCCCCTTCCAATCACTAGGGTGCCAATTGTCTGTCGGTTGGACTTCACCACTAACTCCAATGCAGTAGTGGCCTTAGTGAGTTCTACGACCTGAAGAGAGGCACTGACGGTATGCCTTCGAATGGCTTTCTCTTTCTTCACCATACTTTCGCTCCGCCTTCCTCAAAGCTGTTAACGTCGATGCCGGCTGATCGGCCGGACGCGGTTGTGAACCTCTGCCTCACCGCCACAACGGAAGGACTCGGTATGTGGTTTTGACGGCCTGAAGCTCGTTGATAGCCGAGTCCCCACATCGGGGATCTGGGAAGCTACACTCGGCAATCTTGAAGTGGATCCCATCATCACCACGAAAGGCGCGCAAGTAGATTGGGACGATTTCCATGTCTCTCGGCACTTTTCGGGCGATGGCCAGGATTGGGTAAACAAGCTTGTGCTTCGCTAGCGACGGCGGCCCTAGCCCTTGTTTGGCCTCTACGACGAAAAGACATGCTTTGCCATTCCTGTTCTCAACGAACACTGCATCCACTTCGACCTGACCATTCCTGTGCATTAGGGTATCAGGAAGGTTAGAATGGGCACGAAAACCAAAAGAAAACGTCGATTGGGTACGTGCCGGTGCGGCTGGTATCTTTCCCCCGTCAATGCCAATGGCCTCGCTCAACACACCTGATGCTATCGCCAGGTTAACCAATGAGGTCTCCGTAAGGTCAGGCAACACCTGGAATGCGAATAGGTGGCGCATGCTGACGGATGGCAAGTAAGTCGACCCTACCCTCTCAGTGTAGATTTCGCTATCGATAAGGAAAAAGTCACCCACGGGACCGCCACTGCGCACCAATGCGAACTGGGTTGTTTTCGCCTGCTCCGCGGATCCTAGTCTGAACACCATCACATCGGCACCGCGAAGAGAATCGGGCAATGCCTCGAGATGATCTATCGAGATCGACGGCGCAGTGTCGTGCCTTCCAAGATGGTGGTGTCTGAGGTAGTCCTGGAAAGACACCGGACCGAACACACCATTTGGAGAAGCAGCTAACGCCTCCAGCGCAGGTTGGAATATGCTGTCTTTGGCCATCTGGCGACTATAGAGTCATTCCCCCTAAAGACACTCTCGGATCAGTCTCGTTTCCACGATCGAGTCCGCCGGTGGGTCCGGAGGAGTCAGGAGCCGGCGATCTGGCGGCCCTGTTCTCTGAGCGCTGCTAGCTCAGCGAGGGCCTCTGGGTTGTGCACGGCATTCAGGAGGGGCCGAAACCGCATTATGAGTTCAGGCTCAACCTGATCATTTGTTGAGGTGAGCACCTATCGAACACTAAGGTTGTCACTAATCCACCCCGTGATCTTCTGCGTGTCACCGGGGGAGAACTTGTAGTTGATCTGTTTCTGTTTCTTTTTGAGCGAACCACGTGGAGGCCGAAAGCCGAGGATAGAACCGATAGCTCGGAAGAACGTGGAGGGCTTTTTGTGGCCGAGATCCTGCTCCACCAGGCGATCCTTAAGCGAACCAGTAGCCTTTCCGATATAGATCAGGGTCGAGCCACGGTCCCGAAGGTACCCTGCGAGCGGTTCTGGGAATACCTCCTCCGACCTGGCATAGATAGCGTAGAGGCCGGGTTTGCGTGCCACCGCTTTCTCCGCCATTCTTGCTGTGTACAAGTTTGGACTTGGTCTGACACTTCCTTATCTTTGTATTCCCGAAAGGAATGGTGTCAGATGACGACCTCAGAGAAGATCATCAAGAACAAGCTGGGCCTGCTGAACCTGGCCGAACGGCTGGGCAATGTGTCGCAAGCCTGCAAGATCATGGGCTACTCGCGGGACAGTTTCTACCGCTTCCAGGAGCTGTATGACCAGGGCGGGGAACTGGCGCTGCAGGACCTGAGCCGGCAGAAGCCGTGCCTGAAGAACCGGGTGGAAGCGGTGGTGGAAGCCGGGGTATTGCGCATGGCTTTTGAGAAACCGGCCCACGGTCAGCAGCGGGTGTCCAATGAGCTGCGGAAACAGGGGTTGACCATTTCGCCGGCGGGGGTTCGTGGGGTGTGGGTGCGGCATGATCTGGAGACCTTTGGCAAACGGCTCAAGGCGCTGGAAGCGCGCATGGCCCAGGAGCAGTTGATTCTCACCGAAGAGCAGCTTCAGGCCCTGGAGAAGGCCAAGCAGGAGAAGGAGGCCCACGGGGAGATCGAGACCCAGCATCCCGGCTACCTGGGTGCTCAGGACACCTACTACGTGGGCACCATCAAGAAGATCGGCCGGATCTACCAGCAGACCTTCATCGACACCTACACCAAGGTGGCCACCGCCAAAGTCTACGACCGCAAGAACGCCCTGGTGGCCGCCGATCTGCTCAACGATCGGGTGCTGCCCTTCTTCGAAGAGCAGCAGGTGCAGCTGTTACGCCTCCTCACCGACCGGGGCACCGAGTATTGTGGCAACCGCGAGCACCACGAATACGAACTGTATCTGGCCGTCGAGGACATCGACCACAGCAAGACCCGGGCACGCAACCCGCAGAGCAACGGCATCTGCGAGCGCTTCCACAAGACGGTGCAGGACGAGTTCTATGCCGTCGCCTTCCGCAAGAAGCTCTACGATAGCCTGGAGGAGCTACAGCGGGATCTGGATGCTTGGATGGCGGACTACAACACCGCCAGACCCCATACCGGCAAATACTGCTACGGAAAGACCCCGATGCAGACCTTCATCGACGCAAAGCACTTGAGCCAGGAGAAAATGCTCGATACCTTGCACTCACCTCCGCAGCCGCTGGTGGCTGTCGGATAAGACCAACTGTCAGATCAAGTCCTAGCAAGTACACTTGCTGAGACAAGTAATGCGCTTTCAGTGAGTTGTGTTGCTATGGCTTCCGATTTCACGGCGCGACTCCTGGGATGTTCGGCGAAGGGCTGAGGCGCGGACCGCAACCGCTACCAAATTCGACTTCCCTGAAAACTAGTCCTCCCCCAACTCGGTGAAACCGCAGTCCCGCAGATATGCGTACGTCTCTCGCATCTTGTCCGGGATGGGCGGCACAAACACCACACAACCGTCGCGCCCCCGGGTCAGAAGCACCCTATATGCGTTCATGCGGAGCGCCCTGGGATCCGTGACGCGGTTCGCATGCTGGTATCGGACTGCGTACCGGTTCGTCCAATTCCCGTCCTCACGGATGAAATCGGTACCCCAGGCGAGCAAGCACGCATCTAGTTCCAGGCCCTGGGCGGCGAACTCGGTGGCAACGGTCTCGAGGCGCGTGCAACTTCCTTCCGTACTTTCGGCTCGGAGTACCAACGCCCGTACTTCCCCGGTCCGACCTCACCTGGGCTCTTGAACCCTTTCGGGATACCGTGGTCCACCAGGTCCTTGTCTCTGGCAGAGGCGACCATGCCAAAACGAGCCTCCGGATGAAGGCTATACCGGTCGAAAACGTATTTCTTCGCCCGTTCCAGATCGTGGGTAATCAACAGGTTATACCCATTCCGCTTCAGTTCCTCGCTGACTGCCTTCGCCTCCTGCGCCCCGCCTTCCAGCAGGTGCTTCACGAAATCGTATAACTGGGTGGCCAGGTGGAAGCGTATCGTGGTTGAAAGCTCCAGGACATGCGCGTGGGCCACATTTGGCAGGCCTCCAAACTTGGTACTGATGTCTTTCTTGGGAGGTACATAAACATCCCAACTGTCAGGCGAATCTGTCCGCTCGATTGCAGCCTTCCACTGGCCGAGTCCCCCCTCCTCCCCAATATGAATCTCCTGGCCAGACCCCACCAACCCCACCACCACACACCACTCCCGTACCCGTTCGGCGAACTGGATGAACAACTCGGGTTCCGATAGGCCGTGGAACTCCCTGGGTAGGTCTTTGTGCTTTTCGCTTACCTGGGCAGCATCGAAAGCACGCTGCGCTTCATCATAGATAAGGACGTGTTGGGGGGAATCCGATCTTTCGCCCTCGTAAATGTCTTCACATACTCGTGCACGCCGCGAACGAATGCCTTCCCGTCGCCGCCGGCCGATTTCAGTTCGTATTGAAGGACCTCCACCAGCGGGCCGTTGCCAGACAGGAATACGGCCGGCGCAGTGGGCTTCCCACCCGCTGCATCGGCTATCGCTAGGTCATCCAGGTATTTCGCATGGGCGAGCTGCAGACCCACTAGCGTTTTCCCGGCACCCGGCACGCCACAGATGAGGATCAGCGCACGGCGCTTTTGACTCGCCGTCTGATGGACGATCTCGGCGCACTTGGCCAGAGTGGGCTCCGTTGCGGCAGCAGCACGATGAACTCGTTTGAGCGTCCCCGACTGGAACAACTCGCGCGCTGCCTTGATCAGCGAAGGCAATGGCTGGTAACACTCGATCTCCAGGAACCTGCCGGCATCAGGGGTGGGCTCGCCAGGTCGGATCACCTTCTCGCAACATGCGGAAACCTGATCAGGACCGATGATGTCAACCGCACCCCGGTCGTCAATCTCCCCCGCGCTGCGCGTCAGGACCAAAGCGCAGTGCACCGGCACTGTAGCGCATTCCCGATGGTACGCACGGAGATCCCGCGCATAGGCAGCTGCCTGGTCAACATCGGCTTGGGTCGGTCTGGTTTTCCCCTTGAACTCCAGCACCACTACGGCACCGTTGAGGAGGATCAACGCATCGACGCGCCTGGACTCGAGGGGAATGGTGTACTCGAGGAGGACCCAGCCGTCTTCGCTGACACCCGCGTGCTTAGCCGCCAGTCTTTCTATTGCAGATCTGAGCACTCGGATCGACTCGGTCCACGCCCTGACCTGGTCTTTGTCTGCATCAACAACGAAGGTCTTGAGCTTCGTCGTGATATCGGATGGCCCTGTGCTCAGGAATGTACCGAGGCGCTCACAATATCCGGCCTGTGTCGTGGTTTTCAGGGCTCCCGCCGCACTGTCAGTAAGGCCTCTCAGCGCCATCGCTTTCGCCCAACGGTACGTGTGCTATGGTACTCGATGTTCTCGTCCTCAATACCATGGCCTGTCTGCTTTCTGATCTTCTTGTTATCTATAGGAATGGTACAAACCGGGTAGATTGGTAACAGATAATACCGGGATGAAGGGTAACAGTTTCCGCAAACTTATGGGCCCCCTCGGCAGGAGGCTGGCCCATGCCCTGGATGGAGACCTCACCCATGCAATACCGCACCCGTTTGTCGCCGACGATCACCTCTGCATCTTCAGCCGCTCCGAGCTGTGCGCCCGCTAGGGCGTCAGCCGGAGAGCCAGCTACAAATGGCTCACCCGATACCACCAGGAGGGCCTCCCTGGCCTCCACGAAGGTAGCCATGCACCCCACCACCGCCCACACCAGGCCCTACACGGCAAGACCCCCAGCCAGTGCTACCAGCCCTCCACACGACCCTTCCCCAAAAAACTCCCCCTCTCGAATACCCCGGCCACTTCCTCATCAAACGCGTCACCGATTTTGGGACCATTCGACCCAAGGACAAACTCCTCTTCCTCGCCAACCCCCTCAAACTCCTACACGTCGGACTCGAGGAAACCGACGATGGCATCTGGGCCATTCACTTCGCCAACGTCCTCCTTGCCAAGGTCGATGAACGAGACATGATTCTGCGAGAATGACACCCAGATACCACCTAAAAAGTGTTACCCATCATCCCGGTATAATCTGTCACCCATCATCCCGGTTGCTCACCGTCATGCTCTTCACGCCATCGTCGATCTCTTGCAGATCACGAGAATCCTTTGTTGTAAACCACGGGCATCTTGCCCTTCCACTGGCTCCAGGTGTTGTTGTCTGTGATCAAGTCAGCCATGAAGTGAGCAACGTTAATCCGGCTGGTCGTACCGGCGTTGAATAGTGCACTTCTAGTGGGAGAGATGTGCGCTACATACTCCGTACTAAAGTTTGGACCAAAACCGGGTTTATCCGGCGGCGAGTTCGTAGGGGGGACCGAATTTCGGCTGGTTTTGTTTAGTGTCGATACTCGCTGAAAATGGCTGGTGGTGTTGCCAGCGCAGATATCCCAGCAGCAATCCCAAGGTCCAGCGCTGGGGCTGGTACCAATGAATACCCATCTGTTTGAGTCCGTGGTCCAGCGCCGGGAAGGTTTGGCGATGCGCCCTTTCAAAGGCGGGCCAGGCAATCAACTGGGTCAGGCTAGCGGCAACAAAGGAGAGCAACACGCTGCGGTCGATCGCTCTTTCGCAGTGGACCTGATAGTGGTCGAAGCCCAGTTCCTCCTTGCTGTCGCGCATATGGGTTTCAAAGCTCCATCTCAATTTGTAATAGCGGATGATCGTCTCGACCGATAGCTGCAGGTCGGTGGTATAGACCAGGAAGTAGCGATAGGTGCGGCCCCTTTGGGGTCGTTTGCGAACGACGACCAGCCGGACGGGGTGAGGGCACATTTTACT
The DNA here is from genome assembly GCA_016867395.1 of Candidatus Handelsmanbacteria bacterium. Classification (GTDB taxonomy): domain Bacteria; phylum Latescibacterota; class UBA2968; order UBA8231; family UBA8231; genus SICG01. The sequence continues at coordinate 10,591 of VGJS01000070.1, forward strand.
GCGCACCACCCGGTGGGCTACCGCCAGTGGCTGGTCAAAACCGCTGACCGCCACCGGGGTATAGTCCCAATGCGCCACGTGCACCCGTCGACCATAGAGGCGCCGCCGCCCTCGGGCTGGTTGCTGCTGGGCGGTGGGCAGATAATAGAAGGCCGCATTTTTGCGGGCGCGACACAGCAACTGGTGGCCTTGGGTTAGCAAGTGATGGAAATACTTTCGGTTGTTGAAGCCGCGGTCGAAGATGATCAGGCCGGCGGGAATCACCCCAATGATCGAGACAAAAGCCGCCAGCGCGGATCGCCCCAAGGCTTCCGCAGACAACAGCTTGACCCAGACCGGAAAGAGCCGGGCTAAGGGTCCATCCAGGGCCAGCAGACCCAGGCCAGCAAATTGGTGCCCCCAGTGGAACTTGGACTGGTTGGTGTTGCCCTTGCGATAGCGATGATTGCGAAAAAAGTGCAGCCCGAACTGCTTCTCGCCGGTCTTGAGCGCGTGGGTATGGTCGTAGATGTAGACCCAGTCCGAGACATACTCCAGGATCAAGCCGATCAGCCGCTGAACGACCATCGTCTCGTCCCACTGGCCGCGACTGAGGAACTTGACCAGCGACCAGTAACGTCTCTCCGGTTGGCTCGCCAGATAGATCCCGGTCACCGTATGCCGACCCTGACACAGGATTACCCCCCAGAGGTAGGCGGAGAACAGAACGAAATTCTGACTACCAAACAGATCCCGGAATGCATATACTACGCCATCGAGCAGGGCCGTTGGCATGATTACCCTCCTTTATCTTGGCCGATAAAAAGGATAATCTAACGGACCCTGCTTTTTCTTTACAGCTCTCGATCACCCCGAAATTGTCCAAACCTTAGTAAAATATCCAAAATCGATTTTTTCGGTCAACACCCTCTTGCCAATTCTGGCACTTCTTCCTATCATTGGCTCGTCGGTCGGGTTTCCCTGCATTCCCCCTCTCCCCGCCCGGCGCTCCTCCTCACGATAGTACCAGCGCAGCTTCTGCGCGTCCCTATGCTCTCACTCACACTCTCAAGGAGGGTTTTCTCATGAAGAAGTTTTGCCTAATTGGTGCTCTGGCCCTGGCGGTTTGCGCCTCCCAGGCCGATGCCCAGCTTCAGTACGATCCGTTCTTCGGCCTGCCCGGCAAGACCGGCACCATGGGCGTCGATGCCGGTCTGGCCAGTGCCGACCTGGGCGCTATTGGCGATGCCAGCGACGTTTTTGTCATGGGCAAGTACGCGGTCAGCGACAAACTCGAAGTGGGCGCCCGGGCCACCCTGGGCTTCCTCTTCGAGGGCGCGGATACATTCAACAGGCTGGACGTGGGCGCCAAGTACGGCCTGGGCGAGAAGAGCGCCTTGGCCGTGAACCTGCTGGCTCCACTCGGCGGAGTCGATGACCCTGGGCTGGCAGTGGGGTACATGAATGCCTGCTCCGTGGGCGGCGTCTCTGTCAATGGCGTGCTGCAGGCCCAGTTGCTCAAAGGCTATGCAGACCCAGGCGTCAACCTCAACCTCTTCCTTGAGCCCTACAAGGCATTCGGGGAAAAGATGATCGGCTATCTGGATCTCTACGTCAACACCAATACCGACGACATTGGGAACACCCTGGGCGTCAACCTGGGCCCCAACGTCGATATCAAACTCAACGACACGATGGTGCTCAACGCCGGCGTCAGCCTGGGCCTGGCCGGCGACGCCAAGCAGGCCGATCCGGGCCTCGGCGTCACCCTGATCTACCTGGCCGCCAAGTAAGCACCCGCAGGGCAAAGCAGCACAACAAACCAGCGCCCGGCCACGGATGGCCGGGCGCTTGCTTTTTGTCGGGAGAGAGCCATGCCAGTCAAAACTGTCGCGCCCCATCTGGTCGAGACCCTGGTGGAGCGCCACCAACAGTTCCTGGGGTTTCTAGAAAAACGGGTGGGGGACCGCGCCGCGGCTGAGGATCTGCTGCAGGCGGCGTACCTCAAGAGCATGGAGCGGGAGGGCCAACTGCGCGACCAGGAGAGCGCGGTGGCCTGGTTCTACCGCCTGCTCCGCAACGCGGTGGTGGACCACTACCGCCGAAAGGGGGCGGAGGCGGATTTCCGGACACTGTTCAGTCGCGCTTATCGAGGTAGCCGGGCTTTTGGGCCGTCATAGTCTGCCGTAAGGAGCAAAGGAAAAGGGACTCCTTCCGATAGGGAGATTGTCGAATCTCTTCCCTGAAAGGAGCCCCTGATGCGTTACGTTGAAGATATCGGCACGGAAGGTGATTTCATTGAGCGCCGGGTTAATGCCCCCCGGTTGTATCGTTGTCCGCAGTGTCGGCGCAAAGGTCGCCGGGTGAGCATCACTACTCGCCGAGTGGCTCATGTGAGCCGGCTGAATCGGCGGTCGTGGATCGAAGGGACGGTGGGGATCTATCGCGCCCGGTGCGGGTGCAGCCAATATTTTCAGTCGCCGATTCCCGGGGTGGCACCTCGGGGGAAGTATTCGGATGAAGTGCGTAACGCGGTGGCCACTGCGCTGATCCGCGACCGCCTGCCCTACCGATTGGTGCAGCAGCGGCTGGAGGAAGACTTTCTCTTGCGGGTGTCGCTGGGGTATATCCAGGACTGCTTCCTGTGGGCACATACCCGCTTCAACCGGGAGGCGTATTGGCGATTTGTGCAGGCCACCTTTTCGGGGGTGCTGTGCGTCGATGAAGTCCACGACAGCGGCCGGACCATCCTGTTTGCCACCGACCCGCTCAACAACTTCACGGTGTTCTTCCAGGTGGTCGAGAGGAACGATCAGCCGCACATGGATGCCTTTCTCCAGCAACTCAAAGACCACGGTCTTGAGGTGTTGGTGGTCATTACCGACGGCTCGCCCTTGTCTAAGGACAGCCTGCAAAGTCATTGGGCCGACATGGAGCATCAGTTGTGCATCTTTCACGTCATCAAAGAGGTCAACAAGCTCATTCTCGACGGGGTGCGGGCGATCAAGAATAGCCTGCGACGACAGGGTAACAAGGGCCGCAAGAAGCGGCCTGGTCGGCCGGGCAAGAGGGCCCAGCAGCAACGCCAACGGCGCCAAGGGTTGAGCAAAAAGGAGCAGGCCACTTTCCTCTGGGAACACCAGTACCTCATCGTCCGCAAAGAGACTGAGTTGACCGACGAGGAAAAGGAAGACTTGACCCTGATGCTGCTCATCGCCCCGGAGTTGGAACTCTTCCGCCGCTTCAATCAGCAGTTCTACCGGCTCTTCGAGAAGGGCCTCTCCCAACAGGCGGCCCGCCACCGTCGCACCCGTCTGGTCAACAACGCGGCCTACCAGGACAACCCCTTCCTGGTGCGGGCGATGAAGAAGCTGGCCAAAGACAACTTCAACAAGATGATCGTTTTCCTTGCCTGGGAGAACGTCGATTGCACCAACAACCACGTCGAGCGAAACAACCGCGTCTTCCGCATGATGCAGAAAACCCGTTACAAGCGCCGCAGGACTCATACCCTGAAAAAGGCGATAGAACTGGAACTGTACGCCCAGATGATGCGGCACCCGTTGTATCAAGAAGAACGCAAGGTACTTCCGATCACCCTTGCACCACCCTCAGCCTTGAAAAGCGCCGCATAGTGCTGATCACGACCGAACAGTATCGAATTCGGCGGCCAGTTCGAGAGCGAGCAGAGCGCCACCCGCAACCTGACAATGTTCAGCCTGATCGCCATTGCCGCCATCTTCCTCATCCTCTATGTCGAATTCAGCAACACCGGGGTTGCCTTGCTCATCATGGTCAACCTGCCCCTGGCCCTCATCGGCGGCCTGTGGGCCGTGTACCTCACCAGCGACATAATCAGCGTCGCCTCCCTGGTCGGGTTTATCACCCTCTTCGGCATCGCCACCCGCAACGGCATCCTGATGATCGCCCACTACCAGCACCTGCTGGCCGAGGGGAAAACCCTGCGCCAAGCCATTGTGCAAGGCTCGCTGGAACGGCTCAATTCCATTCTGATGACCGCCCTCACCGCCGGCCTGGCCCTGATCCCCCTGGCGCTGGGAGGCGGGGAGCCGGGCAAGGAGATCCAGACCCCGATGGCCATCGTCATCCTCGGGGGGTTGTTCAGTTCCACGGCGCTCAATATGATTGTTGTGCCGAGCCTGTTTTACAAATTCGGGGTCCGAAAAGAGGCGAGCTGATCGGGGCGGCGGTCTTTTGGCGGGCAGTGCCGCACTTGTGTATCTTTTAAACCCTCTTGCTCTGGGTGTAATTGGTAGCCAAAGGCGGTCTATGGGAGGCTTTGAATTTGCAGTAATGGCGGCTATGATCGGCGTCAACAGCGTTTTCGCCGGGTACGAGATCGCGTTGGCCTCGGTCAGTCTGGCCCGCCTGCAGCAACTTGTACAGGAGCAGCGGGCCGGGGCCAAAGTCGCCCGGTACATGAAGCAGAACATGGAGGCCAGCCTGGCGGTGGTGCAGTTGGGCATCACCCTGGTCGGGGCCATTGCCGCGGCCGTCGGCGGGGCCGGGGCCGAAGAGATGCTGGCTCCTGCCCTGATTGGCCGCCTGGGGGTCTCGGAGGCCGTTGCCGAGGTGCTGGCCATCGTGCTGGTGGTGGTTCCCCTCACCGTCTGCACCATCGTCGTCGGGGAGCTGATCCCCAAGGTGTTCGCGCTGCGCAACGCGGAGCGGGTATGCCTGACCCTCTCGCCCTTCATGCGCTGGTTTTCCCTCAGTGTCTGGCCCGCGGTCTGGCTCTTTGAGACCATTGTCACCGGCGTGATGTCCTGGGGTGAGCGCCACCTGGGCGCTGGCGAGCCGGCCAAAACCGAAATGGCCGAATTGCAGGAGGTGCGGGCTACCGCCGCCCTGGCCCGGGCTTCGCGCCTGATCGGCCACCGGGAGGAGCAGATCATCGTCGGGGCGACCCAGTTGCAATCGCGCGTGGTCCGCGACATCATGTTGCCGGCCGAACACATGGGCACCCTCGACGCCAATGCCGCGCTTGCCGACAACCTGATCGCCGCCCACCTCGACATGCATACCCGGTTCCCGGTCGTCGAACACCAGGGAGAGCCACAGACCGTCATCGGCTACGTCAACTTCAAAGACATCGCCGCCGCGATGCGCCTCAACCCTCAGAGCGCCGACTTCCGCGCCATCGTCCGCCCCATCCTTTCCCTGAAGGATGATCAGGCCATCGCCCTGGCCCTCGAACAGTTGATGCGCGAACGCACCCACATCGCGCTGGTGCGGGACGCCGAAAACAGGGTGGTGGGTATGGTTACCTTCGAAGATATCATAGAGGAACTGGTGGGCGAGATCGAAGACGAATACGACCGCCTGCCCGCCCACCTGGTCGCCTCCGGGACCGCGTGGGTTGCCGGCGGGGGGGTGCCCATCGAGCGCCTTCAGGCTGCCACCGGCATCGACCTGAATGCGGAGGCGCCGCCGAGCGGCATCCGCACGCTGAGCGACTGGGTCAGCGGGCACCTGGGCCGGGAGGTGCGCGGCGGGGACGTGGTCGAACGCGGCGCGGTGCGCGTCGTGGTGCGCAAGGTGCTGCGGAAAAAAGTCCAGGAGGCCCACCTGAGCCATCGGCAGGAAAAGCAGGTGGCCGACCTGAAGCCGAGGGGATGATGTTCCTCCTTTGCCCCAACTAGTTCCTGTGGACAAAGACGCGGGCAGCCGCGGATATATCGACCGCTTCGACCTGGCCTGCTGGGTCGGGGCGGTCTTCTTCCTGGTGCTGTTCTGCGGGTCCATGCTGCACCATACCAGGGGCCAGCTCAGCCTGCCCCTGGACGACTCCTTCATCTACTTCCAGTACGCCCGGCAGCTCGCCGAGGGCCATTTCCTGCGCTACAACAGCGGCGACCCACCCACCACCGGGGCCACCAGCCTGCTCTACCTCTTGCTGCTGGCGCCAGGACATTGGCTGGGGTTCCACGGGATGTACCTGGCGGTGTACGCGCTGTTGCTGGGCCTGGGGTGCCTGGGGGCGAGCCTGTGGCTGGTCCGCCGCGTGGGGGTGTCGCTGGGGGATGAGGAAAGCGGAAAAGGCGCGGCCCTGCTCCTGTTGCTGTGCGGCCCCCTGCTCTGGGGCTTCTTCAGCGGCATGGAGATCGGTCTTTTCACAGGCGCGGTACTGCTGACCCTGTATCTGTTTATCCGCGAAGAACCCACCGGCCGGTTCCGCCTCACCCCCTGGGCCGCGGCCCTGCTGGTCCTGGCCCGCCCGGAAGGGGCGGGACTGGCGGCCTGCCTGGTCGGGTTATGGGGGCTCCGTGCCCTGAAGTATAGGCAGTGGAAGTGCCTGTGGGTTTGTGCGCCTCCCCTGCTGGTTTTCCTCGCCCAGGGATTGCTCTATCTGGGACTGACCGGTTCCTTCAGTTCCGCCGGGATGGAGGCCAAGTGGCGTTTCTCGGCCCCCCATACCTCGGCCCCGGAGGAGTTCCGCAGGACCTTGCAGGCGTGGACAGGTTTTTTCAAGGGGGTGTTGGCAGGTTCGCTGGGGCCGCAGACCAGCGCCCGACTCCTGGCCTACGACGGCAATGCCCGGCAGATTTTTTTTGGTCCTTTTTTCCTGCTCTTCTACCTGGCGGGGGTGCTGCCTCGTCTGGCGGGTGAGTGGTGTCAGCGCGTCGCCGGCCCGGCAACCCTGGCCTTCCTCTGGCTCTTCGGCGGGGTGCTGATTACCTGCACCCTGACGGAGCCCGACGCCCATTTTTATCGCTACCAGCAGCCTCTGCTGCCGCTTTTCATTCTCTTTGCGGTCCTGGGCGCCAGGCAGATAGGGCTGCGGCTGGGGGAATGGGGAGAGCGGTTGTGGTGGGGGTGGCGGGTGTTCTACGGGATCTGGGGGGTGGCCTCGGCGGGTTTTTTTGCTGTGGCGTACGGGGAGAACTGCGCCGATATCCGTCACCAGCAGGTCGCCATGGCCCAGGTCATCGAGCGCGAACTGCCCCCCGGAGCCAGTGTTGCCATCAACGACGCCGGAATCCAGAAATACCTCGTGAACCGCTATACCGTTGATCTGATCGGCCTGACCAGCCCCGGCCTGGCCAGGGCCTGGCGGCATGGGAGCGGCTCCCTCTACGAGCACCTCGAAGGGATGGCCCCGCCGCAAAGGCCGTCACACTTCGCCATCTTTCCCAACTGGTTCTCCTTTGAGGAGGCCCGTTTTCTGCAACCTGTGTACTACAACCGGGTGTACGAGCCTTCCATCGTCGATGCGGAGGCGGTGCTCTACCGGGCGGATTGGACCCTGGCCGGCAGCGGCGACTCCCTGCGCAGCCCCCGCCTGCTCCAGGCCCTGGGAGACCGGCAGGTGGTGGACCAGATCGACGTCGCCGACTTGGAGAGCGAAGACCGACACGGCTATCGCTCGGAGACCTGGGAGGTGGGGCAGGGGGAGGCCAATCTGGTTCTTTTTGCCACTTATGAAGGCGAGTCAAACCTGGCGGTGATCGACGGAGGGCGCACCGTGACCCGAGGAGAGAGGATGCGGGTCCGGTTGCGGCCCGGCGAACCGGCGCTCATGGTGATGCGGACCTTGGCTGGATCAAGACAGCGTTTCGGGGTGCTCTGTGAGGGGCGGCAGGTGGGGCGGGTTGAAACCGTGGGCGGCGCGGGGCGCAACTGGACGGAATTGGTGGTGGCCCAGATCCCTGGGGAATCCCTCGGCACCGGGGAGGTGGAGATCGAGACCCGCGCCGAGCGAGGAAGCGCGGTTGTTCCATTTCATTATTGGTTTCTCCAGTAGGCATCGATGTCCTTGCACAGGACGACGTTGTAGGTGGTGCCAGGGTTCCTGGCCACCTGCGCCAGGATTTTTAAGATCGCAGCCGTTTGGCCGTCTCCCGCGCCAAGGGCTCCAGCGCCTCGTCGGGGAAGGGATGCACCGAACTGACGTTGATTTCGCACAATACGTAGGTGTCCTCGCCCGACGCGGTCTTGGGGCCGTAGAGGAAATCCGCATCCCAGATCACCGGGAGCGCCTGGACGTCGATGCCGAGCACCTGCTGCATGGCCGGCAGCCACTGCTCTTCCAGTCTGGCCTTGAGGGGCTGAAAATCCGGTCTGGTCGGGGGATAGTAGAGGCGCGGTCCCGGTGTTGGCGCTTCGCTGGGCGGGGCTCCGGGCGGCGGGGGGAAGAGGGCGTTGATCAACTGATGCCCAAAGCCGACAACCCGATCCCGCACCAGGTAACACCGGATCATCCCTTCGGTAAGTCGTTCCTGATAGGGTTGGTCGATGATCCGGCCAGGACCCGCAAAATACCCCTCACACCTGGCGAGGAACTCCTCCAAGGACAGCTCCTCTTCCACGCTGCCGCGCAGGGCGTGCCTCACGCGCACCAGCGCGCGGCCATTGGGATGTGCTTCGACCTTCCACACTCCATTGCCGCCGTTGCCGCGATACTGCTTTAAGACCCGGGGTTTTCCCTCGACTAGACGGAGGGGAAGTTGCTCGCGGAGTTCCCGGAGGGTGGTGTACAGGTAAATATCATCACCCCAGCCCATGTCCCGCGTCTGGAAGAGCACCTCCTTATACTCCGTAACCCAATCCTGATCAATCAGCGTGTCAGGGCGAACCACAGCCCACGCGATCATCTTGTCATTCTGGCCGATGCTCATTCGCAGAAAGTCCGCTGCCCTTTCGTTGTCTACATGAGGAGGTAAACACAGGCGAAGAAGACCGGTAACGCACTTTTGGGCAGACGATATCGGCTCTTGCAGATCGCGATTGCTGTTTCCAGCAGTGTTCATCAACACAAACTTCGTTACCGTATCTGACTCGTTGGACTTGATGGCCTC
>VGJS01000071.1 GCA_016867395.1 Candidatus Handelsmanbacteria bacterium
TCACCCACCGCCCCACGGCAGCCCCCACCCCCCGTTCCCCCTCCGCTTCGCCCCTTATTCTCTACCCGCTGGGCGGGAAGAGACGCGGGCAATCCCAGCAAAAAATCAAATCCGTTCCACGGCAGGATCTCGTTCTTGCCTACAAGTTTAGACCCGCTGACCTTAAAAAAGGTATGCAGTTGAGTTTGCCGGCCCAGGAGCAGGTCCAGTTCGATTTCAAGCTCCAGAAGAAGACGTCCAGCCGACTGGTGGATTCGCTGCGGGAACAGGCCGAGGCCCAGAGCCTGCTGCTGATCCCCAGGGTCACCCAGTTCCAGCACCAGGACACCCTCTGTCCCTGCACCGCCAAGGCGCTCATCTCCCTCTTCCGGAACCTGCTGGGCAACCTCCAGGACTGGGCCCAATACCGGGGTTGCCCCTTTATGGACGAGGCGCCGGAGCCTGGCTGGGCCCTGGTTGCCCCCGAATCCCTGCCCCAGACCGTGTGCCGCAACTACCTCGACCAGCAACAGGCCCTCCGCCAACACGCCGAGGCATTGGGGGTCTTCCCCCGCCCGGTGCGCCGCCGCTCCCTGGTCGAAGCCCTCTACGACCTGATCGCCGCCCACCTGGTGCCGGGCCTGCGGCTCAACCATCAGACCCTCGACGCCACCCCCCCCGGCCCCACGGGCAACGACTTCGTCCGAATCTACTTCTCCGGCGAGGACATCCGGGTTCGGAATCTGCCCCACGCCACCAGCCACCCCGCCCTGGGGGTATGCCCCAGCCTATGAGCGTTCCCAGTGCCTTTCTGCTGGCCTGCGCCGGCCAGCGCCCGGCCCACCGCCCCATCTGGCTGATGCGGCAGGCCGGGCGCATCCTCCAGCCCTACCGCGAGCTGCGGGAGAAGACCGGCTCCATCCTCAAACTTTTCAAAACCCCGGAACTGGCCACCGAGGTCACCCTGATGCCGGTCTCGATGCTGGAGGTGGACGCAGCCATCCTCTTCGCCGACATCCTCACCCCGGTGGAGCCGATGGGGTGCCAGATCGATTTTGTGCCCGGCCCGGTCTTCGCCAAGCCGGTGCGCAGCGGGGCCGACATCGATGCCCTGCGCCCAGTCGATCCCCAGGCGCAGTTGCCTTTTGTGCTGGAAACCATCCGCCAGGTCCGCCGCGCACTGCCCCCCGGCGTCCCCCTCATCGGTTTTGCCGGCGCACCCTACACCCTGGCCACCTACATGGCCGAGGGCGGCGGGGCCAAGGAGTTCACCTGGTTCCGGCGCCTGCTGCACGCCGACCCGGGGGCGGCCCGGGCCCTGCTGGACAAGCTGACCGAGGTTACCATCGCCTACCTGCGGGCCCAGATCGCCGCCGGCGCCCAGGCGGTGCAGCTCTTCGACACCTGGATCGGCGCCCTCAACCGGCCCACCTTCGAGGAGGTGGCCCTGCCCCAGCTTCAGCGGATCTTCGCCGCCTTGGCCGGCCTGGGGGTGCCGCGCATCTACTACGCCAACGGCGGCGCCCATTTCCTCGAGCTTCTGCCCCGCACCGGGGCCGACGTGCTGGGCCTGGACTGGCGCGCCGAACTCGACCTGGCCTACACCCGCTGCGGCCGCCTGCCCCTACAGGGGAACATGGACCCCTGCGCCCTGTTTGCCGATCCCCCGGCGGTGGCCGCCGAGGCCCGCCGCCTCCTGCGCCAGACCCAGGGCATCCCACATGTCTTCAACCTGGGGCACGGGGTGCATCCCGACACCCCCTGCGATCACGTCAAGCTGCTGATCGACACCGTCCACGAATTCCCCAAGGGCTGAGGGCCTCCATGGACGCGATAGAACAAGGCGTCACCCGCAGGCACACCTTCTTCTGCACCTCCACCGAGCGCCACATCCACGACCCCAGCAAGGTGGTCAAAGTGGAGCCCAAGGAGATCGCGGTCTTTGGCAAGAAGGTTAAAGGCTGGCTGGTCACCACCGAGGAGTCGGTGATCTCCAAGGTGATCCCTCTAAACGAATCCGTGCGGGGGGAGGTGGTAATGCACGACCCCGAATAGGGGTCAGCGGCTTAGGACCAGGCGGTCCTGCCGCCACTCGGCCAGGGATTTTGGCGGATCCTCCCAATCGTCTCCGGGGACCAGGTACCTGCCCTGAAGATCCTCTTCGGCCTGGAAACGCGGCCACAGTTCAGGGAATTCCTCCTGCAACAGCTTGTTCACCTGCTCGCGGATTCCCCGGGCGTGGTAGGCCAGCACCCGTTCGGTCTCGCTGCGGCCGGCCTCCTCCAAATGCTGGGCCATGCCGCTGCTGGCGCTGAAGGTGAAGGCCACCCCCTCGGGCTTGAGTTCCAGGTAGATGCGGTAGGCGGGATAGCTCAGGTTCAGCCCCAGAAGGTCCAGGCGCAGCCGCAGCCAGTCGCCTTGGCTAATGGTGCGCGTGAGGTTGAGATCGGCGGCTTCGATGCCCGCCTGGGCCGGGGCGGCGGCCAGGAGGCCCGCCAGGAACCAGCGCCAGGGGCGTAGGGTGGATCGCGGCATGTTTTCCTCCCTTAAAAAAACCGAGGCCGGCCCGTGGGCGGGTGCCTCGTCGCTGGTTTTCGGGGCGCATGATCCGACCCCACAGCGCCGTCTCAGCGGCGCGAAGCCCCCCGCCTCATTTGACCTCCCACAGATCGCTGCTGCGGTAGAGATTGGCCAACTTACCGGCCCCCTGCTTCTCGACGGCCTGGGCGACTTGGATGTCCACCAGTCCATCGTAGGTGGGGCGACTCACGTCGCGCAGCACCCCGAAGGGGAGGGGGAAGTGGGGGTTCTCCATGCGGCTGAGCATGTAGGCGTAACTGGTGTTGGCCAGGCCGGTCTGATGGACCAAAAGCTCGCTCTCCCTCACCCCCCCATCCAGAGCCACTACCTCAGGCTCGAAACCCTTCATGCGCAACCCCTTGTCGCGGTTCCGGCCAAAGACCAGCGGCTGGCCCTCCTCCATAAAAACCACGTTGTCGTCGCGGGTCTCGGGGTCGGTGGTGTGGTCCCAGGCATGTTCGTGGTAGACGACGCAGGTCTGGAAGATCTCCACAAAGGCCGTACCCTTGTGGCGGGCCGCCCGGTTCAGCACCTCGGACAGGTGCTTGATGTTGGTGTCCTGGGTGCGGGCGACAAAGGTCGCCTCGGCGCCTAAGGCCACCGACAGGGGGTTGAAGGCGTAGTCCACGGAGCCCATTGGGGTAGTCTTGGTGCGGTGGCCCGGCAGCGAGGTGGGCGAATACTGACCTTTGGTCAGGCCATAAATCCGGTTGTTGAAGAGGATGATCTTGATGTCCACGTTGCGCCGCAGGCAGTGGAGCAGGTGGTTGCCGCCGATGGAAAGCCCGTCCCCGTCCCCGGTGATGACCCACACGCTCAGCCGGGGGTTGGCCAGTTTAAGCCCGGTGGCCAGGGTGGGGGCGCGGCCGTGGATGGAGTGGATGCCGTAGGTGTTCATGTAGTAAGGGAAACGGCTCGAACAGCCGATTCCCGAGATGAAGACGATGTCCTCCCTGGCCACGCCGACCTCGGGCAGGATCTTCTGCATCTGCGCCAGGATGGCGTAATCACCGCACCCGGGGCACCAGCGCACCTCCTGGTCCGAGGTGAAGTCCTTGCGGGTCAGCTTGGGCGCTGCCACTGCTTCTGTCATCGATCTCTCTCCTATGTCTGCGCCGGGCCGGTGCGATGCTCAGCTCGCGATCGCCGCGATGTGGTTGAACACCTCGCGGATCTGGAAGGGTTGCCCCTCCACCTTGTTCAGTTGCTCCACCCGCACCTGGAACCGGGCCTGCAACAGCATGGCCAACTGGCCTAGGTTGAGTTCGGGGACCAGAATCTTCCGGTAGCGGCCCAGCACCTCCCCCAGGTTGCGCGGGAACGGGTTGAGATAGCGGATATGGGCGTGGGCAACCGAAAGCCCCTGACGCTGGGCCTGTTCCACCGCGGCGTGGATGGCGCCGTAGGTGCCGCCCCAGCCCACCACCAGCAGCTCGGCCCGCTCGGGGCCGAAGACCTCCTGCTCGGGGATGAACCCGGCGATGCCGGCCACCTTCTGGGCGCGGACCGCGACGATGCGCCCGTGGTCCTGGGGGGTGTAGGAGACGTTGCCGGTGAGGTCCTGCTTGCCCAGTCCGCCGATGCGGTGCTCCAGCCCCGGCGTCCCTGGGATCACCCAGGGCCGGGCCAGGGTCTGAAGATCGCGCATGTAGGGTTGATACCCCTTGGGATCGGTGCGGTGCGCCACGGGAAAAGGCTCGATGGCCTCCGGATCGGGGATCTTCCAGGGCTCGGAACTGTTGGCGATGTACCCGTCGGAGAGCAGCACCACCGGGGTCATGTGGCGCAGGGCGATGCGGAAGGCCTGGATGGCCATTTCGAAGCAATCGCCGGCCGTGGCCGCCGCTAGTACCGGGAGGGGGCTTTCGCCGTTGCGCCCGTAAAGCACTTGGAGCAGGTCGGTCTGCTCGGTCTTGGTGGGCAGCCCGGTGCTGGGCCCTCCCCGCTGCACGTCGATGATGAGCATGGGCAGTTCGAGGACCACAGCCAGGTTCATGCCCTCGCTCTTAAGGGCGATCCCCGGGCCGCTGGTGGCCGTGGCCGCCAGGGAGCCGCCGAAAGCAGCCCCGATCACCGAACCCATGGCGGCGATTTCGTCTTCGGCCTGGAAGGTGCGGACCCTGAAGTTCTTCAGCGCGGCCAGCCCCTCCAGGATGGGGGTGGCCGGGGTGATGGGATAGCTGCCGTAGAAAAGGGGTTTGTCTGCCCTAGTCGCGGCCGTCACCATGCCCAGGACCACCGCCTCGTTGCCGGTGATGCGCCGGTACACCCCCGGTTCGACCAGGGCCCGCCGGGATACCCGCATCTGCCGTTGGAAGGTTTCGGCGGTTTCGCCGTAGTGGTATCCCGCCTTTAGCACCCGGGTGTTGGCCTCGACCACCTGTGGCCGCCTGGCGAACTTCTTCTCATAGAAGCGCAGGGTGATATCGAGGGGGCGGTCGAACATCCAGAAGGCCAGGCCCAGGGCAAAGGCATTCTTGCACAGGTCCTTCTGCTGGGTAGTCAACTCGTCGAGGTCCTCCAGGGCCCTGCGGGTCAGGCTGGTCAGAGGCACCTGGTGCACCTCGTAGCCCTGAAGGGAGTTGTCCTCCAGCGGGCTCCCCTCGTACCCGGCCTTGCGCAGGTTGTTGCGGGTGAAGGTGTCGCTGTTGACGATGATCACCCCGCCCGGTTCCAGATCAACGAGGTTGGCCCGCAGCGCGGCCGGATTCATGGCTACCAGCACCTGGGGCGCGTCGCCGGCGGTGTAGAGTTCGTTTGCGCCGAAATTGACCTGAAAGCCGCTCAGCCCCGGGATGGTGCCGGCCGGGGCGCGGATCTCGGCGGGGAAATCCGGGAAAGTGCTGACGTCGTTGCCCAAGATCGCCGCGGCATTGGTGAACTGGTCGCCGGTAAGCTGCATACCGTCGCCCGAATCCCCGGAGAAGCGGATGACGACGGATTCGCGCTCGTCGACCTGCCGGGCGCGTCCCTCGGCTAAATCAACCATCTGAGGATCTCTCTCCTGTTCGGCGCAGACCCTCTAGCCCCCGGGCACAAGGCTATGCAATTCCGGATCGGCACGGCGCCAATGGGGGCGCCCGCGTCGCCGGAAGGAAGCGGATCGGGCTGGGCGGTGGGACGAGGGTTGTTGTTGGGGAAGTGCAGGGTCATCTACTGCCCGAGAGGTTGCTGCCAGGGGGCGGGGCGAGCAAACACCTTTGCGAGCCCCGGCGGTCTGGATTTTGAGCCCATTCTCAAACCGTGCTTCCTCAAGAATATACAGGGATCGGCCCTTCCGTCAAGCCGCCCCGGCCGGCCCGGATCGGGGTGGCTGCCCGACGCAAACCTCAACCAGCCAGTCGGCCGCCCCGGCCAGTTGGGGATGGTGGGTCTCGACCAGCACCGAAGTGCCCCGTGCACACAATTCGCCCAGGATCTCCCCCAGATGGCGCAGGTCGCCGGGGTGGCCGCCGGCCTCGGGGTGTTCGAGCACCACCAGTTCCCTTGGCCCTGCCCGCCGCCGCTGTGCCGCCAGTTCCAGCCGCAGGATCTCGGCCGGACCCAAGCGCCGGGCCGACTCCCCCAGCCTGCGGTGCCCCAGGCCGCAGGCCAACGCCGCCTGGAGCGCCTCGCCAACCTGGGGCACCCCCCGGCAGTGATGGGCTGCCTCGGCGACCCTCAGTTCCAGTATCTGCGCCAGGTTCAGCCCTCGCCAGGTGGTTTCCAGGGCCTCGGGTCGGTACCGGCGACCTTCGCAGACAGGGCACACCAAGGAGATCTCCTCTCCCAGGCCCAGGTCGCCAGCCAGGGCACCCTTCCCCTCGCAGGTGGGGCAGCGCCCTCCTGGCCGGCTCAACATGAACCACTCCGGGGCGTATCCCTGGTTGCTGGCGGCGCTGCGCTCGGCATACTGGGCAGCCAAGCTGGGGAAGATCCCCAGGTGGTCGAGCAGCAGCCTTTCTGGTTCCTCCCGCAGCCTTCCCAGCACCGCCACCCGCTGGATGCCGGGCCGGCCCACCAGGCGCAGCGCCCCCCCGCGCCTGGCCTGGAGGCCGGGCAGTAGCACCTGGCTCCACAGTGCGGTTTTCCCTGCCCCAGTTAGCCCCACCATCACCACCATACACCCCAGCGGCAAGCGCCACTCCCCATCGGGGTGCGCCACCTGTAGCCAGCGGGTGGCAGGGGGCGTCTGGCGGGGCGGCAAGGTCGGGGTCAGTACCCCAACCTCGCCCATGTGGACCCGCCCCTCTTCCCAATGGCACACCAACCCGGCCACCCCCAGCACTGCCTCCGAGTGGTCGAGGACCACTGCTGTATTGCCCTGTTCCACCAGGCGGTTCAGCCCAGCGGCCAGGCGGCGCTGGGCCGGCGCGTCCAAGCCCCGGCTGGGGTTCTCAAACAGGTAGAGGATGCCCGTCAGTCCCAGGCTCAGGCTCCAGGCCAGTTGCAAAAGCTGTTGTTCGCCGGTGGACAACTGCTCCACCGGCCGCCCCAGGGGGAGGTGACCCAAGCCCAGCGCCGTAGCCTCACTCAGAGGTCCCAGCATCCCGTCCTCCACCCCCGCGGCCGCAAGCCGGTCTCCCACCTGGCCCAATTCCATTGCCCGCAATTCCCCCCACTCCCACCCAGCGTAGGCGAGATGGAAGGGCGGGGTGGAGTCCAGGTCCGGCACCGCAACGGCGGGGAAACACCTGCCGCAGTCGCGGCAACTGAAGGGCTGGTTCAGCCAGAGCTGCCGCCCGCTCCGGGCGCCGGCAAAGAGGCTCCGACCGCGGGAGAGGGCCCGGGCCTGGCGGCAGGCTTCCACCAGCCGGCTGCGGTGGGCCGCATCCGCCTCCACCCGGTCCAGCACCACCTCCGCCGGGCCTGGGGGGATCTCGTCGCGGTCCAGCCGCAACAGCCTGCCCTCCGCGCGGAGGCGGAGGAAGCCGGCGCGGCGCAGTTCTTCTGCCAAAGCCTTGCCCAGGTCCACCGGCGCCAGCACCAGGCAGGCTTCCCCGCCGAATTCGGCGATCACCTGTTCGGCCGCCGCCTCGGGCGTGGCAGCGGCGCAGCGCCCTGCACAGACTGGGCAACGGGCTTGACCCTGTTCCAGCCACAGCCGACCCAGCAGGCCTTCGAGCTGGAGCAACCCGGCGACGCATTGCCGCTGCCGCAGAACCCCGTCCAAATACAGGGCCGGAGGCAGGCCGTTCAGTTCCCCGACCGCCGCCGGTCTCTCCCCGCCCAGGGTTTCCCGCTCGAAGGCCGAGAGCACCTGGGCGTAGCGGCGCCGGCTCTCGCGGTACAGCACCCCCTGGGCCAGTTCCCTGGCCCCGGACCCATCGGCGCCACTCAGGCAGATCACCTGGCCCAGGGGAAGATCGAGGTCCACTCCTTGGAGTGGCGTAGCGGTCGCGCCGCGGATCTGGATCATCGGCCTATCCTTCATCTGGCTGCCCCGACTTGTCGCAGCGAATCCACCTTGGCCAGGAGGACCGAGTCCCCTGCCTGCTGGGCCAGCAAGACCTCCCAGGCGGCCAGGCCGCCGGCCCGGTCTCCCTGCCTGGCCAGAACCTGGCCCAGCCGGTAGCGGGCTCCCCGGTGCTGGGGGTCCAACTCTACGGCCCGCTGCAGGGAGGGGATCGCCTCTACGGTCCGGCCTTGGGCCAGGCGCAACAGGCTTAGGTTGTAGTGGGCCGCCACATGCCCTTGATCGAGGTGCAGCGCCCGCTCGTACTCCGCTTCGGCCCGGTCGTATTCACCCAGCTTGTAATAACACAACCCCAGGCTGTTGTGCATACGGCCCTGATCCGGCCAGCGCGCTGAGAGCCGGGCGAACACCTCGGCGGCGGCGCGGTACTCCCCCTCCTCGTACAGGCGCAGGCCGCCGGCCACCTCCCCGTCCTCATCTACCAGCTTGCCCGACTCCAGAGCGTCGAGGCGGGCTACGGTCTGCTGTGCCGGGGCGAATCCAGGGTCGATCTCCAGGCATCGCCTCGCCATCTCCCGGGCCCGGCCCAGGTCCCCCTTGCGCTCATAGAGCACGGCGAAGTTGTGGTAATCCACCCGCATCGAATGCAGGCGCTCGGCCAGGGGGTCGGGCCAGTTCACCGCCAGGGCCAGCGCCAGCACCACTCCCCCGGCAACGAGTACCGGCTGCCTTCGGCCAGCCCCCCATTCGCGCCGGGCGCGGACCATTCCGAGGGCCCCCCAAAGCAGGAACACTTGCGAGGCGGGCAACCGGTATTCAGAGGAGACAAAGAAGACGAGGCAGCCCAGAAGATAGGCCAGCACGTACAGCTCCAGGGCCACTACCCTCTGCTGCCGGCCCCCCAGGACCCACCCCACCAGGCCCAGGGGAACCAGAAACCCCCAGCCCGGAGTTAGGTGAAGGAGTGGAACCCATTCTTGGGCAAAGTAATAGCTCAGGTTATTTTGCGACTCAACCTCGTGCCAAAAAAGGAAAAACTTGCGCCAGAGCAGATACAGATAGGCTACCGGCTCCCTGCCGATGAAAGCCAGGCCCTCCCCCAGCCAGAAGGCCGAAGCCTGCCCAGGTGTCACCGGATGGCCCAATCGCCGCTGCGCCTCGCGCACAAACCCCTCGCGCTCCTGGTCCGGCTCGGCGCTGGGCACAAAATCGGTCTGGGCGTAGATGCCGGTGGCCCCTGGGTGGTTGCCCACATAGAAATTCATCCCCGCCGACGAGGTGGTCAGGGCGAACTCGCCGCCGGCGACCCAATTGCGGGCCATAACCGGAGCCAGCACCAGCGCACAGCCCAGCATCAGCGCCCCCAAGGGACGCCACTGCCCCGTTGCGGAAAACCAACCCCCCAGCAGGGCCACCCAGATCAACACCAGAGGCCGGGCCAGGGCCGAGAGTCCCAGGCAGAGGCCAGCCAGCCAGAGCCACCTTTCCCGCCCATCGGCCTGCCAGCACACCAAGAGGTTCAGGCCGAGCAGGTTAAGGAAGAGTATGGGGGTGGCAGTGAGCAGGGCGCCGTCGTAAAAGATGAACACCCCGCACACCGCCGCCAGGCCTGCCCCCAGGAGGCCCACCTCCCGGCCCCAGAGGCGCCGGCCCAGTACGTAGATCAGCCCGCAGTTCGCCGTTCCCAGCACCACCTGCGCCCCCACTGCGGTCCCCCACCCCGGCCCGGCCAAACCATAGAGCAGGGCCAACAAATAGGGGTAGAGGGGATTCATGAAGAAAGCCCCCTCGCTCCAGCCCTGCCCCGCCAGCAGGGCCCTGGCCTGCCGGTCATAAAACTCAGAGTCCAGCAGCAGTGCCTCGGCCAGGGGGGTATCTTGGCAATGGTGCGCATAGCCTGCGCGCAAAGCAAAGGCCAACAACAGGATACCGGCTAGCAGGGGATCGCGGCGGCTCATGACCCAAGGGTTGTTAGAAATGAAGTTCAATAAAAAAACCTTGACGGAGTGTTCGGGATTCGTTAGATGTTATTAGAGACTTTTAAGATGCCGCCGACCTTGTTAGCAATTCCAAGACCCCTCCGCTCTGCTCCCGCGGCCTTTAGACCTCGGAAACTTTCCCTTATCCAGCCCCCTCAACTCCCCATGCGACAGGTGAATTATGCCCGAGTCCCTGCACGATAGAGAGGACCTGCTCAATTTATACTTCAATGATATCACCGACTCAAAGCCACTTTCCCGAGAGCGCGAGGTGGAGTTGGCGGCGAAAATCGAGAAAGGCGATCTGGGCGCCCGCGACGAACTGGTGCAGGCCAACCTGCGCTTTGTCGTCGATGTGGCCAAGCACTACCAGAACCGCGGACTTTCCCTCTCCGACCTTATCAGCGCCGGCAACCTGGGCCTCCTGACCGCGGCCGAGCGTTTCGACGGCACCAGGGGCTACAAGTTTATCTCCTATGCGGTGTGGTGGATCAGGCAGTCCATCCTCCAGGCCCTGGCCGAACACGCCCGCACCGTGCGCCTGCCCCTCAACAAGCTGAGCTTGCTGCGCGACATTGCCGAAACCGCCCGCCAGCTGGGGCAGGGCCGCGAGAGCGAGCCCCACGTCGAGGAGATCGCCGCCCAACTCGACATCTCCACTAAGGAAGTGGTGGACACCATGCTCAGCGCCCGTTCGGTCTGCTCCCTCGACGAAGCCTTTGAGCACGACGACGAGCGCAACCTACTCGACACCCTGGCCGATACCCGCCAGGAGTCCCCCGACAGCGGCATCCTGCGCACCTCGGCCAAGGCGCAGGTGGACAGGGTCCTCGACTGCCTCGACGACCGGGAGCGCTACGTCATCCTACGCTATTTCGGTCTCGACGGCAACGAGGCCTTGACCCTCGACCAGATCGGCAGTCTGCTGGGGGTCACCCGCGAGCGCATCCGCCAGATCAAGGAGCGGGCCCTGGGCCGGCTCCGCCACCCCCTGCGCGCCCAGAGCCTCAAGGTCCTGGCCGAATGAATCCGTGCCGCCTGCTGGCGGTGCTTTTTTCCCTGGCGCTGCCAGCAGGCGCGGCTAACTTCTCCCACGCCGGCTTCGACCGCCTGCTGCACGAAGTGGTCGAAGCCGCCGGCCGGGTGGATTATTCCTTGCTCTTGAAACACCGCAATGCCATGGACGCGTACCTCGACAGCCTGGGGCGGTGCAGCCCTCGCAACCAGCCGCAGCGCTTCGCCACCCCGGCCCACGAAATGGCCAAATGGATCAACGCCTACAACGCACTGGTCTTGAGGAGGGGTGGCCAACGCGTATCCGGTGGCCCGGGTCGATGAACTGGGGGGATTGGAGGCGTTTTTAGGGTAGCGGACCTGGAAGGTGGGGGGAAAGCAATTCAGTCTCGAACAAGTCGAACACCGGATCATCCGCCCCCAATACCGGGACCCGCGCGTCCATTTTGCCCTGAACTGCGCTGCCCTGGGCTGCCCTGTCCTGCTACGGGGCGCCTACCAGGGCGAGGCCCTCGATTCCCTCCTCGCAGCCCAGACCCGCCGCTTTGCCGCTGATCCGCGTCAGGTGCGCCTGGTCCCGGTGGCCGGCGTGCTCCACCTGTCCCGGATCTTGGAGTGGTACTGGGAGCATCTCACCCGCTGGTTCTCCACCCCCTCGACAGCCGCCCCCGCCCTGGTCGACTATCTGCCGCGCTACCTGCCCCAGGACCAGACCGCGCCCCTGCGCCGGCACCCGGAGGTCAAGCTGGTCTTCGAGGAATGCGACTGGTCCCTCAACCAGCAGGCCCTTAATAGAAAAAAGGATTGTGGGCCTTTTCCTCGCCCACCGTGGTCGCCGGCCCGTGTCCCGGATAGAGCACGACCCGATCATTGAGGGAGAGGATCTTGGTCGCCAGGCTGCCCTTCAGCGATTCATAGTCCCCCACCCGGCGCGTGCCCCCCATCGAACCGGCGAAGATCGCGTCCCCCACAAAGGCCATCTGGGGATGGACCAGGCAGATCCCCCCCGGGGTGTGCCCCGGGGTCTTGCGGGCTTCAAAGCTGTGCCGGCCCACGTTGTAGACCTCGCCCTCGACGATGCACCCCTCAATCTTGGTACGCAGTTCGCCCAATAGGGCCAGGTCCCCCTTCTCGATTAAGGCAGGGGCCCCGGTGGCCTGGCAGATCTCCGAGAGTGCCCCCACGTGGTCGCCGTGCCCGTGGGTCAAGAGCACCAACTCCACCTCCAGCCCGGCGTTTTCGATGGCCCGCAGGATCTGTTCGGCGTCGAAACCCGGATCGATGACCAGCCCCTTGTTGGTTGCCGTGCAGCCCACCAGGTAACCGTTCATGAGCAAATCGTCGCCCAGGACCAGCATCTCAACACTGAGACCCTCAGCCGGCCAGCCCACCGGGTAGAGGGGGAAGAAGCGCTGGCCGGCGCTGCCGGCCAGTTTCTCCGGGTCCAGGCCCAGGCACCGGGCCAGGCGGCCGACCACTGCCGGCTCCGGGACGGCCTGGCCCCCTTCCAGGGCGTCAAGTTCAGCCTGAGTAAGCCCGGCCTGGCCGGCGGCCGAGGCCAGGCTCAGTTCCTGGCCGCGGCGGGCCTTGGCGATCACGTCGCAGAACTGGTCTTCGAGCTGCACGTACATCGCAAACCCCTATTCGGGCAGCGCGCTGTCGAGGTATTGGTCGAAGCTGGCGCTCCAGCGCTCAACGGATGCCGCCGGCCCCACAAGCTTGAAGAAAAAGGGCCCGCGCGGGGCGACGACGATGGCTCCTAACATCCGGTAGTCAGCCTGCGGCGCCGGGGAGCCGCCCCCCATGCCGCCCCCGGTGTAGGTGCCGGGGATATCCACCCAAGTCACCTTCAGACCGCCCACGGTCCGCTCCGTGCGGCGCGAGCGCTCCTTGGTGGACCCACCCGCGGGCTGGGTGAACTGGCCGTACCAGCGCTCGATATTGTCCTCGACTGAACCGCCCTGGTCCGGGCCGAAGTAGAAGACCACCAGGGAGGCGTCGGCCCCACCCTCGCCGGGGAGCAGGTACTCAGCGGTGCGGATGCGGCTGGAAGGGACGGTGGATCTCCAGCCCTCGGGCATCACCACGCTCAGGCCGCCCAGGCTATGGCGCTGGCCGGCCCTCAGGTCCGTGGCCGGCCCACCGCCGGCGCCGGCCCCCACCGGGGGATGGCCCGGGGGCAGGGAGCCGGCCGGCAAGGGGGCAGCCCCAGACTGATCCAGCGGGGGATGCCCGGCCGGCAACTGGGTGGCGGGCGCCGCCTGGCTCTGCAACCCCTTCTCCCGCATCGCCTCCTCGTGTTTCTTGTCGCTAAAGTTCTGGCTGCATCCCAGCAACAAGAGCGCTGCACACCACCGTAACGCATCGGCCATCAAGACCCTCCTCTCGTCCCCGACAATATACACCCGTCCCCAGGGCGGATCAACTACTCAGGGCCGGCTCTGACCCGGGACCCAAAGCACCTCCTGTGCGGTCGCGGTCCGCCGGGCCATGACGAACAACAGGTCCGAGAGCCGGTTAAGGTACACCAGGGCCTGTGGGTTGACCCTGGCCCCTTGGGCCAGTTCCCAGGCCCGGCGCTCGGCCCGCCGGCACACGGTGCGGGCCAGGTGCAGCCAAGCGTTGCCCGGAGTGCCGCCGGGAAGGACAAAGCTGCGGAGGGAGGGCAATCCCTCGTTGAGCTGGTCGATCTGCGCTTCGAGGGCCGATACCTGCCCGGCCTCGATGCGCAGCCGGGTCTCCTGGTCGGGCAGGGGCGTACACAGGTCGGCGCCCAGGTCAAAAAGCTCGTTCTGCACCCGGCGCAGCACCTCGGCAAGCGGCGATGCGAGGCCCCCAGAGGCCAGGGCCAGGCCCACCACCGCGTTGAGTTCGTCCACCGTCCCGTACGCCTCCAGACGGATATCCGTCTTGGCGGTCTGGGAATTGTCCCCCAGACGGGTGGTGCCCTTATCGCCGGTGCGGGTGTAGATGCGGGTGATTCTCACCATTATCGCCTCATTTCAGCAACAGGAGTTTGCCGGTTTGCCGCCAAGCACCCATGCGCAACTCCACCATGTAGGGGCCGCTGCCCATGGCCTGCCCCTTATCGTCGCGGCCGTCCCAGTGGAAAGCGTGGGACCCGGCGGCCAGTCTGCCGCCCGATAGGAGGCGCACCCGCCGCCCCAGGGCGTCGTAGATGGTCAGGTCCAAGGTGGCGGCTTCGGCACCGACCGCCAGCGGGATCAGGGTGGAGGCGTTAAAGGGGTTGGGGTAGGCGGCGCCCAGGTAGGTCTGGGCGGGCAGGCTGCCCCTCTCCTCAGACACCGCAGTGGTCTGGCCCTCGCCCAGCACCGCAATGTTTACCGGGGGCAGGCCCACGGCGATGGGTCCGGCCAGCAGCGCATCGGTGGCGGTATCGTACAGGAGCAACCCGGCGCTGCCCGGATCGCTGAAGGTGCCCTGGTCGGCTACCACCAACCGACCGCCATCCACCTCCAGGTCCGGGGTGTAGCCGCCCGAATGCCCGGCCAGGGCCGGCCCCGCCTTGCCCGTCGCCAGGTCGAGTGGCCGCACACTGTTGCTGAAATCCGGGGCCGAGACCACCGCGTATCCCTTTGCCGCAGAAACCAGGGCGAAGGAGGTCAGATCCCCTCCCAACTCGGATTCTCCCAGCACCAGCCCCTCGCTGCGGCCACTGGCCAGGTCCACCATCTCCACCCCACCGTCTGCTACCCCGTATTGGCCGGTCTGGCCGACGTACAGCTTGCCCCCCATCCCGATCAGGTTGCCCGGGTTGTCAATTTGGAGCGCCAGGCCCTGCACCCCTTCCTGGCCGGAGTCCCAATCGACCAACTGATCTGTATTGATGTCAATGACCGCCAGCACGCTCTGGCTGGCCACCCAGCCGGCGTTCCGGTCCAGGCGCTGGCAAGCCACGTAGAGGCGGTCCCCCACCAGGGCCATCTCAGCCGGTTCGGGCAGACCGTCGGCATCGGCAAAGGCGCTTAGGTCGATCTCGCCCAGGGAGTCCCCGCTGCGAGGATCGACCAGCAGCAGGGAGGCGCTGTTGTGGCGGGAGACGTAGGCTTTCCGTTGGCTGGCGAACTCCAGGTCTTGAGGGTTGCTGCCGTTGCCCACCGAAAACTGGAGCAGCGGGTCGGCGGGGGCCGCGGGGTCCAGCACCAGGATGTTGTCCTGACCGAGGCGGTTGATCACGTACACTCTGCCATCGTGGTACCGGGCCACCGCGTCGCTGTGGATGGTCAACAAGTCGGTGCGCGGCGCCCCACCCCCTGCCTCCAGCAGGGCGAGGCTGCCGGTCTGGAAGTCGGAAGTGAGCACCACCAGTGGGCTCTGGGCAGCGGCTGGGGCGGCCAGCAGGCAGCAGAGGGCGGCGAATCTGGACCAGTTTCTCATTGGATCACTCCTCGGTTTCGGGGGAAGGTGGATGCGCCTGGCCGGCGCCGAAGTCACGGTTCAGGGCGAGAAAAAAGGATCGGCCCGGCAGCGGGTAGCCCCACAGGTCCTCCACCTGTATATCCCCCAGGTTGCGGACCTCGGCAGTGGCCTCGAAACCAGCCCGGGGCCGCAACCGCGCACCCAGGGTATGGAGCAGGCGGCCCGCCACAGGCCGCAGATTGGCCCGGTCGAGGTACTGCCGGCTCTCGCCGTTGAGTTCGTGGTACAGCCCGCACCGCCGGGCAAAAGCCTCGCTGCGCAGGTTGAAGCTGTGGCGCGGGGCATTGGGCAGATCCCGGCCCCGTTCAGAAGGAAAGGCGGATTGGTTGAGCGCCCGCTGGTAGGTGTAGTTACCGCTCAGCCGCGCCGGCCCGAGTCCCAGCTCGGTGCGCAGTTCCAGGCCCCGGACCAGGGCCCGGCCGATGTTGTGGGGCCGGGAGACCTGCTGCGAGTTCTGCACAAAGCGGATCAGGTTCCGCGTCTCCTTGCGGTAGCCGGCAAGTTCCAGCCGGCGCAGCACTGCTGGGCCGGGCCGGGCCAGCCGCAGACCCCCGTCCCAGTGCAGGCCGCGCTCCCGCCGCAGTGCGGGGTTGCCGATTACCGCCCCGCGGTCGCCGAAAAGTTCGTAGAAGCTTGCAGGCCGCAGGTGCCGGCCCAGGTGGAGTTGCAGGGCCAGGCCAGGACCCAGGGCCCATTCGGCGCCCACCTGGCCGCCTGGCAGGTCAACGGGCTGGTCGTCCACCCTGCCTGGAGCCACCCCGATGCCCCCCGCCCCGGCCAGCCAGTCCCAAACCCCCTCTACCTGGCCCGAGGCCAGTAGGCGCAGCCTGCCCTGCCCCAACTCCCCCTCGCCCCCCAGCAGGGCGGCGCGTCGGCGGCTATGTGGCAGGGGGGCTGCGGGTCGGAACATATCGCGAGGGAAGAAATGTTCTTCCCGGAGCCTGGCCCGAAGGGTGAGGGACCCGGTCCGGCCCCAGAGCCGGTGGAAGGCTCCCTGGGCGCCGTAGCCCTGGGTGGTGTTGCGGTGGTGCTGCACCCCGGTGCCCACCTCCCCGGCCAGGTCCTTGTAGGTATCTTGCTGGAGGGAATGGTACAGGGATAGCTCGTACCCGGCCGCGGCGGAGAAGGGACCGGCCAGCTCGGCGCGGCTGAGCCCTTGCCAGGTGTCGAAGCGCACCTGGAGGGCCTGGTAATTGCCGATGCCCGGGACGCCCTGGTGGCGCAGGTCCAAGGTGTGGCTGGCCCGCACCTGCCCCATCCCCCAGGGGCGCTCGGCCTTGGCCAGCAGGCGCAGGGAAGAAAAATCGCTGTTGCGGCGGCGGGCATCCTCGTCGTCGCCGGGGTTGTAGGGGGTGCCGTTGTCGTCGCGGAAGGAAAAGTTGTTGCGGCTGCCCATGCCCTCGACCAGCCCCAGGTACTGACCCCCGCGCCACGGCCCGCTGAGGGCGGCGCTGGCCTGCCAGGTAGCGAAGGAGCCCCCCATGCCCTGGAGGGCCAGGCGCGGGCGGGCGGCAGGGGCGCGGGTTCGCAGGTTGACCGCCCCGCCCAGGCTGTTGCCCCCGAAGCGGGCCGGCACGGCCCCCCGGTACACCTCCACCTCCCCTACCCCGCCCATCAGCAGGCGGCCCAGATCCACCCCCCCACCGATGGCCTGGTTCAGGGGCACCCCATCGACCAGCACCAGCAACTGTTCGGCGGTGGACCCGCGTATGGAGGCGGTGCTGAAGCTGCCCAGCCCGCCCTGGCGGCGGACCTGCACCCCCGCCGCCCTTTCGAGGATTTGGGGCAGGGACTCGGGGCGGTGCGCTTCGACGGGCAGGTGTTCGACAAAGGTAGCCACCTCGGTCTCCCCCGGGCGCGGGGCGGCCACAGTGAGGCCGGGCAGCAGCAGGGGTTGGGGCTGGAGTTGCAGGAGGAGGGTCGGAGTTTCCTCCCTGCGGAGGGATTGGTACCCTAAGCGTTCGACCTCGATGGACCAGGTGCCGGCCGGCACCTCGCCCAGACAGAAGAACCCACTGCTGTCGCTGTAGGTCCGGGCGCCGGACGGGCTGATCCTGATCCAGGCCCCTCCTATCCCCTCACCAGTGCGGGCATCCGTCACCCGGCCGCAGTTGGCGCCATGAACCGCGCCAGGCAGCCAGGTCAGGACCGCCAGCGCGGCAATGTGGGCAATCCTGCACATACCCCTCGGCATACAGCCGACCGCCTGCGGGCGCAGGGACACCGGCCGGTGCCGGCGATGCCTCTTCCGCGAAAGGCGAATCGCTGCTTCCGTGGACTTTGGGGGGATGCAGGTGAGAGGGGTACAGCGCCTTGGCTATTGCTGACGGCGCCGCCTTCGACCCCTGCTCTCCCGCGAAAGTCCAGGTCGATGCCCACCCTATTGGGGCGGGCGATGAGCGCCGGCAGGTCTTCGGGCTCGCAGGCGGGGCGGCAATGCCGCCACCTACTGGCCGTCGCTTCCCAGTCCGTGGCCGGACCAGTGCTTGTTGACGGCTTTCGTTCCTGCTCACCGCTGCGGGGCAGCCCCGGATTCACACCGGGTTCCCTTTTCAGCAACCACCCGGCGCACTACCGGGGGGTTGCACCAGCGACAATCCTTAATATAAGCCGGTCCGCGGACACGCGCCAATGTGGGCGGGGTCAGCGGCGCTGCCGGTACAGCCTCTGGTCCACCACCGCGGCCATCCGGGCAGTGTCCAGGTTGTTGCCCAGGAATTGGACCACCCGGGCGGCCTGGGGCCGTGGCCCGGCGAGAATCTCCTCATAGTTTAGGTAGAGCACCGAAAAATTGGGCCGGCCTTTCAGCCACTGGGCCACCTCGTCGAGGTGGCGCTGGAAGATGCGCTTGAGGTCGGCGTCGGCAACCCCGCCCTCCGCCCGGCCCCGGCGCTGGAGCATCCGCTCTTGCGAGGCTAGTACCTCCCCAAGATCCCGCAGCATGAAGACCACGCGGTAGGAGTAGCCTTCAGGCAGGTCGTAGAGCAGCCGCGAGATCACCTTGACCACCCGGCCCCTGGCCTGCTCCAGCCAGCCGGGGTCCTGGGCCACCTTTTTCACCGCCTCGAATTCGTAGTACCCTCCCAGGTTGTCCTCGTCGGCTTCGCGCTGCCCGTCGGTCAGGGGTTCCAGGCCCCCGGCCTCCAGCATCTTCATCATCATCGAGGTGCCCGAGCGGGGCAACCCCGACACCAAGGCGATCTCGTCCATTCCCATCTGATCCCTCCGCAGGTCGAGGTTCAGAGCGCCGCCCCGTTGCGGCGACGCAGCAGGTAGAGGAAAAAGGGGCAGCCCAGCAGCGAGGTGATCACCCCGATGGGCAGCTCGGCCGGCGCCAGCACCAGCCGGGCCAGCAGGTCGGCCCCCACCACCAGGACCGCCCCGCCCAGCAATGAGGCGGGAAAGAGGCGGCGGTGGTCCGGGCCCACCACCAGGCGCATGAAGTGGGGCACAATCAGCCCGACGAAGCCGACCACCCCGCTGACCGCCACCGCCGCCGCCGCCAGCAGCGCCGAGACCACCAGCAGGACCCGCTTGACCCGCTCCACCTCCACCCCCAAGTACTGGGCCTGCTCCTCCCCCTGGAGGATTAGGTTCAAATCACGGGCATAACACTGGAGCAGCACTGCCCCGCCCAACGCGTAGGGCCAGACCATGTGCAGGTGTTCCCAGCGGCGGGACGAAAGGCTGCCCATCAACCAGTAGAAGACCCGCTGCAGATCGGCCTGCGAAGCCAGCATCAGAAGCGGGGTCAGGGCCGAGGCCAGGGAGGCCACCGCCACCCCGCTTAACAGCACCACCGTCACCGGCAGCCGTCCCTCCCGCAGCGAGATCCCCGCCACCAGGAGGGCGGCCAGCAGGGCCCCGGCA
>VGJS01000072.1 GCA_016867395.1 Candidatus Handelsmanbacteria bacterium
TCGCCACCCTCGAATGTGAACTGCTCGACCGGAGATCCTTCCAGACCCAGACCCAGGCGCGACAGCAGCTTTTCCCTTACATCGAAGGCTGGTATAATCCCCATCGGCGGCACTCCGCCCTTGATTATCTGTCGCCGATCAACTGTGAAAAGAGGTATCATCTCTCGGCTTGATCCGAAAGACCAAAACTGTCCACTAAATCGGGGAAACTCCATCTTTGAAAAGTTGGTACGGGCAGGAAAGAAGAAGATGCAAGCCATTGCCGCCGTGATGCGAAAGCTACTAGGATGCCTATGGGGGATGCTCAAACACCAACAGGATTTCGATGGCAGCAGCTTTTACCAGCTGACCTGCAGGGCCTTTACAGCGAAGAGAGTGTCTCACATCCTGAGTGGGCCAAATCCTGGGGGCCGGTCAATGGTGGTGGACCGGGCCGCCCTCTACGTGTTTCAGGGCGGGCAGCTGGTGCCGGCCGCGGCTCGGGACCAGGGGAGTGTTTTCCCCCGCGCGGCTGGCTGCCCTGGCGCGGCCCAGGCTGGAGAGCGGGGGACTGGTCTGGGAAGGGGGCGCTGGCCCTGGTGGCCATCCGCCAGGAACCGGAACTGCTCGCGACCCTGAGCGTGGACCGCGCCGCGCCGCTGAACCCCGAGGAGGAGCACCTGCTAGACAGCCTGGCCCTGGAGGCGGCGGTGGTGATCAACGACGCCCGCCTCCGCAGCGACGCGGTCACCTGGCAGGGTTGCCTCGACGAACTGCTCTCTTTCGACGAGCGGATTGAGGGCAGCGAGGTGGTCAAGCGGCTGGGGGAGTGAGCCCTACCTCCTGACCACCAGTTTGGGCTGGCCCTGGCTGCCCCGGTAGACCTGCACCCGGAAGCTGTCCTCCGTGTAAGAGCCAAAGAGCCCCAGGCCGCCCTCAACGTGTAAGAGGGGGCCTTTGTCCCCGTCGTCGCCGGACAGGCCGTTGAAGGCGGTGGTGAAGTAGTCGAAGTAGTTCTGGTCCGCCGCCTGCAGGACCACCTGGTACTCCCCCTCAAAGCGCAGGCCGGCCCACCAGTAGTCCCCCCGCAGGGTGTCGGCCGGAATCCAGTAGCTGACCACCCGGTTCTGGTCCAGCTTCTGGCGCCGCTCGCGCCACTTCCTGCCATCGGTCCAGTCCTTGCCCTCGATCTCGTCCCAGTCCTGCTGCTCGCGGTCGCGTAGCCAGCGCAAGGTGTCGCCGTCGGCCTGGAGCAGGGTGACGTTCTCACTGAAGTAGCCACGCAGGTCCGCGATGCGGCGGTCCAGCGCGGCCAGGGAGTCGGCGCTGACCAGGCCCTGGAGCCGCTGGCGCCAGGCCAGGAGGGTGTCCAGATCCCCGGTGAGGGGCTCGGCGGTGATGTACAGGGTGCGCACCTGCATGGACTCGACCCGGACCACATACCCGGCGGCGTTAACGGGTTTGGTCCAGCGGAACTCCCCCGGGTGGGTTAGGTCCCCGAAGAGGTCCCCGAAGAGCTGGAAGTAGACCACGCTGTCGGCCGAGATCTCGGTGATCCGCACCGGGTCGGGCACGGTGGTGGCGGCCTGGAGCAGGTCCTGCCGGTGGCGGACCTGGAGCTGGTAGGTGCGGCCCGATTCGATGGGCAATTGGGCGGCGGGCAGGAGGTAGGCGCCCGGCTCGGCAGGGTCTTCGGGCAGGAGGTAGCGCTGGCCCTGGCTGGTCACTTCGACCTGGGCCCCGCTGACGGGGTTTTCCCGGCCGGTGTAGTACTGGTTGGGGGCCAGGGTGTGGCGCAGGGTCACCCGGGGATCCTCGCCGGGGGTAAGGTAGGCCTGGACCAGCAGGGCGGGTGGCGGGCTTTCTACCTCGGTGGGGTTGCTACAACTGAGGGCCAGCAAGGCCAGGAAGAGAAGGCAGGGGATCATCGGGTATCTCCTGCTAGAAATTAAAGTCAATGCCAAGACTGGGCAGCAGCGGCAACATGGGGATCTCGCGGCGCTTGGCCGGCTTGCGCTCCTCGGGTTTGCCTTCGCTCCAGAAGTAGTTGAAGATGTTCTTGCGGTTGGTGAGGTTGACCACCTGGAAGAAGAACTTCATATCCCAGGAGCGAAAGTTGAACTGCCGCTCCACGCCCATGTCGAGGCGCTGGTAGGAGGGCAGGCGCACCCCGTTGAGTTCCCCCTTGTTCTGCACCTCGAAGCGCTGGGACCAGGGCATGACCAGCTCGCCGCGGCCCAGGACCTGGGTGTAGGGCTGCCCCGAGGCGTAGGCCAGGGCGGTGTTGAGGGTCCATTTCTTGCGGAAGCGCCAGGAGTGGATCAGGTCCATGGAGAAGCGCCGGTCGAACTTGGACTTGTAGGGCTGTTCCCGGCCCTGCGCGTCGAGGTTGAGGCCCTTGATGGTGCGCTCGCTCAGGCCGGTGGAGAAAGAGAGCCAACCGGTGTGTTTGCCCTCGCGCCGCTTGAGCAGGAGATCGAAACCGTACGCCCGCCCGTCTCCCCGGCGCAGCACGTCGGCCATCTTGGTGGAGGTCTGGTTGTCGTAATTGAGTTCGTAGAGGCCGGTATAGTCCTTGAAGTAGCCTTCGGCGTCCACATCAAGGCCCAGCCAGCGGGTCTCGGCCCCAACGATATAGTGCAGGGCCTCGCTGGGCTCGGCGGTGGAGTCGGCCATGGTCCAGATGTTGGACAAAAGCGAGATGCCCTGGAACTCGCGGGCCAGGCGGAAGAGGTACTGGTGGTAGCGGCCGGCGGCGCTCTTGAGGTAGGTGTCCACCCCGAGCTGGTAACGCAGGGCCAGGCGGGGGGCCACCCCAGAGTACTTGCCGTTGGTAGCGTAGCTGAAGCGCAGGCCCGGCTGCAGGGTGAGGCGGGGGGTGAGGGTCCAGTGGTCCTGGGCGTAGAAGGCGTGGTGGTAGCCCTCGGTGTCCACGGTGATCCAGTTCTGGTCGGCCTCGCCGAAGTTGTACTCCAGGGAGAGGTGCTTGAGCAGGAAGCCGGCCTCCACCGCGTGGTCGCTGGCGGGGAAGTAGTTGAGGTCCCCCTTGAGCGACAGGTCGGTGAGCCGGTTAGACTCGAGGATCTCGACGTCCTCGGAACTGAAGTGGGTGGCGGCCTTAAAGCGGCTGCCGGTGAACAGGAAGTTGCCGAAGAGGCCGCTGCCAAAGACGTGGGTCCACTTGGAACTGATGGTGCGGTTGCCCCATTCCAGGTCGATGTCGAACTCGTCGAAGCGGTATTCCAGGGCGTCCTGCCCGGTGTACCCAGCCAGGGTGAGCTGGTCGGCGTGGGAGAAGACCTGGTGCGTCTTGCCCTGCAGGTCGTAGAAGTTGTAGGCGAACTTCTTGGCGTCGAGGGCCTCCTTGGCCAGGCCGATCACCGGGTCGAGGTGGGTGCGCCGGCCCGAAAGCAGCCACGAGCCCTTGCCGGCCGGGCCCTGGAGGGTGAGGCGGGAACTGAGCAGACTGAGCCCGCCCTGGGCCTCGAATTCCTCCTTGTTACCCTCGTCGGTGATGACGTTGAGCACCGCGGAGAGCCGGTCCCCGTACTTGGCCGGGTAGCCGCCGCGCAGGAGTTCGGTGCTCTTGGCCGCGTCGGCGGGGAAGGTGCTGAAGAGCCCAAAGAGGTGGGAGGCGTTGTACACGTCGGTGCCGTCGAGCAGGACCAGGTTCTGGTCCGGGGTGCCGCCGCGCACGTACAGGCCCACGGAGAAATCGGAAAGGGCGCTGACCCCGGGGAGGGTCTGGATGGTGCGGATGGGGTCGGCCTCGATGGCGGCCGGGGCGGTCTTGAGTTCCTTGATCTGCAAGGTGGTGAGGCCGGGGCTGATGTCAAAGCTCTCCACCTCTTCGCGCTTGGCCTCGACGGTGGTGGTCTCCAGTTGGATGGATTCCTCCTGGAGATTGATGTTGACCACCTGATCCTCGTCGCCCACCTGGAACTGCTTCTCGAAGCTGCGGTACCCCACCAGCGAGGCCACCAGGGTATGGGAACCGGCTGGCAGCTTGGCCAGGGCGTAGTACCCGCTCTCGTTGCTGGTGGTGCCCCGGTTCTCGCCCTTGAGGTAGACGTTGACGAAGGGCAGGCTCTCGCCGCTGGCCTGGTCGCGCACGAAACCGCTTAGGGCGGCGGCCAGGGCGGCGGCGGGCAGGAAGAGCAGGGCCAGGGCGACAATGGAGTATTTCATCTGGATCACGTAGTCATTAGACCTTGGATGCCCCGTCCTTTGGAAGGGGAGGAAGAGTTCTGCTTGCCGCAGGCAAGCAAGAACTGCTTATCGTATACCGTTCCAGCCACGGTTGGAGGTGTACGATGGTGGTTGGAAGAACCAGTCATGCAGTCTTTGATACCCAATATCATCTGGTGTGGGCTCCCCCCAAGTATCGGAAGTGGATCTTGCGGGGCGACGTGCTAGAGGCAGTACGGGAGCTGTTTTATTGGGTTGTCGAAGATTTCGATTTTGTGATTGAGGAGTTGGAGGTAGCCAAGAATTATGTGCATATCCCTTTGTCGTTTCCACCGCGCTATTCGATTTCCCAGGTGGTGGGTCTGCTGAAAAGCATTTCGGCAAGCCGGGTGTTTCAGGAACACCCCGAGGTGAAACGCGAGTTGTGGGGAGGGGAGTTTTTGGGCGGACGGGTACTTTGCCCGCACGGTAGGGGATCAGGTTACGGCCGAAATGATCAAGCGGTATGTCCAGTATCATTGCCAAGAAGAGAAACGCCCACAACCGTTGGATTTGTTTGGGTCAGTGTCCGTTTTAGAAATCGCCGGGGCGAAGCCATGCATCGGGCGTAACGCCCCGGCCTTTGGCCGGGGATCGTCCGAATTAAGCGATTTCTTCATTCCTGATGGCTAGTTCGCTCCCGTGGACCCGAAACCCCCGGCCCCGCGCTCCGAGTCGGCCAGGGAGTCGCTTTCGACCAGGACGGCTCGGGCCACTGGGGCGAAGACCAGTTGGGCGATGCGCTCGCCCGGTTCGATGCGCTGGGCCTCGCGGGAGAGGTTGATCAGGATCACCCCCACCTCGCCGCGGTAGTCGGCGTCGATGGTGCCCGGTGCGTTGAGCACGGTCAGGCCGCGCTTGAGGGCCAGGCCGCTGCGGGGCCGCACCTGCCCTTCGTATCCGGGGGGGATCTCCAGGCGCAGGGCGGTGGGGATCAGGCTGCGGGCCCCCGGTTCAAGCACCAGGGGGGCGTCGAGGGCAGCGCGAAGGTCCATGCCGGCGCTGGCAGGGGTCTGGTAGGCCGGCAGAGGGATCTGGGGGGGCTTGGTGAGGCGGACTTGGATTTCCACGGCATTCTCCTAAAACCCCTGCCTGGAGCCCCAGCGCTTCCGCAACAGGCGCAGGTAGCCGGCGCCCAGCACGTAGCAGGAGGTGGCGAAGAGGCCGAGGATGGCGGTGACGAAGACGATTAGAAAGCGCTGGGGCTTGGCCTTCTTCTCGGGCACGGTGGCCGGGTCGAGGGGCTGCACTGTGGAGGTGGTGTTGCTGGCCTCGATGAGGGACTCGGCCTTCTGCTCCAAGAGCATCTTCATCAGCGCCGTCTGCACCAGCACGTCCTTCTCGATGTCGGCGTAGTGCTGGGCCACCTCGGGGATCTGCCGCAGGGGCAGGAAGAGGTTCTCCTCCAGGTGCAGGTCCAGGCTGCCGCTGCTGGTGCCGGGGCCGTCGCGCAGGAGGGCCAGGGCCTGCTGTCGGAGCATCCGTTCCTGGTCGAGCTTCTGCACCTCCGAGTGGTCGGTGGAGAAGCCCGAGGCCAGCAGGCTCTTGCGGTTGATCTCCAGTTCCATGGTGGCCAACTGCATCTCCGAGGCGGCCCGGATCACCGCCCGGGCCTGGTCCTCGATAGAGATGGCGTTGTGCTCGGCCTGGAAGTCCTTGAGGCGGTCCATGACGCTTTTGAGGTTGAGGTTTTCGCGCTCCATTAGGTTGGAGATGAAGTTGTAGCGCTCCTGGGCCGCCTCGCGCGAGAGCCGGCGATTGGTGGAGTCCAGCAGCGCCACGTAGCGGTTGGCGATGTCGGCGGCCCGCTGCGGGCTCTGGTCGAAGACCGAGATCATGATGGTGCCTTCCTCGCTCTTGCCGATGATGGTCTGCTGCTTGAGGGTCTCCAGAGCCTCGGTCATGGTCTCGGTTTCGTAGACCTTCATCAGCTCAAAGTCCTCGACCATGTGCCGGCGCATCGTCTCGCTCTTGAGGGTGGCGATGAAAATGTCGGCCGGGGTGCCCTTCTCGCCCAGGCGCAGCGAGGGGATGGGCAGAGAGGAGATCAGGTCGGCGAAACCGAAGCCCTGCTTCTGCTCCTTGGGGGGCAGCAGCTGGACCTGGGCCTCGTACTCGTTGGGCATAAGCAGGCTCAGGCCGGCGACCGCCAGGCACAGGGCAAAAGTGCCGCCCAGGATCAGATGCTTGCCGGCGTTAAGAGCCGTCAGGAGATCGAGCACATCGATCTGTTTGTCTTCCATGATAGCGGAGTCCTAAGGGGTTTATATGGCGCGGACCAGCAGAATCAGGGTCAGGGTCTCGGCGACGGTGCGCATGGTGGACTGGGTGAAGGTCCACCAGTTGCGGTATTCCTTTTCTGGGACCCAGATCTCGTCGCCGGCCTCGACCAGGGTGTTCCTGTCCAATTGTTCGCGCTCCCCGGTGCGGGCGCGGATCAGGCGGGCCCCGCCCTTGTCGGCGTTCCACGAGAAGCCGCCGGCCTGGTCCAGGTAATAGGCCACCCGCCGGCCCTCCTCGAAATTGAGCAGGCCCGCCTTCTTGAGCTGGCCGCTAAGGCTGACGGTGCGGCGGCGCTCGGGCACAAAGACCACGTCGCCCCCTTCAAGCAGCACATTCTGGCTCTCCTCGCCGCCCTCGAAGAGGCGTTGGAAGTCCACGGCAAGCCGGCCTCTTTCCTCGCGGCCCTTGGTCTTGAGGTAGGCCCGGTCCTCGGGGCTCATGTCGGCCAGGCCACTGACGCCCTGCAAGAGCAGCAGGCGCTGGTACTCGGGGTCCTTGATGGCCCTGGCCTTGGCGCGCATCAGGCGGGCCTCGGGCAGGGAGGCTCGTTCGGTGAAGCCGCCGGCCTGTTCGACGATGTCGCGCACCCGGGTCTGGCCCAGGACGATGCGGTAGCGGCCGCGGTAGCGGACCTCGCCCTGCACATACACGGTGGGGGTCTGCTGCCAGTCGGAGCGGGAGCGGACGAAGAGCATGTCCTTGGGCTCCAGGGGCATTCCGGCGATGTCGGCGGCCCGCACCTGGCGGGCCACGTCCTCGGCGGTGATCAGGGGGATGATCTCGCTGGTGCGGCCGTCCTCCTTGAAGCGCCAGATCTCGGCCACCTCCAGAGGGGCGTCGCCGCTGACCCCTCCGGCCAGGGAGAACAGAGTGCCCACCGTGTCGCCGGGGCGGTACTCCTGAACCCCTTCGCGGTTCACCGAGCCGTAGGCGAAGATGTCCTGTGTGCGGTACTGCACGTGGATCACGTCGCCCATGCGCACGTAGGGGTTGTGGCGCACCTCGCCGGTGGAGCGGAACATCTCCAGATCCACCGACTCCGCGGTGCCGTCGCGGTGAATGAGCTGGATAGAGCGGCGGGCGGTGGGCTGGGGCCGCAACTGGCGCTGGCGGGTGATCTTCATGCCGGCCACCGTCTCCTCGAAGGTGCCCGTGAGGTCGTCGAGGAAGCCGCCGCCCCGCTCGATCAGGTCGGAGACCCGGGTGTTGGGGTGGGCGATGAAGCTGCCCTCGTCCAGCACCGCCCCGGTCAGGTACACGGTGAAATAGCGCATGCTGGTCAGGGTGAGGGTGATGTCCACCCGGGGGTACTTGCCCCGGGTCCGGGCCAGGATTTGCTCCTTGGCCTGGGCCAGGGTCTGGGAGGCCACCGGGAAACTGCCCACCGTGGGCACGATGGCGTTGCCCTCCGGGTCCACCTGCACCAGGTAGGAGCGGTTCCATTCCCCCCAGATGTAGAGTTCAAAGACGTCGCCGGGGCCCACTACGTAGGTGTCGGGGTCCACCTGCTGGTCCTGGCTGATGCGCAGGCGCTCCACCTCCTCGCCCTTGGGCAGGCGGGCGCGGCCGGAAAGGACCTCCTTGCCCGCGCCTGCGGCCTCGGCCCCGGGCAATTGCATGAGATCCTCCTCCTCCGCCTGAGCCTCATCGATCAGTTGCTCCAAGTCGTTCTGGGACTGGGCCAGAAGGGGCAGGGCGCTGGCCGCCAGCAGGCTCAGGGCCGCCAGCAGGGGCCGGTACCTCGGGGTCATACTTCCTCCTGTTTCTCGGGGGGGCAAGGGGTGGTCATCGCCGCAGTATGTAGCCGCCCAGGAGCCAGTCGGAGGTCTTCTCCGGAGCCTCCTGGCCAGGCCGGCGCGGCGGGCGGCCGATGCTGAGGTAATCGAAGCCCAGTTCCTGCATCTGGCGCGGGTGGTAGAGGTTGCGGCAGTCGAGGATCCTGGGGGCCTTGAGGGCGCCGCGCAACACTGCCAGGTCGATGTTGCGGAACTCGTTCCACTCGGTCATCAGCACCAGGGCGTCGGCCCCTTCGGCGGCGCGGTACGGGCTGTCGCAGCAGCTCAGGTCAGGGTAGAGCCGCTGCGCCTGCTTCATGGCGGCCGGGTCGTAGGCCCGCACTGCGGCCCCCTCAGCCAGCAGGGTTTCGATCATCTCCAGGGCCGGCGCCTCGCGCAGATCGTCGGTGTCGGGCTTGAAGGAGAGGCCTAAGAGGCAGATGGTGCGCCCGGCGAAGGGCCCCACCAGTTCGCGCAGCTTGATGATCATGCGCCGGCGCTGGTGGTTGTTGCTGGGATTGATGGCCTGGATCAGGGGCGAGTCCACCTGGCCGCGGCGGGCGATGGCGGCCAGGCCAGCCACGTCCTTGGGGAAGCAACTGCCCCCGTACCCGGCCCCAGCGCCCAGGTTGCGCGGGCCGATGCGCTGGTCCAGGCCCATCCCGCGGGCCACGGCGGTGACGTCGGCCCCGTACGCCTCGCAGATGTTGGCGATCTCGTTGATGAAGGAAATCTTGGCGGCCAGCAGGGCGTTGGCGGCGTACTTGATCATCTCGGCGCTTTCCACGTCGGTCAGCACCATGGGGATGTCGTTTTGGTACAGGGGGCGGTACACATCCACCACCGCCTCGAGGGAGCGCTGGTTGCCGGCGCCGATGACCAGGCGGTCGGGGTGCATGAAGTCGTCGATGGCCGAGCCCTCGCGCAGGAATTCGGGGTTGGAGACGATGTCGAAATCCACCCCCGGCTGGGTCTGGCGGATCAGTTCGGCCACTTGCACCCCGGTGCCCACCGGCACGGTGCTCTTGTTGACGATGATCTTGTAGTCCTCCATGTAGCGGCCGATGGCGCGGGCCGCCTCAAATACATAAGACATATCCACGTCCCCGTCGGGCAGGGAGGGGGTGCCCACGGCGATGAAGATGAGCTGGGAGGCCTTGATGGCGAAGGGGATCTCGGTGGAGAAGGTGAGGCGCCCCCGGGAGATGTTGCGGGCCATCATCTCTTCAAGGCCCGGCTCGTAGAGGGGCACCTCGCCAGCCCTGAGGCGGGCGATGCGCCCCTCGTCGATATCGACGCAGGTAACGGCGTTGCCAAAGTCTGAGAGGCAGGCGCCGGTCACCAGACCGACGTAACCGGTCCCCATGACGCAGATGGATCGCATGTGCGGGGTTCCTCGGGTGAAAAGGATAGACTATGAAATATAGTGCGTAGGCGACGGGGGAGGAAGCCCCTCGAAGGAGCGGCGGGGGCGACCCATTCCGACCTTTCTCAAGGCGTATCCCGCACAATCGGAATGTATGGGGTGCTGCGCCGTAGGGGGGCCGCCCGACAGCCCAGCCCCCGCAGCACCATCGATATGTTGGTGCGCCCCGAGAAAGGTCTACAGGGTCATCCTCCCGCCGCTCAAGTAGCGGCGGAGGTTGGCGCTGGTGAGGGCGGCGATCTCTTCGAGGGGGCGGCCTTTGAGCGTCGCCAGTCTTTCGGCCACGGCCCGGGTCCGGGCAGGCTGGTTGGGCAGGCCGGCGATGGGCACGGGGGCATCGGTTTCGAGCAGCAGGAGGTCGTCGGCGACGGCCAGGGCCACCTCCTGGGTCTGGGGGTCTTCCAGGAGCATGGGGCCGACGGAGATGTAGATGCTGGCCTTGTTGCACTGGTGGATCAGCTTGCGCGAGTGGGTGAACCAGTGGAGCTGGGCCCCCAGGCCGGTTTCCCGCACAAAGGTGATGGCCCGCTCCATGACCTGGCGGGGGCAGCGGCGGGAATGGAGGTTGATCGGTTTGCCGCAGGCGGCAGCCAGGGCGAACTGCCGGTCGAGGATCTCCTCCTGGTAAGCCTGCGCCTGGGGGGTGAGGGCCCACTTGTGGTCCAGGCCCACCTCGCCCAGCACCCTGGCCAGGGGCAGATGGGCGGCGAGGTATTCCAGACCGGCCTCCACGTCTTCGTGGGGGTGCTGGCTGATCCAGGCCGGGTGCAGGCCCAGGCCGGGAAGCACCGCGCCGGGATGGACCTGGGCCAGGGCGAGCACCGCGGGCATGGAGGCGGCGCTCTCGCTGACGGCCACGACCTCGGTCACCCCCGCGGCTGCGGCTGCGGCCAGGGCCAGGGCGGGGTCGGGAAGTTGGTCGAGGTGACAGTGGGTGTCGGCCAGCATCAGGCCACCAGTCCGGCGGTCTCCTCGAAGCCGAGCATCAGATTGAGGCACTGCACCGCGTTGCCCGATGCGCCTTTGCCCAGGTTGTCGAGCCGGCCCACCAGGACCAGGCCCTGGTCCGGCTCGCCGAAGGCGTAGAGTTCGACCCGGTTGGTAAAGTTGCAGCCCTTCAGGTCGAGGAACTTGCCCTCGCGCAGATGGGAGGTGTTCTGGTCGGGAGGCACTGGCCGCACAAAGGGGCAGGCGCGGTAGTATTCCTCCCAGGCCTCCCACACCTGCTGTGCCGTGGCGCCGGTCTTAGCGAAGTGGCTGGCCGGCAGTGGTATGCTGACCAGCATCCCGCAATAGGTGTGGGCCACTGAGGGGACGAAGAGGGGTGGGTTGGCCACCAGGCTGAAGCGGTGCATCTCGGCCAGGTGTTTGTGGCTTCCCTCCAGGTTGTACAGACCCAGGGGCAGGGCCGCGTCTGCGGCGCGCTGGGGACCGGGCGCCTGCTCGTACGCCTCGATCATCTTGCGGCCACCGCCCGAATAGCCGGAGACGGCGTTGATGGTATAGGCCGCTTGTGGATCGATGAGGCCGGCCTGGACCAGGGGCCGCAGGGCTAGGATGAAGCTGACCGGGTAGCAGCCGCAGTTGGCCACCCTGGGGGCTTTGCGGATGGCCTCCTTTTGTTCCGGGCTGATCTCGGGCAGGCCGTAGACCCAGTCGGGGTGCACGCGGCGGGCGGTGCTGGTGTCGATGAGCCGCGCCCTGGAGGGACCGGCCAGTTCGAGGGCCTCGGCCACGGCCTCGTCGGGCAGGCAGAGGACGGCCAGGTCGGCTGTGGCGAGGAACTCGGCGCGCACCTGGGGGTTCTTGCGCTCCCCGGCGGGGATGAGCAACAGGTCAAGGTCCTGACGGGTTTCCAGCATCTGTTGGAGGCGCAGGCCGGTGGTGCCCTGCTGGCCGTCGATGTAGATCCGGGGTCTGGACATGTCCTTTCCTAATAATTATTCTTTTTTCTGAATAATTAGGCTACTGGCGGCGCCCCTGTCAAGACAATTTTCCTTGACAACCCCACGGAGGCAGTCCTAATTTGGCCCCCGCTCCGGCATCTCCTCCTCCCCCCTGAACCGCGCCGAGGGTCTGTGCGTCCCAACCCTGCCCGCTTCACAGGATCGCCGGCCGGCCGCCACTGCCTGGCGGCTTGGGCGCTGGCCTGGGGGCTGCTAGGCTGCGAATCGGCCGACCGCATCGCCGGCCCGGCGCCGGCGGTGCCCCTGGGGGCCAAGGCCCTGGCCGAGGCAGAGCGCCCCCTGCCGGCGGTCGAGGTCCGGCGGGTCTCGTACCGGCTGGCGTTCTTTGCTGTCGACCCAGCTGGGCAGGCCTACGGCGCGGCGGGCAAGACCCTCTACCGCATCGTTGACCAGGGCAATGCCATCGAGGCGGTATACACCTTCGGCGATCCTATCCAAGGCGTGCACTGCCTCGCCAACGGCTACCTCTTCGTCTCCACCGACCAGGACCGCTGGAACCCCGATACCCCCTGCCGGATCTACCGCTCCGCGGACCGGGGCCTCACCTTCCAGCGGGTCAAGACCCTGAGGGCCAGCTGCGCCCTGTGGTGGTCCTTTGCCTCCGATGCCCAGAACACCCTCTATGTCGGGGAATACGGGCCGCGGGACCGGGGGCGCTCCAAGAAGGTGTGGAAGTCGCCCGACCTGGGCCAGAACTGGTCGGTGGCTTTCACCGCCCCCGACGTCGACGGGGTCCACATCCACCGGGTGGCGGTCGATCCCTACACCGCCGACCTGTGGGTGACCCATGGCGACGGCGCTCACGGAGCCACCTACCTGTCGCCGGCCTGGAGCGGGCGCTGGCTGTGGCAGCGGGCCTCCCAGGCCACCAGTGTGGTCTTCACCCAGGAGGGCATCTGCTGGGGGGAGGATACCTACGAGGGCGCGTTGACTTGGTACGACCGGCGGACGCAGACCTACCAGAAGACCCTGCGGGCCAACCGCGAAGGCAACTATGGCGGCAGTGTCTACGACCTGGTGCAGGGCCGCAGCGGGCTGATCTACGCGCCGATGATGAAGTACGCCGAGCAGACCCACCGGCCCTCGCTGTGGGTGGGGGACGGCCGGCGCTGGAAACTGCTGCTGGATCTGGGCAGCAAAGAAGGAAAGTACGGCGGCTTTGCCCAGATCAGCCCGCCCGATCAATGGGGG
Source organism: Candidatus Handelsmanbacteria bacterium (assembly GCA_016867395.1). Classification (GTDB taxonomy): domain Bacteria; phylum Latescibacterota; class UBA2968; order UBA8231; family UBA8231; genus SICG01. The sequence goes on from VGJS01000072.1 coordinate 12,849, forward strand.
TTTCTGTACGCGGAGGGCTACAAGATCAAGGATCCGCAGTAGGGTCCCGGGGTCTGGCCGGCCCGCGCCTTTGGGGGGCCCAGGGCGGCCGGCTCAGCGCAGGCTCAGCAGGTAGGTTCGCTCATCGGGAAGGATTTCGAGGCGGCCTACCCCTTCCTGCAGCGGGAACTCGTGCTGACCCTCCAGGGGAGGGTCTATCTGGAGGGCCTGGGCCCGCAACTGGGGGCCAAGGCGGAACTCCAAAGTGAGGGGCTGGTCGTAGAGGGCGTTGTCCAGCCCGTCGGCCATGACTAGGTAAAAATCGCTACGGCCTTTTTGCCGCTCGATGCGGTCCAGCCGCGGGGCAAAGGCATTGCGCTCCTTGATGTAGAGGGCGGCCATGTCCATATTGCCGCTCCAGAAGTCGTTGGCGGCCAGGAAGTCCAGATCCTTCTCAAAATCGACCAGCGCATAGTACCCCCAGCCCTCGGGGATACCCACGGCGTGGTACATCAGGATCACCCAGGCCCGGCGCTCCAGGGCCTCGGCCAGGATGGGCCGCAGTTCCAGGTGGTTGTTGATGTAGCTGGTCGAGGCCCACCGGGCCATCACCACCGAGGGCAGGTAGAACCAGTTGACCGGCGCGGTGGTGCTGTCCGGGCAGATGTAAAACTCGGCAGGGTCCAGCGCCATGCCCCGGGCACAGAGGAAACCGGCCAACTGGTTGGCCTGCTGGGTGCGGGCCAGGCGGCCGGCGGTGCCCGGATAGGCGTAGGCCCTGGGCCGCAGCCCCCATTCAACCATCAGCTCGTAGCAGCGCTGGAAGCTGGCCAGGGCCTCGTCGTAGGTGAGGGAGTCGTGGTTGACGTGCTCATGGCCGTGGCCGAAGAAGTGGATTCCCTGCGGCACCAGCTGATCCTGTATGACCTTGAGCAGGGGGCGGTGCTTGGGCTGCTGGAAGATGGCGGTCACCATCTCGATGTCCATTTTCAGGCCCCGGTCCAGCACCGCGTCGGTGGCCAGGTGGTGGTCGGGATGGGTGCCGAAGGGCGCGTCGTAGGTGATGGAGACGGCGGCCCGGCGACCCTGGGGCCACTTGAGCACCTCGAACTCGAAGAGGGGCTGCCCGTCCTCCTGGACTGCGTAGCGGAAGGGGGCCAGGGGCACCAGCCCGTACTCGGGCGAGGCCGGGTTGAGGAGCCCGCAGCCGGCCAGCAACAGGACGCCGAGGGCGGGCAGGCAGCAGCGATTCATGGGTCCTTTTTGTACGCAGGCGCAGGGGCCCTGTCAACAGCGATAGGGAGAACACCATGGACTATTTCCTCTACCAGGGTGCCAGGACCCGGGAGATCTCCTTTCCCCTGGGGGGCATCGGCACTGGCTGCATAGGCCTGGCCGGCAACGGCCGGCTCGTCGACTGGGAGATCTTCAACCGGCCCAACAAGGGCAGCACCAACGGCTTCTCCCATTTCGCCATCCGCGCCGAAGAGGGCGGCGAGGTGATCGAGGCGCGGGTGCTCAACGGGGACCTGCAGCCCCCCTACAGTGGGGAGCTGGGCAAGCCGGTGTGGTCCTCCTTTGGCTGGGGACCCTCGCGCGACTATCTGACCGGCCTGCCCCATTTCCGCCAGGTGGAGTTCCGGGGCGAGTACCCTATCGCTGGGCTGCGTTTGGTGGAGCCGAAATTCCCTGGGAGGGTGCGGCTCTTGGCCTTTAATCCCTTCATCCCCCTCGACGAGGACGCCTCGGGCATCCCGGCGGCCTTCTTCGAGTTCGAGGTGGAAAATTCCACCTCCCGCCCGCTGCGTTACACCCTTTGCGGCACCCTGAAAAACCCCCTGCCCAGGAACAATCTCCACCAGTTGCAGCGGAGCGGCGGTCTGTCCCTGCTCCACCTGCGCTCCGACGCCTTTGGCGGCGGCGAGCCGGAGGCCGGTGACCTGTGCCTGGGCACGGACGCCTCCCGCACCAGTTGCCAGCACTACTGGTACCGGGGGGCCTGGTTCGACAGCCTGGAGGTGTTCTGGCGCGACTTCACCCGGCCCGGCCGGCTCAAGCCGCGCGAGTACGCCCCGGACCAGGCCGGCGAGGGCAACCACGCCAGCCTGGCGGCGCACCTGGAACTCAAGCCGGGTCAGCGGGGCCGGGTGCGTTTCCTCATCGCCTGGAGCTTCCCCAACTGCCAGAACTACTGGAACCCTCAGGCGGCCGAGCGCGCCGCCTGCTGCGGCGTGGAGGCCACCTGGAAAAACTATTACGCCACCCGCTTCGCCGACGCCCGGGCCAGCGCCCGGTACGGACTGAGAAACTGGGATGAGCTCTACGCGAAAACCGCCCGCTTCAAGGAGGCGCTCTTCGCCTCCGACCTGCCTGCCGCGGCCCTTGACGCGGTCTCGGCCAACCTCTCCATCCTCAAAAGCCCCACGGTGCTGCGCCTGGAGGATGGCACCTTCTACGGGTGGGAGGGCTGCCACCCCAACACCGGCTGCTGCGAGGGCTCCTGCACTCACGTGTGGAACTACGCCCAGGCTCTGGCCTTTCTCTTTCCGCGGCTGGAGCGCTCCATGCGCCAGGCCGACTATCGCCACAACCTGCGCCAGGACGGCGGCATGCCCTTCCGCCTGCAATTGCCCCTGGGGGTGGAGGCCTCCAAATTCCGGCCCTGCGCCGACGGGCAGTTCGGCGGGGTGATGAAGGTGTACCGGGACTGGAAGATCTCGGGGGACGGCCAGTGGCTGCGGGACCTGTGGCCCCTGGTGCGGCGCTCCCTGGAATTCGCCTGGTCGCCGGCCAACGAGGACCAGTGGGACCCGCAGCGGACCGGGGTGCTGTGGGGCCGGCAGCACCACACCCTGGACATGGAACTTTTTGGCCCCAACGCCTGGCTCACCGGCTTCTACCTGGGAGCGCTCAAGGCCGGCGCCGAGATGGCCGCCTTTGTGGGCGAGGAGGACCAGGCCGCCGAGTATCGGGCGCTTTTTGCCAAAGGCAAGGTCTGGACCGACCAGCATCTCTTCAACGGCGAGTATTACCAGCAGCAGGTGGATCTGGGTGATCGCCAAATCGCAGCCCGTTTCGGGGTGGAGGGGGCGTACTGGAGCGAGGAGCACGGGGAGTTGAAGTACCAGGTGGGCCAAGGGTGCGGCCTGGACCAGGTGCTGGCCCAGTGGCACGCCAACCTCTACGGGCTGGGGGAGATCTTCGACCCTAAACAGACCCGCCAGGCCCTGCGCGCCATCTTCAAGCACAACTTCAAACAACCCCTGCGCGACCACTACAACCCCTGCCGCGTCTACGCCCTCAACGACGAGGGTGGCCTGGTGATCTGCGAGTGGCCGAAAGGCCAGCCCAAACCCATGATCCCCCTGACCTATGCTCAGGAGACCATGAACGGCTTCGAGTACGCCGCGGCCATCCAGATGATCCAGAGCAGCCTGGTGCAGGAGGGCGCCAGGGCGGTGGTCGCCATCCGCCGGCGCTACGACGGGGAGCGGCGCAACCCCTGGAACGAATTCGAGTGCGGCAGCAACTACGCCCGCTCCCTGGCCTCCTACGCCCTGCTCAATGCCTATAGCGGCCTGCGCTTCGATCTGGCCCAGGGGTACCTGGGTTTCGACCCGGTCGTGCCCGGTCGCTTCAGGTGTTTCTGGAGCCTGGGCACGGGTTGGGGCATGCTGGCGGTGGGGCCGGGCCGGGCCGGGGTGGAGGTGCGGCAGGGAAGGTTGACCCTGCGCACCCTGGAATTGCCCTTCCTGCGGGGCCGGCCGGTGCGCCGGGTGGCGCTGGGCGGGCGGGAAGTGGCTCTTGTCCAGGAGGGGAACTCCCTGAGACTGAAGCGGCCCGCGCGGCTGGCCCCGGGCCGCAGCCTGGAGGTCCGGTTCAGAAAGTAGAGGGGTGGGCTCATGGCGAAAAAGGTCGAGCACCTGTTCAGCGCCGAGGAGCGGGAACACATCGCCGCCGCGGTCAAAGCGGCCGAGCGGCACACCGCCGGGGAGATTGTGCCCTGCATCCTCGCCCAGTGCGACGAGTACGAGGAGGCGATCTGGCGGGGCGGGGCCCTGGCTGCTTTCCTCGCCTTTGCAGTTTTTTATTGCCTGCGGGCCTTCACCGATACCTGGCTGCCCCTGGGCGTGGGGGCGATGGGGGCGGGGGTGGCCCTGGCCGGCGGGGCGGGCATGCCGCTGGCCCAATGGGCGCCCCCATTGCGGCGGCTCCTGGCCGGCGAGGAGCTGATGGACCGCCGCGTCACCGGGCGGGCTCTGCAGACCTTTGTCGAGGAGGAGCTCTTTGCCACCCGCGAGCGCACCGGCATCCTGATCTTTCTCAGCCTCTTCGAACACGAGGTGCGGGTGCTGGGGGACGCGGGGATCAACGCCAGGGTGGCCCAGGAGGAATGGGAGGGGGTGGTGCGGACCATCACCCAGGGCATGCGCCAGGGGCAGGCGGCCGAGGGGCTGGTCGCGGCCATCGCCCAGTGTGGGGCCCTGCTGGAGCGCTGCGGGGTGGCGCGCCGGGCCGATGATACCGACGAGTTGGGCAATGCCCCGCGCACGGAGGGGGAGGCATGAAAGGGCTGGTATTACTGGCCATGTGCCTGCTGCCCTTGGCGGCTGCGGCCCTGGAGGTCCCGCCGCTGAAAGGGCGGGTCAATGACCGGGCCAGCCTTCTCTCGCCCCAGGCGGCCTCCCTGCTCGAAGCCCTGCTCAAGGCCCACGAGGATTCCACCGCCAACCAGGTGGCCCTGCTGACCATCCCCTCGTTGGGGGGCGAGAACCTCGAAGAGTTCTCGATGCGGGTGGCCGAGGCGTGGAAGCTGGGGCAGGCCAAAGAGGACAATGGGGTGCTGCTCCTGGTGGCCCGCGACGACCGGGAGATGCGCATCGAGGTGGGCGGCGGCCTGGAAGGGGCCCTGCCCGACATCACCTGCGGCCGCATCATCCGCAGCGAGATGGTGCCCCGCTTCCGCGAGGGGGACTACGAGGGGGGCCTCCTGCGCGGGGTGGGGGCGGTCCTGGCGGCCATCGGCGGGACCTACGCCCCGGCGGCGGCCGGGGAGGTGGAGGAGCCCGAGGCTCCGGGCAGCGGCTGGGAGCACCTGGGCTGGCTGCTGCTGGCCGGCCTGGCCCTGTTCTTCAAACTGATACACACCACCCTTTTCACCCCCGGGCTGGGCGGTTGGCTGGCGTACCTGATCCTGATCCCGCTCTGGGTGGTGTTGGGGGTGGCCGGCGGCGGCGTGCTGGGCGGTGGGGTGGGTCTGGCGCTGGCCG
>VGJS01000073.1 GCA_016867395.1 Candidatus Handelsmanbacteria bacterium
GAAGGTCAGAGCGATCATCAGAACACTGGAAGAAGATGGCTGGTACCTGGATAGAACCAAAGGGGACCATCGCCAGTTCAAGCACCCGACCAAGAAGGGGCTGGTCACTGTGGCTGGCAAGATGAGCGTGGATGTGCCTCCGGGAACCCTCAACAACATCCTCAAGCAGGCGGGCCTGAAGGAAGGCGGAGAGTAGAGCTATGCGCTACGTCGTTATCGTCGAGGAGGGAGAAACCAGCTACGGGGCCTATGTGCCCGATCTGCCTGGATGTGTCGCAGCCGCCGAGACCCAGGAAGAAGTGCTGCGGTTGATCCATGAGGCCATCGAGTTCCACCTGGAGGGACTGCGGGAAGCAGGGCTGCCAGTGCCAACCCCCGCTTCCCACAGCGAGTACGTCGATGTGCCTGCTGTTTGAGGATTGCCCTCCCACCCTACCCCTTCCCATCTAACGGCTGTCTAACAGACCAGGCCAAAACACCACAAAACAGCCCCAACCACCAAAAAAGCGGTTGGGGCTTATCTCATGTTTGGATATAATTTTACGAAACAACACGAAACAGCATGAAAACCCCCAGACCACTTTGCAAGCTTGAGGTCGTCGGTTCGATCCCGATCTGCTCCACCAAAAATAAGGACCAGGAAGCCCGGCACTCAGCCCGCTGGCTTCCTGGCCTCTTTATTCCCGCTCCTCCACCAGGTTAACCCGCCGCCACTTCAAGGCTTTGCCACCCCGGGGCACCGCCAGGGTCGCCAGCCCGTACGCCCCGATACTGGCGCGGATGTCCTGGCGGAAGGGCTTGACCTGCACCCGGATCTGCCGCTCCCTGCCTGAAGTGTTGTAGAGCCGCACGATCAACTCCTCCCCGGCCTCCGCCTTCTTCAGGGCCACTACCTGCACCTGCGGGTCATCGACGGTGAGGGTCCCCGCTACTTCCAAGCGCTGCCGGCGCTCGACCTTTTCGGGCTGCGGGTAGTACACCTGCCAGACCGGCGGGGTGTTGAGCACCTGGGCGGCGCGGCTCACCCGGGTTTCGTCGAAGCGCCCCCCACCAGAAGCGCATAGCGCAATTCTTGCTCCCCCTGGTCCTGGCGCGGGGCAAAGCGGTTGTTCAACCGCTCATCGCGCGGGTCGATGTTAAAGGAACTGTACGCCGGGGGGCGCACTGCATTGACCGCGAACTCGCCGGAGGTTAAGCTGTGGGCGAAGCTGCCGGTATTGAGGACCGCCAAATACACCGGCTTTCCCCCCTGTCTGCCCCGCACCGCCACCCAGGGCTGGTTGGTGCGCTCCTCGTGCTCGTCGCTGGGCCGGCGTTGGGCGGCGCTGTACAGAGTTTCGGCGCTGCTGCGCTCAGCCGGGAAAGCCAGCGGCGTCACCAGCTTGAGCATCGCGTCTCGGTGGTTGTTGAAGAGCCGTTCGCGGATCTCTATGCTGCCCTCGGCATGGCCGATCACATACTGGCGCACCAGGGAGCTGGGCCGCCTCCTGGCGAGTGGCCAGGCGGAAGCGCTCGGCCGGCCTGGCATCTCAGACCGGCGAGGTGGACCAGACCTGGTGCCCTTTCAGCCTTTATAGACTGCCTCAGGTCCAACTGTGATCGAGGTCGGCCCAGTAGGCCGGTGCCATCGCCCCGGCCTTTGCCAGGGTCTTTTTTGATCCCGGCAAACCGAAGTAGTCGATCAGGCCGTTGCGCGGGTTGATTTTAAGCGCAAAATGCTCGTTGCAGAAGCTGAAGCTGCGCGGGGTGACCGCGGGGATGCGCACCTTCTACGGCCGATCGTTGAGACAGTACTCGTCGAAGCGGGCGATCTCCCAGAGTTGCAAATCCACCGCTGTCGCCAGGCGTAACGGCCAGTTGCCGGCGGAGTTGGCCTCGGCCAGCAAGCGCTGGCGGGGATAGTCGCGGCCCTGGTGGCGCAGGCGCACCTCAGGATCGCTAATGGCCCAGGCGTTGCAGTTAAGCTGCACCTCGAACTCCACCTGGGTTTTCACCGTAAAGCCATGCGGGTTGGCGACGAAGACCGGCGCCTCCCCTTTAACCGCATCCGGATCGCGGCTGATCAGGCTGTGCAGGGCGCGGAACTGCCGGCTGCGCAGGATCTCGCGGGCATGGGCAAGAAGCTGCACACTGTCCCGCTCGGCCGAGGGCGCCGCCGAACCGGGCCGGATATCGTGGAACTCGGAGAATACGATATCCTTCAAAGCCACCTCCAGGTCCTTGCCAGGTTACGGGGCGCAGCCCCACCACCAGGCCAGGGCCGAAAGCCGCTCGGCTGCGACCATCAGGCTTTCGGCCTCGCGGTGGCCCCGCTTGACCCGGCTCATGGCGGTGTAGCAGCCGGCGAACCTGCTCTGGATTTCCCCGCGCACCAGGGGCAACTCCCCGCCAGCCTTCAGGCGCTTAAGGAAGAAGCGATCGGTGGTGCTCTCGATCCACTCGTAGTCGGGATGGGCCTTGGTCTACTGCTTGAGCCGGCAGTACTCCTCCTCGGAAGGCCCGCCCCCATGGTTGCCGATGCCCCAGCGGATGAGGATATCCGGCTCCGCGGCAAAGTGGACCAGGAAACGGTCGAGCTTCTCGGCGATACGGCCGTTGGTCAGGTAGTGGTCGTCCCCGCGCCTGGCGATCACCTCGCTGCCCGAACGGTCCTGCCAGCGGAAGGCGCCCACCGGCAACCCATAGGTGCCCAGGTCGGGCCGGCAAAAGAGGTAGTGCTCGATGCCGCAGCCGCGCAGGATCTGGGGGAAGCCCTCGCCATGGCCAAAGGAATCGAAGTTGTAGCCGCTCCTGGGCCGCTTGCCGAAATGCCGGGCGAAGTACCGCCGGCCCAGCAAAAAATGGCGGATGTGGCTCTCGCCGCTGGCGTTGTTGAAGTCTGGCTGGAGGTAGGCCCCGCCCGCGATGTGCCAGCTGCCCTCCTTCACCAGTTTCTCGATGCGCCGGAAGAGCTGCGGCTCGTACTCCTCCACCCAGCAGTAGAGCAGGGCCTCGTTGTGGTTGAAGACAAAGCCCCGATGCCGTTCGCAGAAATCGGCCGCCATTCTGAAGGTAGAAAGGGTCTCGGTCAGCCCGCCCTCCCAGTGCCACAGGCACACGGGGTCCAGGTGGCGTTGCAAACCAGGTGTACCCCTTCTTGCTCATGGCCACCTCCCTTTCTATGCTTAGCCGGACTGTTCCAGGCTGGCCAGCGAGCTGCTCAGTTCGCTCCAGGTTTCGACAATACGGTGGTAGATCGGCTTAGGCGGGCAGTTGGCGATATTCCCCTGCACCTCGTGGTAGGCCATCATCCGCCGCACCCCCCCTCCCAAGTGACGGCATAGCGAAACCCCAGGTCAGCGCGGGCGGCCGCGTTGTCAAAGAGGTTGTTGTAGCGAAAATTGATGGCGCATCACTCCGCTGCCTTGGGCGCCAGGCGCAAAAGCTGCTCGGAAGGGATAGCCAGAGAGCGCGGCTCTACCTTTAGGACCCGGGCCGCGGTCCAGTAATACTCCTCCCAGGTCAGCCACTCCAGGCCGGCCAAATGGTAAAAGGCCCGGCCCGCGGGCAGCCGGGTTGTCGAGGGCGGCGACAAAGGCCCGGGCCACGTCGTCGCGATGGCAACTCACCCTTAGCGAGTAGCCGTCCCCCAGCACGATGAGGTGCAGCCCCTGCCGCAGCCGGTGCGGGACCAGCATCCCCTTGCTTACCAGGGGAATGGGCGTTCAACTGTCGTTGTAGGTGGCCGCCGGGCGAATAATGGTCAGCCTCAGGCCCCCGCTTTGCTGTGCCTGCTCGAAGATCCGCTCTATCTACGCCTTCTAATAGGCGTAGGGAAAAGCAGGAGAGGGCGAACGCTCGGCATCCTCGCGCAGCGGGTATCCCGACCCCACCTCCGTGTACACATCGACAGTGCTGCAAAATACGAAGCGCCCAACCCGACCCCGGAAGGCCCGCACCGCGCTGTGCGCGTCCTCCGGCTCGTACCCCATCATGTCGATGACCGCGTCGAAGGGGCCGGCCTGTTGCATCTGTGCCTCGAAGCGGGCATGGTCGGTGCGGTCCCCTGCGATGCCCGGGTACTCCTCGCCGAACTGGGGCCGGGTCTTACGCCAATTGTAGAGCATCACCTGGTCCCCCCGCCCAATCAGTTGCGCGGCAATGACGGTACTGAAATTCCCGGTCCCCGCGACGATCAATACCGGTATGGTGTGTCCCTCTCACGGCAATCCGTAGATGCCGGCCGCGCATGCCAGCCCCCACAACGCCAGGGTCAATTGCAGCGGGCGGTCCTTCCAAACCAGGGCCGTGGGATTGGCCCCGCCCCCCATATGGTAGACCACGTAGAGGTAACGCAGCAGGCCATAGAGGACGAAGGGGATGGTCCACTGCATGTGCGCCCCGGTCTGACTGTCCCCCACCCCGGTGGCGTACAGGGCATAGCAAACCAGCGCCGAGGTGGTCAGCACCGCGATGAGCTGGTCGAGAAAGGCCAGGCCGTACTGCCCCAGGGTCGCCCGGTGCTGGCCGGCCCGCTGGGCCAGGGCCACCAGTTCCTGCCGGCGTTTGACCACCGCCAGGAAGAGGGCCAGGGTGAAGATGCAGAGGATGAACCAGGTGGAGATGCTCACCGCGATCACCAAGGCCCCGCCCAGGGCGCGTAGCAGGAAACCAGCGGCCACGATCAGCACGTCGATCAGCACCACCTGCTTGAGCTTGAACGAATAGGCCAGGTTGAGCAGGGCGTAGACCAGGACCACCCCCCCGAAAGGCGGGTGCAGCCAGAAGGCGGCGGCCAGGCTCCCGGCGAAGAGGAGGACGGCCGTTGTGGCGGCCAGCCGCACCGGCACTAAGCCGGCGGCCAGGGGCCGGCGCGATTTCTCGGGATGGAGGCGGTCCTGGGGCAGGTCGAGGATGTCGTTGCAGAGGTACACCGCCCCGCTCAGCAGGCAGAAGCAGAGCGCTCCGGCTAGGGCGCGCAGGGCAAAGTCGGGCTCCAGGGCATGGCCCGAGAAGAATAACGCCGGCAGTACGAAGAGGTTCTTGATCCACTGCTGGGGGCGGGTGGAGCGCAGGAGTTGGTATAACATGGCCTCTGCCCCTGGCCCGCCGGCTGCGTCAGCGTCGCTGTCCCGGATCGGGGAAGTCGGTGTTGAGGTCCAAAATGTTGCAGTCCCCGCCTTGGGCCTTGGCCCGGTCGAGGGCCGACGCCAGGCGGCTGACGAGGCTCTCCGCCGCCTCCTGGACGCGGAGCTGCTTGCGCAGGGGCGGCACCACCGAGACCGTCGCCATGCTCCGGGTCAGGCCCACCTAACCGTTGAGGCAGTTGAAGCGCCGCTGAGCGATGCGCGGAGCGCAAGCGCTTGTGGCGCAAGGCATAACTTTTTAAATTAACATCGTCAGCTCGGCCCCTGCAAGAGAATCCTTTTCCCTTTCCGCCGGCCGCATGGAAAACTGGATCAGCTACCTGCTTTTGAGCTTGGGCGGCGCCCTGGGGCTGGCCGTCCTCTGGCTGTTGCGCCAGCGCCGGGCCCAGCGCCTGCGCCTGCGCCTGGTCTCCAGCCAGAGCCACCTGGTAAGCGCCCAACTGGCCCAGCGGGGGGCGGACCTCAAAGCCCTCGAAGGGGAATCCATAGAGGAACTGGGCCGCCAGGCCGGAGCCGCCCTCGACGAACTGCACATACTGCTGGTCGAGCGTCAGGCGCATCTGCAAAATTGCGAGGACCTGGTCCACCTCCAAAAGCAGAAGCTGTCCGGGCTGGCCACATCGCCCAGGCCAGCCCCGCCCTCCTCCCGCCAAGGGCCACCCCCCAGCCAACCCCGGACGGCACCTCCCCAGCGGCGCGACCACCTCGAGGATCAACTGTTGCGCCAGATCGACGAACTTAACCGCAAGCGCCGAAACCCGCCCAAAAAATAAAAACGACCCATCCCCTTAAAGAGATGGGCCACGCTTTTTCCTGGAGGCGACCTCAGACCTCCATGATCTCCTTTTCCTTGTGCTTGACGATCTCGTCGATCTCGGCGATGTGTTTGTCGGTCAGTTTTTGGATCAATTCGTGGATGTGGCGGCCCTCGTCCTCGGTAAGCTCATCCTCCTCGACGCTGGCATCGACGAAATCGAGGCCCTCGCGGCGGGCGTGCCGCACCGCCACCCTGGCCTCCTCGGCGCGGTGGCGGGCGATCTTGGTATACTCGCGCCGCCGCTCCCCAGTCAGTTCGGGGATGGGCACACGGATGATAGTCCCGTCGTTGGAGGGGTTCAGGCCCAGGCTGGCCTCGGCGCGGATGGCCTTCTCGATGAGGGGAATGAGCTGCTGCTCGTAGGGCTTGATGACGATCAGCCGCGGCTCGGGCACGCTAAGGCTCGAAACCTGGTTTAGCGGGGTGGAAGTGCCGTAGTACTCAACGCGCACCCCGCTGAGCATGTTGGTGGAGGCCCGCCCGGTGCGAATGCTGGCCAGGTCGCGGCTGAAGGCCTCCATGGCCTTGTCCATGTGCTGGTTGACTTCCTGGACGATGTCTTCTTCCATGGTTGCGCTCCCTCCCCGCGGTGCCGGCCCGGCCTGCTCAGCCCCCCTCGCCCAAGCGGAAGCAGGAGAAGCGGCGGACGCTGATCTTCTCGCCGATCTTGGCGGTCAGTTCGGCCAACAGATCCTTCACCGTCTGGTCAGGGTTCTTGACGAAGGCCTGGTCCATCAGGCAGACGTCCTGGTAGTACTTCTCCAGTCGGCCTTCGACGATCTTGGAGGAGATGTGCTCTGGCTTCTTCTCGTTGCGGGCCTGCTCCAGGTAAATCTCGCGCTCCCGCTCGATGACCTTGGGGTCCAACTCCTCGCGGCTGACCGCCAGGGGCTGCTCGGCGGCAATGTGCATAGCAATGTCCTTGGCGAACTGCTGGAAGGCGTCGGTGCGGGCGACGAAATCGGTCTCGCAGTTGACCTCCACCAGCACGCCCAGACGGCTGCCGGGGTGGATATAGGAGGCGATCATGCCGTCGGTGGCCTGGCGGCCGGCCCGCTTCTCGATCGAGGACATGCCCTTCTTGCGAAGGTAGTCGATGGCCTTCTCCAGGTCCCCGCCGGTCTCCTGGAGGGCCTTCTTGCAGTCCATCATACCTATCCCCGTGCGCTCGCGCAGGGTTTTGACCAGTTCGGGTGTGATCTCAGCCATAACTCTCTTCCGCTTGGGTTCCGGTGTGGATCAGCGCGAGGCCGGGGCTTCGGCCTCGGGGGCGGCTTCCTCCTCGAAACCTTCGGCGGCCGACTCCTGCCTGGCCCTGCGGCCTTCGCCCTTCTGGCTGGTGGCCCGACCCTCGATCACCGCCTCGGCCATCAGGTGGGTGATCAGAGCGATGGAGCGCAGCGCGTCGTCGTTGCCGGGGATGGGATAGGTGACCGCCTCAGGGTCGCAATTGGTGTCGATGATGGCCACCGCGGGGATTTCGAGGTTCCTGGCCTCCGCCACAGCCAGGTGTTCCTTTTTGATATCGACCATGAAGATCAGGCCGGGCAGGGCGCCCATCTTGCGGATGCCCGAGAGCACCTTGTCGAGCTTCCCCCGCTCCTTCTCCAGCAGCAGCACTTCCTTCTTCTTCAGATTGCCGTACGAACCGTCGGCGCCCAGGCGGTCGAGGTGGTCGAGGTGGCGGATGCTCTGGCGGATGGTCTGCCAGTTAGTCAGCATGCCGCCCAGCCAGCGCTCGGTAACATGGAACATGCCGCAGCGCTCGGCCTCCTGGCGAATGATGTCTACCGCCTGCTTCTTGGTGCCCACGAAGAGCACCGACCTGCCGGCCTGGGCGGTCTTGCGCACCGCCTCGTACGCCTCTTCGATCTTCTTGGCGGTTTTCTGAAGGTCGATGATGTGGATCCCGTTGCGCTCGGTGAAGATGAACTGCCTCATCTTCGGGTTCCACCTGCGGGTCTGGTGCCCGAAGTGGGTGCCGGCCTCCAGCAGGTCGCGGATGGCGATTTCTGGCATTTCCTACTCCTCAGGGTTTGGCCTCCGCCCTCGTCCTCTAGACGCAGAATTCCCGCGGGAATTCCCCGCGGGAACACGACTGCGGCTATCGGAGGGCGTGTGGAATGGGGCGCTGGCCGGGGTGGCCGGTCTAGCGCTTGGAGAACTGGAAGCGCTTGCGGGCGCCGGCCAGGCCGTACTTCTTGCGCTCCTTCTCGCGCGGATCGCGGGTGAGAAAGCCGGCGCGTTTGAGCGCCTCGCGCATGGCCGGGTCGAACTGGATCAGGGCCCTGGCAATGCCGAGGCAGGCGGCGCTGGCCTGGCCCCGCAGTCCGCCGCCGCGGGTGGATATATGGACGTCGAAGCGGCCGCGGGTCTGGGTAAGTTGCAGGGGCTGAAGCAGGATCATCTCCAGGGACTCGCGCCGAAGGTACTCGCCGACGATCCGCTCGTTTAAGAAGACCTGCCCCGAACCAGGGCGCAGGCGCACATGGGCGGTGGAGGTCTTCCGCCGGCCAGTGGCTTGGAAAATTCCCTCGGGCATAACTCCCTTGACCTCGCTGTAGGTTAAACTTTCAGGGTTTGGGGCTTCTGGGCGGCGTGCTGGTGCTGGCCGCCGGCGTAGACCCGGAGCTTTCTGAGCATCTGCCGGCCCAGGATGTTGTGGGGCAGCATCCCCCAGATCGCCTTCTTGATGATCCGGTCGGGGTGTTCGCCCTGCAACTGGCGGAAACCGGTGGTGCGGATGCCGCCCGGATACCCGGTGTGGCGGTGGTATTCCTTCTGGTCCGCCTTGCGCCCGCTGACCCGGATCTTCTCGGCGTTGATGATGATCACGTGGTCGCCCATGTCGGCGTGCGGGGCATAGGTGGGCTTGTGTTTGCCCCGCAGGACCTGAGCGATCTTGGAGGCCAGTCGCCCCAGGGTCTGATCGGTGGCGTCCACCACGAACCACTGGTGCTCTACCTGGCCAGCTTTGGGGCTGTAAGTCTTGAATTTCATCGCTTTTGACCGTTGTTGATGCCGCATGGTGCTGCCTGTCTGTCCAAAGGGTAGAAGCTAAACCTCTGTTATCGTATTGTCAAGACCTCGCCCGGCGGCGCCACCAGCGCCAGGCCAGAGCCAGGACCACCAGCGCCAGTGCGCCAGAGAGGACCCGGTTGTACTCCCCCAGGTATTCGAGCACCCGCTCCCAGTGCTGGCCCAACAGCATCCCGGCGTAGAACATCAGCGCGTTCCACAGGGCCAGGCTCAGGAGCCCGGCCAGGGCCACCCGCTTCCAGTCCATCCGCCCCATGCCGGAGGCCAGGGCGATCACCGAGCGCACCCCGCTGAGGAAGCGGTTGGCCGCCACTAGGAACAGTCCGTACCTGGCCAGCCAACCTTCTGCCTTGGCAAGGTTCTCTTCGGAGAAGAGCCGCCCGCCCCTGGAGGCGAAGAAATCCCGGCCCCGAGCATATCCCAGATAATACATGGCCATGAAGCCGGCCAACCCCCCCACACAGGTGGCCAGGTACGCCGCCCACAGCCCCAACACCCCCCGCCCCACCAGGTAGGCGCTAAACACCACCACTGTGTCCCCCGGCACTGGCGGGATCACGTTTTCGAGGAAGGCGCTGAACACCAGGGCTCCGTATAGCAGGGGCGGGGGCCACTGATCCAGTTCAACGCTGAGACGGTTGAGGTACTCTTCCACGGCTCAGGTCTCGACCAGGGCCACCGCGTGGGCGGCGATGCCCTCCTCGCGGCCCACGAAGCCTAGCCCCTCGTTGGTGGTGGCCTTGATCGAGAGGCGTTCGGGCTCCACCTGCAACGCCGTGGCCATGCGGATGATCATCTGGGGCACATGGGGCGAGATGCGCGGCCGCTGGGCCAGGAGGGTGGCGTCGATGTTGATGATCCGGGCCTGTGCCTGGCGTAGCCGCTCCCCCACCTCTGCCAGCAGCACCAGGCTGGAGACGCCGAGAAAGCGAGGGTCGGTGTTGGGGAAGAGCCCGCCTATATCCCCCAAGCCAGCGGCTCCCAGCAGGGCGTCCATGACCGCGTGGAGCAACACATCGGCGTCCGAATGCCCCGCCAAGCCCCGCTCAAAGGGGATGTCCACCCCGCCCAGCACCAGCGCCCGGTCGGCTTCGAGGCGGTGGACGTCGTAGCCCTGCCCCACCCGCACACTTCTGCTGTCCATAGCCCCTCCTGCGCGTTGTTCCAGCCACCAGCCGGCCCAGGCCAGGTCCTCCGGGGTGGTGATCTTGAGATTGGCCGCCTCGCCCTCCACCACCTGCACCGGATGCCCCAGCTCTTCGACCAGCATGGCCTCGTCGGTGGCGGGAGCCCTCCCGGCGGGCCGGGCGCAGGCTTCGAGAAGCAGGGATCGCCGGAACCCCTGTGGGGTCTGGGCGGCCCACAGGCGGGCGCGGGGCGGGGTCTCGATGATTTGCCCCTCCTCCACCACCTTGATGGTCTCCCGCGCCGGCAGGGCCGGCACCGCCGCCCCCCGCTCTTTGGCGGCGGCGATGACCCGCCCGATTAGCGCCGCAGACACAAATGGTCGCACGGCGTCGTGTATTAGGACCAGCTCGTCGGCGGGGATGGTGGCCGCCAGGGCCGCCCTCACCGAATCCGCCCGCTCCTGGCCGCCGGACACCAGGCAGCGCACCTTGGGGAAATTGGCGGTCAAGCCGGCGGCCAGGGCCTGGTCCTCGGGGCGCAGTGCCAGGATCAGGGCTTCCACCTGCGGGCTCTGCGCCAGGGCGGCCAGGGTATGCCAGAGCAGGGGCCGGCCCGCCAGGGGCAGGTACTGTTTGGGGAGTCCTCCCCCCATACGGCGGCCGCTGCCGGCGGCGAGCACAATGGCCACGGCGGTGTCGTTCATCAGCGGATCAGCATCGCGTCGCCGTAACTGTAGAAGCGGTAGCCAGCGGCCACCGCCTGGCGGTAGGCCGCCAGCATCAGCTCGCGACCGGCAAAGGCCGCCACCAGCAAGAGCAGGGTGGAGCCGGGAAGATGGAAGTTGGTCAGCAGCGCGTCCACCCCCCGGAAGGTGTAAGGCGGATAGATGTATTTGGCCGTCCACCCCTCGCCGGCGGCGGGCTCACCAGTGGCCTCGCAGACCGTCTCCAGGGTACGGACCACGGTGGTACCCACCGCCACGATGCGGCCGCCGGCCTGCCGCCGCTGCCGCAGCAGGGCGGCGCTCTCCTCGCCGATCTGGTAATACTCGGCTTCGAGCTTGTGCAGGGCGGGGTCCTCGACCCGCACCGGGGCAAAGGTCCCCGGGCCCACGTGCAGGAGCACCGGCGCCAGGGCCGTGCCCTGGGCGGTGATCCGCTCCAGCAACTGCGGGGTGAAGTGCAGCCCGGCCGTGGGCGCGGCGACGGCCCCCTCGACCCTGGCGAAGACCGTCTGGTACCGCTCGCGGTCCTCCTCACCGGGCTGGCGGCGGATATAGGGAGGGAGCGGAATCTGGCCCAGGGCGGGGAGCAACTGCCACACCTGAGGCGGTTCGAATCGCACCCAGACCCGGCCTGGGCCGGCCGCATCGAGCACCTCCGCCCGTAGTTGGCCCTCTCCGAACTCCACCCGGCAGCCCCGCCCCAGGCGTTTGGCCGGTTTGCCCAGGGCCAGCCAGCGCTCGCCCTCCTGGCGGATCACGAGCAGTTCCACGACCCCGCTGAGGCCGGGGCTCCGGCCCTGCAGACGGGCGGGGATCACCCGGGTCTGGTTCAGCACCAGGACGTCGCGTGGGTCCAGGAGCGGTGGCAGGTCGCAAAAAGAAAGGTGCTGGATGGAGGCGTCGGCGCGGTTGAGGACCAGCAGGCGGGAGCCGTCGCGGCGGGGAGCGGGGTGCTGGGCGATCAAATCCGGAGGCAACTCAAAGTGAAAATCCGCGATCCGCATCAGGCGTGTTCTCTGGGCATGCAGAGAACTTACCCGCCGCCTCCGGCTCCGTCAAGAAGCCTGTGGCTACAGCAGGGTCAGGGCCTGAATCGAGCGCACATTGGCCTGGACCAGCATCGAAACGCTGCTGTGGAGCAGGATGCTCGAGCGGCTAAGGTTGGTGGCTTCCTGGGCGACGTCGGAGTCGCGGATGGTGGCCTCGGAGGCCTGGATGTTCTCGATCTCGTTTTCGCTGAAGGAAATGGTGTGGGAGAGCCGGTTCTGCACCACGCCGAGCTTGCCCCGCTCGCCGGACACCGCGGCGATGGCCTGGTCGATGCCATTGAGGGCCTGTCTGGCGTTGCCCTGCGAGGCAATGGACAGCAGGTCGAGCCCCAGCAGGTCCCCCGAGGCCCGCAGATCGGCGATGTTCAGGTCCAGGCGGTGGACCTGGCTGTCGCGGGGTCCGATCTGGAAACCGCCGTTGGAACCCCCCTCGATCATTAGGGCGGTCCCGTCGAGGTCGCCGTCCACGTACGCACCCGGGGCGCCGCTCAGCCCGGAGCCGGCCAGGGTCACCTGCACCCCGAGGCGGTTAAAGTTGGCCACCACGCTGGTCCCCGTCGCCACTTGGCCATCATCCAATAGGGTGGCCATGTCCAGGGTCTGGGTCACGGTGCCGTTCCCCAGGGTGAGTTCCTGATCCCCCGCTGAATCCATGAAGCTGTAGACCCCCGCGTCACTGGCCGAAAGCTGGACCGCGGACACCCCGGTAGTGGGGCTGGCCGTGAGGGCGGTGGAAGAGGCGCTCACCTGGTTGCCAAGACCGGTCAGCAGGTCCAGACCGTTGTATTGGGTGGACTGAGCGATGCGGTCCACCTCGCTGACCAACTGGGTGAACTCGGCGGCCAGGGACTCGCGGTTGGCGCCGTTGAGGGTACTGGAGGAGGACTGGAGGGCCAGCGAGCGCATGCGGACCAGCATGTTGTTGACCTCCTGCATCGACCCCTCGGCCACCTGGAGGAGATCCACCGCGTGTTCGGCGTTGCGCACGTTCTGGGTCAGGCCGGACAATTCCCCCCGCATCCCCTCGGAGACCACCAGCCCCGAAGCATCGTCGGCGGCGCGGTTGACCCGCAATCCGGAGGCCAGCCGTTCCATCTGCCGGTTGACCGCCTCGGCGTTCCGGCCGATCAGTCGCTGCGACATCAGGGCCTCGATATTATTGTTAACTCTCAATGGCATGGTTGTTTGCCCCTCTTCTTGCCCTGCGTTTCCCTCTGCGATGGTCCTGGGTAAAGCTTAGGCATTCTGTCTATCGGCACCCTTTCTCGCACACTTTAGTTTTCAACCGCGCCTTTTTTTTGACAGGCCGAGAAAAGCCCTACCGTCCCGGAACATGATATCGCTATACATCAGGTAATCTCACTTAGTATCACGTATAAATCCACCTCTGCACCACTATCGTCCGCCCTCTGCCGCGTCGGCAGCACGAACATGGAGGTTCATAATGATGGCCATCCGTATCAGCAACAACGCGACCATGACGCGTGCCCGGATCGATCTCAACCGGGTCGAGCGCGAAGCCCACACCACCCGCGAGCGCCTGAACTCCCGCCTGCGCATCAATTCCGGCCGGGAGGCTGCCAGCCTGCTGGGGGTCTACGAGGGGATGAGAGCCGAGCTGGGCGGCCCGACCGAGGGCACCCGCAACACCAAACGCGCCCTCGACATGTTGCGCACCGCCGAAGGGGCGATGAACGAGATCAGCGTCGTGCTCATCCGCCTGGGCGAGCTGAGCGTGCAATCGGCCAGCGGCACCCTCACCGACAAGAACCGCGAGGCCCTCAACTCCGAGTTCAACCAGCTAAAGGAACACGTCAACACCATCTCCCATTCCACCCGCTACAATGATCAGTCCCTGCTCTACGGCTTTGGCAATACCGTGGATGAGGCCGCTTCCACCGTGTTGCAGCAGCAGGCGGACAACGGAGTATTCAGGGTGCGGATCACCGGGGCTCAGGACGGAGTCTACTCCTTCATAGACGGGGGGGCCGACCACACCCTGACCCTGGGCAACGGGGTAGTGACCCAGACCGTGGACCTGGGCGTGGTCCTGGACGGCAACCAGGTCGCCGAAGGCACGGTTACCATGGCCAACTTCGACCGGTTGGGGGTGCAGGTGGAGTTGGCCGGGGACCAGGCGGGGGCGGCGGGCAGTTACACCGACGGGGACCTGGACGGCCAGATCCTCACCGTGGTGGCCGGCACCGGCGGAGACTTCCATTTGGGCAGCGATTCCAAGCCGGCCGACCGCCTGGCCTACGACTTCCGCGGCATGACCGTCGAGGGGGGGTGCTCAACCTGAGCCTGGCCATTGTCAGCACCCAGGACTCGGCGCTGAGGGCCATGAACATGATCGACCTGGCCATCGAGCGCACCTCGGCCGAGCGCGGCGCGGTGGGGGCGGTAATGAACCGCCTGGACTTCACCATTAACTTCACCGCCAACGCCATCGAGAACATCCAGTCCTCCGAATCGACGGTGCGCGACGCCGAAGTCGCCGAGGAGATCGCCCAGCTCTCGCGCACCCAGATTCCGGGGCAGGCGGCCCAGTCGGTGATGATCCAGTCGCGGGTCACGGTGGAGCGGGTGGTGAACCTGCTGCTGGGCTAGGCTCCAGCCTGAAGACGTGGATGGGGCTACCCCGCACACCCGGCTCCGCCGAAAAGCTGGCCACCCTGGTCAGCTCGGGATGGTTGTCGGCGAACTGGGAGAAGTAGGCCCGGTTCTTCAGCAGGTGGTACTGGGCGGCGCTGCGCTGGGATGGGGGTTCGCCTTCGAGGTAACGGCCGTACGCGGCTTCGGGCAGCACCACGTACTCAACTCCTAGTTCCCGCAACTGCCGCAGGCTGCGCCACCCCCGGCTGAAGACCCGCCGGGTCTCCGGATCGGCCAGATCCACCGCCACCGCGTACGCCTCGGGCACCACCGGCTCCCTGAGCCAGACCTCCAGGTTCACCAGCCGGTACGCGGGCCGCTGCCGCCACGCCTGTTCCAGGGCGGCCAGCAGTTCAGGCCGGCTCCGGCAGTACTGGCGCACCTGCTCACGGTTGCTCTCCAGATCCACCCGGGGGCAGTAGGGCAGCCAGGTCATGGCCAACCCCGTTCCCGAATCTACCTGCCCCTCGATCCAGGCCCCGGCCCGCAGGCGCGTGTCCTCCCAGCCCAACTCGGCCACCCGCCCCACCCCTGCCCACAGCATCGGCAGGGACAGCGCACCGGCCACCAGGTACTGCCCGCCGGACCTCAGGGGCAGGCGCCCCACCACCCTGGCCGCGCCCAGGGCCAGGAGCGGGTAGAAGTGCAGCAGGTAGTGCAGGCTCTCGCGGGTCCAGGAACCGATGTAGAGAAAACTGGGGACCCAGGCGGCCAGAAAGATCCAGTCCAGGGGCCGCCGCTCCCAGCAGGCCAGGACCACCCCAGCCACCATCAGCGCCCCCACGGCCCACTCCACCTCGAAAAGGCCCCGGACCACCCACCACCAGGGGGTGTTCTCCCGCAGCGAGAAATCCAAACTGGACACCTGGTAGCCGGCCACCTCCAGATACCGCTCCGGGGCGAGGAAAAGGTACGGGGAGCCAGCGAAGAGCGTCCCCACCCCGCAGCCGGCCGCGGCCCACCACTTTGGGGAGCGGTACCAGCCCGGTGCCCCCCGCAGGAGGTGGGCGGCGGCCACACCCAGGGCGGCGAAGGCCCCGTTGTACTTGGTGGCCACCACCAGGCCGGCGAAAACCCCGGCCCACAGGTAATCCCCCCATCCCCCCCGCTGGTACACCTTCCAGGCCCAGCAGAAACACAGCATCGCCAGGCAGGCCATGGCGCTGTCAGGCAGGGCCTGGTGGGCCTGGTCCACGGGCAGGCGGGCGAGGGCCAGGAAAAGCACCGCCATCAGCCCGGTACGGCGGTCAAAGGCTTCGCAGCCCAGGTAGTAGGCGAGGTAGAGGGTCAGAACGCTGAGGCCGGCGCTCACCCCCCGCCCCACCAGGGCGGCCCAAGCCGGGTTGAGGAAGGACTCCAGCACCAGGGAATTCAGCAGGCTGTCTGCCCCGGCGGTGAAGCCGCATACCCCTGTTAGCCAGAGGGCTACGGCGGTGAGGTAGGAGTAGAAGGCCGGGTAGGTGAACTCGGTGGGCAGCAGGGTGCCGGCGCGGAAGAAATTCCAGATGCTGGCGGCCACCCCAATCTCATCGACGTGACCGTAGAATTCGGGGTATCCCTGCCCCATTCCCCACAGGCGCAGGCCAAGCCCAAGAGCCAGCAGCGAGAGGAGGGCAGGATTCACGGATCCCAGCCCCGGCGGTAGCGCAGGATGGTGGTGATGATCCGGTACCCGGCTTTGCAGGTGCCTGCCAGGGTGCCGCTGATCTTGGAGACCCCCACCCGCCGGCGGTAACGCACCGGCACCTCGGCCACCCGCAGGCCGGCGCGGGCGGCCTTGACCTGCATCTCCACCGTCCAGCCATAGCTGCGGTCCTGCATGCGCAGCCGGGCCAGGGAGTCGGCGCGGATGGCGCGGAAGGGCCCCAGGTCGGTGTAGCGCACCCCGAAGAGCAGGCGGATCAACCAGGTGGCCAGGGCATTGCCCAGCCGCTGCTGGGGGAGCAGGGCCCCCCGCTCCGGCCTGCCCAGCACCCGCGAGCCGATCACCAGGTCGGCCTCATTCTTGAGGATGGGGGCCAGCAGGGCGGGCATCTCCTCGGGAAAATCGCTGAAATCCCCGTCGAGAAAGACCACGATCTCGGCCGGTGCCAGAGCGGCCAGGCCGCTCTGGCACGCCTGGCCGTAGCCGCGGCGGGGTTCGCCCACCACCCGGGCCCCCTGGCGGCGGGCCACCTCGGCGGTGCGATCGGTGGAGCCGTTGTCCACCACCACCACCTCCCCGGCCAGCCCGGGCGGAATGGCGGCTAAAACCTTGGCAATGGCCTTCTCTTCGTTGAGGGCTGGGATTAGGACCGCGACGGAGGGCACGGCGGATCAGCCGGCTTGGAGGCCTGGCCGGATCTCAGAGATAGGTCTCCAGCCAAGCCAGGAGCAGTTGCACGGCCTCGGGGTGGTTGTGCAGGAGGTCGAGCCCGTGGTCGGAGGAATTGGCGAAGACCTTGACGGACTTGGGGTCGTCGGTGCGGCGGGCCAGGGTATCGGAAAAGGCGGTAAATTCGAGCTGGTCACTCTCACCGACAGGTACCACGTCGTCGGCCCCGACCAGGTACAGGATCGAATGCGGCTCAAAGGGACTGAGCCCGCTACCCACCACCACCGGTTCCCAGGAGCGGGAGTCCCAAAGTCCAGGGGAGAGCAGCACGGCGGCTTTGATTCGGGCGGGAAAGACCCCGGTGCTGACGTAAGCCACGTTGCCGCCCAGGCCGTTGCCCAGCAGCGCCACCCGAGAGGCGTCGGCCTGGGGCAAGGTGGCCACCCAGCGCAGGGCGGCCTGCACGTCGAGGTAGCTCTTTTCGAGATCCTCCAGGGCAAGGTCCGGGGTTTCGCGGTTGTCGTCGGGCAGGGGGGTCTGGCCGTGGCCGCGCAGGTCGATGGCGAGGGTGAGGTACTGGCGTCTGAGGAGTTCTTCGAGGAAGAAAACCCACTCCTCCTTGCTGGTAAACAGGTCGTGGACCAGGATGACCACCGGCAGGCGCTGGCCGGTCTGCAGGATCCCCTGCGGATCACCCAGCAACGCGCTTACCTTCACCCCGTCGGCAGCGGGGAAGGAGACCTGCTCGATCTTATAGGCGCGGCCGGCCCCTTTGGGGAAATCCGGACCCGTGATCTGGGCGTCCCGGGCGTCCTCCCCGCACCCCAAACTCCCCAGCAGGAACAGGAGGGCCGCGGCGTGCCAGCGCCGCTTCATCTTCATCAATTTTTCTGCTCCTTTTCGGTGCAGCTAATTAACCATTTAATAAACCGACTGTCAAATTCCCCCGCCTACTATGAAACGTAGGCGACCTGTTTGAGTTCAACCTCGCCTCGCAGGTCGGTGAGGCGTCGCATAAGTCGCGCGATCACCTTGTGTTTGTCGCGACGATCAAAGTGCTGTGGCCTCAGATCATGGTATTCGACCCCGTCGCGCACCAGATGATAGGCGGCGGGGAGCATGGCGGCGGCGACGGCGATAATGGCCTTCTTGGCGCCGCGGCGGGCTTTGAGCCGCAGAAACTGGTTGTGAAGGTAGCCCTCTTTGTGTCGCACCGCCGCCCAGGCG
>VGJS01000074.1 GCA_016867395.1 Candidatus Handelsmanbacteria bacterium
AGAGCAAGCACGTCCTCGACGGTTGCAGCCATTTCAAGGCGGTAGGCCACGTCATGCCCCCCATCTTCGGGCCGCCCCGCCTGCCCGACCTGTGGCCCCTCAAGGACGCCATCGCCCTCGAAAAGGAGTTGCTGGTCGAGATCACCATTGAGCTGGCCGCCTATGCCCACCAGCGCGGCACCCAGGTGCTTTTGGAGCCCCTCAACCGCTACGAGCAGCACCTCTTGCGCCGCCAGGCCGACGGGGTGGAGATCATCCAGCAGGCCGGCGACCCCCCTGGGGTGGCCCTGATCAGCGACTTCTTCCACATGCACATCGAGGAGACCGACACCCCGGCCACCCTGCGGGCCTGCGACGAGTACGTGGCCCACGTCCACATGGCCGACAACACCCGCATGCAGCCGGGCACCGGCGACATAGACTGGAAGGCCGGCCTCCAGGCCCTTAAGGACATTAATTTCTCCGGCTATCTGGCCTACGAGTGCGGCATCCAGGGCGAGCCCCGCCAGGCCCTGCGCCAGTCGGTGGAGTACATCCGCGGCGTCATCGCCGCCCTGGGCTGAGGCCCCAGATTTGATTTGACTTCTCCCCGGACCGGAGGCAAATTCTTGCGAGGGCCGGCGGGCCACGCCCCCGCCGGCCCTCACCCTGCGTTTACCCAACCGGCGAGCCCAGCCGTGGACCTTTCGAACCCAGCCTACTACATCAACCGCGAACTTTCTTGGCTCGACTTCAACGGCCGCGTGCTCGAAGAGGCCCGGGACCCCGCCAACCCCTTGCTGGAGCGGGTCAAGTTCCTGGCCATCGTCGCCAACAACCTCGACGAGTTCTTCGAGGTGCGGGTGGCCGGCCTCCAGCAGCTTCACGCCGACGGCAGCCCGGCTACCGGCCCGGACGGCCTCACCCCCGCCCAGCAGTTGCGCCAGATCGCCGAAAAGACCCACGGCCTGGTCCGCGCCCAGTACCGCTGCTGGAACAAGGAGTTGCTGCCGGCCCTGGCCGCCGAGCGCATCCACCTGTGTGAGGCGCGCAAGCTTCGGGGCGAGCACCTGGCCTTCATAAAGAAGTACTGGCGCGAGGAGTTGGAGCCGGTACTCACCCCCATCGTCATCGACCCGGCCCACCCCTTTCCGCGGGTGCTCAACAAAGCCCTGTGCATCGCCGCCCTGCTGCAACCGGGCCGCGGCCAGCCGGTGCTGGGGGTGGTCACGGTGCCCAGGGTGCTGCCCCGCATCCTCAGCCTGCCGGTTCTGAAGGAGGGCTGCTGGCATTTCGTCTCCCTGGTGGGCATCATCAACTTCCACCTCGGCCAGCTCTTCAACGGCTACCAGGTGCTGGGCTCCGCCCCCTTCCGCGTCACCCGCAACAGCGAGCTGTACGTCAACGAGGAGGAGGCTGACAACCTGCTCGAAGAGATCGCCCAGCAGCTAGAGAACCGCCGCAAAGGGGACACGGTGCGCCTGGAGATCGAGGCCACCGCCCCCGACCAGGTGGTGGAACTCCTGCGCGAGGAGTTCGAGCTCGACCCCCAGGACGTGTACCTGGCCGAGGGGCCGGTCAACCTCCACCGGGTGATCACCATCCATAGCGAGGTCAAACGCACCGACCTCAAGTATCCCCCCTTCAGCCCTGTCGAGCGCCACCTGCCCAAGAATCCCGAGGCCTTCTTCAAGACCCTTCGCCAAGGCGACGTGCTCCTGCACCACCCCTACGAGTCCTTCTCGACCGTCATCGACTTCATCGACATGGCCGCCGCCGATCCCAAGGTGCTGGCCATCAAACAGACCCTCTACCGCACCGGCGACGACTCGCAGGTGGTGCAGGCCCTAATCCGCGCCGCCGAGGGCAACAAGGAGGTGACGGTGCTGGTGGAGCTGAAGGCCCGTTTCGACGAGGCTTTCAACATCTCCTGGGCCAAGCAACTGGAGGAGAGCGGCGTCCATGTGGTCTACGGCCTGATGGGACTGAAAACCCACTGCAAACTCTCACTGCTGGTCCGCCGTGATCGCGACTGTCTTCGCCGCTACGCCCACCTGGGCACCGGCAACTACAACCAGAGCACCGCCCGCTTCTACACCGACCTGGGCCTGCTCACCGCCCGCGAGGACATCACCTCCGACGTGGCCCAGGTCTTCAACCTGCTCACCGCCCGCTCCCGGGCCAGGGAATTCCAAAAACTGTTGGTGGCTCCCTCCACCCTGATGGACGGGCTCCTACGCCTCATCGAGCGGGAGCGCCAGCACGCCCTGGCCGGCCGGCCCGCCGGCATCATCGCCAAGATGAACGGCCTGATGGACCCCGAGGTCATACGCGCCTTGTACCGGGCCTCCCAGGCGGGGGTGTCCATCGACCTGATCGTGCGCGGCATCTGCTGTCTGCGCCCCGGCCTGCCCGGCATCAGCGAGACCATCCGGGTCATCAGCATCATCGGCCGCTACCTGGAGCACAGCCGGGCCTATTTCTTCGCCAACGGGGGGGAGAGCGAGGTGTGGGCCGGCAGCGCCGACTGGATGAACCGCAACCTACGGGGCCGGGTCGAGGTGATCTTCCCCGTCGAGGACCCTAAGCTCAAAGAACGGGTCTACCGCGAGTTGCTAGAGCTGTGCCTGCGCGACCGGATCAAGGCCCGGGCACTGCGCGCCGACGGCAGCTACGAACGCCTGCAGCCGGCTCCCGGGCAGGCGGCGGCCAGCATGCAGGACGTGCTCATGGACCTGGCCCTAGGCAAGAAGGTGGTCCTGCCCCCCCTTACCGCCCTCTCCAAGGCCAACAAACCTTCCACCCGCAAAAAGACCTGACCCCATGTCCCCGGAGATCCTGCAGGCCCGTATCGCCCTCGAACACCTCAACCGTCCCTTCACCGCCGCGGCCCGGCTGGGCATCATTCTGGCCGCCGGCCACGGCAAGCGCATCCGCTCCGAGACCTCCAAGATGCTGCACCAGATTTGGGGCAAACCCTCGGTGACCCGGGTGGCCGACGGGGTGGCCGCCGGCCTGGAAAGCCCCGACCAGGTGATCGTGGTGGGCATCAAGGGCGCCGAGGTGGCCCGCCAACTGGGGGCCAGGCCCGGCCGGCGTTTCGCCTACCAGGAAAACCCGGTGCTCGGCCTGCCTGCCGGCACCGGCGACGCGGTGCGGGTGGCCATCGAGGCCTTTGCCCCAGCCACCACCCCGCGCGACGTCTACATCTTTTTAGGCGACATGGGCTTGCTTACCGCCCAGGGCGTGTCCCAGTTCCGTCGGGAGTTTGAGGCCAAACCCTGCGATATGATGGTGCTGACGGGCCTGTACCGCGGCCCGGCGGAGCAGAACTACTACGGCCGCATCGTGCGGGTGCCCGCCGCCGACCGGGAGGGGTGCCCCTCAGGGGCCGACCAGGGCAAGGTCATCGAGATCAAGGAGCACAAGGACCTCCTGGGTCTGCCCGGCGACCGGCCCTACGAGGCCAGGTACCAGGAACGGGTGTATTTGTTCACCCGCGAGGAATTGCTGGAACTGCGCGAGATCAACACCGGGGTGGTGGCCTTTCGCGAGGAACCCTTGCGGACTCACGTCGGCCGCCTGCGCAACAACAACGTCCAGGGCGAGCTGATGCTCACCGACATGGTCCAGATCCTCAATCAGGCCGGCCTGGTTGTGCGCGCGATGCAGGCGGCCAGCGAGGAGGAGATCCTCGCCTTCAACAACAAGAGAGTCTGGCGGCAGATGGAGGCCATCGCCCGGCGCCAGGCCTACCAGCGGCTGATGGACCTGATCACCATCGTCGATGAGGAGGACTTCTTCATCGCCGACGAGGTGATCGCCCAGATCCTTGCCCTCGACCAGGAGCGCGGCCCCCTGGACATCGTGGTGGGCAAGGGCGCACAGGTGGGGCCCCAGGTGCAGCTCAACCGCAAGGTGCGTTTGGGGGACAATTGCAGCCTGAGCGGCAACGTGACCCTGGGCGTGGGGGTCAGCATCGGCCCGGGGGCGCAGTTGAGTACCTACGTCGGCCAGACCATGATGCTGGAGGACGGGGTGGAGGTGCTCAGCGCCAACATCCTCAAGGGCAACCTGCGCATCGGCCGCGACAGCCGCATCGAGTCCGGGGTGATCCTGACCGGCAGCGACGAACACCCCCTGCGCATCGGCCGGGGGGTGACCATTAAGGGCAACACCTACCTGTACGGCTGCATGGTGGACGACGGGCTCTTGATCGAGCAGTCGGTGATCAAGGGCAAACACCTGGTGCAGGTGCGCCGCCGCGACGGCTCCATCCAGCCCATCCGCTACGTCCGCCCCCAGCCCGAAGGTCTGGACTCCCTGGCCGAGCTGCCGTAATAAGGACCTGGAGGCCGGCGCCTCCAGGTCCTTTCAGACCCCCAGCCCTCCCTGCTACTTCCGCCCCGCCCCGATCTCCGCCAGCACCTGCTTGCTCACCTTGCAGACCATCGTGTAGGCCGGGTCGTAGATATTGCCCAGGTCGTACTGCACACATTGGCCTAACAACAGATGGGCGGTGCGGGCGTCCAGGCCGAAATCGCCCGTCAGCCAGCGCAGCATCTCGGTGGTGGCGTGCTGCACGCACTGGTCCAGGGGCCGGGCGTTGCCCACGGTCATGATGTACTCGGCGTTCTCGGCGTGGGGCCAGTTGATGGGGTGGTTCTTGATCAGGTCCACCCCAAAGGTGACCTCGGCGGAGATCTCGATCCCAGTGCCGACGATCTCGCCATCCCCCTGCACCGCGTGGCAGTCCCCCAAGTGCAGCAGGGCCCCGGGCACGAAGACCGGGAAATAGACGGTCGCCCCCTGCACGAAACCCCGGTAGTCCATGTTGCCCCCGTGGGTGGAGGAGGTGGCGGTGGAGATGGCTTGGCTCCTGGGCGGGGCCACGCCGAAGCAGCCCAGCATCGGGGCCAGGGGCATTGCGAGCTTGCCCAGCGGCGAGGCCGGGCTGATCATCCGGGCAGTGCCTTTCTCCAAATCCACCTCCCATTCGGCCAAGTCCACCCTGTCAGCGAAAGCGGGGTCGAAACCGGGGTCCAGCACGTTGGGCGCCACCGCGGTGCCGGTCCAGCCCCGCTTGCGGTTGGGCCAGATCCGGTCGAAGCGCATTACCAGGGTGTCGCCCGGTTCGGCGCCTTCGACGTAGAAAGGCCCGGTCTGCGGATTGCCCCGCTCGGTCACCTGCTGGTCGCTCTGGTCGCGGCCCCGGGCATCGACGGTGGTGGTGGAGACGGTGTCACCGGGAGCCACCCGCAAAACGGGCGGGTGGGCGCCGATGGCGACGTGGTAGTGGGTGGGGACAAAACGGTGGTGGGCCATCTCAGCGCCTCTTGGCTTTCCGGGCGGCCGGCTCTTTCGCCTTGGTGGCCGGGCGCGCCTTTTTGCGAGGGGAGGTTTTCGCGGCTATTTTGGGGGCCGCGGGTTTGGCTTTGGCTTTGGGCCGGCCCGCCGGCCCGCCCAACTTCACCTCACGGCCCGTGCGCCCGGACAGATAAATGGCGTTGATAATCTCCACCGCGTGCTTGGCGCTTTTGAGGGTGATCAGGGGCTCGCGATCCTCGGCGATGGCCCCGATCATGTCCAACACGATCTGGGTATGGCCGTCGAAGCTCACGGCCATCGGGTCCGCGGCCCCGCTGGCCTTGCGGCCCGCCCCGTACAGGGCCAGCAGCTCCTGCTCCTCCCTGCATTCGGGATCGTCCTGCAGCTTCCAACTGTGCAGGCTGCCCTCTTCCTTGATGATGGTGCCCTTGGTCCCATAAAGGGTGAGGCGCTGGTTGAAGCCCGGATAGCAGCAGGTGGTGGTGTAGAGGGTGCCCAGGGCGCCGTTGGCAAAGCGCAGCAATCCAGCGCTCTGGTCCTCGGCCTCGATCCGGTGCCCGAAGACACCGAAGGCCCCCATCGCCGAGGCCACCGGCCCTGCCAGCCATTGCAGGAGATCCACGGTGTGCACCCCCTGGTTCATCAGCGAACCGCCCCCGTCCATGGCCCAGGTGCCCTTCCAGCAGCCGTGCCGGCCCTCGTAATAGGACTGGGCCCGGTACCAGGGCAGATGGCCGTGGACCCCGATCAGCACCCCCAGGCGGCCCTGCTGGATGGCCTGCCGGATGCGGATGTTGAGAGGATCGAGGCGGGACTGGAAGATGCCGGCGGCCTTAACCCCGTGCCGGCGCACCGCTGCCAGGAGTTCGTCGATGCGGCGGGGGGTGATGTCGGCTGGCTTCTCCACGATCAGGTGTTTGCCCGCCGCCGCGCAGCGGGACCCCAGGGCGGCGTGGGTGCCCGAGGGGGTGGCGATGTTGACCACCTCCACCTCGGCGTCGGCCAACAATTCTCCGAGGGTGGCATAGGCTCGGCAGCCGTACTCGGCGGCGCTGGGGCGCAGCCGCTCCTCGTCCAGGTCGCAAATCGCCACCAGCCGGGCACCGGGGGCGGCCTGAATGGCCTTGCAGTGGTGACGGCCCATACCCAGGCCGACCACGGCGAAGCCGATTTGTTTAGGCATGACTATCTCCTGCGGGAACAGTGCTGAGGTAGGTGCTACTCGAAGGTTGGGAAAATCTTGGGGTTGCCCTCGTCATTGCGCATGGCGATGCTGAGGAGCTCGCCGTTGGTGGTGCCGGGTAGGCGGTTGATGCGGGCCACGGTGAAGAGATACTTGTGCCCCGGCTGGAGCATCTCAGCTTGCTGCTTCATATTATCCTGCATCTCGCTGAACATCCACATGTCCTTGTACTCGCGCAGCTCGTACAGATCGACGTAGGTGTCGTCCCCAAAGCCCGCGACGTGGGTGATGTTGCCGTCCTCGCGCACCTTGGAAGAATAATTGACGAAGGCAGTGTTGTTGGTCACCTTGTCCTGTCCCACCACCAGCAGGGGGATCTCGGCGTTCTCGACATGGCGCTTGGTCTCGAGCTTGAAGGTGAGGCGGCTCATCAGCTCCTCGCGCAGCAGTCCCCGCACCGGGTTGAGCACCTTGTCGGGACGGTGGATGGGCCGCATCGAGGCCCACGCCTCCTTGAGGATGAACTGGCAGATGGCGTCGTAGGTCTTGCCGCAGCCGTTCTCCTTCTTGAACTCCTCGGGGAACCCCTGGAGCCGCGCTTCCTCCCTTTCGCCGCCCTCGATGGTCAGGGTGGACCCGGCCCGGGCCCGTCGCCTGGTCCACCGTCCTGATCTGGGTCCCGCTGATCAATTCAGCGGCGTAGTCCCAGCAGGTCTCGGCTAGGTGCTCGGTGAAGCGCTCGGCGTCGTAGATCTCGATCAGGGTGTCGGCGTCGCTGTCGCAGCGGGCCCGGGCCTTGGTCAGCACCTCGCGGTCGGGGACGTTGGTGAGAGCGACGAGGGCCTTTTCCGCATAGTCGATCACCGACTTCCGGGTGTAGCCCTCCTTCTCCTCGCAGGCGAAGGTGTGGCGGAAGTGCAGCACCTCCATGCGGAGCAGGGCGCCGGCGGTGTTGTCGAGGATCTCGGGCAACAACGACACCAGCCGTTCGCCGGGCTCGAGGGGCTTGTTGGTCCGGGTGCCGGTGTTGATGAAGGGGGTCACCTTGGTGAGGAAATTGCCCTTCCGCACCACCTGCTCGCACACCGCCACCAGTTGTTTGAGCGGCAGTTGTTGGGCCACCTTCTCAATCGACTGGAACGCTTGGGTCGCCCCGGTGCCCAGGCTGACCAGGGTGCGGGCCTGGGTCTGCAGGTCTTTGATCGCCACCCCCGGGTCGAGGAAAGGGCTCCAGACCACCTGGTTGGCATTCTCAAAAGTGGCCAGGATATTGGCGCTCTGGCGCACCGCGTCGCTGAACTGGTTCTTGTTCGGCTTTTTGACCTCGACCACATCGGCCGGGTTCACGTCGTCGTCGGGCTGCGGGTGCTGGGCTTCGGCGTGGGCCGCGGCCATAGCGGCGGCGGCCATCGCCACCGCGTCTTTGCCCTTGCCGTTGGGAGGCCGGGCCCCGGCAGGAGACCCGTCGGCAGGTGCACCCACTGCTCCTGCCCCACCGCCACCTGCGCCGCCGATGGCCGCGACCAGCCCCGTCTTGGCCCCCGACGCCCCACCCCCACCACCGCTGGCGCTTAAAGAGCTTTTGAAAAGCCGCTTGGGCGTCCGGGCGATCTCGGCCCTGCGGGCGGTCTGCTGCTCCTCCTCGACCGTGGGGATGGAAGCCCCCACGGGGTCGAAGTTGCCGATGACCCGCAGGCGCATGTCCGGGAGCTTTGCCCTCTGGTCCTCGGCAGCGGCCCGCTCCTCGTCGCCCTCCACCGCCTCGGGAGCCGCCTCCTGCCCCTCTGCCTGAGCGGGGCCCTGGCCTGGGACTCGGCCTTGTCGATGGTGCGCAGGGAGGCTTTGACCTTCTGCAGGAACCTCTCCATGGCCCGGGTCTCCGGGTCCTCGTACTCCGGCTCCTCCTCTTCGGCCTTCGCCGCCGGCGCTGGTCTCCGCCGCCTCAGCCTCCTCGGCCCGCGAAAAGTCCTCGTCGTCGCTCATTTCATCGAGATCGACGTTGTCGGAAGTGAGCTGCGCCGCCGCGGCGCCGGCCTCCGCCTCCGGCTCTGGCTCCGGCTCGTCCGCGGGGGGTAGCCGTCGTCCTCGCGGCAGTCGCGCACCGCCTCGGCGTAGGATTCGGCCTGCACGGCCTTGAGGCTTGCGCCCTTGAGCGCTCCAGGTCCCCCTGCTCTCCCCCAGCAGGTTGAGCACCCCGCTCAGGGTGACGCTAAAGAGCTGCCGAACGATGCGGTGGCCGAACTTAAAGGCAGGGTCCCCGTCGGGCTGGGCGCTGACCATCCGGTAGAATTTGTGCAGGTTGGTCTTGATCTTGCCCTGGGTGAGCCTTTCGTCCTTGCGGTTGTAGAGGAAGGTAATGAAGCGCAGGACGCGGGAGGTTTCGGTCTTAAAGGTCTTGATGTCCACTGCGAGGCGGTGGGTCCACAACTGCAGGATGTAGGTGATCTCCGGGAGCTTGGCGGTGGCGATCATGATGAGATAGCAGATCTGATCCCACTCGTGCACCACCTCGCGGGGATTCATCTTCAGCAGATCGCGCCATTTCCGCCAGGTGTTCAGTGGGATATGGCTCTGCGATTGCAAATGGGACATCCCATCGTTGAGCAATTTACCCATAACCCGAAAATATCCAATCGGCGATTTCGCGCCAGCCCCGGTCCCACCTAATAAAGGCAGCGGCTTAGCCCCGCAAATATAGTCTCTTCCCCGGAAAATTCCAAGTTTTCCATCAACCCCCAACCCTTCTCCCTCCTTGACATCCCCTTCCGGCTCTGCTATCGTAGCTCAACCCTTCTTCCGGCCATTGATGTCATTGTTTTGGATGATGTTTAAGCGCTGTCTGGCCGGCCTGGCCCTGTCGGGCTTCGTGGTCCCGGTCTGGGGCGACCCCCCGCGCCTCACCCTGGCCTTCTGGCTGGATGCCCCCCTGCAACACAACCGGGAACTGCTCCAGGCCCGCGAGCAGATCGCCCTGGTCAAAGGCGACCGGCTCCAGGTCCGCTCCCGCTTTCTCCCCCACTTCGAGCTGAACACCCGCCTGGCCGCCGAGGACAGCGCTCGCTTCGACTGACACCCCACTCGCGACCAATCCGCGACCGAATTGCGTTTCTCCCAGCGCCTCTTAAAATTCGGTCCCGACGCCCTGGAGGATATCCAACTGAGCGAGGACCTGCGCCAGGCCATGTCGGCATACCGGGCCCAGGTATACCAGCTCCTGTCGCGGGTCTGGGAGGTTTACCAGCTGCTCCTGCTGCTGTAGGAGCAGTTGGGGAGCCGGCGGCAGTCGCGCCAGGACTTCCGAGCCCTCTTCGACCAGCAGAGGGCCCGCTACGAGCGCCGCCTGGCCACCGAGGAGGAGAAGCTCAGCGCCGAACTCGATGTGCTGGCCGAGGAGCTGCCCATCAATGCCCTGGAAGGGCGGCGGCTCGACCACCAGTTGGAACTCCAGCGCCTCATTGGCCAGGCCTTGACCGGCCCCGCAGCACTGGAACCAATCCCCCGCCATTCCCCCCCAGAGCCCGGAGGTGGCCGTCGCCCTGGCGCTGGCCAACGATGTGGAGGTAGCCCTGCTCCAGCAACTGGTAGCCGAGCAACGCCAAGCCGCCGCCGAGGTGTTCTGGGAATACAGCCCCGACCTCTCCTTGGAGGCAGGGGTGGGCTCGGGGCGGCACCCTGAGGCGCCGGGCCCGCGAGAAAGCCCGGCTGCGCCAGCTAGAACTAAAGATAGATGACGCCGGGGAAACCCGCCGGCTGCAGGTGCTCCAGTCCTGCCAGTCCCTGGCCGAGGCCCAAGAGCAGGAGCAACTCCAAGAACAGCGGGTGACCCTCACCCGCCGGCGCCTGGCCGTCCAGATCCTCAAGGACAAGAGCCAAGCCGACGAGAGTCTGTTGGAGCAAGTGCGATCCCAGTTCTTCGCCGTCCGCGACACCTTGCTGGCCGCCCAGGAAAACACCCTCTACCAGCAGGCGCTGCTGCGCCGGCTGACAGCATCACTAGAATCAAAGGATTCCCGTACTTGGCGGCCGGGCTGCTGGCCCTGGCCCCGCTGGCCGGCGGCGCCAAGCCCCCGCCCAGTCGGGAGCAGCGCCAGCAACTGCAGATCAGGGACCGCCAGTTCCTGCTCGAGCAGCGCCGCGACCTGCAGGCCGCCCAGGACCTGCGCGACAAGGGATTCCTCTCCGCCCAGCGGTACCGCCTCCTCCTAAACCGCTTCCGCGAGGCGCAGCTCGGCTACAACCAGGCCAAGATCTTGCTCGAACAGACCAAACTGGAGCTGCTCAAAAACCCCGTCGACCTGGTGGTGGTCGAGGCCCGCAAGTACCCCTCCTCCGAGAGCTGGAGCATGGTTGACATCACCCTGGAGAACCAGGCCGAGCCGAGCCACACCCTGGTGGTCAACCCCGCCTTCAGCCCCGAGGAGATCCGCAACCAGCTGCGGGTGGAGAACGTCTACGTCTCCCTGCGCAAGCGCCCGATCATCGGCGAGCCGTTTGAACTCTGGGTGCCCGCCCTCGAAGCGGGCGAGCGGCAGGTTCTCACCTTCCGCCTCTTGCAGGAGACCGCCGACATCGCCGTCTCCCTGCGCTACCTCGACGCGCGCGAAGAGCAGCCCATCCTCTTTAAGCAGAACCGCGGCCAGGCCCTGCTCGCCCTGGAGGAGACCCGGCTGGATTTCCTGCGGGAGGCCACCCATGTCGCCATCCGCCAAGCCCGGGTGTTCCGCACAGCCGCCGACCGGCACGAGGTGGAGATCACTCTCGAAAACGCCTCCCAGGTGGAGACGGCGATGGCCGCCAACCCCCAGCAGTCCCGCGTCCGGCTCGAAGCCCAGCTCGCCCTCCAAGACCTGGTCGTTTCGCTGCGCAACCCCGCCGGCCTCCTCATCGCCGAGCCCTACCAGTTCACCCTGCCCCAGCTGGCCCTTGGGGAAAGCCAGACCCTCCGCTTCTCCCTCCTTGAGGACTGCCAGTCTTCGGTGGTGTCCATGCAAATGCCGGACGGCCGCGCCGAATCCAGCCCCATCGCCCTGCGCCCCGAGGCCCTGCACGGGCAGCCCCAGATCACCACTCCCCAGTCCTCGCGCGAGGCCGAGCTGAACACCAAGGTCAGCTACCAGCTCATCGTGGAGCGCCTCGCCGAGGATGAGACCCCCTTCACCCTGATCGCTGAGGGACTGCCCGCCCAGATCGGCGTCGCCTTCCTCGATCCGGCCACCGAGGCCGAGGTGAATTAGGTTCCCCTTGGAGCTCAGAACATCCGCCAGCAACTGACCCTGGAATTGCAGCTCCCCGAGACCCTGGACGCCGTCCTGCTCGACCGTCCCCTCTCCTTCCTCGTCCTGGCCCTTGAACTTCACGCCTTCCAGGAGTACTGCCAGGCGCGGCGCCGCACCGATGGACAGGCGTCCCCTCTTGCCAGACTGGCTGCCCTCCAGGCCGACAGCGCCGAGTTGGAGTTGGTGCTGCGTGGCACCGAAGAGCTGAAGTGGTGGTCCAAGGCCCGCATCCAGGAGATCGAGCCGGGTCAAAGCGCCCGCTTCGCGGTGCGGCTGGCCAACACCGGCTCGCTCGACCTGGAAGGGGTGGCCCTCTCTACCTCGGTGCCGGCCGGTTGGAGCGCCGCACTGAACCCTGACACCCTGGCCCTGTTGCCCGCCGACGAGCACCTGCGCACCCCCTCGAGGTTGGGGCGCTTACCGAGGTGCAAGGCGAGTACGAATTCCGTCTCAATGCTGCCGGCTACGCAGGCGAGCGCCGCGTCGAAGCCGCAGAAAAGCCCCTGGGACTGCGTGTCGAAGCCCCTCTGGGCTGGCGCCGGGGCCTGGCGCTGGCGACCGCGGTGCTGCTGTTGTTGGGCGGGGCGATCGCCTTCAGCATCCGCTGGCATCGCCTGTAGCGCCACGCCAATTTCTATCCTATATTCTCGATGGATTTCCCGCGAGAGCCCCTTCCATGGAAAAAGACATCGGCGACCTGCTTACCGAGTGGCCCTTCAACCCTGACGAGTTCTCCGCCCGCCGCATCAAGACCCAGGACGGCGAGGACAAGATTCAGATCCGCATCGACATGGGCATTCTGCAACTTGAGGTCGAAGGCCGCCCCGACGGCCAGCGCCCGTACGGCCACGAGTCCCTCCTCGACCACTACGCCGCCCTGCTCGAAGAGCACCAGCGCTTCGGCGGCCAGGACGAGGAGGAGTTCAGCATCGACGAGGACGCCTGCGAGGATCTCTTCCAGGAGGCTTGGCAGTACTATTACCGCTACCTCAGCCTTTTTCACCTTGAAGATTACGCCGGCGTGGAGCAGGACACCGCCCACAACCTCAAGATCTTCTCCCTGGTGCAGAACTACGCCGACAACGACGACGTGAAGTGGTACTTCGAGCAGTACTATCCCCATGCGATCATGATGCAGACCAGGGCCCGCGGCATGCTAGCGCTTAACCGCCAGGACTACCAGGGGGCGCTGCAAATGATCCATGAGGGGCTGGAGCGGATCGAGAGCTTCGTCGAGACTTGGGAGGGAGAAGGAGACGGCAACGAGGAGGAACTGCCCGAGCTGGCCTACCTGCGGGATTGGCAGGAGCAGTTGGAGAAGGAGCGCCCGCTCTCCGACCGCGAGCAGCTCGAACGGGATCTGCGCATCGCGGTGGAGGCCGAGAATTTCGAGGAGGCCGCTCGGTTGCGGGACAAGATCCAGACCATGCGGCCCGGGTATCTTGGCCCCAACACCGGCCGCCCCACCTGATCACTTGAGCCCCAGCACATCCCCCATGTCATAAAACCCCGCGCCCGCTCGCGCGGCGAAGCGCGCCGCCCGCAACGCCCCCCGCGCAAAGGCGTCGCGGCTGGTGGCATGGTGGCGCAGTTCGATGTACTCCCCCGGCGTGCCGAAGAGCACCGTGTGGTCGCCGGCGATGTCTCCGGCGCGGAGGGCGTGGATGCCGATCTCCTTCTGGGTGCGCCGGCCCACCTGCCCCTGCCTCCCGTACACCGCCACCTCGCTCAGGTTGCGATTCAGCCCGCGGGCCGCCGCCTCGGCCAGGCGCAAGGCCGAGCCGCTGGGCGCGTCCACCTTGAAATGGTGGTGCATCTCGGTCAACTCCACGTCGTAGTCGTCCCCCAGAACCCGGGCCGCCTCTTCCACCAGCTTAAAGAGCACGTTCATCGCCGTGCTGTAGTTGGGCGCCATCACGCAGGGGATGGGCTGCACGCTGCGGCGGAATTCGGCCAACTGCTCGGGCTTCATGCCCGTGGTGCCCACCACCATCGCCACCCCGGCGCAAGCGCACGCCACCCCGTTGGCCAGGGTGGCCTCGGGTGCGGTGAAGTCGATCACCACCTGCGCCTCCCCGGCGATGCCCGCCAGCTCCGCGTTGACCTTGCGGCCCATGCTCCCTCGGCCACACACCTCCCCGATATCCTGGCCCAGGCGCGGGCTGCCCGGCCGCTCGGTGCCGCCCACCAATTCGAGGTCCTCGCTCTGGAAGATCAGGTTGGCCAGGCACTGTCCCATCTGGCCACCGATGCCGCAGACGATCACGCGTGTCATAAGCTTCTAACCTTGGTCTCCTCTCGCCTCAGTACGCGGCATAGGTCAGCTTTTCGTGCAGCCGCGCGTCGCCTAACCTGGCCTCGATATCCACCCCGAAGAACGTGGCCACCGGCTCCAGGACAGTGGGATCGAGTTGGTGCGTCTCGCGGGCGGCGCTGATCACCACCTCGATCCCGGCCCGGGTCATCTTGCCCAGAGGCTGGCGGCAGGGCCCCGAGGGCATACCCAGGAGGTTCATCAGGGTCTTAATGGCCAACGGATTGCGGGCCTTGCACTGCACCGGACCACGGGGAGACTGCTCGGTGGTGACCACGGTGATGATCCCGAAGAGCGGCTGCAGCACAGCAGCGAGTTTGTCGGCGGCAGGATCACCGGCCGCGATCAACTCGGTGAGGCGCTGAATGGGGCCGGGGATCACGTTCGAGGCCACCGAGATCACACCGCAGGCTTTGATCTGAGGGTTCTTCATCATCTCCACGGTCTTGTCGTCGTCGCCGGAGAGGATCGAAAACTGCTCCCCGCACAGCCGCCGGGTCTTGGCCATATTGTCGAGGTTGCCGGTGGCCTCCTTGACCGAGGAGATATTGGGGTACTGGCCGGCGAGGATGGCCAGGTCCTCGGGGTGCATCATGGTGCCGCTGCGCCCAGGGATGATGTAGGGGATAAGCTGCATCTGCGGGAACTCGCGGGCCACCGGCTCCACGTACTCGCGGCGGATCTCCAGGGAGCTGGGGCCGTTATAGTACGGATCGACCAGCAGGGCCACCTCGGCGCCCACGTGGGCGGCGTGCTCAGTGCCGGCCAGGGTCTCGCGGGTGGAGTTGCTTCCGGTGCCGGCGATGGTCAGGGCCCGGCCCTTGGCCAGTTTGCACGTGCGCTCCACGACCTCGTTGTGCTCCTCCCACAGGAGGGTGGGGCTCTCGCCAGTGGTGCCCACCGCCAGCACCCCGCAGATGTGGTTGGCGATCTGAAACTCGATCAGTTTTTCGATGCCGGCGTAATCGACGCTGCCGTCCTCGCGCATGGGAGTGATCAGGGCCGTGTGACAGCCAGCAAACATAAGCCACCGCCTTGCAGGAAGGTGCCGTTTTTTCGAATCTATTTATTGTTAAAGTGATTCATAATAATTAGCCCCCCTGCCTTTGTCAACCGGCACGCTTCCCTCTGGAGCTCTCCATGGCCGACCAACTTACCATGCGCTACGGCTGCAACCCCCACCAGGCCCCGGCGCGCTGCTTCCGCCGCGACGGCGGCCCTCTGCCCCTGCGGGTCCTCAACGGTTCGCCCAGCTACATCAACCTGCTCGACGCCCTCAATTCCTGGCAATTGGTGCGCCAGCTACGCCAAGCCCTCTCCCTGCCGGCGGCCGCCTCCTTCAAACACGTCAGTCCGGCCGGCGCCGCCGTGGGCGTGCCCCTCGACAACCAACTCCGCGCTGCCTACTTCGTCGAGGATGAGGACCTGTCCCCCCTGGCTACCGCCTACCTCCGGGCGCGGGGCGCCGACCCCCTGGCTTCTTTTGGCGACTGGGTGGCCCTCAGCGACACGGTGGACGCGCCCACCGCCCACATCCTCAGGCGCGAGGTCTCCGACGGGGTCATCGCCCCCGGCTACGAGCCGGCGGCACTGGAGATCCTCAAGGGCAAGAAGGGAGGGGACTACCGCGTGCTAAAGGCCGATCCAGAGTACGAGCCCGGCCCCCAGGAACTGCGCGAGGTCTTTGGCCTGGCCCTGGAACAGCCGTGCAACCTCTTTGTCCCGGACGAGAACTTTTTCGCCAAGGTCGTCACCCAAAAGCGCGATCTGCCCCAGAGCGCCAGGCGCGACCTGGTGGTGGCCACCCTGGCCATCAAGTACACCCAATCCAACTCGGTGGCCCTGGCCCTAAAAGGCCAGGTCATCGGCATCGGAGCCGGCCAGCAGTCCCGGGTCCACTGCGTTCGCCTGGCCGCGGCCAAAGCCGACCTGTGGCGCTTGCGGCAGCACCCCAGGATGCTGGAACTGAAATTCCGCAAGGGTATCAAAAGGGCCGAGCGGATCAACGCCATCGATCTCTATTTGCAGGAGGACGCCACCCCGCAGGAGTTGAAGGCATGGGAGGCCAATTTCGCCCAGGTGCCGGCCCGCCTGACGACACAGGAAAAGCGGGAATGGCTGGATGGGCTGAAAGGAGTGGCGCTCAGTTCCGACGCCTTCTTCCCCTTCCGCGACAACCTCGACCGGGCCCAACGCAGCGGCGTGGAGTACGTGGTGCAGACCGGCGGCTCGATCAGCGACGACCTGGTGATTGCCGCCGCCGACGAGTACGGGATGGTGATGGTGAACTCAGGGGTGCGGCTCTTCAACCACTAGTGTAAGAACCGGCTGGTCCTCTCCAGATGCCGGAAGGCCGCTGGCCCCGCGGTGCCGTACCCGTGCTCAAAAGCGGGGCGCTGGTAGGCAAAGCCCAGGGGCCCGGCGATCACCTCCGGGTGGCAGAGGTGGTAATGGTTTTTCTCCAGGTAGATCGATCTGGCGCTCTCGCTGATCCACACCCCAGCCTTTCCCCCCCCGATCCGGTTTTCGGCAAAGATCAAATCGTGGGCCTCGCCCCAGACCTCCACCTGGGCCTGGCCCTCCTGTAGGGCGTTGCCTTCGACTTGGCAGCGCTGGATCAGACAGGAGTGCACCTCCACCGGCTGCGGCCCCTGGCGCACCAGCACCCCGGCGCCCCGGTTGCCCTCCACGACGCAGTCCTCGACCAGGTTGTAGCAGTCCCGGGTGCCGATGGAGACCCCCAGCTGGTTGTTGCGAAAGGCGCCCCGCCGCACCGTGATGTGGTTGGCCCGCACGCAGAAAAAGAAGCCACTGCGACCGTTGCCCTCCGCCACACAATCCTCCAGAAGCGCATTGGTGCTGCCAGCCCCCGGGTGCAGGCCGTTGCCGGTGTTCTGGTCAAAACGACAGTGGCGCACGACTACATCGCGGCACATCTGGAAGCCCAGCCCCTCGCCGAAGTAGTCCTGTTCCGTGACCCCGGTAATCTCCAACCCCTCGCTGTTGCAGAAGTATACCGCCGCCCCCCGGCATCCCCCCATCTCCTGAGCATTGCCCGCCCGATTGCCCTCTATATGCATATCGCGCAGGGCTGCCCCGCGCACATAGTTGCCCCAGACCAGCGGGTACACTGTACTCAAACAGGGCTGCTCAGTACCGCTGTAGTCGGCCTCGATGCCGTGGTCCAGGCCCACCCAGTTGTCCTCGATCCAGGTAATGGTGGCAAAGGTCTCATAGAAGCCGCCGCGGGTGCGGTTGTCGTGGATGGACACGGTCATGCCCACCTGCAGGCCGGCGGCGTCGAGCAGGGGCACGTCGGCCATGCCGTAATTATGGTAGCCCGAAAGAGGGTACACCTTGCCCGGCCCCTTGCGCAGCACCGTCTTCTCCCCCTGGCCCACCAACTCCACCCCCGAGTGCAGGCGCAGGCTGCGGTCCAGTTCGAGGTCCAGCTCCGGCAACACCAGCCGGCCGCCGCTGGAGGCCAGTTCGTCGAGGGCGCGCTGGATGGCCGCGGCGCTGGCGGCTTCGCCTGGCTCTAGCATCCTTTCCTTCATGGTTTGTCTCCGGGCGGGTCGTTGCGCAGTGGCTTTCGAGGCGTTTGTTTTAAAGGTCGCCAAGATACCGCACCCTCCTACCTAAGTCAACCGCGAGGTCCCCCTTGTCCCTCTTGCTGCTCTGCCTGGCAGCCGCCCTGGCGATGGTCTGCCCCGCCTTCCCCCAGCAGGCCGCCCCCGATACCCTGGTCCCCAACTACCAGCGCGCCCGCGCCCTCAAGGACAGCCTGCTGCGGGCCGACCCCAACTCGCCCTTGCCGCCCGCGGCGCGGGCGG
>VGJS01000075.1 GCA_016867395.1 Candidatus Handelsmanbacteria bacterium
TCGTGACCTGCTGACGGTGGCCATCGCCCCCACCGAGAGTCAGGCCAGTTGGGGTCAGCTCTTCAGTGGGCTGATCGATCGGGGTCTGACCGGGGTGCAGGTGGTCACTTCCGATGAGCACAAGGGCCTGGTGCAGGCCATCCGCCGGTACTTCGACCAGGCGGCCTGGCAGTATTGCCAGGTCCACTTTCAGCGCACGGTGCTGGCCGAGGTACCCAAGACCCACCGCACCCAGGTGGCCAGCCAACTGCGGGGATTGTTCCAGGCCGTGGACCGGCCCCAGGCGGATCGCCTCTTCGACACCCTGGTCCACAGCTATGACAGCTCCTATCCGTCCCTGGTCCACAAGCTGGAAACCCATCGCGAGGCGCTGCTGGCCTGTCTGGCCTTCCCGCTGTCCCACCGACCACGACTGAGAACCACCAATGCCGTCGAACGACTCAACCGCGAGATCGCCCGAAGGTCCGATGTCGTCCAGATCTTCCCCAACGAGCAGGCCTGTCTGCGCCTGGTCGCGACACTGGCCATGGAGTGGGCCGAGGAATGGACCACAGGAAAGAGATACCTCGACCTCGAACTACTGAACCTGTGAACCGCCTACTCGGGACACCTCTTTACAGAAACTGCTGGACTTGACCCCCACTACTGGCGTATTCGTCCGGACCCCTTTGCCACCGAACCCGAGGCCACGGTGAAGGCCCTCTTCCAACGGCTCCAGGGTGCATACCCCGATACCTTTCCCCCAGGCCAACTCCGGGCCCTACGCGCCGGGTCCAACAGGGGCCTCGAACCATGGCTCGAAGGCTCATCTTTGGGGGGTAGGACGCTTGGCCTACAGCATCCTGGAGAACCAGTTGATCAGGAGGCCCCAGTAGTCGTTTCTGTGCCTGGTAACATATCTTGGTGAGGCAACTCGTGCGGGAATTATAGTTGACGCTGATCAAACGCCCACTCCCGCCATTCCTACTCTTCTTGGTCATCAGACAGATTCCTTTCGTGGGGAAAGATAACCCCAAAAGACTGTCTAAAATAAACGTGGGCGATCCACGCTGCCCTCCCCCGCCTCCCCCGACAGCGTGCTGCCCCGAAATATTTCCCGCTTGCAGGGCGCACTTGATGAGTTCGCTGATCAAGCTAGTGGGCAGGACATCTTTCACTGAGAAACGCCCCCTTTGGGTCTCCTGAAGCAGTTTCTCCCCGCTGAACTCAAAGAACTCCTCCAACTGCACCCAGGTGTCCTTGGGGAACCAAAACCATCACCCTTGGGCAAATGAAAACACGCCAGGTAGCCCAACTGACAACCCGGCGTGTAGGTATATCTTCGGCCCTGCGAGTTGGTTTTAACCGCCAC
This sequence comes from Candidatus Handelsmanbacteria bacterium, assembly GCA_016867395.1. GTDB lineage: Bacteria > Latescibacterota > UBA2968 > UBA8231 > UBA8231 > SICG01. Next base: position 1,352 of record VGJS01000075.1, read on the forward strand.
GTATTACCCGCAAATGCCATCATTCAGTAGAACATTGAACTTCTCTCCCCTTCTCCCGTCGTTGAACTCGAACTCTGTATTCAGCAGGACAATACCGGGGGTCACGAATAGTTCCTCACCATCTCTTCGTGCTCGGCGGCGGATTCTCTGATATCGGCGTTTTCAGCCAGAGGCAACCCGAGATTCAACTCCCCGAACGGCCGGTCTTCGTCTTCCCATGCCTCTTTCCACGGGGTATCCAAGATCGCGATGTCATGGCAGAGCAGAATTAAGGATTCAGCCGTAGTGTACCTTTTCTTCCGGGAGATCTCTTCGAGAAGAGCCAGCTCGCGTTTGCTGAACAGACTGGGATCAAAGGCGGAAGGGATGAGATAATCGCGACACCATATAGATGGTGTCGCGGGACGCTCCTTGGGAAAGCCCGAAGCTGGTCGCTCACCGCCGCGCCCGTATCTAATGGCGCGGCTCGTAGGTCTTCGAGCCCTCGGGAGGGAGTGGCAGCGCCCAGATATTGCGGTACGCCACCAGGTTGCCGTGGTCCTGTAATAGGAGGGGCCCGGGCTGGTCAACCTTTTCGTCCAACGCCTCGCCCGTCACCCCGCGCAAGTGAATATTGTTGTGGATCACCAGCCCATTGTGCAACAAGGTCAGTCGCGCCCCCTCAACCAGTTTGCCGGCCTGGAAGCGCGGGGCGCGGAACGCCACGTCGTAGCCCTGCCAGGCCAGGGCCGGCCTGCAGGCGTTGACCAGGGGGGCGAACTGGTTGTAGATGGCCCCGCAGTCCCCCAGGCCGGGGATGGCGATGCCGTAGGAATCCAGCACCTGGACCTCGTAGCGGCCCTGCAAAAACACCCCGCTGTTGCCCTTGGCCTGCCCCTTGGCCTGGGGCATGTCCGGGCAGCGGAATTCGAGGTGCATGAAGAAGTCGCCCAGGGTTTCGCGGCTCATGATGTCGCCGGCGCCGGGTACCACGTGCAACACCCCGCCCTCGGCCTTCCAGCCGGCGGGGGCGCCGGCCCGGGTGGTCCAGTTGTTCACGTCCCTGCCATTGAATAGTTGGATGGCGCCGGCTGGAGGCAGGGCCTGGAGGGGGTCCATGGTGCGCTCCCGGATCAGCGAGGGGCGAGGACCAGGGCCGCGTTCACGGCCGCGTCGAAGAGGGGCCGCTGGTAGATGCCCAGGAAGAGGATGGCCCCAATGCACAGCACCAGGCCCAGGCGGGTGGCCCCGGTGAGGGCAATGGGCTCGGCGCTGTGGCCCTGGTCGAGGTACACGGCCCGGGCCACGCCAAAGTAGTAGTAGAAGGAGGCGACCACCCCTGCCGAGGCGAGGATGGCCACGATCATGTAGCTGTTCCAGAGTTCGACCTTTTCGAAGAGTCCCAGGAGCAGGAGCAGTTTGCCGAAGAACCCGCTCAGGGGCGGCAGCCCGGCCAGGGAGAGCATAGAAATGACCAGGGCCGCGGCCAGGAGGGGTGAGCGGCGGTGCAGGCCGGCGCAGGCGTCGAGGTCCTCACTGCCGGTGGCCCGGCCCAGGGCGACGATGGCCAGGAAGGCGCACATCACCGTGCAGGCGTACTGGACCAGGTAGAAGAGCAGCGCCGACACCCCGATGATGTTGAAGGCCGCGGCACCCAGCAGCAGATAGCCGGCGTGGGCGATGGAGGAATAGCCGAGCAGGCGCTTGAGGTTGTGCTGATACAGGGCGCCGAGGTTGCCGTAGAGCAGGGTGATCGCCGCCAGCCACAGCAGCAAAGGGCCCCAGATGTGATGGGCGCCCAGGAAGCCGGTGTAGAGCAGGCGGACCAGCAGCACGAAGCCGGCGGCCTTGCTGCCCACGGCGAGAAAGGCGGTGACGGGAGCCGGGGCGCCCTGGTACACGTCGGGGGCCCACATCTGCCCAGGGAAGGCGGCCAGCTTGAAGCTGAGACCCGCCAGCACCAGCACCATGCCAAAGAGGAAGATGCCGCCGGCCCCACCCTGGTTGCGCAGGGCCAGGGCCACCTGGTCCAGGTTGGTGGTCCCGGTGGCCCCAAAGAGGTAGGCGATCCCGTACATGGTCAGGCTGCCGGAAAGGGCGCCGATGATCAGGTACTTGGTGCCCGCCTCCAGCGAGGGCAACTGCCGGCGCAGGTAGCTGGTCAGCACGTAGAAGCTGATCGTTACCAGTTCGAGGGCGACGAAGAGCAGGGCAAAGTCATTGACCGAGCCGATCAGCAACATGCCGACGGCCGCCAGCAGGGTGATCACGTACTGCTCGGACCAGCCGCCGTCGAGGCGGGGCGCGAACTCGGCGGCCAGGGCCAGGGCCAGGGCCAGGGCCAGCAGGAAGAGCCGCTTGCTGAAGAGGGCGAACCCGTCGAGACGGTACATGCCCGAGTAAAGGGCGCCCTCAACCGGGTCCATGGTGAAGCTGTAGGCCAGGAGCCCCAGCACCAGCGCGGCCAACCCCAGGCCCAGAGCGCGCCCGTTGCCCACCGGGCGCAGGGCCTCGCGGATCAGGACCAGCAAGGCCATGACGGCGAGGGCGATCTCCAACTGCAGGGGGTATAGACTCATAGCGGTGCTCTACTCGTTGGCCTGGGCAGCGTGGGCGGCAATCTGGTGGTGGTCCTTTCTCGGCGCGGCCCCCTCGGCCGCGGCCATCTTGGCCGGAATCAGTTGGCAGATGGGCGCCACCGCCCGCTGGATGGGCCCGGTAAGCAGGCCCGGGAAGAAACCGAAGAGCAGCAGCACCGCCAGCAGCACCGCGTAGGGGACCCGGGCCGGCATGGGCGGGTCCGCGACCGCCGGCCCGCTGGGCTCGCCGTAGAAACCGGTCCGCAGGGCCCGCAGCATGTAGGTGGCGCCCAGCACCAGGCCCCAGACCGCGGCGACGGTGCCGAAACGCAGGGCCGTGGACTGGGCCTGCCAGGAACCGATGAAGACCATCACCTCGCTGGCGAAGTTGGCGAAGCCAGCCATGCCGCTGGCCGCCATGAAGGCCATGCCCGTACACACCCCGAGAAAAGGCGCCACCCTGGCGATCCCGCCAAAGTCGCCGATGCGCTTGCCCTGGGCGCCGACAGCGCCCAGGAGGGCGAAGATCAGGGCGATGAGCACCCCGTGGGCAAACATCATCAGCACCGCCCCGCTGACCCCCACCACGTTGAGGGCGGCGATGCCCAGGAGCAGGTACCCGGCGTGGCTGACCGTGCTGTAGGCGATGAGCTGGTGCCAGTCCTGCTGGCGGAGGGCCACCCAGCCAGCGTAGAGGATGTTGATGGCCGCCAGGATGGCCAGGCAGTCGGCCCAGTAGCGGGCGCCCAGGGGCAGCAAGGTCAGGCCGATGCGGATCAGGCCATAGGCGCCCAGATTCTTTAGCACCCCGGCAAAGAGCATGTTGGCCGCCGTCGGCGCCGCCCCGTACGCCACCGGTGCCCAGGTGTGAAAGGGCCACATCGACGCCCAGACCCCAAAGCCCAGCATCAGGATTCCGAAGATCCAGATCTGTATTGCCTCGGGCAGGGGGTGGGCGCCGCTATAGGCCTGGAGCCTGGCTAGGTCGAAGTTTTCGCCGGTGACCGCGAAGAGATAGACCAGCCCCACCAGCGCCGCCATGGCCCCGGCGGTAATGTAGAGGGTCAGGTGCATGGCCGCCTCCTTGCGGCTGCGGCCCCTGTCGCTGCCCCAGATGCCCACCAGCAGGAACTTGGGCAGGGTGGCCAATTCGCAGAAGAAGTAAAAGAAAAAAATGTTGAGCGAAGCGAAGGCGCCCATCGCCGCCCCCAGCAGCAAAAGCAGCGAGGAGTAGTAGGTCTTGGGCCGGGCCTCAGGCGCCGGGGCCAGGACCGCGGCCAGTCCCACCAGCCCGGTCAGGGCGATCAGGGGCAGGGAGATGCCATCCACTCCCAGACTGAGGTCGATGCCCAGTTGGGGCACCCACTCGACGAAGATGCGGAACTGGGGACCGCTGGCCTGGGGATCGAAGCCCCCCCACAACGCCAGCGCCGCGGCCAGCGACAGGGCCGCGGCCAGCGCCGCCAGCTTGCGGGCCATCCCCTCCCCCGCCGCCCACACCGCCACCGCGCCAAGCAGGGGCGCCAGCAGCGCCAGGAGCAACCAGTTTTCCATAGTCAGCCCGACGTCATCCGATGAGGGAGAAATACACGACCACCACCACCCCGAACCCGAACCAGAGCGCGTAGGTGCGCACCTGCCCGGTCTGCAGCAGATTCACGACCCTTCCCACCAGGCCCACCCCCAGACTCAACCCGCCCACCCCCAGGCCCTGCACGATCCAGCGGTCGATGAAATCGCAGACCGCGGCGACCAGGTCCTGGGTGTAGCGGATCAGCACCGCGTAAATTTCGTCGAGGTAGAATTTGTGGTACATGGCCCGGTGCAGCGGACCCAGCGCCCGCTGCAAAGGCGCGTCGCTGGCATCCCCCCGCCAGTAGAGCAGGCCCGAGACCAGGAAGCCGAGGGCCGGGATGGCCAGAAGCCCGATCTGCAGGCCCAGGCTGTGCTCGGCCCCTGCCGCTGCCGGCTGCAGGAAGTGCGGCACCGCCGAGAACCACCCCCCTGCCACCGAGAGCACCACCAAGAAGAGCATCGGCCCGGTCATCACCAGGGGCGACTCGTGGGCGTGGTCAAAGGCGTGCCGGTCGCGCGGCTGCCCCAGGAAGACCACCCCGAAGGCCCGGCCCATGTAGAAGGAGGTCAAGAGCGCGGTGAAGGCGGCCAACACAAAGAGCCCGGCGTTGTGGTCCAGGGCCAGGAGCAGGATCTCGTCCTTGCTGTAGAAGCCGCTCAGCGGCCAGACCCCGGCCAGGGCCAGGGTGCCGATAAGGAACGCGGCGAAGGTGTGGGGCATCTTCTGCCGCAGCCCGCCCATCTTCCAGATGTCCTGCTCGTGGTGCAGGGCGACGATGACGCTGCCGGCGGTGAGGAAAAGCAGGGCCTTGAAGAAGGCGTGGGTGGTCAGATGGAACATGGCCTGCAGATCCCCACCCAGGCCCACGGCCATCACCATGTAGCCCAACTGCGAGAGGGTGGAGTAGGCCAGGATGCGCTTGATATCGTTCTGGGCCACGGCGATGAGAGCCGCCAGGAGCGCCGTGAAGCCGCCGATATAGGCGATGACCTCCAGCGCAAAGGGCGCCGGGGCCAGCAGCCAGATCACCCGGGCCAGCATGTACACTCCGGCGGCGACCATGGTGGCCGCGTGGATCAGCGCGCTGACCGGGGTGGGGCCCTCCATGGCGTCGGGCAGCCAGACGTGCAGGGGGAACTGGGCGCTCTTGCCCACGGTGCCGCAGAAGATCAAGAGGCCGATCAGGGCCAGCACCCCGGCCTCCAGGTGCAGGCCGGGCAGCCGGGACTGCAACTGGGCGAAATCGAAGGTGCCGGCGTAGGACCACAACATCAGGATGCCCAGCATGAAGCCGAAGTCCCCCACCCGGTTGGTGAGGAAGGCTTTGATGCCAGCGGCGGTGGCGCTGGCCCGCTCGAACCAGAAACCGATCAGCAGATAGGAGGAGAGGCCGACCAGCTCCCAGAAGATGAACATCTGGATGAAGTTGTTGGCCAGCACGATGCCCAGCATCGAAAAGGTGAACAGGGACATGCAGGCGTAGTAGCGCGACAGCCCAGGGTCCCCCTTCATGTAGCCGAGGGAGTAGATCTGGATGGCCGAGCCCACCCCCGTGACCACCAGCAGCATCAGCAGGCTGAGCCGGTCCACCGTCGCCCCGATTTCCACCTGCACCGGGCCCACGCTCAGCCACTGGATGGGCGCCGGGCTGAGGGGTTGGCCGCTGCCCAGGGCGGCGAAGAGCTGGAGGGCGCAGCCGAACCCGACCAGGATGGCCCCGATGGAAAGGGCGGCGCTCAGGCCCTGGGAGCGCCGGGTGAAGAGGGTGATGAGCCCCGCGGCCAAGAGCGGGGCGAAGAGGATGACCCAGACCTGGCTCATGAGCGCATGGAGGTTAGATCGTCCAGGCTGACGGTCTGCTTCTGGCGGAACAGGGCCACGAAGATGGCAAGGCCCACCGCGACCTCGGCCGCAGCGATGACGATGGTGAAGAAGACCAGGATCTGCCCCTCGGCGCGGCCCAGGTAGTGGGAAAAGGCCACCGCCGCCAGGTTGGCGGCATTGAGGGTCATCTCCAGGCACATCAGGGTGACCAGGGCGCTGCGCCGCAGCGCCACGCCAACAAGCCCCAGGGCGAAGAGCAGACCGCTGACCAGCAGGTAGTGGTCCAGGCCGACCATCACTTGACCTCCCTTCCCCTGGAGAGCAGCACCACTCCCAGCATGGCCACCAGCAGGATCAGCGCCGTCACCTCGAAGGGCAGCAGATAGTTGGTGAAAAGCTGCTTCACCACCTCCTTCAGCCCCCCGTGCAGCGGGGCCCCGGCCGGAGCCGCCGGCCCCTGGATGGCCAGCCAGATCTCCGCGCTCAAGGCCAGGCCCACCGCCGCGGCCAGGCCCACCGCCAGTTTTTTCACCGGCTTCCTGGCGCCCTCCTTGATGTCGAGGAGCATGATGACGAAGAGAAAGAGCACCATCACCGCCCCGGCGTAAACCAGGATCTGGACGATGGCCAGGAAGAAGGCTTCGAGCAGCAGGAAGAGGCCGGCCATGTTGATGAAGAGCAGGATCAGGAACATGGCGCTGTTTACCGGGTTGCGGTTGGCGATCACCAGCACCCCGCACAGCAGCATGGCCGCGCTGAAAAACCAGAAAAGCAGGTCCTGGACGCCCATCACTTGTTCTTCCACTTCCAGATCTGATCCTGATGCACCCCACCCAGTTCGAGGAGCTTCTCCTTGCCAAAGACCAACTCCTCGCGGCTGTACCCGGTGATGGCGAAGTGGCGCTTGAGGAAGATGGCCTCCTCGGGGCAGACCTCCTGGCACAGGCCGCAATAGATGCAGCGCAACATATCGATGTCGAAGCCCCTGGGCTCTTTCTCGACGTTGGCGTCCGCACCGGCCGGTTGCCGGTGCCCAGGGGTGATACGGATGGCCTTGGGCGGGCAGACGAACTCGCAGAGCTGGCAGGAGACACACTTGACCCGCCCCTCTGGGTCCTTGACCAGGGTCGGTGCCCCCCGGTAATGCGGGCCGTGCAGGGTGGGCCGCTGCTCGGGGTACTGCACCGTTACCTTGCGCCTGGGGATATGCTTGAGGGTCAGCCACAGGCCCTTGAGGATCTGCGGCAGATAGCTCTTTTCCCAGAGACTGAGTCTGGGCCGTTGGAGCATCATGGTTTCAACCTCTCCACAGCAGGATGGCCCCGGTGACGAAAACATTGACGAGGGCGAGGGGGAGCATCACGTTCCAGCCGATGCGCATGAGCTGGTCGTAGCGGAAACGCGGCAGGGTCCAGCGCACCCAGATAAAGAAGAAGAGGAAGGCCACCACCTTGGCCAGGAAGATGCCGATATGGGCGATGCCCACCCAGAGGGCAGTGGCCGGCGCGTTGAAAGGCTCGAAGGGCAGGGACCATCCCCCCAGGAAGAGGGTGGCCGCCAGGGCCGAAGCGATGGTCATGTTGGCGTACTCGCCCATGAAGAAGAGGGCGAACTTCATCGAGCTGTACTCGATGTTGTAGCCGCCGGCCAACTCCTGCTCGGCCTCGGGAAAGTCGAAGGGCAGGCGGTTGGTCTCGGCAAAGGCGCTGACCACGAAGATGAAGAATGCCAACGGCTGACAGACCATCAGCCAGGTGTGCTCGGCCTGGTACTCGACGATCTGGGAGAGGTTCAGGGTGCCGGTCTGCATGATGATGCTGACCACGCTCAGGCCCAGGCAGACCTCGTAAGAGATCATCTGGGCGCTGGAGCGGATGCCCCCCAGGAAGGGGTACTTGGAGTTGCTCGACCAGCCGGCCAGCACGATCCCGTACACCGCCAGGGAGGTGATGGCAAAGACGAAGAGGACGCCGGTGTCGATGTCGGCGATCACGCCCTTGACCCCGCCCAGGTAGCTGCCCCAGGGGATCACCGCGATCACCAGGAGCGAGGGGATCATCACCAGGGCCGGGGCCAGGATATAGTAGACCCGGTTGGCGTAGGCCGGCAGGATGTCTTCCTTGGTGACCAGCTTGATGAAATCGGCCAGCGGCTGCATCAGCCCCAGGGGCCCCACCCGGTTGGGCCCCACCCGGTCCTGAATCCAGGCCGCAACCCGGCGCTCCAGGAGCACGGTGTAGGCGACGATGGTCAAGAGGCCCAGCACCGCGCCGCCTATCTTGAGCAAGAGGATGGGAAGGTCTTCTGCCATGTCCGACCCCTCAGCCGGCCGCCGCCGCGGCCGTGGTCAACTCCACCCCCTGGTCGCCGATGCGGGCCAGGCTCAGCCCGGCCAGGGCCGGAATCTCCTGGGCCATCCCGGCGAAGACCCCTTCTAGAGTCGAGTAGTCCTGGGCCGGATCGAGGCTGCGCAGCAGGGCCGCCAGGATCTGCCAATCGGGCCGGGCCTCGCCCACCGGCGGAATGGCCGGATTGAAGCGCTGTAGCCGCCCCTTGGCGTTGACGAAGGAGCCGCGCTTCTCGGCGAAGGAAGCCCCCGGCAGCACCACCCCGGCCTTTTCGGTCGTGTCGTTGGGCAGCAGGTCGATGACCACCAGCGCCTCCAGTTTCGCCAGCATTTCGGGGCCAATCCCGCACTTGCCCAGATCCTCGCCCAGCACCAGCAATCCCTTGATCCGCCCTTCCCTCACCCCCTGGGTGATGGCGCTCAACCGGCTGCCCAGCGGATCGGCAGCCACACCGGTCAACACCGCCCCCTGGCTGTTGGGATTGCGGTCGGCGTTGAGCAGCAGGTGGTCGGCCTCGCCCTGGCGCGGCACGCAGTCGATCAGGTCGGCGCCCAGGAGCCGGGACAGCCTGCCAAAGAGGAACAACTCCTCGGTGGCGGCCCGGGCCGAGCCCACCGCGGCCAGGGCGCCCCGCGCCCCCTGCAGAACCTGCACCGCCTTCGAGAGCGCTGCCTGCCAATCCGCCGGACGGCCCCCCACCAGGGGCTGCTGCAAGCGCCGGGGATCGTTGACGAACTTGTAGCTGAGCCGGCCGTGGTCGCACATCCAGCACTGGTTGACCGCGTCGTTGTCGCGCGGGGTCTGGCGCAGCACCTCGCCCTCGCGAGTCCACACCACGGTGTTGCAGCCGGTGGCGCAGTTGGGGCAGACACTCTTGGTCTCTTTGAGGAACCAGGCCCGCTGGCGGAAGCGGAAGTCGGTGGAGGTCAGGGCCCCCACCGGGCAGATATCGACGATGTTGAGGTCGTAGTTGGTCCGCGGCTCCTGCCCCGGATAGCAGGTCAGCTCGGTGTGGCTGCCCCGCTGCACGAACCCGAGGCAGTCCTGGCCGGCCACGTGGCGCATGAAGCGCTCGCAGCGGGAGCAGAGGATGCAGCGCTCGTTGTCGAGGGTGATCTTGGCGTTGAGTTCGACCTGTTTGGGCTTGTGGACCTTGTGCTCGACGAAGCGGCTCTCGCCCTTGCCGTAATCCACCGCGAACTCCTGGAGCCGGCACTCCCCGGCCTGGTCGCAGATGGGGCAGTCGAGGGGGTGGTTGATCAGCAGGAACTCCATCACCCCCTGGCGGGCCTTGACGATGCTCGGGGTTCTGGTCTGGACCACCATGCCCTCGGCGGCCATGGTATTGCATGCGATCTGGGGGGCGGGCATGAAGCCGATCACCGGCTTACCGTCCGGCCCGATCTCAGGCTTGCGCTCGGGGGTCATCCTGGGCATGCCCAGGGAGACCAGACACATGCGGCAGTTGCCGGCGATGGGCAACTTGGGGTGGTAGCAATAGTGGGGGATTTCGACGCCGGCTTTCTTGGCGGCCTCGACCACATTGGTCCCGCGCGGGACCTCCACCTCGTTGCCGTCGATGGTGAGCTTGACCGTGCCTTCTGCCATTTCCTATTGCTTCCCTTCTCCCGAAGCGATGACCTGCGCCAGCTCAGCCTTGTACTTAGTGGTGAAGGCCTTGACCGGCCAGGCCGCCGCCGTGCCCAGGGCGCAGATGGTCTTGGCCTCGATGTTGTCGGCCACGTCCCACAACAGGTCCACGTCCTCGGGCCGGCCCTGCCCCTCCTTGATACGGTGCAGCATCTTCTCCATCCACAAGGTGCCCTCGCGGCAGGGGGTACACTGGCCGCAGGACTCGTGGGCGTAAAACTTGGCGATGTTCAGGGCCGCGTCGATGATCTGGGTGGTGTCGTCCAGCACGATGATCCCGCCCGAACCGGCCATGGAGCCGGCCTTCTGGATGGCGTCAAAGTCCAGGGTCACGTCGAGTTGCTCGGGGGTCATGATCGGCATTGAACTGCCGCCCGGGATCACCCCTTTGAGGGTACGACCCTCCCGTAGCCCACCGCAGACCTCAAAGAGCAACTGTCGCAGGGTGAGTTTCCCCATCTCGAACTCGAAGTACCCCGGCTTCACCACCGCTCCGCTGACGCAGACCAGGCGGGTGCCAGAGGAGCCGGGCACTCCCATGCCGGCGAACCAGGCCCCCCCATGGGTGATGATCTGGGGGATATTGCACAGGGTCTCGACGTTGTTGACCACCGTAGGGCAGTTGAACAACCCGGAGATGGCCGGAAAAGGCGGCTTGATGCGCGGATAGGCGCGTTTGCCCTCCAGGGATTCGATCAGCCCGGTCTCCTCGCCGCAGATGTAGGCACCGGCGCCCCGGTGCAGGTAGATCTCGCAGTCGAAGCCCTCCACTCCGAGGATTTTCTTGCCCAGGAGACTGGCGGCCCTGGCCTCGTCGATGGCCTTCTGCACGATGGCTACGGCCTTGGGGAATTCCCCTCGTATATAGATGTACCCGACCTTGGCGCCCAGGGCGAAGCAGGTGATGGCGATGCCTTCAAGGAGAAGATGGGGGTCGCGGTGGATCAGCACCCGATCCTTGAAGGTGCCAGGCTCGCTCTCATCGCAGTTGCAGACCAAGTAGATCGGTTTGCCCGACTTCTTGTCGATGAACTTCCACTTGGTACCGGTGGGGAACCCGGCGCCGCCGCGGCCGCGCAGCTTGCTGTCGATCACCTCCTGCACGATGGCTTCGGGCGGCATCCCCACGGCCTTGCGCAGGGCCTCGTACCCGCCGGCAGCCTGATAGTTGGCTAGCGAGCCATCGTACCCGGGCTGGCTGAGGTTGGCCATCACCAGCCGCTTCTCGGCCGGATGGGCCGGCCGCAGCGGGGGCAGGGGCTGTTCTTCGAGGCCGGACTGGGCAATGTGATCGAGGAGCGCCGTGGTCTTCTCCGGAGTGAGATTGGCGAAATGCTCGTCGTTGACCATCATCACCGGCCCGTTGCCGCAGTCAGCCAGGCACTCGAAGGTGGAGAGGGTGAACTTGCCATCCGGGGTGGTCTGCTCCGGAACAATCCCCAGGCGCTTTTGGATGGCCTGGAGCACTCCCTGGCAGCCGCCCATCTCGCAGGAGAGGGTGCGGCAGACCTTAAGGTGGTACCTGCCACGCGGCTTTTCGGTGAACATCGGGTAGAAGCTGACCAGGCCCCACACGTCGATGGCCGGGATGCCCAGCCGCGCCGCGGTCCACTCGACCTGCTCCTGCCCCAGAGATCCGTATTGCTCCTGCAACAGGTGCAAAAGCCACAGTACCGGGGCTGGCTTCTGCTCGGGGGGATAGTGGGTGATGATCTCGTCGATTTGCCGGCTCAGTGCAGCGGGGACATCCAACGCCATCTCTCTATCCTCAGGCGACCCTCAGCGGTCGCATTCTCCCATGACAAAGTCGATGCTGCCCAGGATGGAAATCAAATCGGCCACCATGTGGCCGACGCTCATCTTCTGCAGGGCCTGCAGGTTAACGAAGGAGGGGCCGCGGATCTTGAGCCGATGCGGGGTGCCACCGCCCTTGCTGACGATGTAAAAGCCCAGTTCGCCCTTGGGGTTCTCGGCCGAGAAATACACCTCGCCCGGCGGGGCGTTGATCCCGGCGGTGACTTGGATGAACTGGTGGATCAGCTCCTCCATGCGGGTCAGCACCGCCTTTTTCTCGGGCAGGACGATCTTGGGGTCATCGACGTTGACCGGGCCTTCGGGCAACTTCTCGATGGCCTGGCGCAGAATGGACACGCTCTGCCGCATCTCCTCCATACGCACCAGGTAGCGGTCGTAACAGTCGCCCACCGTGCCCACCGGCACCTCAAAGTCAAAGTACTCGTAGCCGCTGTACGGATGGACCTTGCGGATGTCCCAGTCCACCCCCGAGGCGCGCAGGATGGGGCCGGTGGTCCCCAGGTCGATGGCATCGGCCCGAGAGAGCACCCCGATGTCCTTGGTGCGGGCCAGAAAGATCTTGTTGCGGCTCAGCAGCTTGTCGGTCTCGTCGATGGCAGCGGGGATCTCGTCGAGGAATTGGCGCAGCATGGGCGCGAACTCGGCCGGCATGTCGTGGGCCAGGCCGCCGATGCGGGTGTAGCTGGTGGTGAAGCGCGCCCCGCTGAGGCACTCGCAGAGGTTGTAGATCTTCTCGCGCTCAGCGAAGGTGTAGAGAAAGACCGACATAGCCCCCAGATCGATGCTCATGGCGCCCACGCCCAGGAGATGGGAGCTGATGCGGGCCAGCTCGGAGCAAATCACCCGGATGTACTGGCAGCGTGGCGGCACCGTCACCCCCAGGAGCTTTTCCACCGCGTACGCATACGCCACGTTGTTGGCCAGGGGCGAGAGGTAGTCGAGGCGGTCGGTGTAGGGGATGAACTGGGTGTAGGTCATGTTCTCGGCGATTTTCTCGTCGCCCCGGTGCAGGTACCCGATGTCGGTGGTCAGATCGGTGATCACCTCGCCGTCGAGTTCGAGGATCACCCGCAGCACCCCGTGGGTGCTGGGATGGGATGGCCCCATGTTGACCAGCATCTTGTCCCCGCTCAGCTCCTCCTCCAGGGCAAGCTGGGCGCGGTAGGCCGAGTCGATGATCTCCATTTCGCGCTGGGTGGCCATGACTCAGACCGGCTCCGCTTTGTTAGGGCTGGACAATTTGTCCGCCTGCTCGGCGGCGGTGTCGTACTGGCGCGGCTCGCGGGACACGGTGCCGCGCTGGCCCGGCCCGGAGAAGTAGGGACCGCCCAGCATATTGGCCGTTTCCACCCGGCCCGCCTCCTCGGCGGTGGCCGGCAGGTCCGCGGGCAAACCGGCCAGGGGAAAGTCCTTGCGCAGCGGGTGGTGCGGGTATCCCTCCCACATCAGAATGCGCTTGAGGTTGGGATGGCCAGCGAAGCGGATGCCGAACATGTCGTACGCCTCGCGCTCGTGCCAGCTCGCGGTACTCCACACCCCAACGACCGAATCGACCAGGGCGTCGTCCTCGTCAAGGAGGACCTTGAGGCGGAGGGGGCAGCGGTGGGTGAGCGAGTAGAGGTGGTAGGCCACGGCGAAGCGGGGCTCCTCGCCGTAGTTGTCGATCCCGGAGAGGTCGGTGAGCATATCGAAGCCGCAGTGCTCTTTGAGGAAGCGACAGGCGGCGGCGATCTTGTCCCGCCCCACCACCATGGTGACCTCGCCGCGGAACTCGGCCGACTCCCCCACTCCCTCGCCCAGGTGTTCCACGAGTTGCTGCACGGCTGCTTGCGGGGTCATGGCCTCATCCCTGCACCACAATGGGGCCGCGGACCGGGGCGCCGCCCATGCGGGGCTGGTGCTGGTCCTGGCGGAGGTTCTCGATGGACTTCTCGTTCTCGATCTGCCGCTGCAGGGCCATCAGCGCCTCCAGCAGGGCCTCAGGGCGGGGGGGGCAGCCGGAGATGTACACGTCCACCGGCAGGATGCGGTCGATGCCCTGCACCACTGCGTAGCTGCGGTACATCCCGCCGGTGCTGGCGCAGGCCCCCATGGCGATGCACCATTTGGGGTTGGGCATCTGCTCCCACAGGCGCTTGACCACCCCGGCCATCTTGTAGACGCACGTGCCGGCCACTACCATCAGGTCGGACTGGCGGGGGGAGAAGCGCATCACCTCGGCGCCGAAGCGGGAAATGTCGAAGCGGCTGGCGCCGGTGGCCATCAATTCGATGGCGCAGCAGGCCAGGCCCATGGGCATGGGCCAGCATGAATTCTTGCGCGCCCAATCGACCGCGCTGTCGAGCCGAGTGACGACGACGTCGCGGCTCTCGGCTCTCAGGTCAACCGCGGTGTTGACAACACTGCTCATAGACTTTTCACTCAGAGGGAGGCGCGGGGCGACTGGGAGCCCAGTTCAGGGCGCCCTTTTTCCATATGTAGAAATGTCCCACCTCGAGAATGGCGATGAAGAGCAGGCCGCTGCCCAGCATCAGCCAGCCGATGCCCCCGTCGGCAGGGGACTGGATCATCTCGCGGAACACCGTGGCCCAGCCCACCATGAACACCACCTCGATGTCGAAGAGGATGAAGAGCATGGCCACCAGGTAGAACTTGACGCTGAAACGGGTGTGGGTCTGGGCATCGGCGGGCAGGCCGCACTCGTAGGCGGTGTCCTTAAGGCGGCCGAAGGAGCGTTTTTTGGCCAGCAGGGAGGGTAGGAAGACGACGGCGCTGACAAAGGCCACGGCCACGATTACCATCAGGCCGATGGGGGCGAATTGCTCCAGTTCACCACTCATGGCAATAGGTCTCATTCTGAAAAATGATTGCTGAACGCCCTAATATAAAGGTGCTACAGGCGACACGCAAAAGAATTCGCGCTCGGGGCGGCCGTATCAGCTTTGCCGAATTTATGGACCTGGCCCTCTACCATCCCGCGGCCGGCTATTACACCCGGAACCGCACCGTGATCGGACCCCGGGGGGACTACTTCACCAGCCCCAGCGCCACCCCGCTCTTCGGCCGGCTCCTGGCTCGCCAATTGATGGATTTTCGAGAGGAGATGGGCTATCCCGCCGGCTTTGCCGTGGTCGAGTTGGGGGGGCACCGGGGCCAGTTGCGCCAGGACGTGCTGCTGGAGGCCCCGGACCTGGCCTACCAGGTGGTCGAGGTGGGCGATCCCCTGCCCGCCGGGTTGGTGGGCTGTTTCCTTTCCAACGAGTTCTGGGACGCCCTGCCGGTCCACCGGGTCAGGGTGGCGGAGGGCCGCTGGCAGGAGATCTACGTGCGGGAGGAAGGGGAGAGGTTCGCCGACGAGATGGGCCCCCTCTCGGACCCCCGGCTCGAAGCGTATCTGGATGGGCTGCCAGTGGCATGGATGGAGGGCTACGAGACCACCCTGAACCTGCAGGCTCAGGAGTGGATGGTCCAGCTGGGCCAATGCCTGGAGCGGGGGTTTGTGCTGAGCATTGACTACGGCTTTGAGCGGGAGGAGTATTTCTCCCCTCACCGCCCCAAAGGCACCCTGCGCTGCTACCACCGCCACACCTTGCACGACGACTATTACGCCCATCCCGGCGAGCAGGACCTGACCGCCCATGTGGATTTCTCCGCCCTGATCGAGGCCGGCCGCCAGGCCGGGCTGGAGCCGACGCTCTTCACCGACCAGGGCCGCTACCTGGTGGGCATCGGCCAGGAGCTTTTCGCGGAAATCGCCGAGCGCACTGCCGGCCAGTTCAGCCGCGAGCGCCAGGCCATCCACCAGCTGATTCACCCATCGCTGATGGGCAGCGCCTTTAAGGTGTTGATTCAGAAAAAAACCAGCTGACAACCTCCCTGGGCCGTGGGAGTGCCCCGGAGGCGGCTTCTGGGGGCGTGGTGGTGGGGTAGGATCGCAGGGTAGGGCCCGGGGAAGCGTAGTTTAGGGAGCGAGGGGGAAGATCCGGGACTTCAGAAATGCTGAAGTGGGCACCCCACGGACCTCGCCTCGCCGGGTATCATTAAGTAACCTGCAACGCCCCTTCACCAAACACCACCGGATAAGTTGCCCCCCGGCTCGACATCGTGGCCGCGTCCATGTAGCAGACGCTGAAGGCCCGGCGCGGGATGCCGGTGTGGTTGACATCCGAACTGTGCAAGAGCCAGTTGTGCAACAATACCACCTCCCCCGCTTCCATTTCTAAGGGCACCGGCTGGGTCTTGGCCAGCAGTTCGGATGTCTGCTCGGCGGAGAGAAAACCAGAAGGGTGGTCTGGATTGACCAGGGCCCGGTGCGAGCCGGGAATCACCTGCACGCAGCCATTGGCCAGGGTGGAGGGGTCCAGAGCGGTCCAGACCGTGATCAGCGGGTCGCGGTCCAGGTCGCTCCACCGGTCCTGGTGCCAGACCAGGTGGGTGCCTTTGCCGGCCGGCTTGTTCATGAACATCGCCCGGAAACAGGCG
>VGJS01000076.1 GCA_016867395.1 Candidatus Handelsmanbacteria bacterium
GAATGGTGGATCACCCCCTGTGATTGACGCTGTTCCAGGGCCATGTCCAAGGCCTGCAGAACCAACTCGGTGCGCAGGTGGGAGGCCATCGCCCAACCGACGATCTTGCGGCTGAACGCATCCAGCACCACCGCCAGGTAGAGGAAACCAGCCCAGGTGGCACCCAGGTGATATCGGCCACCCATAGTTGATTGGGGGCCGTGGCGGTAAAGTCCCGTCGCACCACATCCGCCGCCGGGGCCGCAGCCACCTCCCGGCGCGTCGTCTTTACCCTGGGACGCCGACTGACGCCTTGCAGTCGCTCCTGGCGCATCAGTCGGGCCACCCGCTTACCACTGATGCGGAGGCCCTCACCGCGCAATTCTTCCAGGATACGCGGCACCCCATAGGTGCCGTCTGACCAGGCATGAATCGCCTTGATGCGCTCCCGCCGTCCTTGGTCAGCCTGGGACCGCGCCGATGGCTGCCGTCGACACCAGGCGTAATAGCCGCTGGGGGAGACGCCCAGCAGCTGACACATCAGCTCAACCGGATACACGGCCTGATACGTCTTCACCAAGTCGAAGAGTTTCCCGGTATCGACCCGGTCTCCCGAGCGAACCAGGCCGCGGCTTTTGACAGGATCTCCCGCTCCAAGCGCAACTGCTTATTCTCTCGGCGCAGTCGGGCGATCTCCTCCCGCTCCGGGCTGCTCAACCCGTCCTGGCGCTGGCCTTGGTCGCGCTGGGACTGGGCGATCCAGTTGCGGATGGTCTGTGCCGTGGGCTCGAACTCCTGGGCCAGTTCCTCCGGGGTACGACCGGCCTGAGCCAGCTCAAGAACCTGCTGCCGAAACTCCGCCGGATAGGGCGGGCGTGATCTGGGCATCATGGACTCCTTTCACCAAAGTGATAAGGTGTCCACCAAAACGGGTCAACCCCAATGTACTGGGCCGTGGTGCCCTACGCTGGGAACGGGTCGCCTGCCTACGTATTGGTCGGGCGCTCCGCATTCCGAGGGCCCGCACCCAAGGCCTCGGAAGGGGTTTCGTCAGTCGCGAGGTTATGATCAGTGAGCGACCCCCTGAGGCCGATGACCGCGCTGTTCCCGGACACCGGGAAGGCGATCTTATTCTTGGCCTGAATAGCTCAGCGATCGGGACGCTGGTCGAGCGCAGCACTCGATTCACGGTGCTGATGCACCTCCCCCGGATGGGTGGCCACGGCCATCGGCTCCGCACGAAGAACGGACCCGCTCTCGCTGGCCATGGCGCCCAGGCGGTTGGCGACGCGATTGCTACCTCGATTGCGATGCTGCCAGACCACCTGCGCAAATCGCTGACCTGGGACCAGGGAGTGGAGATGGCTCAGCACGCCCAACGCCGGGTCGACACGGGCCTGGCGATCTACTTCTGCGATCCCCATAGTCCATGGCAACGAGGGACCAATGAGAATACCAACGGTCTGCTGCGGCAGTACTTCCCCAAAGGCACAGACCCGAGCAGGCATAGCGCCGATAGCCTCATCCCAGGGGCCGCAGCCCTCAACAATCGTCACCGCAAGACGCTCAGCTGGCATACCCCTGCAAAAGCATTCAACCACCATATACTCTCCGCTCAGAAAGACCGTGTTGCGACGGTATTTAGAACCTACCCAATCGCCAAATTTCAACCCGGTCCCGCGCCATCTTGACCCTGTTTACCAGGGGTCGTAATATCGAGCCGCACAAGGAGCTTTGCCATGTTAGCCAGCACCCTCAAGAAAAAAGTCGCCCGCGGCCGGGAGACGGTTGGGGTGATGATGGGCCTCTCCTTCTGGCCCGGGTACCTCGAAATCTGCAAAAGGGAAGGACTGGACCTGGTGGTCCTCGACCTGGAGCACGGGGCCCTCGACCCCCACCGGGTCGAGGAGTTGTGCCGCACCGCCCGCCTGCTCGAACTGCCCCTGCTCATCCGGCCTCAAAGCTGCGATGCCGACCAGGTCAAACGCTGCGTGGACATCGGCGCCGCCGGGGTGATGATCCCTTGGGTGGAGACCGCCGCACAACTCGAGGTCCTCTTCAACGCCCTGTACTCCCCGCCCAAGGGAAGGCACGGCATGGGCGGGCCGGGCATCATGGCCGTGGACGGAGTGCGCGCCAAGGACTGGGCCAGGATCGAGGACAACCTCTTCGTCATCTGCCAGATCGAGACCCCGCTGGGGGTACAGTTCGCCCCCCAGGTGGCGGCCTGCGGCTGGGTGGACTGCCTGATGCTGGGCCCCTACGACCTGGCCTGCAACCTGGGCCTGACCGACCAGTACCTCAAATCCCCCAAACACCTGCGGGCCATCGACCAGGTGCGCGACGCCGCCCAGGGCCGCCGCTCCTGCGCCGGCATGGTGGTGGGCACCGGCGAGGAGGCCAGGGCCTGGTTCGACCGGGGCTTCGACATGATCCTCATCGGCGACCTGGTCGGCCACCTGGCCCAAGGACTGGGCCGAAATCTCAAAGCCGCCCGCCCGGCGCACAAAAAGGGCGCCGCCGTGCGGTGAGGAGCCAAGAAATGATCCGCCGCGGAGTGATCGGATACGGGGGCCGCATCCACGGGAGCATCGACCACGTATTGCGCCGGCTCGACCCCTCGGTGCAGGTGGTGGGCGTGGTGGACTCCAATGAGGAGGGCACCCGCACCCGCCTGGCCGAGTGCGACCGCCAGAACGCGGTTTTCTATAAGTCCGTGGACAAGTTGGTGCGCCGGGCCAAGCCCGACGCCCTGGCCATTGGCACCCGCTGCAGCCTGCATTCGCCCTATGCCGTACAGGTGGCCCGCTACGACCTGCCGCTCTTCCTGGAAAAACCCGTGGCCGTCACCCTGAAGCAGGCCACTGACCCGGAACGGGCCTTCCGCAAAAGCCGATGCCAGGTGGTGGTCAGCTTCCCCCTGCGGGTCTCGCCCCTGTGCGAACTGGCCCGGCGGGACATCGCCGGCGGCGCAGTGGGCGATCCGGTCCACGTGACCGCGGTCAACTACGTCCCCTACGGCACCGTGTACTGGGAGCAGCCCTACCGGGATTACGACATCTTCCACGGCCTCTTTCGGCAGAAGGCCACCCGCGACTTCGACTACCTCTCCTGCCTTATGGGCTCCCCCATCCTGCGCGTAACCGCCACCGCTACCCGCGGCCAGGTCTTCGGCGCCAAGAAAAAGGCCGGCCTGGTCAGCTCGCGCTGCAAAGAACAGGACACCTGCCTCGAAAGCCCCCAGAACCACAAGCGCAACGGCAGCGGCGGCTCCCCCTCCGACCACCTGTGTCTCTTCAACGTGGACTGCGGCGAGGGCCACCGCTTCAACGAGGACGCCTCCAGCGCCCTGCTCGAATTCGCCTCCAGGGCGCACTGGGTCTACACCCAGGTTTTCTCCAGCCGGCGCGACGCCGCCGCCTGCGGGGCCACGGTCAGTTGGTACCTGGGCACCGTCGGCTTCGACTGGTATGCCAACGCGCTGAAGCGGGTGCGCCATCGTTCGCCCTTTTCCGCGGTGGAAAGGGTCGGCGAGGGGGCCAGCCATCTCGGCGGGGACCAGGAACTGGGCTACAGCTTCCTCGAACTCATCCGCACTGGCAAAGGCTCGCGCACCCCCATCCAGACCGGCATTCAGAGCGCCTACGCCTGCCTGGCCGCCGTCGAGTCGGCAAAGCAGGGCCGGTACGTCAAGGTGCGCCAGGTGAGTTGCTGATGCCCGAATTGCCCGAGGTCGAGACCGTGCGCCGGGCCATGCAGCAGCACCTGGTCGGCCGCCGCGTGCTCGGGGTGCGCACCAGCGCCAAACCCCTGCGCCAGCCCCTGCCCGCTGCCCGGCTGCGGGGCCTGGCCGGCGACCGGTTCACCGGGGCACGCCGCCGCGCCAAGTACCTGCTCCTCGACCTTGAATCCGGCCGCACCCTGCTGGTCCACCTCGGCATGACCGGCAACCTGGTCTTCCGCGCCCCAGGAGAAAAGCACGACCACGTAGTGTTCGTGTTGGATCGAGAGCCCCCCCTGGTCTTCTCGGACCCGCGCCGCTTCGGCCTGGTGCTGGTCCTCGACCCAGAGGGCGAGGAGGACTGCCCCTATCTGCGCGGGTTGGGGCCAGAGCCCCTGGAGCGCGGCTTCGACGCCGCCTACCTGGAGGCCCAGTGCCGGGGCCGGCGCCGGCCCGTCAAAGCTCTGCTTATGGACAACGCGGTGGTGGTCGGGGTGGGCAACATCTACGCCAGCGAATCCCTCTTCCGCGCCCGCATCCATCCCCTCGTACCGGCCCACCAGTTGGGTCCGGACCAGCTTAAGGCCCTGGTGCGGGAGGTGAAGAGTATCCTGCGCGAATCCATCCGCCGGGGCGGCACCACCATCGGCGACTATTTGGGCAGCGGCGAGGGTGGCCGCTTCCAGCTACGCCTGTCCGTGTACGGGCGTGCTGGGGAGAACTGCCTGGTCTGCGAAGGCCCGGTGGCAAGCGCGGTGCTTGGGGGACGCAGCACCTTCTACTGCCCGAACTGCCAAAAAAAATAACCGCCGGCCCCAGGGGCCGGCGGTCGTCCGTACCAGTGTCGCCGCCCGCTCAGTGTTTGCCGTTGGGCCCGGGCGCCACGGTGGTGATCACCTCGTCGATCAGCCCGTACTCCCTGGCCTCCTGGGCTGACATCCAGTAGTCGCGGTCCGTGTCCTGGGCGATCTTCTCCAGGGTCTGGCCGGTGTGGACGGCCAGCATGCGGTTGATCTCCTCGCGGGCGCGCATGATCTCGCGGGCGTGGATCTCCAGGTCGGTGGAGGTGCCGGTAACAGTGCGCGAGTACAGGGGCTGGTGGATCATCACCCGGGCGTGGGGCCAGGCGAAGCGCCGGCCCTTGGCCCCCCCCGCCAGGAGCACCGCCCCCATGCTGGCGGCCATGCCGGTGCAAACCGTGGATACCGGCGAGCGGATGGCCTGCATGGCGTCATAGATGGCCAGCCCGTCGTGGATGGAGCCGCCGGGGCTGTTAATGTATAGCACGATCTCCTTCTCGCCGTCCTCGGCGTCGAGGGAGAGCAGCCGGGTCACTACCGCCTTGGCCGACTCGTCGTTGACATCGGTCCAAAGAAAGACCTTGCGGGCCTTGAGCAGCGAGTTCTCCAGATTGCGCTCCTGCAGGCCCTTAAGCAGATCCTCTTCCTGTTCTGGCATTTCCGTCTCCGGTATTTTTCGTGAATGTTTTGAGAATATAAAGGGCCTCCCCAACGGCGTCAAACCTTCCGGCCGGGCTTGTCCGCGCGGCGGGTTTCGCTAGATTACATCTCCGCATGACCATGACCCCTATACTCGTCCTGCTGATCAAACTGGCGGCGAACCTCCTGCTGGCCGCCTTCCTGAGCCGCCTGTTGCGGCACCCTCTGGGCAACCGACCCTGCGGCGCGGCAGGCCCCCAACTCCTCCCCCTCTGGCCGGCGCTGGCGGGGGGCCTGCTCCTAAGCACCGGCCAGGCCGCCGAGGGCGGGGGACTGCTAACTCCGGGGCGGGCCCTGGAGTGCTGCGCCCTGATCTTCCTGGGATGGCGGGGTGGGTACTACGCCTCCCTCATTCTCGACCGCTTGGCCGCGGCCCCGGCACAGGTAGAGTGCCAGGTCTGCGGGTCCACCGAAGGCAAGCCCCGCTTCGTCCACCGCCAGGGGCTAGATTTCTGTTCTCACGAATGCTGGTTCGACTATCTGCGCCATGCCGTGGCCCTTAAGCCGGCGCTCTTCGACCGACAGGGAACCTTCATCCGCCAGGAGGTCTATCCGATGAGTTTCGCCGAATACAGCCCCCTCCAGGCCCAGGAACTGCTCCAGAGCGGCGAGGGGTACGTGTACGTGGACGTGCGCTCCACCCCCGAGTACGAACAGGGCCATCCGGCCGGCGCCTATAACGTGCCCATCCTCCACCGCCAACCCGCCGGCATCAGCCCCAACCCCGATTTCCTGCGGGTGATGGAAGCCGCCTTCCCCCCAGACACCAAGCTGCTCCTGGGCTGCCTGTCGGGCCAGCGCTCGGCCAGGGCCGCTGAGGCCCTGGTGGCCTCGGGCTACACCTGCGTGGCCAACGTGCGGGGCGGCTGGGGCGGGGTGCGCGACGCCTTCGGCCGGGTGGTAGAACAGGGATGGCTTGAACTGGGCCTGCCCGCGGAGAGGGGCTCGCCCGCCGGCCATGGGTACGCCGAACTGGCGCTCAAGCGGGGGTGAAGTGATGGCCGACTCCGAACCCGCGGTGGGCTGCGCGGTGATCACCGTCAGCGACACCCGCGACCAGAGCCGCGACCAGAGCGGCAAGATCATCCGCGAACTGCTCGAAGCCCGGGGCCATCAGATCGTACACTACGCGGTGGTCAAGGGTTCGCCCCTCCAGCTCAAGGGCGAACTGGCCATGCAGGTGCAGCGCCCCTCCTGCAAGGCCATCCTGCTCAGCGGAGGCACCGGCCTGGCCCCCCGCAACCAGACCTACGACACCGTGGCCCCTCTGCTGGAAAAGCGCTTCGAAGCCTTTGGCGAACTTTACCGCTTTCTCGCCTACCAGGAGATCGGTTCGGGGGCCATGCTGCTGCGGGTCGCCGCCGGCACCTACAAGAACCGCGTGCTCTTTTGCCTGCCCGGCTCCCCCCCGGCGGTGCGTTTAGCCATGGAGAAGCTCATCGTCCCTGAACTGGGGACCATGGTGGCCCAGCTCAACCGCTTCGGATGAACCCCGCTGACAACCCTTACTTCCAGGTGGGCCTCGACGTGCTCGACCGGACCTGCCTGATCATCGGCGGGGCCGCCGAGGCCGCGGACAAGGCCCAACGCCTGCTGGAGGCCGGCGCCCGCCTGCGGGTGGTCAGCCCCGCGCTCTGCCCCGCCCTGGGAGAACTGGCCGGCCGCTTCGAGCACCTGGCCCGGCCCTGGCAGCCCGCCGACCTGGAGGGGGTCTGGCTGGTGCTCAACACCGTCTCCGACCCCGAGCTGGCGCAACAGGTCTACACCCTGACCCTGGAACGCGGCCTGCTGGTCAACACCTACGACCGGCCCCAGTGCTCCACCCTCGGCATGGCCGCCCTGGTCCATCCGGGCCGGCTCCGCCTGAGTATCAGCACCAGCGGGGCCAGCCCTGCCCTGGCCGGCCAACTGCGCCGCGATCTGGAGGCCCTATTTGACGGGGAATTTGTCGAGTACCTCGAGGGGCTGGCCCAGGTCCGCGCCCACCTGCGCGAAAGCGCCGACCGGGAGACGCGGATCAGGCTCCTGAAGGAACTGGTGGAAGGGTTCAATCTGGAGGGAAAACTGCGCTATCCAGAGAACTGGCGGGAGAAGGTGCGGGCACTGCTGGGAACGGCAGGTTAGCGCACCACGGCGATCTTGTCCCGCCGCAGCAACTGCCCCTCCTCGTCGGTGATGGTGTACACGTAGACCCCGCTGCCCACCGCGTACCCGGCGCTGTTGTCCCCGCGCCAGCGCACCTCGTAGGTCAGGCCCTCCTGCCGGACTTCCTCGTCGGCCCACACCGGCTCCCCCTGCAGGGTGGCCACACGCACCTGGGAGCGCAGCGGCACGCCGCTGAAGGACAGGTAGGGGTCCTGGTCCGGGTGGAAGGGGTTGGGGAACACCGCGATGCTGTGCTGCGGCACCAGTCGCACCCGCTGGAAGGCCCGGTTGTCCTGCTCGTCCTGCTCGGCCACCCGATCCTCGGGGTCCACCTCCACCAGAAACACCCGCTCCCCGTAGCGATCCCAAGGGATCGTCAAGTCCAGGGCGCCGCCGGCGTCGAGGGGCTCCACCTGCAACTGGTCGTACACCTCCTCACACCCCGTCGAGTCCGCCCCGCAGCGCCAGACCCGCACCACGAAGGGGTCAACGACCCGCCCCAGCCCCAGATTGCTGACCCGCACCACCAGGTCGTCCCCCTGGTCCCCTCGCAGATCCCCACCAAGAACCGCCAGGTTCGGCGGGCCCTCCTCCAGCCCGTACTGGCCCAGGGTGGCCACCGCCAGTTGGACGACCCTGGCGATGAGCCCGTAATTGAGGCTGTCGGGCAGGTCCAGCACCGAGTGGTACTGGGTGTTGATGCGGTAGTCGCCGTTGCGCACCGCGTCGGTCTCCGGGTCGGTGGGCAGGTAGTTCTCGATGCCGAGGATGGCGTCGAAGCCCCTGGCCCAGAAAGGGGCGTGGTCGCTGAGGCGGGCAGACTCGTCCTCCAGTACGTCCACCTTGAGCCCGATGCCGTAGCGCCGGTTGCTCTGGCGCATCTGCTCCACCAGCCAGCGCGAGGCCGGGTTGGTGACCAGTTCGAGGCGCTGGCTCAGGTGGTTGAAGCCGATCATGTCGAAGTTGAGCACCCCGATGATGCGCTCGCCGCGCTCCACCGCCTGGGTGGCGTAGTGCCTGCTTCCCCACAGGCCCAACTCCTCCCCGGAAAAGGCCACAAAGCGGATGGACCAGGGAAAGGACTGCCCGGCCAGCACCCGGGCGGCTTCCAGCACCAGGGCCACCCCGCTGGCGTTGTCGTCCGCCCCTGGGGCAGGGTCCACGCGCCAATCCCACCCCCCGCGGCTGCGCGCCCCGATGGCGTCGTAATGGGCGCAGACCAGGTAATAGCCGGCCTGCGGGTCCGTGCCGTACAGGAGCCCGACCACGTTGTACATGGTCGAATCCCCCTCGATCCGGAAGGGCTCCACGAACACCGCCTCCTGGCCCAGGGCAGCGACCAGTTGGTCGCGGATGTACTGGGTGCTGGCGTAGGTCTCGGGCCGCCGGGCATAGCGTGTGCGCCAGTTGGCCGGGTCGGCGCTCCCTTTGGCTGGGTCCAGGAGGGCGAGGTTTTCGACATCGGTGCGCAGCCGCCCCGTCTCCACCGCCGAGACCAGGTGCGTCACCGAAGGCAGAGGGGTCGCGGCGGGTTTGGCCGCCGGCCTCTGCCAGCCGCGCAGGCTGTAGTGCTCGGGCAGGGGCCAGAGGAAGTGGTGGTAGTCCAAGGTGGCCCCCAGACGGGAGGGGGGCAGCCGCAGCAGCGCCCAGCCTGAAGGGTCTGCGTACACTAGGGACACCCAGGGCGCCAGGGGCAGTTCGAGGTGGTCGGTCAGGTAGTAGGATTGGCCGGAGGGCGCTTCGTCGCTGAAGAGCCGGGTCAGGCCCAGGGCCTCGAGACGGCCGCCAACCTCGCCCTGGATCAGGACCGCCCCGGGGGCCAGGTAGCGGACCTGCAGGTCCTGTAGCCCTGCCAGTTGTGAGGAGGTGGTCCAACGGAACCCGTAAAGCCCCTGGGCCCCCAGTTCGGAGCCCAGCAGCAGGCAGGCGGCCAGAAGCCAGTGCGGGAGAGCCCTACCCCTCACCGCGCTCCCCGGCCTGTGGAGGGCCGGCGTCCTGGCGGGTCTGGTGCAGGGCTTCCTTGAGCAAAAGGCCGGGCTTGAAGTGGGTCTTGCGGCGGGCCGGGACGCAGATGACCTCGCCGGTGCGCGGATTGCGGGCCGCGGGTTTGGGTCGGGTATCCTTGACCTGGAACACCCCGAACCCCCTGATCTCGATGCGTTTGCCCTCGATCAGGTTGTCGCGCATGGCCACGAAGAGGCTATCGACCATCTCGGCCGTCAGGTTCTTCTTATACCCGGTGCTGTCGCTGACGAGCAGGGCCAGTTCTTTCTTGGTGATGGTGGACAAGGAGGTACCTCCTGCACGCAATTTTTGTGCGATTACGGTAATGTCCGGCTGGAGCCCTGTCAAGCAAAATTTGCGCAAACCGTCTATTTTTCTGTTTAGTTAGGCCATGACCCCTCCCCTTCATCCCCTCCCGGCCCTCTTCCTCCTGCCCCGGCCCCTCAACTGCCTAATCACCGCCCTTTCAGTGGGAGTGGGCGCCCTCACTGCGGGGCAGGGGGCCACTCCCATTAGCTGGTGGGCTGCGCTCGCCGCGGCCCTGATCGCCGGGGCGGGAAACACCCTCAACGACGTGGCCGACCTGGAGATCGACCGGATCAACCGCCCGGACCGGCCCCTGCCCGCCGGCTATCTGAGCCGGAGCACTGCCCTCCTGCTCAGCCTGGCCCTGGCCCTGACCGGGGTCGCCATCGCCCTGTGGCAAAGCCCGACGCTGGGTCTCTTCGCCGCCCTGGTGGTCCTGGGCCTGGCCCTCTACGACCTGTGGCTCAAGCGCACCCCCCTTTGGGGCAACCTGCTGGTCAGCGCCCTGGCCTCCTCCGCTTTTCTATTTGGCGCCCTGAGCACCGGCAACCTGGGCCGCTCCTGGGTCCCGGCCGCCTTCGCCTTTCTTTTTCACTTAGGACGGGAGATCGCCAAAGACCTGGAAGACCTGGAGGGGGACCGCGCCCAGGGAACCCGCACCCTGCCCTTAAGCGCCGGAGAGGCCCTGTCCGCCCGCCTGGCCGCCGGGGTGTTCCTGCTCCTGGCCCTGCTCACCTGGTGGCCCTGGTTGACCGGGGTCTACGGCTGGCCCTATCTCCTCCCGGTCCTGGGGGTGGATCTCCTACTTTTGTGGACGGCCCGGCGCCTTTGGCGCGAGCGGGCGGCCCCTCCCCAAGCCCGCCTGGGGCCCCGCCTCAAGTGGGGTATGCTCCTGGGCCTCCTGGCCGTAGTGGCCGGGGAGTTGGCCTGATTTTTGCCTCGTGCAAACCGCGCATGTCAACATATCCTTGCCTGTCGTCGGGGATGCCTGCAAAATAGTAGGCGTTATTCCCTGGTGGGCACTTTGTCTTTATCTGGGCCGTGCCAGATATTTAACTGCCTAACCGTCGGAGTGCCGCCATGAAAATCACCGCCGTGAAGACTTTTCCAATTTTCTGGGGTTCCCGCAACTACCTCTTCGTCAAGGTGGAGACCGACGAAGGCCTGTACGGCATGGGAGAGTTCGGCATCACCTGGAAGGAGCAGGCCGGCGTCGGGGCCATCCAGCACATGAGTCACCACCTCCTGGGCGAGGACCCTCTCAACATCGAGTGGCTCTGGCAGAAGCTCTTCCGGGGCGACTTCTTCCCCGGCGGCCGCATCAACATGGCCGCCCAGAGCGCCATCGACCTGGCCCTGTGGGACATCAAGGGCAAGGCCCTCAACCAGCCCGTCCACATGCTGCTGGGTGGCAGGATGCGCGACAAGGTGGTCTGCTATACCGACATCGGCGGCAAAACCCCCCAGGACAGCGCCCGCTTGGCCCGCGAGAAGGTGGCAGAGGGCTGGCAGTACCTGCGCATGTCGGTCAACGAGCGGGGCGGCATCCTCGAACCGCGCGTCGCAGTGCGCGACTCCCTGGCCCACTTCGCCGCGGTGCGCCAGGAGGTGGGGCCCGAGGTGGAGATATGCATCGATGTCCACACCCGCCTCGACCCGCCCGACACCATCCGCCTGGGCCGCGAACTGGAACAGTACGACCCCTTCTTCATCGAGGACCCGCTGCGCTGCGAGAACCCCCAGAGCTACCGCCAGGTCCGCCAGCACGTGAGCAGCCCCCTGGCCGTGGGCGAACACTATGCCACCAAGTGGGAGTTCCGCCAGATGATCGAGGAGGAGCTGCTCGACTACGCCCGCATCGACCTGTGTATCGTCGGCGGCATCACCGAGGCCCGCAAGGTGGCCAACTGGTGCGAGACCCACTACATCAAGATCGTCCCCCACAACCCCCTCGGCCCGGTCTCTGCAGCGGCCTGCCTGCACCTGGACCTGGCCTGCGACAACTTCGCGGTGCAGGAGGGCGGGCTGGTGGGGCACACAGTGATGCAGGACCTCTTCCCGGTGCAGGTGCCCTACAAGGCTGGGTACCTGCTGCCACCAGAGAGGCCCGGCCTGGGGGTGGAGTTCTGCGAGAAGGCGGCGGCCCACGTTGAATTCAAATGGCTCACCGGCCCCCAACTGCGGCGGGCCGACGGCTCCTTTACCAACTGGTGATGATGATGGACCTGGCCCCTCCGCGCGGCACCCGCGATTTCTTCCCCGAGGATTTGCGCCTGCGCCACTGGCTCTTCGGCCACTTCCGCGAGGTGTCGCGGCTGTACGGTTTTGAGGAGTACGACGCCCCGGTGGTCGAGTCCGCTGAACTCTACACCCGCAAGGCCGGCGAGGAGATCGTCCAGCAACTCTACGACTTCAGGGACAAAGGAGACCGCCACCTAGCCCTGCGCCCGGAGATGACCCCCTCCCTGGCCCGCATGGTCCTCCAGCGCGGCAAGTCCCTCCCCCTGCCCCTCAAGTGGTTCAGCATCCCCCAGTGCTGGCGCTACGAGCGCATGACCAGGGGCCGGCGCCGGGAGCATTATCAGTGGAACCTCGACGTCTTCGGGGTGGCCGGCCCTGAGGCCGAGGCCGAGCTACTCGCAGCGCTCACCACCTTCTTCACCCGCGTCGACCTGGGGCCGGCCGAGGTGGGGATCAAGATCTCCAACCGCAAGATCCTGCAAAGCGCCCTGAAGAAACTGGCTATCCCGACAGAGCGCTTCGCCGAGGTCTGCGTTCTGGTGGACAAGCTGGAGAAGCTGCCCCCCGAGGCGGTCAGGGCCGAGGTGCAGGCCATTGGCCTCGACCCGGCCCTGATGGACTTTGTCGCGGAACTCTTCTCCGTCGGCGAGTTGGACGCCATGGCCGGATTTCTGGGCGAGGATCACCCGGGCGTGGCCGAGCTGCGCCGGCTCTTTGCCCTGGCCGGCGACTACGGCTACGCCGACTGGCTGCGCTTCGACCCCAGCCTGGTGCGTGGCCTGGCCTACTACACGGGTATCGTCTTTGAGGCTTTTGACCGGGGCGCCTCCCTGCGGGCCATTTGCGGGGGCGGCCGGTACGACCGCCTGCTCTCCACCTTCGGCGGCGAGGACCTCCCCGCCTGCGGCCTGGGTTTTGGGGACGCGGTGATCGTCGAGTTGCTCAAGGACAAGAACCTCCTGCCCGCCTTGTCCGGAGCCGTGGACGATGTGGTCTTCTGTTTCAACGCCTCGCTGCGCGCCCCCGCCATCCAGATAGCCCATCACCTGCGCCAGCAGGGCCGCTCCGTGGATCTAATCCTCGAAGACCGCAAGATCAAGTGGGCCTTCAAACACGCCGACAGCCGCCAAGCCTCCCGCCTGGTCCTGCTGGCCCCCGACGAGTGGGCCGCCGGCAAGGTGCGGGTCAAGGAGCTGAAAACCGGCGCGGAGCAGGACCTGTCCGTAGAGCAGTTATGAAAATCGGTCTCTGCGCCTGGAGTTTCACCGGCTCCCACCGCGAGGCCGGCCTCTCCCCCGATCCCCACACCGCCGAGGGCTTGGCCCAACTGGCGCTGCGCTGGGGATTGCACAGCATCGAGTGCTCGCCCCAATTCTTTGCCGGCCTTTCCCCGGAGCAGTTGCGAGACTTCGCCGCCTCCCTGGCTGCTCGCAGCCTTGGCTTGATCATCGACACCGGCGGCCACGACCTGGCCAAGGACCCAGCCCCCCTGCGCCAGGCCGTCGAGACCGCGCACCTGCTCGGCGTCTCCGTAGTCCGCACCACCATCAGCAACCTGCTGGAAGGGGACCGCCGCCGCTACGGCTACGAGGGATGGAGGCAATACCTGGAAAACCTGGTACTCCCCCTCAAAGAGATCATGGCCATCGCCGCTGACCAGGGCATCTTGGTGGGCATCGAGAACCACCAGGATGTGTGTTCCTCGGAGTTGTGCTGGCTCTGCGAGCAGGTGAACAGCGACAAGTTGGGGGTGACCATGGACTGCGGCAACGCCCTTGCCGTAGGCGAGACCCCCCTGGCCTTTGCCGGCCGGGTCATGCCCTTCCTCAAACACGTCCACCTCAAGGACTACAGTGTCCACCCCACCCCCTCCGGGTACCGGCTTAAGCGCTGCGCCCTGGGCACCGGGGTCGTGGACTGGCCCGCCCTCATCGGGGCCTTCGACGCGGGGGCGCCCCAGGTCCAAGGCTGCATAGAGCTGGGCGCCTCGGCGGCTCGCCACATCCGCATCCTCGAAGAGGACTTCTGGGCCACCTACTCGCCGCGCCCCCTTGCGGAGCCCATCAATGCCCTGCGCGCCCTGCACCAGGCTGCCCGTCCCACCGAGGAAGACTGGCGCACCCCGCACGAGCGGGGAGAAAGCCCCCTGGTCAAGGCCGAGTATGAACTGGCCCAGTTAGAATCTTCGGTGGCGTATCTCAAGGAGAAGGGACTACACTGATGGAGAAGGTCTTTCTGATCGCCGGGGGGATTTCGGGCTTCCTCGCCGTGGCGGCCGGGGCCTTTGGCGGCCACACCCTGAAGGAACGCCTCAATCCGGAGCTGCTGGCCATCTTCGAGGCGGGCGCCCGCTACCACCTCTACCACGCCCTGGCCCTGCTGGGCACTGCCTGGGCCTGCACCCGCTGGCCGAGCCCCTGGACCAGCGCCGCGGGCTGGTGCTTTGTCGCCGGCACGGTGTTGTTCAGCGGCAGCCTCTACCTGCTCAGCCTGACCGGCACCCGCGTCCTGGGCGCCGTCACCCCCCTTGGCGGCCTGGCCTTCATGGCCGGCTGGCTCTGCCTGGCCTGGGCAGCCTGGAGAGGCTAAGAGTAGCCCTTCAGCCCCGCCAACTGCCCCACCGGCTCCAGAGCCACTACCGGGTTCTCCAGCGTCCCGATTCCTCCCGAAAAACCCATCCTTACCACATCCCCCACCAGAAGGCCGCCGGCCAGATCCTTCTCCGCAAAGACGATGGGTGTGCCCCAGTAGAAGACCAGCAGATGCCGCGGAGGCAGGGGCATGCGGCTGAAGAGGGAGCGCTCCAGGTGAAAGAGCTTGTCGGGCATGTTGAGATGCCCCTGCCCGGTCTTGCCCTCCTTGAAACCGGCGCGCTGGCCCCCGCGCAGGACCTCGCAGGATACCGTCACCAAGGTATCGTCGAAGGCCGAGGTAGTCACCAGCAGGGGCCCGAAGCTGGCGCAGGCCCCGGCCCAGTTCTTGGCCTGGGGCAGGTTGAGGGGATTGGCCGCTTCTATGCCGTTGTCGGTGGCATCGTTGCCGCCGGTGTAGCCGAGTTTCTCCAGCAGACCCTTCCGGTTCACCCCGTACACCGAGACTAGTTCGGTCTCCGGTACCAGGCGCTGGGTGTCGGCCGGCCGGGTCAGGGCCTGGCCGTGGCCCACCACCGCGTCCGGGTCTCCCTTGGAGAAGAGTTCGGGCCGGCCCCCGGCGGCGCACTCGCGGTATTTCTGCTCGTACACGTTCACCGCGTCGCCGGTGGCCTGCTTGGCCTCGATCTCCCGTAGCCGGGCGCTGTTCCCGTGGGTGACCCCGGCCAGCCAGATGCGCAGGGCGTGGGGCTCGCCCGGCGGGCCGCTTACCGGCTTGATCAAGTGGGGTTTGCCCTGGTCCCGATTGGCCAGCAGGACCTCCAGTTCGAGCCTTCGCGCCCCGGAGGCGGCCTTTTCCAACCGCCGCACCGCCTCCTCCAATCCCACCTCATCCCCACCGCAGTCGTAGTAGACCTCGAAGAGGGTGCGGGGGGGGCCCGCACCCTGGCTCAAGTCGATCACCTCTCCACCGGAAATCAGGCCCACCCGGGGCTGTGGATCGGCGAATTGCACGAGTTTCATCGGCGCTCTCCAGGGAGATGGCAGGGAGGTCCGGCGGCCCGTCCCTACGCGGTTGCGAACAAGGGCAGTTCGGACTGCGGCGCCACCCCGGCCCACGCCGCCCGGGCCAGCAGGTCGGCGATGGCCACCTCGCCAGACGGGCCGTAGTCGAGGGTGTGTTCGTTCACGTATAAATCTATATGGGCCTGCATTACCTGCGGGTCCAGTTCCTGGGCGTGGGCGGCCACGTAATCCATCACCCTTTCGGGGTAGGCGCGGGCGTATTCCACACTGGCCCGCAGGCCGCGGTTCACCGCGCCGATCAATTCTGCTCCCAGGGCGCGCCGGGCGACGATCCCACCCAGCGGGATGGGATGGCCGGTCTCCTCCTCCCACCAATGGCCCAGGTCCATCACCTGTTTCAGCCCGTAGTGGGGATAAGTGAAACGACTCTCGTGGATGATGAGCCCGGCGTCCACCTCCCCGGCGCGGATAGCGTCCATGA
This sequence comes from Candidatus Handelsmanbacteria bacterium, assembly GCA_016867395.1. Classification (GTDB taxonomy): domain Bacteria; phylum Latescibacterota; class UBA2968; order UBA8231; family UBA8231; genus SICG01. Next base: position 15,994 of record VGJS01000076.1, read on the forward strand.
TCCGGTGGAAGGGCATTAGCACCAGCTCCCCCATCCGGGGATCGAAGAGCCGCAACAAGAGCACTGCGGTGGTCAGTTTTCCCGGCGCGGCGATTTTCCGGGCGTGCAGATCAGCGGGTTCCACCTCCTCGCGGGCCACCACCAACGGGCCGCAGCCCCGGCCCAGCGCCCCCCCCGCGTGCAGGAGGCAGTAGGTATTGCGCAGATGCGCCAGGGCGTGGAAGGAGACCTTGGCCACGTCCAGTTTTTCATTCATCGCCAAATGGTTAAGGGTCTCAATGTCCTCCAGCCGCTCGGCAAAGGTCGGGGCCCCCGGGATCAGGCCCCGGACCAGGGCAGCGAAGGCAAAGGTGTCGTTGGGGCAGGGGGAGAATCCAAGGGAAAGCGCACTCACAGGGGCAACTCCTCGATCAGCCGCAGGGCCGCTTCCTGGGCGCGGCGGCAAGCCAGGGGCAGGTTCCAGCTCTCGCGGCGGCGGTCCTCCACCAGGTTGCTGATGCCCCGCACCTCGATAAAAGGGATTTGATAGAGCCGGCACAGGTGCGCCGCTGCGGCCCCCTCCATGTTTTCGCACACCCCGCTGAAGCGGGCGGCCCGCTCGGCCCCCAGGCTGGCCAGGCCGCTGCACTCCTGCACGGTGACAAAGGGGCCGTGGCAGAGGCCAACGCCCTTCAGACCGCCGCGCAGCGCGGCCTCGGCGCGGGCTAACAGGTCCGGATCGACGGGGAAATGGTTGAAGAAGGGCCGTTCCTGCTGCAGGACGGGAATGCCGATCACCTCGGCCGGCTGCCAGCCATCCGGGGTGCGCACTCCCAGATCGCCATAGTTTTCCGCGCTGGCCAGGGCCACATCCCCGATTCCAAGGCCGGCCCCCGGATAGGCCCCACCCACCCCGGCCTGCAGCACCAAGCCCGGCTGGAGGGCCTGCAGGGCGCAGGTGAGGGCGTGGGCGGTGTTCACCGCGCCTATACCCCCCTCCACCAGCAGGACCTGGCGACCGGCCACCTGCCCCTGCCGCCAGCGGCGCCCGGCCACATGCTGTTCCACCCCTGCTGCGAGTTGTGCTGCCAGTTGCTCCTGCTCAAAGGCGGTGGCGCTCAGCAGCAGGATCTCAATCCTCACCGCCGCCTTCTATCGGTGGTCTCGCCCCGCTCCTTCACCTCTTTCATGATCTCCTCTACGTCCACTTGGAAATCCTCGGGATTCAGCACCTTGACGATCTCGCGGCCTTCCGCCTCGGAGCGCTTGATCATGCTGGCCAGCAGGGGCACGGCGCGGGGTTTCTGGTTGGGCATGGTCAGGAGGGCCACCTTAGGCTTCTTCGAGTCGAGGGGGTTGGGCTCGATGACGATGGCCTGCTCCTTGCTGTTCATCTCCACCAGGCTGCCCACGGGATAGAGCCCCAGCACCTTGATGAAGTCTTCGACAGTATCGTCGTCGAATTCGGTGCCGCGGTTCTTCATGATGCGCAGCAGGGCCTGGTACATGGGCATGCCCGGCTTGTACACCCGCTTGGCGGT
>VGJS01000077.1 GCA_016867395.1 Candidatus Handelsmanbacteria bacterium
ACCGCTGTGGCAACCCCTGGGCCGCGGCCTGGAGGAGGAGGTGAAGCGGCTGGCCTTCCAGTTGCAGGCCCAGGCCGACTACTACCCCAAACGCCAGGGAGATTGGCTGCCCCTCCTCCGGCTGTACCGCTTTCTCGGGGATTCGACGCAGGCCCTTGCCGTAGTGGAGGGGGCGGCCCGGCGGCGGGCCGAACTCCTAAGCCAGGCCCAGGCCGCGGCCGGGGCCCAGCGCCAGGCCCTGCTGGGGGCGGCCGCCCAGTGGGAGGGGCTACTGGGCCAGCTCGGGGCCGAGGGGGGCGGGGCGCCGGCCGACTCCGGGCAAGGGGTCAACCCCGACAGCGTGAAGGAGGCCGAGACCCTGCGCCTGCTCAAGTTGCGGGTGGAGTACTACCTGGCCAAACCCAAGGAATACCAGCAGCTCTTTGAGGGATACCTGCGCCTGGCCCGGCGGGCAGAGGCCGGGGCCGTGGTGGAGGCCCTGGAGCAGGAGGTGCAGCGCCTCGGCCTGCTGGAGGCGGTGGCCCCCACCCCGGGGGCAGCGGCCAAATTTGCGGAGCAGGCCGCCGCCCTCCGCACCCTGGGCCAGGGTCTCCGGACCCGGCTGGAGGCGGTCCCGCCTCCCTAGTTTCCCACCACCGCCACCACCTCGGACCCCTGGAGCAGGGGATTGGTGAAGGTGACCCGCACCCGCCCCGCCAGCTTCTCCTGGGCGAAATCGCTGCCCTCCCGCAGCCGGCCGTAGCGGTCGGCCAGGCCGCAAAGGTCCCCCTCCAGTTCGAGGGGCTGGCCCATGGGGACGGGCCGCAGGCGGGGGTCGGCCGGGTCGAGGGGTTTGATCAGCTCGTAGCTCTTGCGAAACATCTTGCGGCCGGTCTCCATATAGCCCGGCTCGCGCAGGGACTGCTCCCCGGCCGGGAAGACCTGGACGGCCTGGGCTGCCTCACCCCTGGCCAGGGCCAGTTTGTCCCGGAGTTGGTCGAGGTGGCCCACCTGCCGGCGCAAGGCCCCGTTGGCGTCCAGGAGCGCCGAGTTGAGGCTGTCGGCCTCGCGGCGAACCCTGGCAATGGTCTGCCGGTCCCTGTGCTTCTCCCGCCGCAGGCGCTCCAGTTCTGCGCTCATCTCCTGGTTCTGCTCCCGCTGGTTCTCGGCCTGGGTGCGCCAGTTGCGCAGCTTGGCGTAGAGCTGCTGCACCGACTCGTAGAGGCGGGCGTCCACCTCTTGCAAGCTGGATACCTGGGCCCGGAGGCAGTCGATGATCTGGTTGGAGGCGTCCACCGTGTATTTAAGGGAGTCGATCACCGCGTTGGCCTGGTGCAACTCCTCCTGAAGCTGGGCCAGGGCCTGGGCGTCGTCGCCGACGGTGGAGGTCTGGTTGCCGCAGGCCAAAAGGGCCACGGGCAGGGCAAGGGCGAGGCGCATTTTCGTCTCCTCGGGGTTATTCCTTGAGCCAGCGGTACAGACTGTCCACCGCGTCGCTGATCCGGGACAGGGCGGAAAGCTGGGTCTGGAGTTCCTGCAACTGTGGGGCCTGGCGGCTGGGCCGCGCCAAAGGCGTCGAGGTTCCCGCCCAACCCGCTCTGCTGTCTTTCCAGGCCGCTGCTCAGGTGCTGTTAGCTGTCCTCCTCGCGCTGGAAGCGGCCCTGCAGCTGGCGGTCCAACTGGGCCTGATACTCCCGGCCCCGCTGCGCCTGGGCGTTGAGATCTCAGTTCCTCCTGTGTGTGGCGGTAGCCCTCCTTCTCGTGCTGGAGGCAGGCGCGGATCTCGAACTCCGAGGCGGTCAGATCGGCCTTCTCCTCCAACTGCTGCACCAGCTGGCGGCACATTTCGTCGAGGCGGTGGGTGACGGTTTCTAGTTGCCGGCCCAACTCGGCGCGGTGTACGCGCTGCCTTTCCTGCAAGGTGTAGAGCACCAGGCCCAGGATGGCCCCCACCACCGCGGTGGCGTAGGCTTCCAGCCCAGGAACTGCCTGGGGGAGGGGATTAGGCGCAGCAGCAGGCCGATCCCCCACATAGGAGGATCGGGCTGGCGGGGATGGCGGCGGCCAGCAGTTCCACGGATTTACCTCCTCGGGATTGGTGGCGCAATGTTTTAACCAACGCGGGTGGGGCAAAGCCGGCAAATGAGTCTGTAAACCCTGGTTTGACAATAGGTGGAAGGGGTGCTAAACTTTGGACAATGGCGCAGTTACACGAGGAGGGAAAGCCGGTGAACCGCCCCCAGCGCAACTCGGTCTTCGCCCTGATGGCCTTTGCCCTCCTGGGCTTGGTCTTCGCGGCCTTCTCCAGCTACGACTTCATCGCCCACCTGGACCGCCAGGTCCATTCCATCACCTGCTCCTACATCCCCGGCCTCGGTTCGGCCGATGTCCACGGCACCTCGGGTTGCCACGCGGTGCTGATGAGCCCGTACTCCTCGGTGTTCCGCACCCTGACCTGGGGCGGCATCCCCATCGCCCTGCCGGCCCTGGCGGTCTTCGCCTTCCTTTTCTTCCGCGCCCTGGATTTGTGGCTGCGCCAGGTGGAGCAGGACCGCCGTGAGACCCGCTTCCTGGTGCTGGCCACATTGCTTCCCGTGGCGGTCTCGGCCATCTACGTCTACGTCTCCTACACCCTTATCGGGGTTGTTTGCAAGCTCTGCGTGGGCATCTACGTGGCCTCGCTGGGGGTCTTTGTCTGCGCCCTGCTGGTCAATGCCGGCAGCGCCGCGGAGCCCTCCGAGGGCAGCCCGCCCAAGTACGGTCTTTACCTGGGCGAGGGGGTGGCCTTTGTCGCTGTGCCCCTACTCCTGTACCTGGCCCTGAAGCCCGGCTACGCCATCGCCCCTGGGGACTGCGGGCAACTGGCCAGCCCGGAGGATAAGTACAAGGTGCGGTTGGCCCTGCACCAGGCCCACGGCGGGGTGCCGGCCCTTGAGCTTCTGGATCCGCTCTGCCCGGCCTGCAAGAGCTTCAGCGATCGCCTCGAAGCCAGCGGCCTCATCGAGCAACTCGACTTAGAGGCGGTGCTCTTTCCCCTCGACAAGGAATGCAACTGGATGGTGGGGGAGTCCCTGCACCCCGGGGCCTGCGGGGTCAGCGAGGCGCTCCTGTGCGCCGGGGACCAGTTGCCCCAGGTGCTTAAGTGGGCCTTTGACAACCAGGAGCACCTGCGCCAGGTGGCCGCTGAGGACAACGCCCGGATCTACGAGGAGATTAAAAAGCGTTTCCCCAAGCTGGCCAACTGCGTCGGCAAACCCGACGTGAAGACCCGGCTCAACCGCTCCCTGCGCTGGGCAGTGGCCAACTCCCTGCCCGTGCTTACCCCCCAACTTTACGTGAACAACCAGAAGCTGTGCGACGAAGACACCGACCTCGGCTTGGAATACGCGCTGAGTCGCATGTTAGACCAATGAGGTGAACCGATGAAACAGGCGAAGCTCCACTATATCATCGGCCTGGCCACCTTGGGCGCCATCTCGGCGCTGGTGGTGGTGTGGGTGGGGGCGGCCTCGGCCCGGCTCGACGAGAGCAGCGGCCGGGCCTCGCAGGTGGCGGTGGCCAGCGCCGCTGACGAGGGCTACTGCTCTGGCCCCTTGCGGACCATCCTGCGGCGGGTGTTGACCTCCTGCGGATTGGTCAGCGCCAGCGGCGGCAGGGGATGCCAGCCCCTGGAGGCTAAGAGCGTAGCGGCCATGTCCAGCGGTGACTTCAACGCCCTTTTCCTGCCCTTACAGGAGCGGGTGGCCATCATCCAGTTCGAGCAAGACAACTCCCAACTTGACCCGGCGGCCATGGCCCTGCTGGAGAAGAGTTTTGCCGACCAGCGCGGTGCCTCCTACTTCCTGGTGGTCTCGCGGGCCTCCCCTGAAGGCTCGGTGGAGCACAACCGCGAACTCTCCCAGCGGCGGGGCAAGGCGGTGCTCGACCACCTCCAGGCCCGCTTCAGCGACCCAGACCTCGAAAAGGAGGTCGGCTTGTTGTGGCTGGGGGAGGAGTTCGCCCAATTGGGGGAGAATTTCTGTTCCTGGACCCGTTCCCACCCGGAGGCCCCTTGTTCGGCCGCCGAACTCAACCGCTCCGCTTTCATCGCCTGGATAGATTGCCAGCTCTAGCCCTGCTGCTCCTGGCCCTGGGCTGCGGGGCCGGCCCCCGCGAGCCAGAGGCCGCTCCTTCCTCGCGGGTGGCCGCGGTCAAGGCCAACCCCGAGGCGGCGGCCGCCTCGGCCGGCAAGTGGGCCGACCTCTCCTTCCCGGCGGCCAGCGGCCCGCTAGTGGAGCTGCCCGCGGTGGCCCCGGCCCGGCCCGGAGGCTCGACCCCCGCCTTCCCCTCCGACCGCTGGGTGTGGCTCAACCTGTGGGCTACCTGGTGCGGCCCCTGCGTCCGGGAGATGCCGATGATGGAGGAGTGGCGGACCCGGCTCCAGGCCGAGGGGGTGCCGGTGGAGTTGTGGTACCTATCGGTGGACGAGCAGGAAGGGGTGCTGGCCAACTTCCTCAAGCAGCGACCCGGCATGGCGCCGGGGGTCTCGGTGCGGCTCAAGAGCTACGAGGCGCTCTTCCCCTGGCTGACCAAGTACCAGATCGATCCCCAGTCGGGTATCCCCATCCACCTGCTCATCGCCCCTGGCGGCCGGCTGCGCTACGTCCACGTCAGCCAGTTGCGCGAGAGCGATTACCGGGTTCTCAAGGAGTTATTGCAGTAGGGGAGGCTTGATCCGGGGACGCTGACCCCGCCGGCCCACGGGCCAGCGGGGCTTTTGTTTTCAGACCGGCTTGCCGGTGAGCATGCTGATCCGGCCCTCTGGCCTGAAGGTGACTGGCTGCAGGTCGATCTCGTCACCGGCGATCATCCGGCGCAGAAGCTCGGCCACCCCCGCCACCGCCGGCTCGATGAGTTTCTCCCCCTTTTCGCGCCGGCCCAGGGCCGCGGATTCGTTGTCGATGGCCTCGGGGTGGACCCGATGGGGGGCCAGCACCAACATCGTCGAGGTCTCGTACTCGTCGGCGTGGCCCGGAAGGCTCTTGCGCTCCATGACCTCGTGGACCAGGCGGGGGTCGTACACGTCCCAGTAGGAGTGGAAGCGCAGGTTGATCCCCAGTTTCTCGCGGTACTCGTCGAGGCGCCGGCTCATGGGGCGCACGTTGCCGCCGTGGCCGTTGAGGATGAGGACGTTCTTGATCCCGGCCCGTTTGAAGGAATTGCACACGTCGTAGACGTACTCGCAGAAGATCTCGGGCCGCACCGTCAGGGTGCCGATGTGCTCCATCCAGTGCTCCGAGACCCCGATGGGTATGGGGGTGGCCACCACCACCTGCGGGTGCAGGCGTTTGGCCGCCTGTTCGGCCATGTAGGTGACGTGCAGGGTATCGTGGATCATCTCCATGTGTTCGTTGTGCTGCTCGGTGGCGGCCACCGGCACCACCGCGGCCTTGATGGTCCCGGCCTTCATGCGCTCGCGAAACTCCCTGCGGGTCAGATCGCCGACAAAGACGCGCTCGTCTGCCATAGCGGGCTCCTTTCTCCGTCCTGAGCTTAAAACCGCGCTTCCACCCCGTCAAGCGCCTTGACAGAGGGCGAGGCGTGGTCTTTGTTTGGGGGCTGTCGATCAGGAGCGACCCCCCGATGGGCAACCCCTTTGCCGGCTGGAACCGCAACTTCTCCCTGCTGGCCGCCGCCACCTTTTCGGTGGGCATCTTCTTCGGCGTCCAGATGACCCTCTACAACAACTTTGTGGTTGACCGGCTGGGCATCGACGCCCACCAGCTAGGCACGGTGGAGGCCCTGCGCGAGGTGCCCGGTTTCCTCAACGCCCTCTTCATCGGCCTGGTCATGCACCTGGCCCCGCCCCTGATCGCCGGCGTGGCCCTGATCATCATGGGCATCGGTTTTGCCGCCTATGCCCAGGTGGATTCGATCTTCTCCCTGGCCCTCTTCTCGGTAGTCTGGAGCATCGGCTTCCACTGCTGGGCGCCGATGGGGGAGACCATGTCCCTCACCTTCACCCCTCCCGGCGACAAGGGCAAATGGCTGGGGCGGCTGCGCAGCGTGGGGGCGGTGGCCTGGCTCTTGGCCATCGGCGGGTGCATGGTGTTGCTGGACTATCTGCGTTACGAAGGGATGTTCCTTGTGGGCGGGGCCGCGGCGGTGCTGGGCGGGGTGGCCATCCTCTTTGCCGAGCACACAAAGCCGGCGCAGAAGGAAAGGGCCTGGGTCCTCAAGCGGCGCTATACCCTCTACTATGTCCTCCAGATCCTCCAAGGCTGCCGCAAGCAGATGTTCATCACCTTCGCCATCTTCGCCCTGATCAAGGTCCACGCCATGCCGGTGGCCACCACCATGATCCTGGTTCTGATCAACCAGACCCTGGTCACTCTTACCGGCCCGCTGATGGGCCGGCTGGTGGACCGCTTCGGCGAGCGGCTCATGCTCGGCCTCAGCCACCTGGGCCTAATCTTCGTTTTTCTCGGCTATGCCCTGGTCGAGCACCAGCTCACCCTCTACACCCTGTACTGCATCGACAACCTGATCTTCTTCGGCGCTATCGCCCTAACCACCTACGTCCACAAGATCGCCCCGCCCGAGGAACTGAAGCCCACCCTGTCCATGGGGGTGACCATGAACCACGTGGCCTCGGTCTTCGTGCCCCTGGCCGGCGGGGTGATCTGGCATTACTTCGGCTATCAAATCATCTTCTATATCGGGGCCCTGATCTCCCTGGTCTCGCTGATCATCAGCCAGCGGGTCGATCCAGAGGGGGAACTGGCCCGCTGGCGCGCCGAGGAAGAGGCGGCGCAGGCGCGGCCAGCCCTTGCTGCCACCTGATCCTACACCAGAAAGGAAAACGCGATGAAAGTCGGCACTCGTCTCCCGGGCTTTGCCCGCCAGATCGGTTTCGACGGCTACTGCCAGTGGCTGGTCGACAATGGCCTCGAGGCAGTGGATACTCCTCCCCTGACCAAGGAGATCGCTCAGACCTGCAAGAAGCTGGGCCTGAGTATCGGCACCTGCGACGGCCGGGCCGGAGGGCTGCTCAGTGATGACAAAGCCAAACAGAAGGAAGGCCTGGCCAGCCTCAAGAAGGACCTCAGCGCCATCGCCCGTTTCGGCGGCCACACCTACTTTACCGTGCTTCTACCCGACAACCCGCTGCAGCCGCGGGCCAAGACCTTCGAGGTCTTCTGCAACGTGTACCCCAAGGTGGTGGAGCACGCCGAGAAGGAGGGGGTCAGTATCGCCATCGAGCCCTGGCCCGGCCCCGGGCCGGCGTACCCCAGCCTGGGCTGCAGCCCCGAGAGCCTTCGCCGGATCTTCGCCGCCATCCCCTCGCCCAACCTGGGGATCTGCTACGACCCCTCGCACTTTGCCCGCCTCCAGATCGACTACGTGCGCCTCCTGCACGAGTTCGGCGGGCGGGTCAAACACGTCCACCTCAAGGACACCGAGATCATCCAGGAGAAGCTCTACGAGAGCGGCATCCTCGGCGAGAGTTACGGTCACACCTATGGTTTTGGTGAAGGCTGGTGGCGCTACACCATCCCCGGCGAGGGCTCGGTGGATTGGGAGTTGGTGATCCGGAGGCTGGAGGAGTTCGGCTACGACGGGGTGCTGAGCGTGGAGTTGGAGGACCACCACTTCTGGGCCACCCCCGAGTTGCAGCAGGAGGGCATCCTGCGGGCCAAGGACTACATCGTCCAGTTCCTCAAGGGGCGGGACTGATGGAATACCGCTCCCTGGGCGGCACCGGCCTCCAGGTCTCCGCCCTGGGCTTTGGCTGCGGGGCCGTGGGTGGGCTGCTGGTCAAGGGCGAGTACCCGGCCATGCGAGGGGCCGTGGAACGGGCGCTGGAGCTGGGGATCAACTATTTCGACACTGCCTCCATGTACGGCAGCGGCCAGTCCGAGGCCAACCTCGGCGCGGTGCTGCGCGAGTTGGGGGCCCCGGTGCTGGTGGCGACCAAGGTCTTTCTGGCCCCGCCGGATTTCGACCAACTCGGAGCCAGGGTCGTCGCCCATGCCGAAGCGAGCCTGCGGCGTTTGGGCCGCGACTGTGTGGACCTGCTCTACTTCCACAACTTTCTCGGCGTGCAGCGCCACAAGACCCAGGCCGGGATCTCGGATCTGGAGCCGGTGTTGAGGGCACTGGAGAAACTCCGGCAGCAGGGCAAGGCGCGGTACCTCGGCTTCAACGGCCTGGGTGACACCGGGGCCGTGCATCAGGGGCTGGACCTGGGGGGCTTCGAGGCCCTCCAGACCTGCTACAACCTGCTCAACCCCACCGGGGGGCGGCCGGCCCCGGCGGGGTTCCCCTTCCAGGACTACGGACAGCTGATCGACAGAGCCGCCGGGCAGGGGAAGGGGGTGGTGGCCATTCGGGTGCTGGCCGGGGGGGCACTCAGCGGCAGCGCTGAACGCCACCCGGTGGCCGCCGCCTCGGTGGGTCCCATCTCCACCTCGGCAGATTTCGCCGCTGACGTGGACCGGGCTGGGCGCTTCTCCTTCCTGGTCGAGGAAGGGCACGCCGGGAGCTTGGCCGAGGCGGCAGTGCGCTTCGCCCTGGGCAAGGAGGGGCTTTCCTCGGTGTTGGTGGGCATCTCCAGCATAGAGCAGCTAGAAGCCGCGGCCCAAGCCCAGGCGCTGGGCCCGCTGCCCCCGGCGGCGCTGGGGCGCCTGGAGGAGGTCTGGAAGCGGCCATGATCGGATTCGCGGTGGTGGGGCTGGGCATGGGCCGGGCGCGGGCCAAACAGATTGTCGAAACCGCCGGCGCCGAATTGAACATGGTGGTGGACCTCAACCCCGAACTGGCCCAGAAGGTGGGGGAGGAGTTCGGGGTGCCTTGGACTATCTCTCTAAAGGAGGCGCTGGGCCGGGCCGAGGTGCAGGTGGTGATGGTGATGACCCCCAGCGGCCTGCACGCCAAGATCGGGGTGGAGGTGGCACGGGCCGGCAAGCACGTGATCACCACCAAACCCATGGACGTGAGCACCGCGGCCTGCGACCAGCTCATCGGGGCTTGCGACGAGGCCGGGGTGAAGCTGGCGGTGGACTACCAAAGCCGGTACGTGGACAACAACTACCGGGTGGCCGAGGCCTTGCGGCTGGGATGGCTGGGCCAGCCCATCCTCGGCGAGGTGCGCTTCAAGTGGTTCCGCTCCCAGGACTACTTCCGCCACGGCACGGGATGGCGCGGCACCTGGGCCATGGACGGGGGCGGATCCCTGGCCAACCAGGGCTCCCACCTGCTCGACCTGCTCTTGTGGTTCATGGGGGACCCGGTGCGGGTCTACGCCGAGACCGCGATCATGAACCACCAGATCGAGACAGAAGACCTGGGCATGGCCATCCTCAACTTCCCCAGCGGCGCCAAGGGGACCATCCTCGGCACCACCACCTTCCCGGCCAGCCAGTACTTCAGCGCCGAGGTACACGGCAGTGGGGGCGGGGTGCTCATCGATGCGGTGCTGGAGGGGAGGATGCGGGTCTTTGGCGAAGGGCTGGAAGAGAAACTGAACAACATCGCCAATCCCCTGCACAGTGTGATCGAGGACATGGTCTCGGCCCTGGAAAAGGGCACCCCGCTGCGGGTGGACGGCCGCGAGGGAAGGCGCACCGTGGCCCTGCTCGAAAACCTCTACGCCTCGGCCAAGGAGGGCAGGGCGGTGGCATGCCGGTGAAGGCCGCGCTGGTGGGGCTGAGCGCTCCGCACAGCCAGGGGTGGCTCCAGACCCTGAGACACAGCCCCGAGGTCGGCCAGGTGCTGGCCTGCGATGGAGAAAGCGACGCCCCCGAGGGCATCGCTACCTTTAGGAGCCCGGCGGCCCTGCTCCAGGCCGGCGCTCCGGACTTTGCCATCGTCTCCCTGCCCAACGACCAGGCCCCTGCCGCCGCCGAAATCCTTCTGGGCGCCGGCATCCCCTGTATCGTCGAGAAACCCGCCGGCCGCACCGCTGCGGACCTGGCCCGCCTCAACGAGGTGGCTGCCGGCGCCGGGGTGCCCTGGGCCGCGGCTTTTGTCAACCGCCTGCACCCGGTAGTGGCCGAACTAAAGCGCCTGATCGACGGGGGCGCCTTGGGCCGCATCCTCTCGGTGGAGGGGCGGGTAGTGACCAGCACCGTGCAGCAGCGCAATCCCGCCCACTGGCTCTTCTCCGGCCCCCGCGCCGGGGGAGGCATCCTCCACTGGCTGGGCATCCACACCATCGACCTGATCCGCTATCTCACCGGGCTGGAGTACCGCGCCGTCTGCGGCATGCAGGCCACCCTCAGTGCGACTGGCATCGACGTGGAGGACGTCTCGGCCCACAGCTTCTCCCTCTCAAACGGCGCCCTGGGCAGCCTCCACGCCGGGTACCTGCTCACCCAGCGGTACGGTGACTTCTACCTGTGCCTGCGCGGCGAGTCCGGAGAGGCCACCTGGCAGATGTGGGGTTTCGAGGGGGCCGGTCACGCCCTCCAGGTGTGCAGCAATGCCCCTGGCTGGGAAACGGCTGGCCACCGCCAACTCAGCTTCACCCCCCGCGAGGCGCCAGGGTACGGGGGCAGTATGGGGCAGCTCTTCGTGCGGGATTTTATCGCCAGCTTCCGCCACCAAAGTCGATTCATCACCGGCGGCGAGGATGCCCTGAAGGCGTTGCAGTTCGTCGAGGCCGCATACCGGGCCGGGGCCAGCGGCCATACCGTCCAGTTGGATAGGCAGAGATGAAGATCACCGCCATCGACGTCCGTCTGGTGGACGCCGATTTCCGCAACCTGATCATCACCCAGATGCACACCGATCAGGGCCTCACCGGCATCTCCGAGGTGGTCACCAAGCGCTTCGACGACGCCACCCTCAAGGCCATCGAGAATATCGCCGACAACATCGGCCTCATCGGCCAGGACCCCCGCCAGCCCGCTCTGCACTTTGAGCGCATGTACCGCGACAACCAGTGGACCATCGGCACCGTGGCGGTGACGGCCATCAGCGCCCTGGAGATGGCCATGTGGGATATCAAGGGCAAGGAGGTGGGCAAGCCCATCTACGAGCTCTTCGGCGGGCCCACCTACGAGCGGGTGCCGGTCTACTGCCACGTGGCGGGGGGGAGCGACCCCCAGGAGTACGCCGACAACGTGGGCCAGGCCCTCTCGCGCGGCTACCGGGTGGTCAAGACCACCCTGCCGGTGTACTACGGCCAGGTGAAGAAGGTCTCCGCCGACGGCGCCCAGTACCAATTGGGCGGGGCGGCGTACTCGGGGACCAAGGGCCGGGTGGATGGCAGCCACAACGAACACCAGTGGGTGGAGCCGGCAGTCCTCAACGAGGTGATGGCCTTCTTCGAGCGGGCCAAGAAGGTGCACGGGGACCGGGTGGAGCTGTGGGTGGACTGCCACGCCCGCCTGAGCGGGGCCACTGCCGCCCGCCTGGTGCAGGGACTGGCCGGGGTGGTGGAACTCATCGAGGAACCCCTGCCCCCCGAGGACATCCGCGGCCTGCGCCTGCTCAAGGAGGCCGCGTACGCCTGCGGAGGACCGCGCATCGCCGCTGGGGAACGGGTGGCCACGATCTACGACCGCAACATGGTGGCCATGCTCACCGAGCAGGCCGTCGATATTTTTCAGGCCGATATCGGCAACTGCGGCGGCTTCGGGCAGTTCCGCGAGCTGGCCGGCATCGCGGCGATGAACAACATCGCCATGGCCCCCCACAACCCCAACGGCCCCCTGTCGGTGGCCCAGGGCTTGCAGGCGATGGCCTTCATCCGCAACGGCCATATCCTTGAAACCGTTGGCAACGAGGGGGACGAGCGCCTGGCCACCCAGTTATTGCGCAACCCCGAGGTGCTCAAAAGCCGCGACGGGTACCTGGACCTGCCCAAAGGACCCGGTTTAGGGGTTGAACTCGACAACAAGGGGCTGGAGTCCCGGCCCTTCAAACGCTATTACCAAGCCACCCGCTAGAAAGGATATGCCGCGATGATGGATCGCCCCGTGCGTGTGGGAGTGATCGGCTGCGGAGCCCAGGGGCAGAACCACTGCCGGGTGATCCGCGAATTGGGAGAGAGCGAGGCGATGGTCGCCGCGTACTGTGACCTGAGCGAGGAAAGCCTGGCCAAGGCCAGCCAGCTCTGGCCTCAGGCCCGGGCCGCCAGGGACTACCGCCAGATGCTGGAGGGGGGCGACCTGGATCTGGTGATCGTGGCCACCATGCCCAACACCCACGCCGCCATGTGCCTGGCGGCCATCGAGGCCGGCGCCCACGTATTGTGTGAGAAGCCCTTCATGATGAACCGCGGGGAGGCCCAGCAGGTGCTGGGGGCCGCCGCCAAGGCCGGCAAGCAGGTGCAGGTTGGCACCAACATGCGCTACATGTCCACCTCGCGGTACCTGCGCGAACTGGTGGTCTCCGGGGAGGTGGGAGACCCGGTCTTCTGCAAGGCCTGGGGCTGTCACCACAGCCCGCCGGTGTGGGGGCCGCACTACGAGGTGGCCAAGTCGGGTGGGGGGGTGCTGGCCTCCACCCTGATCCACGGCCTGGACCTGGCCATCTGGGTGGGCGGGGCGCCCAACCCGGTCTCGGTCAGCGCCTCCACCCGCCGCCTCTTCCCGGGCAAGCGCGGCAAGGCGCTCAGCCCGGAGCTGAGCGCCCGCTTCGACGCCGAGGACCTGCTCATGGCCCTGGTCCGATTCGACAATGGGGCCACCTACCTGCTGGAGGGGAACTGGTGCGATGAGGTGAAGGACTGGCACCGCTTCGAGCTGGTGACCACCCGGGGCACCCTGATGAACAGCGGGCCCTTCTCGGTGAAGATCGATGAGGAGGGGAAGGTGGTGGACCGCACCCCCGAGCTGCAGGGCCGCAAGGATTGGCAGGACGGCTGGGGGGAGAGCGTGCGCCTGCAGGACGCCGACATCATCAGCCGGCTGCGCCAGGGCAAACCCTGGGAGATGCAGGATCACCGCCAGTTGCTGAATCTGCAGAAGGTGATCGACGGATGCTACGAGTCGGCCCGTCTGGGCCGCGAGATCGTATTCTGATAAAGGAGAGCACGCGATGAAGGTCGTCGATATCAAGCGCACCGTGGTGCAGGTGCCTTTCACCCCCAGGCAGCAGAGGATCACCGCCCGCGAGGTCTATAACTGGAATATCCTCGAACTATGCCGCGTGGAGACCGACACCGGCCACGTGGGCTGGGGGGAGACGGTGATCCACTACACCTGGGCCAGGGTCAGTGACCAGGCGGTGGAGAAGGTCAAGGGCCAGAGTCCGGCCCTGATGATGAACGACGATACATTGGGGGCCGGCCTACAGATGGCCCTCTTCGATGTGGTGGGCAAGATCCTGGGAGTGCCGGTGTACGAGCTGTTGGGCAGCAAGGTGCGCGACTGGGTGCCCATTTCCTGGTGGTCCATCGACGCCCCGCCCAAGGACTGGGCCGCCGAGGCAAAGGACGCGGTGGCTAAGGGCTACACCAGCTTCAAGCTGAAGCCCCGGCCCTGGTTCGACATCGTCGCCCAGGTGGACGCCATCTCAAAGGTGGTGCCGCCGCATTTCAAGCTGGACCTGGACCCCAACCAGACCTGGCAGAACGCTGCCAGCGCCATCCCCATCATCAAGAAGCTCGAGAGATATCCAATCGTCGCCATGTACGAGTCGCCCATCCCCCAGAACGACATCCTGGGCAACCGCCAGATCCGCCGGGCCACCAGCCGGCCGGTGGCCATGCACTTCGGATCGCCGCCGTACATCACCTGCGTGCGCGAGGAGGTGGTGGATGGCTTTGTGCTCTGCGCCGGCAAGTCCGCGGTGGTGCGCCAGGGCATCCTCAGCGCCGAGGCGCAGATGCCCTTCTGGCTGCAGCTGGTGGGCAACGGCCTGACCACCACTTGGGCGGCCCACCTGGGCGCGGTGCTGACCAACGCCACCTGGCCGGCAATCACCTGTGTCAACCTCTACAGCCACCAGCTGCTCAAGAAACCCATCGAGGTGATCGGCGGGTACCACCAGGTGCCCAGTGGCCCGGGCCTGGGGGTGGAGGTGGACGAGAAGGCGATGCAGAAGTACCAGGTGCCTGAGAAGGAAATCAGGAAGTTCCGCGACCAGGGTCTGCCCTTCAACGCCCCGCCCCCGCGCATCATCAACTGCGTGGTGTATCCGGACAACAGCTGCGTGTACATGGCTAACACCGGGCAGGGCTACGGCTATTTCGGCGGGGGCCACGGTCCGGCCTATGCCGAGGGAGTGCGCATGGAGCCCTGGCCCGACGACGGGTCCAAGCAGTGGAAGGAGCTCTTCGCCCGGGCCTCACAGCACCCGGTGCGGGCCCGCTGGCAGGTGCGCTGAGGAGGGGACTGCCATGCAGGTCCTCGATTTCAGCCGCTCCTTCGTCACCTTCGTGACCCCGGGCCGGGGGAACAACGCCCGGCTCCAGGTAGAGGCCGAATGCCGGATCAGCGCCGGGGGACGCGAGCAGAGCTACTATTTCTTCGCCTCCTGCAAGTCGGAGCACACCTTTGCCAGAGAAGGGCTCTTCCACCAGGACAACTACGACTTCTGCGGCATCTTCTCCAAAGAGGAGTACGCCATCTTCCGCACCAAGTCGAGCCACCACGCCGGCTGGAAGGAGCAGGGGCTGTGGCAGGGCCGCTTCGAAGCGGTGCCGCAGCATCTGGTGCGGGCGGAGGGCCAGCAGCTGGCGGGACCGGCCCAGATGGTGCAGGCCTCGCTGGCGAATGTGCCCCTGGTGGGAAGAGTGGAGATCGAGGGAGGAGCAGGGGAGCGGGCCCTGCTGGAGTTCCCGATCAAGACTATGAACGTCAACGACATCGAGGTGGTGTTCCAGGTGGATACGGGTCCGCTGGCCTTTCCGGATTTCTCCCTGCCGGCGGTGCGGCAGATCGAGCGGCTCTTCCCGGCGTACGTGGCGTACAACGCCCCGCACTTCGCCGATTTCGTGGTGCAGCAGCCCCTCCAGGTGGCCGGGGGCGCCGAGGTCACCCACTACGGCCGGCTGCTCTCGCTGCCGGCCCGCACCGCAGTGATCGCGCTGGCCTGAAGGAGAGGACAATGGCATACGACACCCGTTTTTACGGCCTGAATTTCGGCTTCGACAGCTTCAACGAGATGCCCTACATCAATCTGGGAAAAGCCGGCCTGCGGGTCTCGAGGGTGGGCCTGGGCACTTGGAAGATGGGCTACCCTGAAAGGGGGGACAAGGCGCGCGTGGGCCGTGACCTGGCCCTCCGCATCCTCGACCGGGCCCTGGAGCTGGGGGCCACCTTCTGGGATACGGCCAACCGCTACAACGAATCCTCGGGCAACTCGGAGCGGGTGCTAGGGGAGTGGTTCCGTGCTCATCCGGGGGAGCGGCGCAACATCGTGCTGGCCACAAAGATGGCCGGGGCCATGGACGGGATCAGCCCCAACCACTGCGGCCTGTCCCGGGCTAATGTGCTGGACAGCGTGTACGCCTCCCTGGACCGGCTGGGGGTGGATCGCATCGACCTGTTGCAGTTCCACCGCCCCGACCCCCACACCCCAGTGGAGGAATCCCTGGAGGCGGTGGCGGACCTGCGCCGGCGCGACCTGGTGCGGTACCTGGGGATCTCCAACGCCACGGTGGACGACCTGAGGGTGTACCGCGAGTTGGCCCACCACTACGGCCTGCCGCTGGTCTGCGCGGTCCAGAACAGCTTCAACCCTCTCGACGGGGAGCGGGAGGGGCGGCGCGGGGTGCTGGCCTTCTGTGCCCGCAACGGCATGGCGCTGATCCCCTACAGCCCGCTCAGCCGCGGTCTGCTGACCGACCGCTACCTGCCCGGCAAGAGCGTGGGGCAGGGGGACCGCCTGGTAGACGAAGGGGCTTTGGCGCAGATAAACAGCGCCGAGACGCAGGAGAAGCTGCGGCGGCTGGGCGAACTGGCCGTCCGCGAGAGCCTGACTGTGGCCCAGTTGAGCCTGGCCTACCTGCTGCGCATGCCCGGCATGGGCCCGCTCATCCCCTCGGCCTCGACGGTGGAGCAATTGGAGGAGAACACTCGCGCCGCCGCGGTGGAACTCTCCGAACCCGCCCTCGCCGAGTTGCGCCAGCTCTTCGTCGATGAAAGGACCCTCGACCTGGAAAATCTCTAACCCAACCCAAAGGAGCAGCGATGGCTTCCATAGACTGGCCCCTGGAGAAGCTGGTCGAGTACAAACCCGCCCTGACCGCGGCCCCGGACTTCAACGCCTTTTGGGACGCCCAACTGGTCCAAAGCGAAAAGGTGCCCCTCAACGGGGAGTTCGCCGAACTGAGCGACAGCCTGCCCCTGGCCAGGGTGTACGACGCCACCTTCGACGGGGCCGACGGGGTGCGTGTGCGCGGTTGGTTCCTCACTCCTCGAGAGGTAAAGAAACCATTGCCGGCGGTGGTGCAGTTCATCGGCTACACCGGCGGGCGGGATTATTCCCACGCCTTGGCGCCGCACGTGCTCAACGGGTTTTGCGCCTTCATCATGGACTCGCGCGGCCAGGGGGGCAACACCGGCATGAAGCTGGACACCAGCCACGGGGGGCAGTCGGGGTTCATTACCCACGGCATCCTCGACAAGGACGAATACTATTTCCGCAACTTCTACCTCGACACTGTGCGCGCGGTGGAACTGGTCTGCGCCCGCCCCGAGGTGGATTCCCAGCGGGTGGCGGCCATCGGCGGCAGCCAGGGCGGGGCCCTGAGCATCGCCTGCGCCGGCCTCTCGGACCGGGTGGCGGTGATGGCCCCCGATGTGCCCTGGCTCTCCCATTTCCGCCGTTCGGTGGACATCGCCGTAGGCCCCTACTCCGAGATCACCAACTTCCTTAAGCGCTGGCCCGAAAAGATCGAGCAGGCCTTCACCACCCTCTCCTACTTCGACAACATGAACTTGGTCACCCGCACCAAGGTCAAGCAGGCCTATTACTCGGTGGCGCTGTGGGACGACATCTGCCCGCCCTCTTCGGTCTACGCCTCGTACAACCACCTCCCCGCGAGCGTGCAGAAGCGCATCGAGGTCTATCCGTACAACGGGCACGAGGGCGGGGGCAACCTGCACCAGCAGCGCAAGCTTAAGTGGCTGCGCCAGGCGCTGGCCTGAGAGGTATGATGGTGTGGGAAAGCTGGACAAGTGCGTAAGGTGGATTCGCCGATAGATGGCGTTGTTGCATGAGAGAGGTCAGGAGTGGTTATGTGTAGTTGAAAAGGCACTGGCTCTCGGGTAGATGGTG
>VGJS01000078.1 GCA_016867395.1 Candidatus Handelsmanbacteria bacterium
GACCAGACGGGTAAAGAACTGGAGCACTTCCGCCCAGAGAGCCCGGTGGATGGCCGCTGCACTGCTGGACATCGAACCGCGATTGCGAAAGGTCAAGGGCGTCGCCTACCTGCCCTTGCTTCGACACGCGCTGCAAAAAGAACTGAACCTAACCGCATCAACGAAATTGGCTCATCACGCCTGAGCTATTTCAACTGACAATGGGACTTGACCCTGGAAGGAATGGTCCTATTGCATTCTAACCGCTGTGGACCTCGATCTGGCGCTCGGCCCCAGCCAGGGGCAGGTCCACCCAGGCCGAATTCCTGGCGTGCGAGGCGTGAAAGGCGACGATGATCTCCAGCACGTGCAGGGACTCAGCCGCCGGATAAGAGAACACACCCCCATGCTCCAGCCAGGCGGCGATCTCCCCCACCGCCCGGTCCATGGAGCTGACCTCCTCCACCGCGCTAGGCCAGTGCTCGCGCCGGCCGTCCCAGTACTCGATCCGCACCTCCCGCCCACCGGCCAGGGCCCGGCCCTCGCTGCCGTTGAAGGCGATACTGTACGGCGCCCGGCTGTAGTCCGGGGCATCCACCACCGCCATCAGTCCGCCGGCCAACCGCACCATCCCCCATGCCCCGGGGTCGCGGAAGGCCGCGCCCCGGCAGTCGGGTTTGCCGGCCAGGTCGAGGGTGCCCGAGACCGCCTCGGCCTTGCGGCCCGTCACCATGCAGACGGCGTCGAGGACGTGGGTGCCCACGTTGCCCAGCCGCCCTGTGCCCCATTGGGCGTTGACGGAACTCAGTTCGCCCAGGCCCCCGGCCTCAACTAGCTCGCGCAGCCGGCGGTACTTGGGGTTGAAGCGCCGCTGGTGGTTGAAAAGCAGCAGGGCTCCGGCCTCCTGGCAGGCCCGCAGCATGCGCTCGCCGGCGCCCAGGGTGGGGGCCACTGGCTTTTCGCAGTACACGGCCCGCACCCCGGCCGCAGCGCAGGCCAGGGTGATCTCCTCGTGACTGGGGGTGTAGGTGGCCACGCTGACGATATCCAAGCGCTCCTGGGCCAGCATCTCCCGCCAGTTGGCGTAGGCTTTGGCCCCGGTGCGCTGGGCAAAGCGCTCGCGGCGTCCCGCATCGCGGCTGCTGCCGGCCACCACCTTGACCAGGGGATGGCGCTGGAGCGCCACCAGATGGGTGCCGTCCAGGTCCTCCACCCGCTGGCCCAGCGCGTCCCCTGAGACCTGGTCGGCCGCGCCGATGAAACCCAGGCCGGCGATGCCTGCCCGAAACTCTGCCATCTGCGTGCCTTTCTTCCTCAAGCTATGGCTTTTTCAGGCGCTATTCCTGAAAATACCCCTGCCCAGGGGCGAAGCGCGGCGGGATGGGCTGGATTATGCTGCGCTGCTCCTCCGTGAGCTCAGCCCAAAGCTCGCGGCTGGGCACGTAGTGGAAGCGGCTGCGCAGAAAGCGGGGCGAATAGCGGTAGAGCGTGGTCCGCCGGTACCCCGGATTGGTCCGGGCCGCCGACCCGTGGGTGATGGCGTCGGTGAACATCAGCACGTCCCCCGCCTCCAGGTACAGCTCCTCCATGCCCATCTGGTTGCCGGCCGCATCGTCGCTGCGGTAGTACTGCTCGGTGAGCTTGGGGTGTTTCATCGCCGACTTGTGGCTGCCCGGAATCAGGGATGTGGGCCCGTCCCCCGGCCCGACATCCCCCAGCGCGCCAATGACGTTGATCTGGCCCACCATCCACTCCCCGGTGTGCTCGTTGCGGAAGGTCAGGTAGCAGAGAGGGATGGCCCCACCTCCGTGGATGCCGATGTACCCCCCCGACCCCCGCACGTTGAGCAGATTCTCGTGGATGGAGACCCCGTTGATTGGGTTAATCCAGCGCCGGCAGTGCCCGATCCAGGCCGGGTAGTTGATCAGCCGGCGGAACACCGCCCCTCCCTCGATGATGTTCTGGAAATTGCACCCGTCGGGCCCGCTATAGGTGTGGGTCTCCACCCCGCCGTTCCAGGCTCCCTCCGCCTGGTCTTTGCCGCGGCGCTTGCCCTCCACGTAGTCCCAGTGGTCCTTCACCCACTGATTCATCTCGCGCAGGTCTTGGAGATCAAAGGCGTTCTTAAGGATGAGATAGCCGTTCAGATCGAAAAGGTAGTCGATCAGGTACTCGTCCTTCTCGGCGGCATCGACGCGGTCCACTCGCGGCATGGTCTCCTTTCCCTTCCTCTAAAGGGCGGCTGGGGCCGTCTCTAGATCAGCAATGGCCGGCTCGCTGTCAACTGCCGGCAACGCAGGGTTGTCACTCCGGGGCACCCGGTGGTATCTTCCCCCTGTCCCCCAACGGTGGTGCGGGCCCATGATCACCCAGTTCCCCCTCTTTATCTCCGGCCAGGGCCAGTACCACACCTACCGCATCCCCTCCCTGGTCCGCACCGGCCAGACCCTGCTGGCCTTCTGCGAGGGCCGCCGGGGCGGCCGGGGCGACACCGGTGACATTGACCTTCTGCTGCGGCGCTCCGCCGACGGGGGCCGCACCTGGACCGCCCCGCAGGTGGTATGGGACGACGGCCCCAACACCTGCGGCAACCCCTGCCCGGTGGTGGATGCCCGCACCGGCGCCATCCATCTGCTCCTGACCTGGAACCTGGGCGAGGACCACGAGGCCCAGATCATCTCCGGGGCCAGCCAGGACACTCGCCGCGTCTTCTGCTGCTCCAGCCGCGACCAGGGCCGCACCTGGAGCTTACCGGCGGAGATCACCGGCCGGGTTAAGCGCCCGAACTGGACCTGGTACGCCACTGGCCCGGGAGCCGGCATCCAACTGAAGCGGGGCCCGCACCCAGGCCGGCTGGTGGTGCCCTGCGACCATATCGAGGCCGGCACCAACTTCTACTCCCACGTGATCTACTCCGACGACGGGGGCGCAACCTGGCACTTGGGCGGCCGCGCCCCGCGCCCCGGGGTCAACGAATCCGAGGTGGTGGAGTTGGCGGACGGGCGCCTCTGCCTGAACATGCGCAACTACGACCCGGCCCACCGCGCCCGCCAGGTGGCCTTCAGCGCCGACGGGGGTCGCACCTGGACCGACCAGGATTTTGCACCGGAGCTGGTCGAGCCCATCTGCCAGGCCAGCATCCGCCGCCTGCGCTGGCCTCAGGGAGAGCGGCCGGGGGCCTTGCTCTTCAGCAACCCGGCCAGCCCCGGCGAGCGGGTGGACCTGACCCTGCGCCTCAGCCCCGACGAGGGCCGCACCTGGCCGCACCGCCGGGTGCTCCACCGCGGGCCGGCGGCCTACTCCTGCCTTTGCGCCCTGGACGGGGGCCGGGCAGCCTGCCTGTACGAGGCCGGGCAGCAGCACCCCTACGAGCAACTGGTCTTCGCCACCTTCGCCCCGGATCTGCTCTGGGGCCAGGGGATGGACAGCCGGGGCTGAGATTTCTAAGATTGATGCCGCAAAATCTCTCCCCTCCCTCAACTGGAGCGCACAGATGATAAAGATCGCTGAAGTCCTCCCCCCGCATCCCTCGCCGCTTTGGAAGCTGGCCAAGCAGTGCGGCGTCGATCACGTGGTCGGGACCATGGACCACAGCCGCGGCCTCAACGTCGGCCGCGACGAGTTGCCCTGGGGCTATATCACCCTAATGCGCACCAAGACCTCCTACGAAAGCGGCGGCTTCAATTTCAACGTGCTCGAAAGCCGGCCCCCCCTTAACAAGGCCAAGCTCGGATTGCCCGGCCGCGACGAGGAGATTGAGGTTACCTGCGACCTGATCCGCAACATGGGCGCCCTGGGCATTGGCGTCTGGTGCTACGAGTGGATGCCGGTCTTCAACTGGAGCCGCACCACCACCACCAAGCTGGGCCGGGGCGGTGCCCTTGTGACCGCATACGACCACAACATGATGCGCAACGCCCCCCTCACCGAGGCCGGCCAGGTCAGCGAGGAGCAATTGTGGGACAACCTCAAGTACTTCCTCCAGAAGGTGCTGCCGGTGGCTGAGAAGGCCGGGGTCAAACTGGCCATGCACCCCGACGACCCACCCCTCTCCCCCATCCGCGGCATGGGCCGGATCATGCGCAGCGTCGAGAACTTCCAGCGCCTGATCGACCTGGTCCCCAGCGAGGCCAACGGCGTCTGCCTCTGCCAGGGCAACTTCACCCTGATGACCGAGGACCTGCCCGCGGCCATCCGGCAGTTCGGCAAGCAGGGCAAGATCTACTTCGTCCACTTCCGCGATGTGCGCGGAACGCCGGACCACTTTGAGGAGACCTTCCACGACGATGGCAAGACCGACATGCGCGCCTGCATGGAGGCGTACAAAGAGGTCGGCTTCGAGGGGGTGCTACGGCCCGACCATGTGCCCACCATGGAAGGGGACGACAACAGCAACCCGGCCTACTCCTCCATCGGCCGGCTCTTTGCCATCGGCTACATCAAGGGCCTGCGCGAGGCGGTGTACAAGCAGAAGTACGAGAACTGAGCCACAGGACAGCACAACATAAAAGGGGCACCTCCTCGACGGGGTGCCCCTTTTGTCTGCAATCCAGGACCGGGAGAGTGCCTTGAAGGCATTTCCCAGGGCGTGGCTGGGTGGGAAGACCCCATGGTGCGGGGCCGGTTACCGGAGCCAGAGCGAGCGAGGGGGCAGGGCGCGCCCTGGGAAAAGCCGTAGGGGCACCTCACGGACCTCACCTCCGCTCAGGGCGTGTAGGGCTTCCCCGTCCGCCGCAGTTCCTTGGTAACAGCCAACTGGCAGGTGACGTAGCGATGGCCGGTTCGGCCCCGCATGTTCAGGCCGCCGGCCGAGTACCCGGGGCGAGCGTCGGCGATGGTACCCACGATCAGATTAGCGTACTCGCTGGTGGTCTGGTAGTGGTGGGCGATCAGACTCACCATGTCCGACCAGGCCATCTTCAGCGCCTCCTCCCAATCCTCCCCCTGGCCGCTGGTAAGGAACTCCTCGGCGCTCTCCACTACCCGGGTCTTCTCCACCACCGGGGCGCTGACCGGGAAGCCCGGCGAGCGGCTCACCCGCAGGGTGATGGCCGCGTCGATCTCCACCCCAGTGCCGGTCAGCTCCCCGTCCCCCATGCGCGCATGGACGTCGCACATGAAGAGCAGCCCCCCGTCCTTCTGTGCGCGGATGTGGATGATGCTGCCCGGTTGCACCGCGTTGAAGTCGAGGTTGCCACCGTGGTCGATCTCGAAAGGGGCTACCGAGGCCAGGTTGATGTACCCGATCATCGGGCGGATGGGCACCACAAAATCGGGCGGGAAATGCACCAGCCCCTCCCGCACGGGGGCGATGAGCCGGATGCTCCCCCAGTGCGGCCCGCCGTTGCGGTAGAAGCCGTACGGCCCCACCTCCATGGCGATGATCTCGACGGCTACCCAATCCCCTGCCTTGATCCCCTCGATATAGAAGGGCCCTCCCTGCCGTGCATGGCGTGGCGGGTGTACCTCCATCACCTCCCCGGCCCGCAGCCGGCCGATCTGCTCGTAGTCCTGATCGTGGCCGCCCACGGTCTCGACGATCACCGTCTCTCCCAACTTCAGGGTGCCCCGCAACTCCTTGCGCTCGGGATCATCGGGGCCTTTGTAGTAAGGGGTCCTCGCAAAACGCCTCATGGCTCTCTCCTTTCAGGAAACCTGCGCCCGGTCCCGCTGTCCTCTAAAGAACCTCACCTCCCGGACCACCGCACCCATGAACTCTTCCGGGGCGCAGTGGAACTCGCAGTGTATTGAGAGCGGACCGGCATAGCCGAGCCTCTTGAGCCCGGCGAAAACCTCGGTCCAGTCCACCATGCCCTGGCCGGCCTCAACCCATTCGTTCTTGGCCGCCCCGTGCCCGTTCTTCTCCACCCTCCTCTTCCACACGTCCTTAAGTGCGATGATGCTGAGATAGTCCTTAAGGATGGCCAGGGCCACGGCGAACTCCTCCCCCTCCACTAGCAGGTGCCCAGGGTCGAGGTACGCACCAATATGGCGGGGGTCGAAGCCCGTGAGCAGGTGGGCCATCATCCCGGCATTGAGCCCCATGCAGCGGTGCGAGTGGGTGTGGTAACACACCTTCACCCCGTGTTTAGCCCCTAACTTCTCCCAGCCCGCCAAAGCCCGGCGGATGCGCTCCACCTCCTGCCAGTAGTCCTGTTTGAGCGGGTCGAAGCCAAAGTACCCCAGCTTGAGCAGCCCTAACCCGGCCTGCCCCATCGCGCCCAGCAGAGGTTCCGCCGTGGGATGGTCGGGCAGGAACAGGTCGAAATTCCCGGTGACCATGGGGATGACCAGGCCCTTCTCGCCCAGCAGGCGCACGGCCTTGGGCAGTTCGGCGGCGGCGTTCTCCGGCGACACCGGATACCCGGGCCGCACGCACAAATCGTACCCCTCCAGCCCCAGTTTCTCGGCCAGTTCCGCCAACTCGGAAACGGTCTTCTCCTTGAACATCTTGGAGAACACGATCAGCTTCATCCTCAGAACTCCAGTCCCAGGTGTTGCTTGAAGAATCCCACCGACTTGTTGCCGCCCCAGCCGTGTTCGCCAGGGAAGAGATCCAGTTCGAGCTTTTTGGCAGCGCCGGCGGCCCGATAGATGCGCTCCACCTTGTCGAAGCAGGCCCTGGCCTCGTCGACCACGAAGCAGGTGTCGTACGCCCCGATGTCCACCAGCAAGGGGCGCGGTGCGATCAGACCCTGGGCGTCGGGCAGGTCCACCAGCTTGTACAGGCCGGGGGCCACCTGCATGCCGCAGTAGTTGACGTCGTGGATGCCAAAATGGGCCCACAGCCCACTGTAGCAGATAATCTCAACCGCTTGGAAACGCGCGTCGCACAGGGCCGACCACAAAGTCATGGTGCCGCCTCCGCTCAAACCCATCACCCCCAGCCGCTCCCCGTCCACCCCGGGCAGGCCGCAGACAAAGTCAGTGGCCGCCATGCCGTGCGACACGTTAATGGAGATAGGGGTCAGGCCCAGCATGGTGGCGTGCAGGTAGTAAAGGTTGCACCAGTCCCGCCCGCCGGCCTGGCTGCGGAAGTTGGGCTTGCGGGTCTCGTTGTGCTCGCCCATCGCCAGCCAGTCTACCGAGAAGGTGACAAAGCCGGCCTGGGCCATCTGGTGTCCGTAGTTGTAGTTGTGGGCGGCGATGGCGGCCCGCATCTCGGGCGAGGAATCGTTGCCCATCACCGGCTCCTTGCCAAAGGGGCCGTGGCCGGACCAGCAGAGAATGGCCGGCCTCTTCTCTCCCCGCTTCATCTTGGCCGGATAGTTGACCAGCAGCGAAGAGGAGAGCCCTTCGTGCACGTCGATGAGCCACCGCTGCTTGCGTAGGCCATCGTGCCGCCACTCGGCCATCAACTCGGGGTTGGGCCGCACCCGGCCCGGAAAGGCGCCCAGGGTGTCGATCACCTTGGGCAGGGTCTGCCGCTTCCAGCGGACAAAGGGGGTGCCGCGGCGGAAGGCACACTCGGGCACATGCCCCTCGGCCATCTCCACGAACATCCGCTGCGGGCTCATATTGCGAAAGGGCATGGTCCCTGCTCTGGGTGGGGGTTCACGGTGATGGGAAGACGATGGGATTGCCGCTTCTCACCTGGCCGGCCTATCGCTGACCCGCTGGTGCTCCTGGCTGGCGGGCGAGATTAGGGACACCTTGTCCCCCTTGTTGTTGAGGGAGAAGGCCCCGGCCGGCTGGGTAAGGACCCGCTGCTGGCCCGCCCCGATACTGCCACTCAAGGCCCACTCGTTGCCGGAGCGGCCGCACAGCTTCCAGCCCTTCAGCGCCACCGCCGCCCCAGCGCAGGCGAGGGTGACCTGTTCGTGGCTCTCGTCCCGCCCTTCCGGGTCGGGGAGCGGGGTGGCGATGCGCAACCCCGCCGCCTTTTTGGCCGGCGCCGAGAATGCGGCGAGAACCGGGGCCGCCGCGTCGCCGGGCAGGTCAACATCGGCGTACACCGGCAGGTGGTCCGAGGCCCGGTCCCGGTCGTTGCCCCAGGCCGCCGCCGGGTGGTCGAAGACCCGAACCGAGCCCCGGCGGAAGGCTTTCCCCCGCGCCGGGCTGACGAGGAGCTGGTCGAAAAGCTGGTCGCCGTTGTGCACTTTGGTGCGCAACTGATCAAAGTTGTGCTGGCGGGTTCCCGGCGCCCTGGTCTGCATCCGCTCTCCCTCCACGTTGCCAGAGTTGCGGCCAAAACTGACCTGGTCGTCGGCCCCGAGAGACTCGGTGAGGTTGTCGAGGAAAGGACCGCGCTCGTCCTCCAAACGCGCCGCCGCCGGGTCGCCGCTTTCGAGGATATTGAGGGCCCGGTCGTCGGGATTATCGTTAAAGTCGCCCATCAGGACAAGGGGCTGTCCGGCCAGGCGCTCCTTCAGGAGAGCTGCGATCCGCGCCGCGGCGCCGGCCCGCCGCGCCTCGGTATCGCCCCGGCCTTCGGCCCTGGACTTGGCGTGATGGACCAACACCCAAAAGCGATACCCGCCGGGGGTCTCTAGCTCCACCCCTAACAGGTCGCGGTGGCGAGGAAGTGGGCATCGTCGGCGTCGAAATCGGGCGGGGTGAAGCCCCGCGCCACCAGGGGCTGGCGCAGGGCCAGGTCCTGGCAGTCGTTGCGGTCCTCGTCGATGATCAGGGTCCACTGCTCCGGATCGAAAAGTTGCTCCAGGGCCTGCCGGTCATCGATCTCCTGCAGGCCGATCACCTTGGCGTCGAGCCGGTGGATCACCTCCCGCAGCTTGTCCAGGCGTTTGCCCTGGGTGCGTACGTCCTCCACCGGCAGGCGGCCGCAGGGACCGTTGCGAACGAAGAGGAATTTGATGTTGTAGGTGGCCACCCGCAGCTGTTCGGCGCGGGCCGCCCCGCCCAGTCCCGCCAGCACCAGAAAGCCCAGGAGCAAACCGACGCTTTTCGTTTTGACTTTGCCTGGGCGATCGCCCATCTTCTTGGGGAGCATTCGGGAACCCTTTTCCTGCAAGGAGCGCTGCCATGGCCACCTCTCCCAAAGCCAAAGAGCCGCCGGCCCCCCGCAAAAAGCGCCATACCTTTTCTCTGGATGCTCCCGAAGCCCAGGAGGTGTTCGTCGCCGGCACCTTCAACAACTGGAACCCCGAAGGCCACCCCCTCAAAAAGGATAAGCAGGGGGCGTGGAAGGTAGCCCTCAGCCTGCTGGCCGGTTCCTACGAGTACCGCTTCGTAGTCAACGGCGAGTGGCAGGAGGACCCGGCCTGTCAGGAGCGATGCCTTAATGCCTTTGGCACCTACAACTCCGTCCTCAAACTCTAGTACTGCCTCCAGCCTCAGCTGTGCGGGCCGCGCTCGCGGATTATGCGCAGGGCCAGATCGGGATCGATCTGCACGATCATCTCCGGCTCAATACGGCAGTTGCCCGGAAGGTCAAAACCCGCCACCGCGCTGCGGGCGTGCCACCCCCCCAGCGAAACGTCCACCCCCTCCTTGGCCCACTCCGAAAGCGGCCCGCCCAGCGCGTCGTGGAAGAGCTTGGTGTAGCCATCCACCACCCGGGGCGACTGCACGAAGGCCCCGCCGCCGTGGGAGTTGACCATGCCGATGCACTTAACGCAGTACCAGATGTCGTTGAGGGTGCCATAAGGGTGCAGGGCCCAGTGCAGGATGCGCAGGTGCTTGATGCCCGCCTCGCGGCCGGCGGCATACCCGGCCTCCACGTCGTCGGGGGCGTTGGTGACTGGCCCGGAGCCCCCGCCGGTGCCCGAGGTGAAGACTAGGCCCGAGGGGGTGAAGGTGGCCATGCAGATGCGCCGGCCCTTGGGCGCGGGCAGTACCTCCTCCTTCTTGCCCAGGTCGATGCGCAGCTTGTTAAGGCGGTCATATACGTCGAAGGGGCGTTGGGGAAAATCCATCTGGCTAGCTCCTGGTATTTAGGGACATTGTGCGAAAAGATAGGCCCTCCGCTCCTTCACATCAAGGCGGACCGCCCTTGTGGGCCGGCCCCTCGCGCTTTAGCTTTGGGCAACCTCACCCACCCTACATAGAAAGGAAGGCAGGGCATGCAACTCGGCATGATCGGCCTGGGCAGAATGGGCGGCAACATGACCACCCGCCTGCTCCAGGGGGGCCACCAGTTGGTGGTCTTTGATCCCAATCCCGAAGCAGTAAAAGCCGCCGCCGCTTTCGGCGCCAAACCTGCGACCTCCGCCGAGGATCTGGTGCGCCAGTTGCAGGCCCCCCGGGCGGTGTGGGTGATGGTGCCCTCCGGCGACCCCACCGAAAAAACGGTGCAGACCCTGGCCGGGCTGGTGGCCAAGGGCGACACCATCATCGACGGGGGCAACAGCAACTACAAGGACACCGTGCGCCGCGGCGCCGAACTGGCGGCCGTGGGCCTCAACTTCGTGGACGTGGGCACCAGCGGCGGGATCTGGGGCCTGAAGGAGGGCTACAGCCTGATGATCGGCGGTGAGAAGGCGGCCGTCGAGCACCTGCGCCCCCTCTTCGAGACCCTCGCCCCGGCCAAGGATAGGGGTTGGGGCCATGTGGGCCCCGGCGGGGCGGGCCACTTCACCAAGATGGTCCACAACGGCATCGAGTACGGGATGATGCAGGCTTTCGCCGAGGGCTTCGCCATCATGAAGAAGAAGGAAGCCTTCCACCTTGATCTGCACCAGTTGGCGCGGATCTGGCAGCACGGCTCGGTGGTCCGCTCCTGGCTCCTGGACCTGACCGCCGACGCCCTGGGCCACGACCAGGACCTCAAGGATATCGCCCCCTATGTGTCCGATTCGGGGGAGGGCCGCTGGACCGTGGCCGAGGCCATCGAGTTGGACGTGGCAGCCCCCATCATCACCCACTCCCTCATCACCCGACTCCGCTCCCGCGACAGCGAATCCTACACCGACCGCCTGCTCGCTGCCATGCGCAACCAGTTCGGCGGCCACGCCATCAAGAAAGCCTGATCCCCGGCCCCTGGCCCCCCGCGGGCCAGGGGCTCACCCCCGCCCCACCTTCTCCTTCAGCAGCCCCACAAAAGCCGCCGTTGCCGGGGAGCGCCGCCGCACCCAATGCTCGACCAGGCCCACGGCCCGGCGCGGCAACCCCCGCACCTCCACTGCCCGCAACCTCCCGGCCTCCACCTCCCCGGCCACCGCCACCTGCGGCAACAGCGCCACCCCCATGCCGATCTCGACGAAGCGCTTGAGCCCCTCGATGCTGCCCAGGTCCATAGTGGTGCCCAACTCCACCTCTTCCTTCCGACAGACTTCCTTTAGAAAGCGGCGGCTGGTGCTGCCCTGCTCCAGGGCCAGCAGGGGGTACTTTAGCACCTCTGCCAGCCGCACCTTCTTCTTTGCACCCAGCGGATGCCCCGGCGGGCAGATCGCCACTTCCTTCCGGGCGAACAACTCCTCGGTCACCAGGTCCCGGTGCTTCACCGGCAGGGTGGCCAGGCCCAGGTCCACCTCGTGCTCCAGCACCAGGCGGGCCACCTCGGGGGACATCTTGTTGCGGATCTCGATCTCCACCTGCGGGTAGGCCGCCCGGAAATCCTGTAACACCCCCGGCAGCGCATAGGTGCAGTTGGTGTCGCTGGTGGCCAGCACCAGCCGGCCCCGCAACCGCTCTTGCAGGGCGCTGATCTCCCCCCGCGCCACCTCCAGCCGCGCCAGCACCACCTGGGCGTGGCCGTAGAGCAACTCCCCAGCCACTGTCAGCCTCAGCCGGTTGGGCACCCGCTCGAGGAGCGCCTCCCCCAACTCCGCTTCCAGCGCCCTTACTTGCAGACTCAGCGCCGGCTGGGTCAGGAACAACTTGTCCGCCGCCCTGGTGAAACTGCCCTGCCTGGCGATCTCGCAAAAGCTGCGCAACTGGTAGAAGTCCATCGCCCCTCCATCATTTGTTCTCATGCAAGGAATACTATAGATAACTTTTACTGATGATAAACCCTTCGCATTTTCAACCGCAGACAACACCAAGGAGGTCTCCCATGAGCGCCATCATCGTGGTCGATGCCTTCTGGGGCGATTTGGGCAAGGGCACGGTAGCCGCCCATTTCGCCCTGCTCCACCACGCCGCGTACTGCGTCCGCGCCGGCACCGGCACCAACGCCGGCCACAGCATCTTCTTCGCCAACCGCCCATCCGCACCCGCCAGCGCGAAGCGGGCGACCCCCATTTGCGAGACCAGGTGGGCAGCGTGGGCAGCGGCACCGGCTTGGCGCAGGCCGAGTTCGCCCTGCGCCAAGCCAACTAAGCCGGGGCCGACCCTGCCCTGTCTGGCCTCACCGCCGACATCGTCGTCGAAGGCAGCCAGGGCACCCATCTCTCCCTGGTCCTGGGCCACGCCTGCCCCTGCTGCACCTCGGACAACTGCACCACCGTGGCCCTAGCCGATGACGTGGGGCTCAACTGGCAACACAGCGGCGAGGCGGTGCTGGTGGTCAAGGCCCTGCCCAGCCGGGTGGGCGCCGGCCCCCTGCCCCTGCAACTCGAAACCGCCGAGGAAGACGCGCGCGGCATCGCCCAGTACGGGGTAAACAACGGCGACCGCCGCCGTAAGACTGCGGGCGCCGGCGCCCGGACCAAGGCCGACCTCACCCCCCTGGTGCGCCAGCTAATCGACCAACTGGAGGACCGTCGCCAGATCCCCATCACCCTGTGCGACTGCGGTAAGAATCTCGAGGACCTAAAGCCACTGGGCTGAAGCGGGGGAGAGAGGGCCCTGAAGGGCTTTCTCGGGGAGAGGATGGGTAGGGAAGACCGCGTGGCGGGGAGCCGGGAGGCGGAGCCTCAACGCCCCAACGTACGGGGCGCTGAGGGGGTAGGGCAGCAGGGTCGGGATAGCGAGCGAGGGTGAAGGGCGCGCCTCAGGAAAGCCCGGAATAAGCTACTCGCCGACGCCCCATCTTCAACTAGTCGAAGATGATGGTCCGGTTGCCACTGACGAAGACCCGACCCTCGAAGACCAGCTTGAGTGCCCGGGCCAGCACCACCTTCTCCACGTCGCGGCCCGCTTGGGCCATATCCCCGGCGCTGTGGGTGTGGTCCACCGGGATCACGCTCTGGGCGATGATCGGCCCTTCGTCGAGCTGCTCATCGACAAAATGGGCCGTAGCCCCGATGATCTTCACCCCGCGCGCATACGCCTGGCGGTACGGGCTGGCCCCCACAAAGGCCGGCAGGAAGGAGTGGTGGATGTTGACGATGCGGTAGGGATAGCGCCCCACTAAGGCCGGGGTGAGGATGCGCATGTACTTGGCCAGCACCAAGTACTCGGGGCTGTACCCCTGCACCACCCCCAGCAGCGCCGCTTCGTGTGCCTCCCGGCTCAGCCCCTCGCTGGCGACAAAGTGGAAGGGCAGCTCGAAGCGCCGGACCAGGCTCTCCAGATCCGGGCGGTTGCTGACCACTGCCCGGATCTGGGCCCGCAGCTCCCCGTAGGCGTGGCGCAGCAACAGGTCTCCCAGGCAGTGGGGCTCGCTGGTGGCCAGCACCACCACCGCCCGCCGGCGCGGCCGGTCCAGTTCGATGTGGGCCGCCGGCAGGGCCGCCTTGAGTTGCGCCTGCAATTCCTCCGGCCGGCAGTCCCCGGCGAACTCGGTGCGCATGAAGAAGTGCCGACCCTGGTCATCGACGAACTCGTCGTTGCCCACAATGTTAAGCCGGCCCTCGAAGAGGATCTTGGTGACGCGGTAGATCAGCCCCTTCTCGTCGGGGCTACTGATACGCAGGATGTAGGTCGCCAAATCGCTTCCTCGGTTCAGACCCCTACCTTCTCTCTAGCCTTCTTGAAGGTCGATTTCTCCAGCACGGTCTGGGTCTCGTAGATGGAGCCCTGGCGCACCGCGGGGGGCAGGGGCAGGCGTATCGGCACCGGGGTCACCCGGGGCTGGTAGGTCAAGTGGCCGCAGAGCAGGCTCTGCTCCCATGCCTCCATGCTGCTACCCATTACCGGCCAGGCATCCCCGGCGCAGTACTGGAAAAGCAGCAGCCGGCGGGGCCGGGCCGAAGTGTTGGGCAGGGAGCCGTGCAGCATCCGGGCGTGGTGGATAGAGATGCCGCCGGCCCGCAACTCCACCGGCACCGCGGCCCCGTCGTCGAAACCCTCCTGGGTCACCGCCCCGACGAATCGCCCCCCCTGGTGGTGGTCGAGGATCGGCCCCTGGTGGCTGCCGGGAATCACCAGCAGGCAGCCGTTCTTTAGGGTCATGTCGTCCAGGGCGATGCCAACCGCCAGCAGGTCGTCGTTGGTGTGGGGGTAGAAGGCCCAGTCCTGGTGCCACTCCACCGGGCTGCCGAACTCCGCCGACTTGAGGTTGAGCTTCTGGCCGTTGTAGCGGATGGCCGGGCCGATGAGCTGGGCGACGATGCCGAGAATCTCGGGGTGGCGCAGGGCTCGGTCGTAGGCCGAATGGTGGGCCGCCGGGTTCTTGATGCGGCGCAACCTGGGCCGCTCGGCGCTGTGGCCCGGCTCCAGATCAAAAATATCGTCGTGCTCGCTCACCTGCCTCGACCGCTCCACGAACTCGTCGGTCACCCACCCCAGTTCCTCGGTCTCCGCCCTGTTCAGCACCCCCTCCACCCCGATATAGCCCTCTTTCCGGTAGAAGGCGACCTGCTTCTCGTCCAGCATCGCGTCCTCCTCGCAATAAGTCTCAGGTTATGGTTTCAGACTATGGGCGGATAGAGCAGGTTGGTCCGGTCAGCGGCCCAGTCCACCCCCGGCAGGGTCCGCAGCCGCCCCTCCAGGCCCGAGTCGGTCCAGCGCCGGGCCGCCCGCCGCAGCAGGGGCACCCACCAGGCCGCCTCGAAGGGGCATTCCTGGGGATGGGGCCAGGGGTTTTCCAGGCCCTGGAGCACCAGCCAGGAACAGGCCCGACGCAGGCTGCGCCCGCCTTCCCCCTCCCATTGCCACAGGTCCGCCCCCACGTGCCGACCCAGATCGGCCAGGTCGAAGAGTCCCACCAGGTTGGCCATGCAGGCGCTGAGCGCGTCGGGCTGCTTCAGTTCCAGGGGTTGCCGGCCCACCACATCCAACTGCCCCGCCAGCCGCCGGGGCGCCCGTTCCGCCAGGGCCTGGCGGGCCTGGAACAGCCTGCCACTGAACAACCCAAGCGCCGCCACCTGCAGCTCCGCCCAGGTGCCCAGGTGATCGGCGGCCCGCAGCGCCTCCTGGCCCGGCCCGCTGCCCAGCAGCCAGTCCAGGTACCGGCCCATCCATGCCTCCAGCCCCTGCTGGTCCTCCCTGCTCCAGGCCGGGGAGGCCCCGATCAGGCCCACCGCGTCCACCAGCCAACTGAGAGGCAGGCGCCGGCCCACTTCGGCCACGTCCACCCCTTGCGCCTCAAGGGGGGCACCTTCGCCGAGGAAGGCATCCCGCAGCAACAGCGCCGCCCCTTCGGCAAAGGGTTCGTAGTCATTAAAATAGTAGCCCAGGGCCAGGGTCTGCACGTCCGCACAGAGCGCCGGGAAGGACAGGACCAGGGTCGGCGCGGCGTTTTCGAGGGCCGCGTTGGCCTCCTGCAACAGGAGCTGGTCGGCCGGTTCCAGCGACGCGTCCCCCTCCCCTAACACCCGCCTGACCTGATATAGTTCGGCTGCGTCGGGCAGAAAGACCCGGGGCTCTTCAGCGGCCATCCGCCTGCCCGGCAGCCGCGGGGACCGGCGCGCCCTCCTTGTGGGGGGCGTGGGGCTCCCAGCCCACCGCGTATAGCATGATGAAGAACCCCACCACATAGGCCAGGGTCACATGCCACCCCTCCCGCAGCCAGTCCCTCGCCGACTTGGCCTGCGGGTACATGCTCGACAGAGCCACCCCAGCCGAGGACCCGAACCAGATCATCGAGCCGCCGTAGCCCACCGCATAGGCCAGCACCCCCCAGTCGTAGCCCCCCTGCTCCAAGGCCAGCTTGGTCAGCGGGGTGGCGCCGGATACCGCCGAGAGGAAACCCAGGCCAAAGGCCGTCTGCCACGAGGCAGTGGGCAACTCCTCCACCGGCATCATCGAGGCGCACATCACCAGCGAGAGCAGGAAGAGGCTGCCCCGGAGCGCCTTGGGGATCTCCTGCCACGAGGTCCGGGTGAAGGTGGCGCCCACGAGGATGGCCGCCCACACCCCTGCGGCTGGAAAATCGAGCATGACGTTGCCGAGGATGGCCCCGGCCAGGATCAGCAAGACCACCAGGATCTTGCCCGGGACCACCCGATGTGCCCCTTCCTCCTCGCGCTGGATAGGCTGGAAACGGTGCTGCTGGCGGGCGGCGACCAAGCCTGAAACGAGGAGCGCCGGCACCGCCGCCACGTACGCGTGGATCACGTCCAGGGCCGCCACCCCGTCTATCCACATCATGGTGGTGGTGGTGTCGCCCAACACGCTGCCCGAGCCACCGGCGTTGCTGGCCGCCACGATGGCCGCCAGGTAGCCCACGCACACCCGGCCGTTGAACACGGCCAGGGCCACCGCCCCGCCGATAATCGCGGCGGCAATGTTGTCGAGAAAGGAGGAGAGGACAAAGACCAGCGCCAGTAGCGCGAATCCGCCCTTTAAGCCGTCGGGCAGGAAGCGGGGCAGGATCTGGGGCACCTGCGACTCCTCGAAATGCTTTGCCAGCACCGCAAACCCCAGCAGCAGCCCTAAGAGGTTGAGCAGCACTGCCTTCTCGTGGCCCAGGTGCTCGACCAGGCCGAAGCTGTCGACAAAGGCGAACTTGAAAAGCAGGATGGCCCCCAGCCCAGTCAGCGCCACGGCCAGGGTGTGGTGGTGCAGCAGGGCCACACCGGCCAGGGTGAGGCCAAAGAGCAGGAACTCGCCCCGCACCCCGAGCCCCTCGTGGCCGGCTGCCCCGGTGGCGGCAAAAACCCCGGCCATCAGGGCCAGACCGATCAGTGCGATGAGGCGTTCTTTGGTCATAACTTCCTTTCCGAAAAGGACGTTGTCCCGAAGTTAGTTGAAATATCACAGGCTCCTCACTATAGATTGGGTACGGAAATACGGCCAAGTATTGACGTTCCCATCACCACAAGGAGCCTGCCATGGACAAGGTATCTTCTCGTTCGCCGTCGGTCAAGCAGTCTAAGGAGGTCATTGACGGTCCCGAGGTGGAGAGTCTGAGTGGTCGTCTGGCCTTGATTCAAGCGCTGATTCC
>VGJS01000079.1 GCA_016867395.1 Candidatus Handelsmanbacteria bacterium
TCGCGATGTCCGTGATCCGGCCGCCACCGAGAAGAAGACCCCCATCGGCGGGCAGCACCACGACCTGCGCATCCGCGACCGGCTGGAACTGGCCAGGGTTTGGGAGGGGGAAGCCATCCACTCGGTGCTCTTCCCCGACGGGGATACCTACTACATGACCGGGTACGCGCCGGTGTACGCCGGCGAGCAGGTGGTGGCGGCGGTGGGGGTGGACCTGGGGGCGGGGTACATGGAGTCGATCCGGGCCTTCAAGCGCTCGGTGCTGCTCTACGCCGGGATCGGACTGCTGCTCACGGTGGTGGTGGCCCTGATCCTGGCCGGCAGGCTGACCCGGCCCATCCAGCGGCTGGTGCTGGCGGCCCGGCAGATCGGCCAGGGCAACCTGGGGCAGGCAGTGGACACCTCGGCCAGGGACGAGCTGGGCTACCTGGGGGAGACCATGGAGGAGATGCGGGTGCAGTTGCTGGCCCGCGACGCCCAGTTGCGCCAGATGTTGGCGGGGGTGGCCCACGAGATCCGCAACCCCCTAGGGGGGATCGAGATCTATGCCAGCCTGATCGCCGACGATTTGCCCGCCGAGGACCCGCGCCGGCAGCACATCCACAAGGTGATCGAGGCGGTGCGGGTGCTGGACAAGGTGATCACCGAGTTTTTGGCCTTTGCCCGGCCAGCCCCGCCCAGCCCCCAGTGGGCCGGGGTGGACCAGCTGGTAGACGACGCGGCCTTCCTTTTGGCCCCGGAGATGAAGGCCGCCCGCATCAATTACCGGCAGGAGGTGTCCTCCGGCCTCCAGGTCTACGCCGACCCGGAGCAGGTGCGGCGGGTGGTCTTCAACCTGCTCAAGAACGGGGTGCAGGCCATGCAGCAGGGGGGCCGGCTCTGGGTCCGGGGCCACCAGGAGGACGGAGAAGTGGTGGTGGAGGTGGCCGACACCGGACCGGGCATGCCGCCGGAGGTGAGGGAGCGCCTCTTCGAGCCCTTCTTCACCACCAAGCAAAAGGGCTCGGGGCTGGGCCTGGCCATCATCAGGCAGACCCTCGAAGAGAACCGGGGCCGCATCGAGGTGGAGACCGCCCTGGGGCGGGGCACCACCTTCCGGGTAATACTGCCGGGCAACACTAACGGGACAACGCGCCCGCAGGGAGCGTAGAGATGAGCCGTATTCTGGTGGTGGACGACGACGAGATGCGCCACGCGGTGGCCGAGCGGGTGCGCCGGATGGGGCACGAGACCAGCGCGGCCGCCAGCGGAACGGAGGCCCTGAAGTTGCTGCGAGCCCAGGGCTACGACCTGGTGATCACCGACTACCGCATGGACGGCATGAACGGTCTGGAGGTGGTGGAGGCGGTCAAGGCCGAGTTCCCCGACACCGACGTGATGGTGCTGACCGCGGTGGGCACCATCGGCCTGGCGGTGGAGGCCATGCGCCGGGGGGCCATCGACTTTGTCGAGAAGAGCAACCTGGCCGAGGTGCTGCCCATCAAGGTGGGCAAGGCCATCGAGCACCGCCTGGCCCGGCTGGCCCGCGAGCGCCTGGAAGAGGAGAACCGCTACCTGCGCGAGGAGATCGGCGACCGCTACGGCGAGATCGTCGGGCGCTCGGCCCGCATCTACGAGGTGCTGGCCATGGTGGAGAAGGTGGCGGCCACCGACTCCTCGGTGCTGATCTACGGGGAGAGCGGCACCGGCAAGGAGTTGGTGGCCCGAGCCATCCACAGCCAGAGCGGGCGGCACGGGGGGCCTTTCGTCAAGGTCAACTGCGGGGCCCTGCCCCGCGACCTAGTGGAAAGCGAACTTTTCGGCCACGAGCGGGGCTCCTTCACCGGGGCGGTGCGTCAGAAGAAGGGGAAGTTCGAGCTGGCCCAGGGGGGGACCATCTTCCTCGACGAGATCGGCGACGTGCCCCTCGACGTGCAGGTGAAGCTGTTGAGGGTGTTGCAGGAGAGGGAGTTCGACCGGGTGGGGGGGGAGAAGACCCTCAGCGCCGAAGTGCGGGTGGTGGCGGCCACCAACCAACCCCTGCGCGAGATGGTCAAGGAGGGGAACTTCCGCGAGGATTTGTACTACCGGCTGGAGGTGATCCCGATGCGCCTGCCCCCCCTGCGGGAGCGCAAGGAGGACATCCCCGAACTGGTGGAGCACTTCGTGCGCAAGAAGTGCCGGGAAATGAACCTGCCCTTCAAGCGTCTAACCCCCGAGGCCATGCACGCCCTGGAGGGCTACTGGTGGCCGGGCAACGTGCGGGAATTGGAGAACGTCATCGAACGCACCGTCGTCCTGGCCGACGGCGAGGAGGTGGGGGCGCACGACCTGCCCCTCGACACCGAGGAGCCGCCCGCCGGCCCCACTGAACCCTCCCATCCGGGAGCCAGCTCGCTCAAGCGGGACCTGGAGCTACAGGAGCGGGAGCGCATCGTCCGGGCCATGGAGCAGGCCCGGGGGGTGAAGACCCACGCCGCCGAACTGTTAGGCATCAAGACTAGCGCGTTGTATTATAAGCTCGACAAGTACGGATTGGGAAAACCGTGAAGACCACCTGGATCATCCTCTGGACCCTGGCCCTTGGCCTGGGCCCGGCGTTTGGGGCGGAAGGACCGATCAGGGACCTGCAGGCACGGCAGGCCCGACTGGGGGCAGCGGTGGCGGGATTGGTGGGGCAGCGCGCCCAGGTGGTGCGGCGGGCTGATCGGCTCTCAGCCCAGATCGACAGCCTCAAGCTGGATGCCGCCGAGGGGGAGGAATTGCAACAGGCCCTGCGCTCCTCCCTGGCCCTGGTGGAGACCCTGGTGCAGATCGACGCTCGCCTCGACTCCCTCAGCGGGGCCCAGGAGGAATTGCGGGAGCAGTTGCGCCTGGCCTACGAATGGGAGATCGGCCGGTTGATCCAGACCCTGGGCAAGGCGGGGCCGGACCGCGACCTGGTGTTGCAGTTGATGCTCTTCCAGGAGGCCCGCGAGGCCCTGGGCGACCAGGTGGACCAGGGCCGGCTGCGCTACGCCGAGGAATTGTCGATCAACCCGGAGGACGGCCCTGCGGAAATCGCCCAGAAGATCGAATTGATGGAGGACATGGCCGGCCACCTACGCGAGGAGGCGGCGCGCGCCGCCTCCTCGCTGGACCGGCTGGAGGAGGAGTGGCAGCTGCGCAACCAGGTGCGGGTCTTCACCTCGCAGATCAGCCTCTTCGACGAGCACCTGCCCGAGCGCCAGGTGGTGTCCGAGAGCGGCACGGCCCTCGAACTGGCCCCCGGTGCCAGCATCAAGGCCGCCGAGGACGCCGGCCTGTCCTCGCCCGCAGAGGCGGGTGGCCGGCACTCGGCCTCGGCCAGCCAGCGGCTGGCCCTGGAGCGCTTCAGCGCCGACGATCTGCGCCTGGAGATCAAAAAGCTCAAGGCCCATCAGCGAGAGATCCGCCAGATGGAGACCCTGCTGCGGGAGCGCATCCAAACCTTTCGCCTGCGGATGGGAGCATCCCTGGAGGGCCGCGAATGAAAGGAAAAATGGTGCAGCTGCTGCTGACCGGCTGCCTGGCCGCGGTGGTTCCCAGTGGGGCAGGGGCCATGCAGGCCGTCGCCGGCCTCGAATACGACGACAACCCCTTTGAGACCTACCCAGGACGCCGGGGCGGCTGGGTCAGCCGTTTTTTTCTGGACAACGCTGGGCAGTTGTTAGACCAGTCTTGGGGCTGGGTACAGGTGAAGCACCAGTGGGGTTTTAAGCGCTACTGGCGGGGGGAAAGGGAGATGGTGCGTAGGGGCACTGTGATGGCCAGCGAGCTGGAAGTGGAGGGCCTGGTGCAGGCCCACGACCGCCTGCTGTTGAGCGGCAGTACCTCGCTGAAGGTGAAGAACGTCACCCAGATTTCCAGCGAACAGAGCTACCTGCACGGGGGGCTGCGGGCCGGGGCCCACGCGGCCCTGGGGCTGGGCTGGACCTGCGCCCTGCGCTACCGCCGCACCGGCGACGACCCCCGCGAGGACGAACTGGCCGACCTGGGATTGCAGGAGCTGGGGACGGATTTCGTCTACCAGCCCAACCGGCGGGCCCAGATCCGCCTGGGGGCGGCCTGGCGGTGGCTGGACTACGGCCGCCCGGCCCGGGTCCAGGGCAGCGAGGGGGCGGTGATGTTTTCCAACCGCGACCAGCGCGACCTGGAGCGGGAGCTGCGCCTGGGCCTGAACCTCAGCCGCTGGATGCTGGTGGACGCCGGCTACGCGGTGGTGGACAACCGCTCCAACAGCCTGGGGTACGATTACCAGGCCCACCAGTTCGAACTGCTTTTGTCCCGCCACCTGCGCTACGGGGTGGACGGGCAGTTCTACGTGACTGCCCAGCGCCGGCGCTACCACGAGCAGATTACCCCCGAAGGCCCCAAGGTGGCCGACCAGGAATACGCCCAGACCTTGCTCTTCGCCAAACTGTCCCGCCAGCTCAACGACCTGTACAGCGTGGGGGCCCACTACAGCTACTCACGCAACGGCAGCCGCCACGAGCAGGGGTTCTTCCGCAAACACATCTACGGAGTTTCCTTCAACGTCTCGTTCTAAAGGGGGCGGGAGAGGGCTTCCAGAGGGGGACCGCCGCGCGGCAGTTCCACGGCCTCGGCCCTCCTCGCCCGTAGAGCCTCCTTAAGCCGGACGCCGGCCAGCCAGGGGTCGAGGCGGCCGCAGGTGAACAGGTCGGCGGCGGCAAAGGCCCGCTCGGGCCAGGTGTGGATGGCCAGGTGGCTTTCGCGCAGGACCAGCACCCCGGTCACCCCGCAGGGGGAGAAGCGGTGGAAGGAGGCGCCCAGCACCGTGGCCCCGGCGCTTTCGGCGGCCTGGCGCAGGGCGGTTTCGAGGTGGGCCGGGTCGTCGAGCAGGGCCGGGTCGCAGCCATGGAAATCGACCAGCAGGTGCCGGCCCAGGGTTTCCACCTCAGGCCCGGCGCAGGGTGAGCAGGGTGACCTCCGGGTGGGCGCCCACCCGCAGGGGCGGACCCCAGTAGCCGGCGCCGCGGCTGACGTAAACCCAGGTCCCCCCGTGGTGGTGCAGGCCCTCGACGTAGGGCTGCTGCAGGGGGATGAAGTACTTCCAGGGCACAAACTGCCCGCCGTGGGTGTGGCCGGAGAGCTGGAGGTGGTAGCCGGCCTCGGCGGCGGCAAAGATGCTGCGGGGCTGGTGGGCCAGGAGCAGGCGCAGCGCCCCTGGCGGAGGGTTGCTGCCCAGGGCCGTCTCAGGGTCGGAGAGGTGGCTGGGGTGGTGGTCGCCCCCGCCGTAGTCGGTCACCCCGGCCAGGAGCAGGTGGCCCTCGCAGAGCAGGCGGTGCTCGTTGAGCAGCACGGTGAAGCCCAGGCGCCTGGCCTCGGCGATCCACGCCTCCACACCCGAGTAGTACTCGTGGTTGCCGGTGACGAAGTAGCAGCCCAGGGGGGCGCGCAGACGGGAGAGGGGCTCGACGTGGGGTCGCAACTCCTCGACGCTGCCGTCCACCAGATCCCCGGTAAAAACGATCAGGTCAGCGCCCAATGCCTCGACCGCGGCGGCGATGGCCTCCACCTGGGGTTTCTTAATGGTGGGCCCGGCGTGGACGTCGCTGAACTGGGCGATGCGCAGCCCCTCCAACTGGCGCGGCAGATCGGGGAGGGGTACGATCACCTGCTCCAGGTGGGGCCGGCGGCGGGCAGCGTAGAAACCATAGCCGGCCATTGCCATGGCCAGGGCCACGGTGCCCAGATTGGCGGCCTGCAGGACCAGGTTGCGGCGCACCGGGTCGGGCGAGCCCAGGCTGCGGGTCTGGGCCAGGGCCTGGAGCCTTTCGACTCCTCCCCACAGGAGCCAGAGCAGGTCGCGTAGCAAGAGCAGGCTGCATAGCAGCACAAAAAACCCCAGGCTCAGGTAGCTGAGCCAGGCAAAGAGGCTGGCCCAGACTCCGTCGAGGTGGTGCCTGAGGCTGAAGGAGAGGAAGGGAAGAGCCGCCACCAGGGTCAGGCCGGCCCAAGCGGCCAGGTTCCAGGGCAGGGGCAGGTGGGCGGGGGTGAGGAGGCGCCAGCCGGTGTAACCGTAGATCAGGCCGGTCATGCCCACGACGATGAACAAAAAGCTCATAGCGTTTTTTAGTTTAGGCCATCCCGCTCCCTAATGCAAGGGAGGGGTGAAGGTTCGTACAGGAGTAAAGGGGATGGAGTGCTTTTACCGTTGGATGAGAAGGGCGGCCTTTGCCGCGGCCCTGGCCGAGGCGCCCCTGCGCCCGATCGCCGTCAGCGGCCTGGGGCAGGTGAGCGTCAAGCCCTACGTGGCCCGCACCAGCCTGGGGGTGAGGTCCAGCGCCCCCACCGTGGCCGAGGCCATGAAGGAGAATCGCAGCGCCATGTCCCAGGTGCTGGCCTCCTTGCGGGAGGTGGGCATCGAGGATCGCGGTGTGCGCACCACCCACTTCGCCCTCAACTACGATCCGCCCCAGCCCCGCGAGAAGGGCGGGAAGGGGGAGGGTAAGTAATAGTTGGACAACATGTTGCTGGTGACGATCCGCGACCTGGAGCGGGCGGATGCGGTGCTCGAAAAGGACACCCAGGTCGGGGCTGACCAGATCTGGGGCCTGGACTTTGCGGTGGCCCGGCCGGATTCGGCCGCCACCGAGGCCCGCAAACTGGCTGCGGCCCAGGCCCGGGCCACCGCCGAGCAACTGGCCGCCCTGCCCGGAGCCAAGCTGGGCCCGGCGATCAGCATCAGCGAGTCGGAGGAGGGGGCTGAGGGCCGATGCTGATGAAGAGCATGGCGCGCGACGAGGGGGCCATCAACGCGGCGACCTGAGCTTCTGCATCCGCCTGCAGGTGGCCTACGGCATCGTATTAGCAGGAACTGAGAGGGAGGATAAGGGCGTGAAAACCATCGCCAGCTGCGCAATCGCGGCCCTGTTTCTGGCGGGCTGCCAAACCGGCGACACCATCATTGCCCCCGCCGAAGGGGGGGACGACCGTATCTACGTCAGCGGTAGCGCCACGGTCAAGGCCGCCCCTGACTTGGCCCAGGCCCAGTTCGGGGTACAGACCCTCGCCGACTCGGTGGCCCCGGCCGTGGCCCAGAACAATATTCGCAGCGCCGCGGTCCAGGCCGCCCTCGCCGCCCAGGGGGTGGGAGGGGCCGACATGCAGACCACGGGTTTCAACGTGCACCCACAGATGGACTACGAGAAGGACCGGGCCGGGGTGATCGTGGGGTATTGGGCCGCCAACACCCTCAGCGTCAAGATCCGCGACCTGGCCAGGGTGGGGCAGATCCTCCAGGCCGGCATCGACGGGGGGGCCAACAACGTCTCCGGGCTCTACTTCACCCTCGAAGACCCGGATTCGCTCCTGCAGGAGGCGCGGGTGCAGGCCGTGGCCGACGCCCGCCGGCGCGCCGAGGCCCTGGTCGAGGCGGCCGGCGCCAGGCTGGGCCGGGTGCTGAGCATCCGCGAGTCCTCGACCTGGTACGGACCGGTGATTGCCAGGGCGGATTTCGCCAAGGCCGAAGGGGCCGACGCCGTGCCGGTGCAGCCGGGGGAGCTGGAGGTCACCGGGCAGGTGGAGGTGGTGTTCCAGATAGAATGAGGGGGCTAGGCAGCCGGTCCCTCGGTCCAGACCACGCAGCGGGCGACGCCCAGCCCCTCCACTGCGCTGACCCGGAAACACACCCCGGACCAGCGCACCTCGTCGCCCACCGCCGGGGGCCGGTCCAGCAGGGACAGCACCAGACCGCTGACGGATTCCACCTCCTCATGCTCCAGGGCCAGGGCCAGGTGCTGGCCCAACTCCTCCAGGCGCAAAGTGCCGGCCGCCCGCAGCCGTCCATCGCGGCCCCGATACACCTCTGCCTCGCTGTGCTCCCCCTCGGCCATCTCCCCCATCATCTCCTCGATCAGATCGTCGTTGACCACCAGGCCGGCGGTGCCGCCGTGCTCGTCTATCACCACCACCATCTGGGTGCGGGTCCGGCGCATGGCCTCGATGACGGTGTTGAGATCCGCGGTCTCGGGCAAAAAGGCCACGGGCCGCACGTCCCCCTCCCCCAGGGGCTGACCGGCGACCAGGAGGCGCAGCAGATCCTTGATGTGGACCATGCCGAGGATGTGGTCCAGGTCCTCCTCGTAGACAGGGTAGCGGGTGTGGCGGTCTTGGCGCAGGAGTCCCCGCAATTCCTCCAGGCTGGCCCCAGCGGGCACCCCGGTCAGGTGGACCCGTGGGGTCATCACCTGGCCGGCGGTAAGCTCCCCAAAATCGAAGAGCTCGCGGATGACCTTGCCCGACTCGGGTTTGAGCAGGCCCACGTCCTGGCTTTCCTGCACGATCAGCTCCAACTCCTCGGGGGTGTGGTAGCCACCCTGGTACTCCTGCCGGTTGATGCCCATCGCCCGTAGCAGAAGATTGCCCAGGCCGTTGAGCACCAGGATCAGGGGATAGAGGACGAACTCGGCCCAGCGCATGGGCCGGGCGATGCGCAAGACG
Source organism: Candidatus Handelsmanbacteria bacterium (assembly GCA_016867395.1). Taxonomy (GTDB): domain Bacteria; phylum Latescibacterota; class UBA2968; order UBA8231; family UBA8231; genus SICG01. The sequence goes on from VGJS01000079.1 coordinate 8,464, forward strand.
GTCTTCTCAGCGTGCATGAGGGCGAGTGATTTGGGGACCATCTCCCCCAGGACGATGTGCAGGTAGGTCAGCAGGGTTAGGGAGGCGGCGGTGGCCAGGGAATGGGCGGCGATCCAGCGGTGGAGGCCAAACCCCTCGAAGTAGGGGGCCAGGCCGGCGGCCAGGGCGTGCTCCCCGTACATGCCCAGCCCCAGGCTGGCCAGGGTAATGCCGATCTGGGCGGTGGCGATGTAGCGGTCCTGGAGGCGGGGCTCGGTGAGGGTGCGGTAGACCCAGGCGGCGAGGCGGTCCCCTTCGGTGGCCCGGCGTTTGAGGGAGGGACGGGGGGCGCCGATGAGGGCGAACTCGGCGGCGACGAAGAGGGCATTGCAGCAGAGCAGGAAGGTGACGAAGAGGAAGGGGACGAGGAAGTCCATCTCAATCCTCCGGTGGCGGCGCCGGCAGGGGGCGCACCAGCACCGCGGCGATGGTGTGCCCGTCCAGGCTTTCCACCTCCACCTTCACCCCGTCCACCTCGACTCTTTCTCCCACCTCAAGCAGCCGGCCCGCCGCCTCAAGCAAATGGCCGGCCACGGTGTCGGCCCCGCCCTGCCAGGCCGCCCCGGTCCAGGCCTCGGCCTGGTCCAGGGGCAGGGATCCGGGAAGGCGCACCCGACCATCGGGAAGGCGCTCGGGCTGGGGATCTGCCTCCTTGAACTCGTCACCGATCTGGCCCACCAGCTCGGTCAACACGTCCTCCAGGGCCACCAGCCCCTCCATGCCGCCGAACTCATCCACCACCACCGCCAGGCGCACCCGCTCCCGGCGCAGCACGCTGAGCAGGCGATCGGCGCTGAGGCTGTCGGGCACGCTGGGCAGGGGCTGGAGCACCTCCTGCGCCGCGGGGGCGCGGCCCCTTTCGGCAAAGAAACCGGCGATCTCCTTGGTGTGGACCATGCCGATGATCCGCTCCAACGTATCCTGGTACACCGGCAGGCGGGTGTAAGGGCTCTGCGCCGCCAGTCGCAGCAGTTCTTCGGGCGGGGTCTGGGCTTCCAGGGCGACCACGGCGCGGCGGGGCATCATCAACTGGCGGGCGGTGCGCCGGCTTAGGCGCAGGGCCTGGTGCAGGCGTTGCTGTTCCTCAAGCTCCAGCAGGCCCCCGTCCCGGCTCTCGGCGATGAGCAGCTCCAACTCCTCAGGGGAGTGTATGTGGCGGTGCCCAGCCTGGGGCATCCCGAGCAGTTTGAGCAGCAGGACGCCGTTGCCGTTGAGGGCGGTGATGAACCAACTGTAGAGGGCCAGGGACCAGCGCATGGGCGCAAAGGTGTAGAGGGCCACTGGCTCGGGGTACTGGAGGGCGATGGATTTGGGCAGCAGCTCGCCGAAGATCACGTGGAAGGCGGTCAGCACGAAGAGCACCACGGCGCTGGCGGCCGAATGCGCTGCCGGGCTCTGCATGCTACCCCAGGTCTCGAAAAGGGGGGCCAGGTCCTGCGCCAGGGTGGCTTGGCCATACGCCCCTAAGAGCAGGCTGGAGAGGGTGATGCCGATCTGGCAGGCGGCGATATAGCGGTCCAGGCGCTGGGGGTCTTCGAGATAAGGCAGCAGCCTGCGGGCCAGTGCGTTGCCCTTCTGGGCGAGTTGGCGGACACGGCTGCGGCGCACACCCACGGCGGCGAACTCGGCGGCGACATACAGGGAGGTGAGCAGGATTAGGGCGGCGATGACCACCAAGACAATTAGGCCCATGGCCACCTCTGCCGACTCCGGCTGAAGTCGGCGCCGACTGCCAGATAGGGAGGCATCAGATGGGTTCGACGCGGATAGTGGTCTGCAGCCGGTGCCCTTTGCCTGGGGGCAGGGCGATCTGGTCGGAGGCGGCGTTGGCGGTCTCGACGCAGACCATACCCAGGTATTCCTCGTCGCCGAAATCCTCCAGGCGGGCGGCCTTGGCACTCCAGGGATTCCACACCACGGTGGAGTGGCTGCCTTCCTTGCTAATGTGGATACGCCGACCCAGGCCGGGGTCCTCGACCACGCACTCGGCGGTGGTGTCCTGGTACACCCGGTCGGTCTCGGCGATAATGCGGATCGGACCCTCCTGCTGCAGGGGCGCCCCGCCGACCTTGTCAAAGTAGGAGGAGCCCTCCAGGCCGGTGATGCAGAGGTCGCTGGCCCGGCTTACCGCAAAATAGCTGTGCAGGGCGCCGGTGCAGGTGACGGACTGATCGCCGTTGTTGCGCGCGCGGAGTTCCACCTGCAGCTGGGTGCCGAAGACGGCGCGCAGACGCAGGGAGAAAGGATGGGGCCACAGGGCCAGGGTGGTCGGGTTGGAGGCCAGTCCCAGTTCCAGCCACACGCCCTGGGCAGTGCTGCCGGTCTCCCGCACCTCCCAGGCCGAGGTGCGGGCAAAGCCGTGGCCGGGCTTGGCAGGGTCGCTGGGATGGGCTCCGAACCAGGGCCAGCACACCGGGATGCCCCCGCGGATGGGCCGGCCCGGGGAGAAGAAGCTGTGCCGGCTGGCCCAGAGCACCGGCTGCTGGCCCCGTGGCTGGAAGTGCAGCACATGTGCCCCCTGCAGGACCAGGCTCCCCTGGCAGGAATCCGCAGTCACAAAAGCGGTGGGCAGACCGCCGGGTCCGGGGGCGAAACGCAGCCGGTCGGGCAGGCTGTGGCGCTGGTTGAGCCGGTCTAGGTCCAAGGACCTCTCCTTCTGATGAGGTATAAGATAGCAGGTAAAAGCGGCATTTACAACTTTTTAGCACTTAGGGCCGTCTATGGCCAGGAAGGGGGAGTCGGGATAAATTAGATAACACGACTGCCCAGAGGAGGAGACATGGACGAGAAAGAGGTTTTCCTGTTCGACCTGCAGGGATTTCTGGTGGTGCCCCGCGCCCTGGAACCGGCCCAGGTGGCGGATTTGGACCGCATCCTGGACGAGCACATCGCCGCGGACTGTTCGCCCGAGATGACCACTCACCGCTTCGGCGGACAGCTCGATTGGGGCAATGCCTACCGCGCCCTGTTGGACAATCCCCTGATCACCCCGTATCTGGAAGCCCTGTTAGGAGCCAGCTTCCGCCTGGACCACCTGTATCTCGACGTCATCCGCAGCGGCCAGGGGCCTATCGGCAACATGTTGCACGGGGGCAGCACCCCCTTCGATCCGGCCCAATACTACCACTTTCGCAACGGCCGCATGCGCAACGGCCTGACCGTGGTGACCTATAATCTGCGCGATGTGAACCCCGGAGACGGGGGATTCGGCTGCGTGCCGGGTTCCCACAAGAGCAACCTGCCCTTTCCCCATGACTGGCGCGATCAAGCCGGGGAGCAGCACCCCTTTGTTGCCAGGGTCACCGGGCCGGCCGGCTCGGCGGTGATCTTCACCGAAGCCCTGACCCACGGCACCCTGCCCTGGACCGGCCAAGGGGAGCGACGCACCTTGTTCATGAAGTACAGTCCCCATCCGGTCTCCTGGGCGGCGGGGTATTTCGACCCGGATGCCTATCCCGACCTGAGCGAGCGGCAGCGGGCCATCCTCGAAGCGCCCAACGCCCGCTATCGAGGAAGGAAAAAGTGAGAGCCATCTGGTTTGTCCTGGTCGCTGCCGGGGTCGCTGCCGGGGCCGAGGATTTCACCGTCGGACTGGTCGCCTCGGACGACCCGGCGCTCGAGGCCCCGGCACCCCGCGACGCCGAACTGACCCCCGACCAGGTGGCCGCCATGGTGCGGCGGGCTGTGGACCTGGCCGGGGGCATGAAGGCGGTGGTGCCCTATGCCGCCAAACTGGTGCTGATTAAGCCCAACATCTCGGTGGTCGCCGAATCCGGCTCGGGCATCATCACCGACGCACGGGTGGTGCGCGGGGTCGCCCTGCTGGTCCACGAGGCGGCGCCGGGGGCCCGTATCCTCGTCGCCGAGGGGGCCGGGGGCTGGCGCTCGCCGCAGCCCACCGACCGCAACGGCCAGCCCCAACAGGTGGACTCGCCCCGCTGGGGCCGGCGGCGGATGCGCGACGGTTTCGAGATCGGCGGGTACCGGGCGGTGGTCGAGGAATTGCGGGCCAGCGGGGTGGACATCGACTGCTTCGACCTCAACTTCGACACCGCCTACACCCTGGAGGTGCCCGGCGGGGCCCTGGCCGACCCCAACTACGACATTGCCTCGGCGATCATGGATGCCGACGCCTGGATCAACTGCCCGGTGACCAAGACCCACGGCCCCAAAATCACCTGCTGCCTGAAGAACCAGTTCGGCATCCTGCCGGGCACCATCTACGGCTGGAGCAAGGCCAACGGCACGGATCGGCACGCGGGCATGCCCCACCTGCCGGGGATCATCGACGAATTCATGGTGGACCTGTGGCTGGCCACCCGCATGGACCTGAACGTGGTGGACGGGATCACCGGCCACCAGGCCGGGGCGCTGTGGGAGGGGACGCCCATCCGCAACAACCTGGTCATCGCCGGCCGCGACCCGGTGGCCACCGACCTGGTGTGCGCCAAGCTAATGGGCTTCAACCCCGACGACATGGAGTTCGCCGACCTGGCCTTCCAGCGGGGCGAAGGGCCGGGGCGGTACGAGAGGATCAAGATTAAAGGCGCCAAGGTCGAGCAGGTGGCGCGGCGCTTCAAGAAGGCGGGCTCCGCGTACCAGGGGGGCGAGGACGGGGGGTGGAACGAGTGGAAGTACCAGGCCGAATACGGCATGGGCCCGCGCCGGCTGATCCTGTGGGCCGCACCATCGGCAGCTCACCAGTTCGGCGAGGGGGAATTGGCCAGGCTCGCCCCCTCGCCCGGCAAGGGGGGCTGGTCTGAGATCACCTGGTTCGGCCACGACGGGCTGGACCTGGCGGACAAGGCGACGGCGGAGCGGCCCGGGGCGATCTACGCCTACACCCGCTTCTCCATGCCCAAGGCCGATTCCGTGCGCTTCTGGGCCGGCTCCGAGGAGGGGGTGCAGGTGTGGATCGACGGCGAGGAGGTGTACCGCTACCAAGGGCGGCGGGCCCACCGCCTGGGCCAGGACCGCCTGCCCGCCTATTTGGAGGCCGGCGAGCATCGGTTGCTGGCCCGGGTGCAGGTCGGGGAAGGGCGGGGGGAGTTCTCCTTCAACGTCTGCGAGCCTATCGATAACGAGGACTACGCCGGCAACCGCTATCCGGGGTTGCGTTACTACGTGGACAAAAAGCCATGAGCTTTCTGAGCGAGGATTTCGCCCGCGACGGGTACTTCGTCGTCAGGGGACTGTTCGAGCCGGACTGCCTGGCGGCGGCACGGCGCGAGTGCGAGGCGTTGGTGGAGGAGACGGCGGTGCGGCTCAAGGCCGATGGCAAGGTCAGCGACATCTCTGGCGGGGCTTCCTTCGCTGAGCGGATGGCGCTCCTCTACCGGGAGATCCCCGAGGAGAGCCCCACAACCTTCAGGCAGGAATTGCACCGGGAGGGTTTTTTCGGGCTCTTCGCCCATCCCCGGCTGCTGGAAATGGCCGAGGCGCATTTAGGGCCGGAGCTGAGGCTCTATCCCAATTACTCGGTGCGGCCCAAGCTGCCCGGAAACCGGCGCACCGAGGTGCTCTGGCACCAGGACGCGGGTTACACCGAGGGGGGGTCGCAGGTGTTGAAGATGATGAATGTGTGGACCCCGCTGGTACCGGCCCGGGTCGAAAACGGCTGCATGCAGTTTGTGCCCGGCAGCCATTGCCAGGGGTTGGTGCCCCACGAAAAGGAGACCTATTACCTCAAGATCAGCGACGCGGTGATCGGGCCGGTGGAGGGAGGGGCAGTGAATATCGAGGTCGATCCGGGGGATGTGGTGGTCTTCAGCAATCTGCTCTTCCACCGCGGCCTGCCCAACCGCAGCGCCCAGGTGCGCTGGAGCATGGATTTCCGCTACCAGGACGCCACCCAGCCCACCCTGCGGCTCACCCAGGGCCACCTGTTGCGCTCGCGGCTGCGCCCCGAGGGGGTGGTGCGCGACGCGGCGCACTGGGCCCAGCTGCGATTTCAGTAGGGCAATTCGCCGAAACGCTGTGCCAGGACCTGCCGCCGGAAGCGGAAGATGCCCTCGAGCTGCCGGCGCACCGCCAGGCGGTGAACCAGGCGGCCCCAGGGTCCGCCCCGCAGGCGGTAGTGAACGAGGTCCCGCATCTCCACCCCACCGGTGACCGCGCGGAAGTGGTGCTGGTGGTGCCACAGGGCGTACGGCCCCAGGCGTTGCTCGTCGATGAAATACGCCCCTTCGCGCACCTGGGTGATCTCGGTCATCCACGTCAGGGGGATGCCCAGCAGGGGGGATACTTTGTAGGTGATGATCTGGCCCGCGTACACCGGCTGTTCCGCGCCGCCGGTGATGACGAAACCGAGGTAGGGGGGGGTGATCAGGGCCAGGTTGGCCGGGTCGGTGAAGAAGCGCCAGGCTGCTGCCGGCGCCAGTGCCAGGCGCTGGGTCTGGTCCAGTACGTGGAAGGCCACCGCCGATTACTAGTAGCGGAGGGCGTCGATGGGGTTGAGCAGGGCGGCCTGGCGGGCTGGGTAGAGGCCGAAGCCGATGCCCACTGCGGCGGCCACCCCGAAGCACAGGAGGATGGTCCACATCTCGACGATGGTCTTCCATTGGGCGTAGAGGGTGATCACCTTGGTCATCGAGTACTTTAAAACCACCCCAATCAGGCCCCCCAGCAGGCTGACCAGCACCGCCTCGATGAGGACCTGGCTGAGAATGTCGCGCCGGCGGGCGCTTAGGGCGCGGCGGATGCCGATCTCGCGGGTGCGCTCCAGCACCGAGGCCAGCATGATGTTCATGATGCCGATGCCGCCCACCACCAGCGAGATGCCGGCGATACAGCCCACGACGATATTGAAGATCTGCTGGGTGCGCTGGCTCTGCCGCATCAACTCCTCGGGGATGGCGATCTTGAAGTCATCCACCCCGCGGTGGCGGCGTTTAAGGATGTTGCGGATGATATCCGAGGCTTCCTGCAGCTGCTCGGGGTTCCCGACCTTTATGGTGATCCGGGTGAGTTCCGGCTCGCCGGGTTCCCATTTGAAGCGCTGCAGCACCGTAGTGAGGGGGATGTTGCGCACCTACAGCACCCCGCCAATCGCGCCGCCCGCCGCCCCTTTGTCCTCCAGGATCCCGATCACCGTGAACCACTGGTTCTGCATCTTGACCTGGGCGCCCAGCGGGTTGTCGAAATAGAAGACTGCCCGTTTGGCGTCCCTGCCCAGGACGCAGACCCGCCGCGACTGCTCCACGTTTTCGTTGGTGAAGAAAACGCCGCTGTTGAGGCGGGCGTCGAGCACCTACAAGTACTCGGGCATGGTGGCGACGGCCATGCTCTGGAAGGCATGGCCGTCGGCCTGGGATTTGACCTTGACCTAG
>VGJS01000080.1 GCA_016867395.1 Candidatus Handelsmanbacteria bacterium
GGCGCAAGGCCAGCGCGATCTGCTCTTCGCTATGCCGCTTCTCCTTCATCGGTCTGGTCTCCTTCTACCCAACATACGGCGCCAATTCCTCGCATCTCAACTGGTACAGGTTTCGGGGAGAAGACCAGAGGAATACAGCCCTACCCGCCGTAACAGCGCGCCGATCTGACCGGGCTGTCGGCATTGGTCTGCTTCATGGAGAATACCACGCTTGTAGTCGGCGCTGAAACGCCGGCGTTGGGCCCGGGGTAACACCTCGGCAGTAGCCACCGCTCCAGACAACTGGGCGGGGGAGAAAAACGGATCTTTTCGGTGGCCACCTACGCCATTGGAGGCGGCTTGCAACATCCTTTCCAAGCTCCTTCGCCCGTCGGGTTGCTCACTAATTTCGTCAGGCCAGTTGTCTCCGCTAATCTAGGCACACAGGGGGTCCCCTTCCCGGCGCACCTGGGCCAGTTCCGCCCGCAGGGCGTGCAACTCGGAGATCAGCTCGGTCTGGGTTTTGTCCTGGTCGCGTATGGGCAGTGTGACGGGGGAGTCCCAGAGAAGATCGCTCTCACCTTAGCCGCTTTCGACCGAGGTACATTGACAGGGGCGGGCCCGGTCTTAGATTCACCAGTGCGCAGCCATTACAGCCCAGGAGGTGGCATGGCCTTCTCCCAGTTCGACCGCGTCCCCAACCACTACGCCGGCAGTCTGATCCAGCGCATCAAGGACTTCCGCCTCGAAGAAGGCAAACGCTCCCTGGCCCCCACCCGCCTGCCCATCGGCGGCCTGGAGATCCTCATCCCCCGCCACTTCGGTTTCTGCTTCGGGGTGGAGCGGGCCATCCACATGGCCTTCGCCGCGCTCGACGAGCACCCCGACCGCCACATCCACCTAATCAGCGAGATCATCCACAACCCCCTGGTCAACCGCGACCTACAAGAAAGGGGTATCCGCTTCCTCTTCGACGAGCATGGGCAACGCCAGATCGGGGAGGGGCAAATAGGAGAGGGCGACGTAGTGCTCATTCCGGCCTTTGGCACCACTTTGGAGATCGAGGAATCCCTCCAGCGCAGCGGCATCGACCCTGGCGACCCCCATTTCCGCAAGTACTACGACACCACCTGCCCCTTTGTCTCCAAGGTTTGGGACCGGGGCGAGCAACTGGGGCGGGAGGGGTACACAATCATCATTCACGGCAAGTTCGGCCACGAGGAGACCCAGGCCACCCACTCCCACACCCGCCAGCACACCCGCACCCTGGTGGTGCGCGACCGCGAGGAGGCCCAGGCCCTGGCGGCCTTCATCCTGGGGGAGGTGGGGCCGGAGGAGTTCGCCGGTCGCTTCGCCGAGAAGTGGTCCCCCGGCTTCGACCTGCGCCGCGACCTAAAGAGGGTGGCGGTGGTCAACCAGACCACCATGCTGGCCGAGGAGACCCAGGAGGTGGCCAGCATCCTGCGGGAGGCGATGCGACGGCGATACGGGGAGCAGCGGCTCGAACACCATTTTGCCGACACCAACGACACCCTCTGCTACGCCACCAACTGGAACCAGAACGCCACCAAGGCCTTGCTGGCCGCCAAACCGGACCTGGCGGTGGTCGTGGGGGGGTACAACAGTTCCAATACCTCGCATCTGGTGGAGATCTGCTCCCAGCAGATGCCCAGCTTCCTCATCGAGAACAGCGGGGAGTTGCTCTCGCCCCAGCGCCTGGCCCACTTCGACATCCATCACAAGGAGCGGGTCTTCAGCGAGGGCTGGCTGCCAGCGGGCCTGCCGGCGCGCATTGCCGTCACCTCCGGGGCCTCCTGCCCGGACGTGCTGATGAACCAGGTGGTGGAGAAGCTGGCCGGGTTTTACGGCTACGGGCAGGCCGAGATCAGCGCCGGCCTGGAGAGGTTAAGTTTGGTGGATCAGGTGGTCAGCGGAAAGGTGCCCTCGTAGCCGATGGGCCGAGACACGAACCAGACTCCCTCGTAGAAGGGATTGGCCTGGTAATGGCAGACCACGTTGCTGCGCTCCATGTCCTCTCGCAGCTTGGCCCCCTGGTGGGGGATGTGGCTGTAGAAGAGCACGCAATCCCCGGCCATGGGGTTAACGATGACGTGCTCCTGGGCCTCGCACCAATCGCGGAACTCATTGCTCTTGTACCCATGGAATTTGGCGCGGTCCAAGCCTGGCGGCTCGGCGCGGTGCCCGTTCTTGACGAACTTGAGGTGTCCATCCTGGGGACCGTTGTCCTGCAAATAGAAGGTGGTGTTGAAGGCCACCCCGCGCACACTAAGCCGCCGTCTGGGCTGCTGCCAGTATCCATAAAAATCCATGTGCCATTCTTGCAGGTACGGCCCAGGGTTGATGTGGGCGCGGAAGCTGCGGAGTTGTAGTTGCGGCCCCAGCAGGGCGTCGAGGTAGGGGCGGACGCTGCGCTGGGCCACCAGGGGCCCAAAGGTTTCGGGGTCGCGCACCAGCAGGCTGTCGAACCACATGTTCCCCACCTCATTGAGTCCCTCCTGCCAGCCCTGTTCCCTGGCATGGTTGACCCGCCGGCGGATCTGTTCGGTCTCCTCGGGGGTGAGGGCCTGGGGGATGAGTAGAAAGCCGTCGCGGTCGAGCTGGTCGAGGCGGGCGTCGAGTTCAGTGGCGGTCATCGGGATTTCCTTCGCGAAATAGAGGTCAATCGATGAGAGCGTGCAGGGTTATCGGCCATGTGGTGGCCACGGCCAAACACCCCATCCTCCAGGGCAAGAAGCTGCTGGTGGTGACGGGCCTGGAGGGGAAAAACGACCCCACGGTGCCCATGCAACTGGCCATCGACGGGGTGGGGGCCGGCATCGGCAGCCAGGTAATGGTCAGCGAGTCGGGTATCGCCGGGGGCCAGGTGACCGGCGTAAAGGCCCCCCCCGTGCGCAGCGTGGTGGTGGGGCTTATCGATTAGGCAGCTCCGTGGGGTGTGCCCACTCCGCCATCTCTGAAGTCCCGGACCTGCCCCCTCCCTCCTTAAACTGCGCTTCCCCCTGCCCTACGGTCCTGCCTCCCGCAACTTCCCCAGAGCTGCCTCCGGGGCACTCCTCCGGCCCTGCTCTGGCGATTTTACTTCGCCGCCGCCACCGGATTCGTCAGTTTTCCGATCCTCTCCATTTCTATAGTTACCTCATCCCCCGGCTGGAGCCAGACGGGGGGTTTGCGGGCGAAGCCCACGCCCTGCGGGGTGCCGGTGAGGATCACCGTGCCCGGGATCAGGGTGGTGTCCTGGCTAAGGAAGCTGATGAGCTGGGCCACCGGGAAGATCATGTCCCCGGTGGTATGGTCCTGCATCACCTGGCCGTTAAGGATGGTCTTGAGCCGGATGGCCTGGGGGTTGGGGATCTCGTCGGCAGTCACCAGGGCCGGCCCCAGGGGGCAGAAGGTGTCGAAACCCTTGCCGCGCACGAACTGCCCTCCCCCTCTCTTGGTCTGCCAGGTGCGGGCCGAAACGTCGTTGGCCGCGGTGTACCCCAGCACGTAGTCCAGCGCCGTGGCCTCGGGCACGTCACGGCAGGGCTTGCCGATCACCACCGCCAGCTCGCACTCGTAGTCCACCTCATGGTCCACCTGGCAGGCCGGCAAGCGGATGGGGTCCCCCGGATTGTTGAGAGCGGTGCTGGGCTTCATAAACAACATCGGGTACTCGGGGATCTTGGACCCGGACTCGGCGGCGTGTTCGCGGTAGTTAAGGCCGATGCACAGAATATTGGGCGGGACCACCGGGGCCAGGAGCTTCCTGACCAGGGCGGTCTGGCCGCTTTTCTCCAGCACGCCGAACAAATCCCCATTGAGTAACGCCGCCTGGCCGGGGCTGGTTTCCTCGCCCAGGCGGGTCTGGCCCTGCTCGTCCACGAAACGGATGATGCGCATCGCTGCTCTCCTTAGTTCGGGGTGAAAGCCGTGGCCAAAATAGGGCGCGGCAACCCGGAATGTCAAGGCGGGAAGCCAACTTGACTTTGCCTGTAGCCCCGCCTATTTTGTCATGTTAAAAACAGGGCACATGGGCGACGCATTAGGCATGATCGAAACCCGCGGGCTGGTGGCTCTCATCGAGGCCATGGACGCCATGGTCAAGGCCGCGGAGGTGGAGGTGGTGGGCTGGCAGCAGATCGGCGGGGGGCTGGTCACCGCGCTGGTGCGCGGGGACGTGGCCGCGGTGCGGGTCGCCACCGAAGCCGGTCAGGCCGCGGCCAGGCGTGTGGGGGAGGTGGTGACCGTCCATGTCATCCCCCGGCCCCATCCCAGCCTCGAAAATATTCTCCCAATCAATAAGAAGTAGCATAACGCGAGGTGAGCAGGGTGGCAGACAACGTCAGCGAAGAGCAGATCCGCCGCATCGTCCAGGAAGTGGTCAGCCGCGTGGTGACGGCCGGCCCCGCCAAACTTAGCGAGGGGGGCAGTGGCCGGGGCGGGGTCTTTCAGACCGTGGACGAGGCCACCGCCGCGGCCACGAGCGCCCAGCGGGCCCTGGTGGCCGGCACCCTGGAGGAGCGCAAGAAGATCATTGAGGTCATCCGCCAAAAGACCCGCAGCATCGCCGAGGAGTCCTCCCGCCTGACCGTGGAGGAGACCCTCATGGGCCGGGTGAACCACAAGATCCGAAAGCACCACGCCGCCGCGGACCTGACCCCAGGGGTCGAGGACCTGGAGGCGGTCTCCTGGACCGGGGACCACGGCCTGACGGTGGTGGAGATGGCCCCCTACGGGGTGATCGGGGCCGTGACCCCCTCCACCCACCCGGTGCCGACGATGGTGAACAACGCCATCAGCATCCTCGCCGCGGGCAACGCGGTGGTCTTCAACGTGCACCCGGCGGCCAAGAAGGTCTCGGCCTGGGCCGTGCGCCACCTCAACGAGGCCATCACCCGCGTCGGGGGCCCGGCCAATCTGGTCACTATGGTCGAGACCCCCACCCTCGAAACCGCCCAGCAGCTTTTCATCCATCCGGGGATCCGCGTGCTTTTAGTGACCGGTGGCCCTGGGGTGGCCAAGGCCGCCATGGCCAGCCCCAAGAAGGCCATCGTCGCCGGCCCCGGAAACCCGCCGGTGGTGGTGGACGAGACCGCCGACATCGACCGGGCCGCCCGCGACATTATAGCCGGGGGCTCCTTCGACAACAACCTCCTGTGCATCGGCGAGAAGCAGGTCTTCGTCGTCGAGTCCGTGGCCGACGAACTCAAGGCCCGCATGGTGCGTCACAGCGGCTACGAACTGACCCCGGCCCAGATCGAGAAGCTGGCCGAACACGCCTTTGTCAAAACCCCCAAGGGCGAACTGGTGGTCAACCGCGAGCTGGTGGGCCGCAACGCCGCGGTGCTGGCCGAGCGGGTGGGGGTCCACCTTGACGAGCAGGTGCTGATGCTCATCGGCGATACCGACGCCTCCCACGTCTTTGTCCACGAAGAGCAGATGATGCCCTTCCTGCCCATCGTCCGGGTGCCCAACGTGGAGCAGGCCATCCGCCTGGCCAAGGAGTCCGAGAAGGGCTACAGGCACACCGCGGTCATCCACTCGCGCAACATCGAGAACATGCACAACATGGCCCGGGCCGTGGACACCACCGTCTTCGTCAAGAACGGTCCCTCGTACGCGGGTCTGGGGATCGGCGGGGAAGGCTTCTCCACCTATTCCATCGCCGGCCCCACCGGGGAGGGTCTGACCTCGGCGCGCACCTTCACCCGCCAGCGCCGCTGTAGCCTGGTGGACTATTTCCGCATCACCTGATGGTAATCTCGCGAGTCAAAGGCAGCGTGGTCGCCACCGCCAAGCTCGACAACCTGGTCGGCAAGAAACTCCTGCTGGTGGAGATCGTCACGGTGCGCGACGCCGGCTTGGAGCCCACCGGCCGCCACATGGTCTGCATCGACGCGGTGGGCGCCGGGGAGGGCGAACTTGTGCTGGTAGTGATGGGCAGTTCGGCGCGTTTCGCCCCGCAGATGGCCGACGTGCCCACCGACGCTGTGATCGTGGGCATCATCGACAATATGCAGGCCCACGGCCGCGACCTGCCGTTGAGGTGAAAATGAAACTCTCCCGGGTCATCGGCACCGTGGTCCTCTCCAAGGCCATCGAGGGGTATCGCGGCCAGCCCCTGCACCTGATCGAGGACTTAGGAGAGGACCTCCAGCCCATCGGCGAGCCGGAGGTCAGCGCCACCTGGCAGGCCATGCGCGAGGGGGACACCGTGATCGTGGAGGTGGCCCGCGAGGCGGTCAACGCCTTCGACCCGCCCCTGGCCGTGGACGCGGTGATCCTGGGCAAGGCCGAACGCGTGCATATAGAAAGGGCGGCGCGATGAGCGCCCAAGTAGACCCGCGCCAGATCGAGACCCTGGTCCGCCAGGCCCTGGCCCAGTTGGGCAGCGTCCCGGCAGCCCCGGTCCCGCGCCTGGTGGTCAACGTCTCGGCCCGCCATGTGCATCTCAACCAGCGGGCTCTCGAAACCCTCTTCGGCAAGGGCGCCCAGCTAAAGGTGCTCAAGCCCCTGTACCAGGAGGGGGCCTTTGCCGCCGAGGAGACGGTGACGGTTTTCGGGCCGCGCCAGCAGATGATTGCCCACGTCCGCGTCCTGGGTCCGTTGCGCGAGTACTCCCAGGTGGAGCTGGCCTTCACCGACGCCCGCTTCCTCGGCATCGACGCGCCGGTGCGCCTCAGCGGCGACCACCGCGACACCCCCGGCTGTTTTCTGGTGGGCCCGGCCGGCGGGATGGAATTCCGCTCCGGGGTGATCCGCGCCGCCCGCCACGTGCACATGAGCCCCACCGAGGCCCAGTACTACGGGGTCAAGGCCGGCGACCTGATGAGATTGGTGGTCGAAAGCGAGCAGGGCGGCGTCCTGGAGGGCCTGATCTGCCGGATCAGCGACAAGGAAAAACTCGAAGTGCACCTCGATACGGACGAGGGCAACGCCGTGGACCTGGTCCGCGCTCGCAAAGTATACCTGGAAAAGTAACGCAACTCCTTCAACGAAAGGTCGAATATGGCAGATGCATTGGGAATGGTAGAGACCGTGGGGTTGGCCGGCTTAATCGAAGCCGGCGACGCCATGAGCAAGGCGGCTAGTGTCACCCTGCTCGGGTGGGACAAGGTGGGCGCCGGCCTGGTGACCGTCTTTTGCCAGGGCGATGTGGCCGCGGTGAAGGCGGCAGTGGACGCCGGGGCCCAGGCTGCCGCCAAGGTGGGCAAGGTCCACAGCGTCCACGTCATCCCCCGCCCGCACGGCGAGCTGGGCAGCATCCTGCCCGCCCGGGCCAGCCGTGACGCGGCTCCCAAGGGCGTGCGGGCCCTGGGCATGATCGAGACCCGCGGCGCCACCGGGGTGATCGAGGCCAGCGACGCGATGAGCAAGGCCGCCAGCGTCGAGGTGGTAAAGATACGCGAGATCGGCGGAGGGTACATCACCGCCCTGGTAGCCGGCGACGTGGGCTCGGTGAACGCCGCGGTCAGCGCCGGGGCCGAGGCCGCAGAGCGGGTGGGCGAGCTGGTCTCGCGCCACCTTATCCCCCGTCCCAGCGACGAGACCATCGAACTCTTCCTGAGCTGAGGAGACTGACTACAGATGAAAGCACTCGGAATTGTCGAAACCAAAGGGCTGGTCTGCGTGGTCGAGGCCCTCGACGCCATGCTCAAGACCGCGGACGTCAGCTTCGCCGGCCAGAAGCGGGTGGGCTCCGGGATGGTGGCAGTGATGGTCGAAGGGGACGTGGCCGCGGTGAAAGCGGCGGTGGACGCCGGCGCCCAGGCCGCCCAGCGGGTGGGCGAGTTGCGTAGCGTCCACGTCATCCCCCGCCCGGTCGAGGCGCTCAAGGAGAAGCTTAGCTAAGGCCCCATGTCCTACCTGTACCTCGACGCCCCGGTCCTCACCGAGGCCCTCCTGCGTCAAGCGCACCAGGGCCAGGAGGAGTTGCGCCTGCGCCTTAGCGCGGTGATCACCCCCACGGGCTGGGACTACATTCGCCAGCACCGCCTCAAGGTGACGCGTGGGGAGGCGCCGGCCACACCTGCTGCGCCCGCCCCCAGCCTCATCCGCGAACTCACCCCCTCCAGCCAGGTACAGGAAGGGCGCTGCGACCACCCGGACCGGCCCTGCGGCTGCCAGACCGAGGAGTTCGGGTCCGGCTTTGTGGAACCCGCCTCCTGTGGGGAGTGCGCCATCCACAAAGCCCAGGGGGGTTGCGGGGAAGGGTGCAAGGGCTGCAACCGCCACCAGAGTGCCACCGTCCTCAGTGCGGTGAGCGAGGACCTGGTCCGCCAGATCACCGCCCAGGTGATGGGCCACCTCGGAAAGGGCTGAGCGGGGACTCATGGCCATCGGCATGGTCGAGGTCGAGGGGGTGGCCGGCATCATCGCCGCCGCGGACGCCGCCTGCAAGAGCGCCCAGGTAGAACTCCTGGGCTGGGACTCCATCGGTGGCTTTACCACCGTTTTCTTCAGCGGCTCGGTCAGCGATGTGGGCGCGGCCCTGCGCAGCGGCGAGGAGGCCGCCCGCCAGGTCGCGAAAAAAGTGGTCGGAGCGGCCCTAAACCAGCCCGAGCCCGCCATCCGCCAGTACGTCACCCTGCCCGTCAACAAGGACGCCCCCATAATCCCCGGCGCCCTGGGCCTGCTCGAAACCCAGGGCTACGGTCTGCAACTGCTCGCCGATGACCGCATGGTCAAGGCCGCCCAGGTTGAGGTGGCCAGCGTGCTCACGGTCCACAACCGCGTGGTCTGCTCCCTGATCGTGGGGGAGGTCGGCGCGGTCAAGGAAGCCCTGAACGTGGGCCGCGAACTAGCCTCCGGCTCCGCCAAGTTCCTCACCTCGGCGTTTATCCCCCGGCCGGTGCCGCAGCTTTTCCAGGCATTCGGCCGGCGGTAGGAGCGCAATGAGTTCCCCGGCCATCGGCATCCTCGAAACCCGCGGCATGGCTGCCCTGATCGCCGCCGCGGATGTCATGGTCAAGGCCGCCCAGGTCGAGATCGCCGGCCGGCACGGGGTGGGCTCAGCCTGGGTCACGGTGGTGGTCGAAGGGGAGGTGGCCGCGATCGAGGCCGCCCTGCGCGCCGGCCAGGAGGAGGCCGCCAAATACGGGGAGGTGGTCAGCGCCGAGGTCATCGCTCGGCCCGAAGGGCTGGACCAGATGCCCCATCGCAGCGCCGCCCCGGACCGTCCTTTAGGGACCCAGGCCCTGGGCATCCTGGAGACCCGGGGCCTCACCCCCCTCATCGCCGGGGCCGATGCCATGGCCAAGGCCGCTGCCGTCAGCTTGGGTGGCTGGGCCTCCATCGGCGGGGCCGTGGTACACACCGCGGCGCGCGGGGACGTGGCCGCGGTGCAGACCGCCCTCGACGCCGGCCTCGCTGCGGCCGCCCAATCCGGAGATGTCATCGCCACCCTGCTCATCCCCCACCCCGCCGCTGGCCTGGGCCGCATGTTGCCCGCCCCGCCCGCCGCCGAGGTGGCCTCCTGCGGCGCCCTTGGGGTTCTGGAAACCACCGGGTACGTGGCGATGGTGGGGGCCGGCGATGCGGCGGTCAAGTCCGGCCAGATCGAGGTCAGCCGCATCAACATCGGCACCGGCGGCCGGGTGGCCCTGCTCTTCAAAGGGAACCTCGACGACGTGCAGGCCGCAGTGGAGGCCGGCGCCGCTGCTGCCCGCCAGGTGGGCGAACTCAACGCCAGCCGCCTGGTCTCCCGCCCTGCCCCCGACCTGATGGCCTGCTTCGCCGCGCCGGGGCCCCGCAAGGAACGCGCCAATGGCCAGGCCCTGGGCCTGATCGAGACGCGCAGCAGCATCGGCCTAGCCATGGCCATGGACCAGATGCTCAAGGCCGCCAACGTCGAATACGAGGGGAGCTACAAGGTGGGCTATTTCTTGACGGCCAGCGCCGTACGCGGGGATGTGGCCGCGGTACAGGCCGCCCTCGATGCCGGCGCCGTGGAAGCGGCCAAACACGGCGAGCTGGTGGCCATCCACCTGATACCCCGTGCCTATACCCAACTGACCGAATACCTGTCCCACTGAAAAGGATAGACGATGGTCCGCTTAGATGATTCCGTGATCACCGCCCAACTGCTCGAAACTCGGTTGGGCAAGGACAAGGCCCTTGAGCTCTGCCCCCACTCCAAGCTCACCCCCTCGGCCCTCGACTACCTGCGCGCCCACGGGGTGAAGGTAGAGCGCCGCGCCGCCTCCGAGACCGCCATCGCCGCGCCGGTCTCCCCGCTGCCGCCCCGCAAACCCGCCTCGGGCAACCGCGAGTTCAAGGGCATCCTCTGCCCCAACATCGTCATCCTCGACGAGAAGGACCGGATCAACTACCCGGAGATGGAGCGGTACATCGAGTGGCTGATCCAGGCCGGCATCCATGGGCTCTACCCCAACGGCAGCACCGGGGAGTTCGTGCGCCTCTCCTGGGAGGAGCGCCAGGACGTGGTCCGGCTGATCTGCCAGGTGAACAAGGGCCGGGTGCCCATCCTCGCCGGCGCCTCCGAGGCCAACCTGCGTGACGTGCTCAAGATGGCCGAGTTCTACGCCACCATCGGGGTGGACGCTATCTCCCTGGTGCCCCCGTACTACTACAAGATGTCGAACACCAGCCTCTTCGAGTACTTCGCTGAGATCGCCCGGCAGTCTCCCCTCGACATCCTGCTCTACAACATCCCCCAGTTCACCCAGGAGTTGCCCCTCGACCTGATGGAGCGCCTGCTGCCCTTTGAACGCATCATGGGCACTAAGGACTCCAGCCGCGACCTGCCCCGCCTGATCAACACCATGCACCGGCTGCGGGCGCACCGGCCCGACTACGTGGTGCTGGTGGGTTGCGAGGAGATCCTCTTCCCCTCCGTCATGATGGGGGCCAGCGGCGGCACCATCGCCACCTCGGGCATCATCCCCGAGGTCATCACCGAGATCTACCGCAAGGCCCTGACCAACGAGATCGAGAAGGCCCGGGAACTCCAGTACCGCATCCTCGACCTGATCAACCTCATGCTCCTAGGGGTCAATTTTCCCGAAGGGTTTAAGACCGGGGTGGCGGTGCGCGGCTTCGACGTGGGCCCCCCCCGCCAGGTGATGACCGGGGAGGAGCGGCAGTACCTGCTCCAGCTCGAAGCCCAGATCAGTTGCGTCTTGGGAGACATGGGCTACACGGTAAAGGCCCCCCGGGCCTGCCCGACCACCAACCTGCCGCCCATCGTCGGCCGCTGAGCGCCCAAGTCCTCGTCGCCGGCGCCGGGGTGATCGGCCTCACGGCGGCCTACTACCTGAGCGCCCGGGGTTTGCGGGTCCACCTCCTCGACCCCGGCCCCTTCCCCTCCGCCGCCACCCGCGCCTCCCTCGGGGTCCTCACCCACTGCAACGGGGGGGACGATCCCTTCTCCCGCCTCTACCGCCAGGGCCACGCACTCCACGCCCACCTCTCCGCCCAACTGCACACAGAGACCGGCCTCGACGTGGGCTGGCGCCCACTAGGTGGCCTGGACCTAGCCTGCACCGAGGCCGAAATCCCCACCCTCCGCGCCGAGCTCGCCTACAACCAGGAACGCAACTGTCCCGCCGAATGGGTGGAGGGGGAGGCCCTGCGCCACCTCGAACCCACTCTCTCACCCCAGGTCCTGGCCGGGGTGTACTTCCCCACCGACCAGCGCGTAGACCCCGAAGCCCTCTGCCGGGCCCTCTTGCAGGCCGCCCAAGCTCGGGGCGCCCGCCTCAGCAGAGGGGAGGGGGTGGAGGAATTCGCTCAGGAGGGGGAGGGGGTCCGGGTCAGCACCCGCAGCGCCGAGCACCGCGCCGATTTCCTGGTGCTGGCCACCGGGGCCTGGACCGGGGCGCTGGGGGAGGGACAGGGAGTGGGGGTACCGGTGCGCCCGGTGCGGGGCCAGCACTGCCGCTTTGCCGGCCCCCCGCTGCGCCATATCCTGCGCTGGGGGGGTGCCCACCTCCTGCCCGCCGGCGCGGAACTGGTCGCTGGGGCCACGGTGGAGGAGGTGGGCTTTGAAAACGCGACCACCCCCCAGGCCACCGCACATTTCTCCCAGCTCTGCGGCCAACTCTTCGACTACCCCCTCCGCCTTTTGGAGCAGCGCGCCGGTCTGCGGCCCAAACCCAAAGGCGGCCGGCCCCATATCGGCCCGCTGCGCGAGCAGTCCAGGGTCCTGGTGGCCTCTGGCCACTACAAGAACGGCATTCTCTTAGGCCCCCTCACCGGCTTCTTGCTGGCCGAGTGGATCGCCCAGGGCCGGCCACCCCTTGACCTGGAGCGCTTCGCCCCCCAGCGTTAGGACCATCTTTCCAGTTGCCAACCCCCCCGCTTCGCTGCATCTTAAAAGAACGACAATTGTGGAAAGTTCCCTTGGCCGCCGAGGACACCTCCATGCCCCTGAGCACCCCGGACCTGCTCGAAGCCCTCAACTCGGTCATCTCCGTGCCCATCGTCCCCTTCAAGGGCGAGGAGATCGACTACGAAGGCCACGCCAAGAACATCCGCTACCTGATGCGCAGCAACCACCTCGAAGACAAGCGGCCCAGGGTCATCGCCATCGCCGGCACCAGCCTGGTCCACCACATCAGCCACCAGGAACAGGTCCGCCTCATCGACGCCACCGGCCAGGTGATGGGTGTGGAGGGGGTGCTCATCGCCGGCATCGTGCCCAACCCCATCGGCGACGCCAGCCGCCTGGTCGAAGCCATGGCCCGCCTAGCCCGCCCGCCCGACGCGTACCTGGTCATGCCCCTGAGCGGGGTGATCAACCCCGAGGGCATCTACAGCTATTACGTGGAGTTCGGCCGGCGCCACGGGGAGGGGAACGGGGCGCGCTTCTTCTACTACCTGCGGCAGAAGGCCGAGCGGGAAGCGGTTAGGCGCCTGCTCAACGACTCGCCGCATTTCCTGGGGGTGAAGGTGGGGACCAGCGAGGAGGAGGTGCCGCCCCTGGTTGCCGGGGTGAAGCCCGAAAACGGCATGGTGATCTGGGGCATCGGCGACCGCTCCACCCGCGCCGCCCAGGCCGGCGCCCGGGGCCACACCTCAGGGGTGAACGTTGTCTTCGCCCGGGCCTCCGATGAGATCAACAACGCCCAGCGCCGGGGGGATTACGCCACCTCCCAGCACCTGGAAAACGAGTTGGCGGCTTTGGAGGAGATCCGCTTCCGCGAGGGCCGCATCTACAACTATTCGGCAGTGGTCGAAGCCATGCACCTGTGCGGCTTCGACGACGTGGTGGGCGGCACGGGCGGCCCCTTCAACCCCCGCGTCCCCGCTCCCATCGCCGCCCAGATCCAGACCGCCATCAGCGGCCTAAACGCCTATCACTGAGGTGCGGCCATGGGCGAGCACCATCGCCGGCGGCAAACCCGCAAGCGGCGGCCGCCAAACAATAGGATCTACGCCATCTTCACCCTGGCCTGCTGGCCCTGCTGGTGCAGTTCGCCCTCGCCGCCACCACCAAGGTCAAGGACTACACCGACCAGGCCGCCGACAGCACGGTGCGCGACGCGGTCAAGGAGCAGATCAAGAGCGAGATTTATGGGAGCTGAGGAGCAATACCCTCCGCCTGCGGCTTTGCTGCCACGCCCCCGCAACGCCCGATACGTTGGGGCGTTGCGCCCTCGCCGCCTCTCTGCCGTTGTGCTAACCCTTCCTTCCCCGCAGCCACTCCAGGTATTCCCCCCACTCCACCGGCAGCAGGTCCCGCTTCTGGCTGTTGCACTCCTTGCAGCAGGGCACTACATTGGACCTGCTGCTGACCCCTCCCCTGACCAGAGGCACAACGTGGTCCATGGTTAGCTCGCGCGGCGGGAAACGGCCGCCGCAGTAATAACAGCGGCCATCACCGCGGCGGTTTTTCCACCACTGGCTCCGGCTCAATTCCCTGGCCTTCTGCTTCTCGCGGGCCAGGTGTTCCTCCGAGGCCGGGGTGAAGTAGCTCTCGTCTATGTCCATCCTCAGCGAGCCCTCCCAATGTCCGCCACCGCCCTCATACCTCTCTTTCCCCTCGAATTGGTCGTCTTCCCAGGGCAGTTGTTGTCGCTGCACATCTTCGAGCAGCGCTACAAGACCATGATCGCCGACTGCCGGGCCGGCGACCTGCCCTTCGGCATCTGCCTTGTGCAGGGGGGCGAGGCGTGCGCCGTGGGCTGCGCCCTCACCATCCAGGAGATCCTGCGCGAGTACCCCGACGGTCGACTGGACCTGGTGGCTGCGGGCCTGCGCCGCTATCGGGTGCGCGCCACCTACGAGGACCAGCCCTACCTCAGCGGCCTGGTGGAGTACTTCGACGACGGCGCCGAGCTGATGGACCCGGAGTTGGCCGGGGCGGCCGAGGAGCGCTTCCTGCAACTGCTGGCCCTGGTGGGGGCCGAGTCCGGCCTGCCCCAGGCGTGGTCCTCCTTCCACCTGGCCCAGCGCCTGGACTTCAGCCTCGAAGAGCGGCAGGAATTGCTGGAGAACACCAGCGAAAACGCCCGCCTGCGCGCTCTGATCAAGCGCCTCGACCTGGTGCTGCCCGCCATGGAGCAACGCCGCGAGCTGCGCCGGCGCGCCCAGGGCAACGGGCACCTCAAAAACTAGACCGCCTCGACGAAGACCTGGCTGGCCACCTCCAGCCCCAAGGTGAGCCTTTTCCGGCACCCGCCGATGCGTAGCACCAGTGGCCCCTGGAAGGGGGCCTTCTCCCGCACCTCTAGCCGCACCCCTAACTTCAGCCCCACCTCGTCCAGGTAGCGTAGCATCTCCGGGTAGCGGTCGCTGACCCGCCGGACCACGACCTGCTGGCCGGCCTGCATCTGGGCCAGGGGCTGGTAGCTGGGGGTGTCGATGTCGCCCTGCTTGCTGGGGATGGGCTCGCCGTGGGCCCCCACCCGGGGATAACCCAGGGCCTGGTCGATGCGGTCCTCGAAATCCTCGGAGATGGCGTGTTCCAGCCGGTCGGCCTCGGCGTGGACCTGGTCCCAGGCGTAGCCCAGGGTCTCGGCCAGATACAGCTCCAGCAGGCGGTGGTGCCGGATGATCTCCAGGGCGATCTTTACCCCCGCCGGGGTCAGTTCCACCCCCTGGTAGGGAGTGTGCTTCAGCAGGCGCAGTTCGGCCAGTTTCTTGACCATGTTGGTCACCGAGGCCGGGGCCACTTCCAGGCGCGCGGCGATCAGCGAGGTGGTGACCGACCCCGCCTCGGCCTGCGCCAGTTTGTAGATGGCCTTCAGGTAGTCCTGCACCGCCTCGCTCAGCATCGCGCCTCCACACCTCCTCGCGTTATCCACCCAAATATTGGCCATTCACCGAGATTTAGCAACGGCCTTGACAGCAAATTAGGCTTGACTAAATTACCCATTCGACAGCGGATAATTCTCAAATAGGCGAGGTGCCATGCGCAAAGAGATCTCCAAGTGGGCCGCCCCGTGGCTGGCGGCCCTGTGGCTTCTGGCCGGCTGCGGCGGCCCGACCGAAACCCCCGGCCAGGCCGGGGGCCGGCTGTGGGTGGCCTGCACCACCGGCATGGTCGCCGACCTGGCCCGCAACCTGGGCGGGGACCGGGTGGAGGTGGACTGCCTAATGGGGCCCGGGGTGGACCCCCACTACTACAAGGCCTCTCAGGGCGACCTGGAGCGCCTGAGCCGGGCGGGTCTGGTCCTGTACAACGGCCTCTTCCTCGAAGGCAAGATGGAGGAGATCTTCGCCAAGATGGCCCGCGAGAAGCGGGTCGTGCCCGTG
>VGJS01000081.1 GCA_016867395.1 Candidatus Handelsmanbacteria bacterium
CCGCACCCTGGCCCGCCTGCGCTTTGCCCTGCGGCCGGGGGTCTCCCCCGAGCAGGTGCACCTGCGCCTGGCCGAGGCGCAGGTGGTGGACGCGGCGGGCACCCGCACCCTGGCCGGAGCCCGGGCTGCCCTGCCAGCGGCGTACCGGCTGCTGCCGAACTTTCCCAATCCCTTCAACCCGGAGACGGCGCTGCGCCTGGAACTGCCCCAGAAGGGGCGGGTGGAGGTGGCGGTGTACGACGGGGCAGGGCAGCGGGTGCGCACCCTGGTGGCCGGCTGGCTGCCGGCCGGATCCCATACCCTGCATTGGGACGGCCGGGACGAGGTGGGACGGGAGGTGGGCAGCGGGGTGTACCTGGCCCGGCTGCGGGCGGGGGGGACCGAAGAACTGCAAAAGATGATGTTGCTGCGCTAAGCCCACTGGATTAGGGCGATGGTTTTTCTTCTGGCGATCTGTCTGCTGCTTTGCGCCGGTCACGGCGCGGCGCAGGCGCCGGCCCTGTGGCTGGAGGTGGACCGGGATTCTCTGGGGGTGGGGGACACCCTTGAGGTGCGGCTGTGGGTGGACGCCGGCCCGCGGCGGCTGACCTCGGCCGGGGCGGTGGTGGTGGCGGAAGAGGGGATCTTCGCCCCGCTGGAAGATGCACCCTTTGCCGCCGGGGAGTTTCTGCCCGGCGAGCCGTACGACAACGCCGCCCTGATCCAAGACGGGGCGCTGCAATTTCGCTTTGTGGCCGTCAGCGGCGCCGCCGAGGAGGGGGAGCGGCCGGCGGGCACGGGCCGGGGGGAGCTGGCGCGCCTGCGGCTGCGGGCCCTAGCACCTGCCCAGGCCGCATCCCTGCGCCTCGAAGGAACGGGGCTGCGCCGGGCCATGTACACAGCCCAGGACCAGCCCGGGATGGAACAGCGCTTCACCCTGCCCGAGGCCCCGCTGCGGGTGCGGGTAGGTGGGCAGGTGCTGTGGACCCCGCCCTCACCCTCGCCCGAACCCGCCCCGTTGCCGTCCGCCGCACCCATTCCCGAAACCCTGCCTCTCCTCCCCCCTGAGCTGCCGGCCAATACCCCGCCCACAATCGCCCCGCTGCCGGCCCTGAACGCGGCCCTGGGCGGGGAGAGCTGGGGGCCGCTGCTGGCCCGGTATCTGGAGGACGCCGAAGACCCAGTCGGGGCGCTGCGTGTCGAGGTAGAGGGGGATGGGAAGGTGGCGGTGCGGCTGGAGGCGGGCAGGCTGGTAGTGCGGGGACTGGAAGCGGGCCTGAGTCGGGTCTCCGTCCGGGTCACTGACACCGAGGGGGCCTGGGCCGAGGCCGGCTTCGAGGTGGAGGTGCGGGCCGCCGGGCAGGGGCCCCTGCTGCGGGCCCTGCCCAGGATAGGGCTGCGGGTGGGTGGGGAGAGGGCCTTGGACCTGAGCGCCTACGTCTATGACCCGGACACCCCCCTAACGCAGTTGAGTTGGAGCCTGGCGGCAGAAGGTGGGGTGGAGGCGTCCTTGGCCGGGGCGGGGCTCAATCTCAAAGCCACCTCCGTAGGCCTGGCCCAGGTCGGCCTGCAGGTGCGCGACCCAGAGGGCAACGCGGCCCTGGCGGTCCTGGCCGTGCAGGTGGAAGAGGCTCTACCGGCAGTTGCCGACAGCAGCGGCCTTATCGCGGTGGACGAGCCCTCTCTTGCCGAGCCGCCGGAAACACCGCTGCCGGAACCGCCGACCGAGCTGCTGCCGGATTCCCTTCGGTCCGAGGCCCTGCCGGATACCCTTGAGCCCGAGACGCCGCCCCCCGCTGGGGGACAGCCAGAGCCGCTGCCCCACACCACCCCGGCCCAGGTCGCTCCCGATACCCTCCAGCCCCTGCTCCCGCCCGCCGATCCCCTCCCCACAGTCGAGCCAGAAGAGGAGGTAGTGGTGGACAGCGCGGCGGTGTCGCAGCCTCCTGAGCAGCAGCCGGCCGCGCCGGACACCCTGGCCGAATCCATCATCGCCTATGATCCGGACACCCGGGCCGAGCCTATCAGCCTCGCTGATCCGGTGGCCCCGCTGCCGCCCACTCCCTTCGACCCCCTCGCCGAGGAGACGGCCCCGGCAGTGCCCATCCCTGCCGAGCCGCCCCCGGCGAGTGGCACCACTCCTGCGCCGGCTGCCGACCTGCTGGCCATCGCAAGGGAGGTCAAGTACCAGGTGGTGGCCGGCCGCCTCGACTCGGGCCTGGTGGCCGACCGCTGGGTGCTGAAGGGGGAGGGGGCGCAGGTGCGGTGGTCCCTGCGGGGAGGCAAGCGCCTGCGCCTCCGCCTCGACCCAGACAGCCGCCGCCTTTTCATCGACGCCAGGGACGCCCTGCCCGGCCGGGAAGTCTTCTTCGCCGAGGCCGCCCTGGGCGGGGAGCGCCGGCAGTTGGTGCTGGCCGTCGAGGTGCGCGCCCCGCGCCTGGACCTGCTGCCTTTCCCCTCCCTGCGCCTGGGGGCCGGCCAGGAACTGGCCCTCGACCTGGACTCCTTTGCGCAGGGGGATTTTGCGCCGGAGGAGCTGGCCTGGAGCGCCGAGGCCCCGGCAGGGGCCCTGGTGGAACTCGACGCCGGGGCGCGGGTGCTGCGAATCCGCGAGTCGGGGGACTTTGTGCTGCGGCTGGAGGCGCGTTCCCCCTGGGGCAACCGGACAGAGGCGCAACTGGAGGTGCGGGGTGCGCCCCTGCCCGAGTTGCCGGCGGTGGTCCCCCCGGAATCCAGCCCGGCCACCGAAGCGGGGCCGCAGCAGGTGCCAGCCCCACTGCTTCCGCCCGAGCCTGAGCCGCTGCCATTAACGCCGGCCGACCAGACCCCGCCCCGCCTGTGGCTGCGGGAGCAGGCCCAGGGCAGCGCCCTGGCACTCTGGCTGGAGGCAGACGAGGTCTTGCGGGCCCCGCCCCAGGTGCGGGCCAACGGGCAGGTGGTGGTAGCCGAGGCCGGGGCAGGGGGGTTCCGCATCCTGCTGGCCCCCCTGCAGGGCCAGGTCCGGGTGGAGGTCGAAGGGGTGGATCTGGCCGGCAACATCGGATGGGCCGCCCTGGTGCTGGCCGCCGGCCAGGTGGAGCCGGGGGCCGGGCCGCTGTCCAGCCCAGATGGCCGCTGGCAGGTGGCCTTCCCCCAGGTGCAGGGCAGGGCCTGGGTGTGGTTCCGTGAGGAGGGAGAGGCGCAGGGGCTTAGCTTCGACGCGGCCCAGACGGGCCCGGCCGAGGTGGTGGCACGCTACCCCGGCAGCCGGGCCCCGGCCATCCTCCGCGACCAGGGGGAGGGGTGGGAGGAACTCCCAACCCTGGCGCTGGAGGGGACCGGGCAGGTCTATGCCCGGAGCGAGGGGGGTGGGGTCTTTAAACTGGCCGGCAGCGCCGGGGGGTCTATGCCGGAGGGGCCCCTGGCCTATCCCAACCCCTTCAACGCCCAGGCGCTGCTCCGCTACCAGGTGGAGGCAGAGGGTCCGGTGCGCGTGCGGGTGCGCGACGGGCAGGGCCGCCTGGTGCGCCTGCTGGTGGAACGGGCCCAGGGGCCGGGGCTCTGGACCGCAATTTGGGACGGGAGGGACCAGGATGGGCGGCAGGCGGCCAGCGGGGTATATTATTGCGAGATCGATGCCGCCGGGGCGCGCCGCGTCGGCAAGCTGCTCCTGCTGCGCTGACTACAGGGAAATGAGATGAGACTCAAGGACAAGGTGGCCATCGTCACCGGCGGGGCCAACGGCATCGGCCGGGCTACGGCGGAACTCTTCGCCGAGGCCGGGGCCAAGGTCGGGGTGGCCGACCGCGATACCCGGGCCGGCAAGGACTGCGTGGCCGCCCTGCAGCAGGGCGGGGCCGAGGTCCTGTTGGTGTCCACGGACGTGAGCAGCGACACCGACGTGGCCAGCCTGGTCAACCGGGTTGTCCACCAGTGGGGCGGCCTGGACATCCTAGTCAACTGCGCCGGGGTTGATATCACCGGCAGCGTGGCGGACACCGAGCCGGAGCGCTGGCAGCGGGTGCTCGACGTCAACCTCTCCAGCGCGTACCGCACCTGCCGCTTCGCCGTCCCCCACCTGGTGGAACGGGGCGGGGGCAGCATCGTCAACATCGCCTCCCTTCAGGGCATGTACGGCTGGCCCCGCTACGCGGCGTACGCGGCTTCCAAAGCCGGCCTCATCGGCCTGACCCGGCAAATCGCCGCCGAGTACGCCGACCAAAATATCCGCGCCAACGCCATCAGCCCCGGCGGCATCGCCACCCAGTTGGGGGCCAACAGCGACCAGCTCGAACCCCGCTTTGCCCGCGATCCGGGTGCCCCGCCCCCGGCCGCCCCGGCCGCCGCCTCGGCGACCGCGCCGGAGTTGCCCCGCCTGTGCCGGGCCGGCCTGCCCAGGGATGTGGGTTGGGCCGCCCTCTTCCTGGCCTCGGAGGAGGCGGCCTATATCACCGGCCACAACCTGGTGGTAGGCGGGGTGCTTTCCGTCGCACTATAAAAAGCTGGCCCCCCGGTGCGGGGCGCGTATATTATCCCCTCCTCACAGGAGGCCCTCCCATGTCCGATCCGGCCGCTGCCCAGGCCCTGGCCCAACTGGCTGCCCGCCGCTGGCGCGTCGCCCTGCTCCTGACCCTGGCGATGCTGGCCATCTACTTTGGTTTCATCCTGCTCATCGCGTTCGACAAGCCCCTGATGGGGCAATTGCTGGGGGAGGGGCTGAGCCTGGGCATCCTTTTCGGGGCCCTGGTGATCGTCTCGGCCTGGGTGCTGACGGGGGTGTACATCTGTTGGGCAAACACCCACTACGACCCGCAGGTCCGCCAGCTCAAGAACCGTTAGGAGGTCCCCTTGCCGGAGACCGCTTCGCTCGTCGCCCTGCTGGGCAAGCCCAGCGGGACGGCCATCGCCTTCTTCCTCTTCTTCATCTCCACCACCCTGGGCATCACCTACTGGGCGGCCCGGCGCACCCGCACCCCCGCCGAGTTCTACGCCGCCGGCTCCAGAGTGAAGGCCGGCCAGAACGGCCTGGCCCTGGCCGGCGACTACATGAGCGCCGCCAGCTTTCTGGGCATCGCCGGGCTGGTATCCCTGTCGGGCTTCGACGGACTGATCTACTCGGTTGGCTGGCTGGTGGGCTGGCCCCTGGTGATGTTTTTGATCGCCGAGCCTTTGCGCAACCTGGGCAAGTACACCTTTGCTGACGTGGTGGCCTTCCGGCTGGGGCAGCGACCGGTGCGGGTGGCCGCAGCCACCGGCGGCATGGCGGTGATCGCCTTTTACCTCATTGCCCAGATGGTGGGGGCCGGCAACCTCATCGGGCTGATGTTCGGGATTCCCTACGAGTCGGCGGTGGTGCTGGTGGGATTGGTGATGCTGCTCTACGTGATCTTTGGCGGCATGATCGCCACCACCTGGGTGCAGATCATCAAGGCGGTGCTGCTGGTGGGCGGGGCCAGCCTTATGGCCGGACTGGTGCTGATGCAGTTCGGTTTCAATCCGCTAGCGCTCTTCGCCGCCGCGGCCCAGCGCTATCCCGAGAGCAACCCCCTGGCTCCGGGCAAGCTGATCAGCAACCCCTGGGACGCGGTTTCTTTAGGCCTGGCGCTGATGTTTGGAACTGCGGGCCTGCCCCATATCCTCATGCGTTTCTACACCGTGCCCGACGCGCGGGCGGCGCGGCTCTCGGTCTTCTACGCCACCGGCCTGATCGGCTATTTCTACCTGGTGACCTTTGTGCTGGGTTTTGGGGCCTGCGTGCTGGTGGGCCGCGAGGTGGTGGTCCAGGCCGACAAGGGCGGAAACATGGCCGCAGTACTGCTGGCCGCGGCGGTGGGGGGCACCCCCTTCATGGGTTTCATCTCCGCGGTGGCTTTTGCCACCATCTTGGCGGTGGTGGCCGGCCTTACCCTCTCGGGGGCGGCGGCGGTCTCCCACGACCTGTGGGTGAACGTGGTGCGGGGCGGCTCGGCCCCCGAGCAGGAGCAGCTGCGGGTGGCGCGGGCGGCCACGGTAGTCCTGGGCCTGGTGGCCATCGGCCTGGGCATCCTCTTCAAGGGCCAGAACGTGGCCTTCATGGTGGCCCTGGCCTTTGCCATCGCCGCCAGCGCCAATTTTCCGGCCCTGGTGCTGTCCACCTTCTTCCGCCGCTTCACCACCCTAGGCGCGGTGGCCAGCATGCTGACCGGGGCCTTCTCCACCATGATTCTGATCTACCTGTCCCCAATGGTGCAGATCGACCTGTTGAAGAACGCCGAAGCCTGGTTCCCGCTCAAGAATCCCGCCCTTTTCACCATCCCCCTGTCCTTTGTGGTGGGCATCGCCGTCTCGCTGCTGGCCCCTGAGCCGGCAGCCCAACAGGGGTACGCCGAGGTGGAGCGGCGCCTGCACCTGGGCGCTCCGGAGCCTTCCTGAAGTTGCACCCACTCGAAAGCTGGTACATGCCCACGCTACACCTGAAGCCGGGCCGGGAGAAATCCCTGCTGCGGCGCCATCCCTGGATCTTCTCGGGGGCGGTGGATCGCCTCGAAGGGGAGGCTGCGGCCGGCGAAACGGTGCGGATCTGCTCGGCCGAAGGCAACCTGCTGGCCCTGGGCGCCTATTCGCCCCGCTCGCAGATCAGCGCTAGGATGTGGAGCTATGATCCGGGCGCTGCCATCGACGGCGGCCTTTTCCGCGCCCTTATTGCTGGGGCCATCGCGGTGCGCCGGCAGCTTCCCGCGCTCCAGCACACCACCGCCCACCGCCTGGTCAACGCCGAGGCCGACGGCCTGCCGGGGGTGATCGCCGATCAGTACGGGGATTTCCTGGTCTGCCAGTTCCTCAGCGCCGGGGCTGAGCGGCACCGGGGGGAACTGGTGGAGGTGCTGCGGGAGCTGGTCCCGTGCACCGGGGTCTATGAGCGCTCGGAGGCCGCGGTGCGCGCCAAGGAAGGGCTGGAGCCCAGAGCTGGATTGCTGTGGGGCGAGGAACCGCCGGCCCTGGTAGAGATCAGCGAAGGGGAATGCCGCTTTCTGGTCGATGTGCGGCAAGGGCACAAGACAGGGTTTTATCTCGACCAGCGCGAGAACCGCCGGCTGCTCTTGCAATACGCTCAGGGAAGGGACGTGCTAAATTGCTTTGCCTATACCGGGGCTTTCGGGATTTGGGCGCTCAAGGGAGGGGCAGCGAAGGTGACGGAGGTAGAGGAATCGGCCGGGGCCCTGGAGTTGGGGGTCCGGCACGCTGAATTGAACGAGTTGGATGGGGCGAGGTTGGAGCAGATAGAGGGGGATGTCTTCAAGGTGCTGCGGCAGTTCCGCGACGGGCGGCACAGCTTTGACCTGATCGTCCTCGACCCGCCCAAGTTTGCCGAGTCCCAGCACCAGGTGGTGCGGGCCTGCCGCGGTTACAAAGATATCAACCTGCTGGCCTTCAAGCTACTCAAGCCCGGCGGGCTGCTCTTCACCTTCTCCTGCTCGGGGCAGGTGGGGCCGGACCTCTTCCAGAAGGTGGTGGCCGACGCGGCGCTCGACGCCGGCCGGGAGGCGCAGATCCTCCACCACCTGGGCCAGGCCCCGGACCATCCGGTATTGCTAAGTTTTCCGGAAGGGGCGTACCTCAAGGGTTTGGTGTGCCGGGTCGGGGAGTGAGGTATATTTGGTGGTGAAGGGGGCAGCCTGGGTAGAGGTATTGGAGGTCTGGAGGGAAGGCGTGAGATACTCTCTTCGGATTCAAGCTGTTTTTTAGGTTAGCTGGTAGAATTTGTTGCCATCGAAATCCTGATGGTATTTGAGTATGGCCCATAGGCGTCGCAGCAGCTTCCGCATCACCGCAACAAGGGCCTGCATCATCTTCTTTCCTGCCCGTAGCATCTTTTGGTAAAAGGCGCTGATGTTGGCTTGGTGCTGTAGGGCGACCAGGGCGGGCATGTAGAGGGCGGCCCGCAGATAGGCGTTACGGGCCTTGCCGATGAAGCGGGGCTTATGCACCGAAGTGCCTGAATCCCTGGGACGAGGGTCCAAGCCAGCCTGGGCGACCCACTGTTCCGGCTGGAGATCGTCGGGCAGGACCAGCAACTCGGCCATCAGCTGCATAGCGCTGGTGGTGGCAATGCCTTTGACCGAGATGAGACGGGTGAAGGTGGCCTGCAATTGGGGGTGCTGCTGGACCAGGTCGAGGGCCTGGGCTTCCAGGCGATTGATCCGCCCTTGCAGGTAGCGCAGGTGGTGCTGGAGGTCCTGGGAGATACCGGTAGGAGGGGTGTGACGGTAGTCGGGGGCATGGAGGCGGTTGGTTTCCTGGGTGAGGGTGACCTTGAGTTGGTCGATCCGTCGGGTAAGGGCCTGTAGCGGCATCACCTCCTCGGCGGGAGGCTGCCAGGGCTGGAAGGGCATGCGCTGGAGGAAGGCGAGGATGACCTGGGCATCGGTGGCATCGGTCTTGGCCCGTTGCAGCAGGGGGCCGGCAAAGGCTTTGATGGCGCGGGGGTTGACCACCATCACCTGGGTTTTGGGATGGTGGTGCCAGGCCAGGGCCAGGTCGAGGCTGTAGACGCCGGTGGCCTCCAGACAGACCTGGGCGGGGGCCCCTTTCCTGGTGGCCCAGGCGATCAGCTTTCGATGCCCTGCCGGGTCGTTGTCGAAAAGGGCCTGTCGTTGCTGGCCGCCGGCCTCTTGGCAGATCGTGCTGAGATTGGCGGCGCTGACATCGATGCCGAGGCGGTTGATTTGCTGCATGAATTACCTCCAGGGTAGACTGTGGCTGCTGGTCTCCCGCCGCTGTTTCTAACCTGCAGGGCTTGTAGATACAGACTCGCGGTCTGGGATACTCCTCGGTATGGGTCCAGAGCGGCGGGGGGCCGATCTCACGCACAAGGTCGATGCCTTTAGGCGAATGCGGCCTCCCCAGCGGTATGATCTCAAGCTAACCACTATTGCTCCTGGTTGGAGGGTAAAAACGAAGATACAAGGCGGGGCACTGGCGGCGGCCGCAGCCTGATTGCCAACCTCGACGACCGGGGCACCTTTGCCGTGGGCGCCACGGCCCAGTTGACCCAGACCAGCGCCGGGGTCTTCACCAACACCGGGGCCATCACTCTGTCCGCCCCCGACACTCTCGAAGTAGCGGTGGGCACCCTCACCAACCAGAACGAGGGCACCTTCACCGGCGGCGGGATGCTGATGCTGGACCAGGTTACCCTGGCTGGGGCAGGGTCCATCGGGGCGTTGGTCGAAGCCTACGAGAGCGCCGTCAACCAGGCGG
This sequence comes from Candidatus Handelsmanbacteria bacterium, assembly GCA_016867395.1. Lineage (GTDB taxonomy): Bacteria > Latescibacterota > UBA2968 > UBA8231 > UBA8231 > SICG01. The sequence continues at coordinate 9,199 of VGJS01000081.1, forward strand.
GCATCTTCCGCATCGAGGGCTCGTACTACCAGGACGCCCTCAGCCAGGTCAACATCGACCTGGGCGGCCCCGAGCCGGGCAGCAGTTACGACCGGCTCGAAGTGGGCGGCGAAGCCTACATAAACGACGGGAAACCTATTCTCCGCCTGGTCAATGGGTACGAGCCGGGCAACTGTATGGCGTTCGCCGTGCTCACCTTCGGCTTCCTAAACCATCGTTTCGATATATCGACGACGATGACGTGGATCTGGACGGGGATCCGCAGATGCACCCCGTCTAAACCGATGACGCGCTGGACCTACGGGTCAGCGACGGAGGCAACCGGGTCAACGTGGTGCCCGCCCAGCTCGCCTGGCCGAGGGCGGACCCAGCCAGTCGTACCGCGTCTGCCTGGGCCGCGAGCCCGAAGACCAGGTCCAGGTCGCCCCAACTGAGCTAATCTTCGCCGAGTTTGCCTGGAACGCAGTGCAAAGTGTGGCGGTGACCGCGGTGGACGACGCGGTGGGCGAAGGTACCGATAACGGCATCATCAGCCACAGCGCCGACAGTCGGGACAACGACTTCGACGATGAGCAGATCAGCCGGGTCATCGCCCAGATCGCCGACAACGACGGGGGAGGCCCCAGCCTTTCGGTCACCGACGTGTCGGTGGCCGAGGGCAACAGCGGCACCCGCAACCTCACCTTCACCGTGACCTCCCCGTCCAACTCCCAGACCGTCACCGCGTCCTGGGCTACGGCCAACGGCACGGCGACGGCGGGAAGGGATTACAGGGCAGCCAGCGGCAATCTGTCCTTTGCCGCCGGCGAGGCCAGCAGGACGGTGGCGGTGAACATCAGCGGGGACGTGCTCAGCGAGGCCAACGAGACCGTCATCCTCAACCTGAGCATTCCTACCAATGCCACCCTCGACGATGCCCAGGCGGTGGCCACCATCACCAATGGCGACCCAAAGCCCGCGCTTTCGGTCAATGACGTGTCCATCAGCGAAGGCAACAGCGGCACCAAGACCCTGAACGTTACCATGACGCTGTCGGCGGCCAGCAACCTGACGGTCACCCTGAACTATGCCACGGCCAACGGCACGGCCTCCTTTAGCAGCTACTACAATGCCGCCAGTGTTACCCTGACCTAAACTGCCGGGCAGACCAGCAAAACCGTCGGGGTGACGATACGCGGTGACAGGACCAGCGAGCCCAATGAGACCTTCACCCTCGACCTGAGCAACGCCGCCAACGCCACCATCGCCGACGCCCAGCGCATCGGCACTATCACCAACGACGACGGCTCTGCCAAGGTGGTGGCCGACAACCTGATCGGGGACGGCAAGATCGGCGTCGCGAACTATCCCAATCCTTTCACCCCCACGACGCAGATCGTCTACACCATGACCGGTGCGGCACCGGTGCGGTTGTAGATCTACAACATGCAGGGGCAGCGCATCCGGGTGCTGGTGGAGGAACTCCAGGTGGAAGGCAGGTACGAGGTGCAGTGGGACGGCCGCGACGGGCAGGATGTCGATGGTCAAATAGCTCAGAAGATCCAAGGCACGGCCAGCCAGCACCAGCCGGCCGCCAACAGGGCGGCGACCAGGTCGAGCAGGGCGCCGGTGCGAGCCATCTGCGGAATGGTGACGTAGCCGCTGCCAAAGACGATGGCGTTGGGCGGGGTGCCCACCGGCAGGGCGAAGTCGCACGAGGCGGCGATGGCCGAGGTGAAAAGAGCGGTGTTGAGGTAAGCCGGGGCGACGGCGTCGCGGGCGATGTTGAAGACCACGGCGATGGTGGCCACGTTTGAGGCCACCGCCGACAACCCCACCGTGGCCGCACTGATCAGCAGCACCTGGGCAAAGGGGTTGAGGCCGCGTACTCCCTCCAATTGCCCCCCCATCCAGTCGGAAAGGCCACTATGCTGGATGCCCCCAGCCATGGCGAAACTCCCACCCAGCAGCAGCAGCGTCTGCCAGGGTACCCGGAGCAGGCCGGCCTTTCCCAGTGCCTGTCCCCCCTCCACCCGCCACAGGAGCAGCACCAGGGCCGCCGCCATGGCGATCAGGGCCTCGACGTGGGAGGTGGCCAGCTCAGGGAAAGAATGCTTGAGCAGATCGGTCAGCGACTTGCCCATAACCCACAGCAGAGCGGTGCTGACGAAGACCCCCAGCACCACCTTCTCCCCCGGCCGCATCCTCCCCAGCTGGGCCAGTTCCGCCTCAAGGGCGTCGCGTCCCAGATCTTCGCACGGGGCGTCGACCCGGCCGATGCTCCATAACGCCCACCAGACCAGGGGCAGGAAGCAGAGCATGAAGGGAAAACCGATCAGCATGAACTTAAGGAAGGAGATCTCGATGCCGATCCGCTCCATCAGGCCGCAGAACTGGGCGTTGGTGGCTGTGCCGATCTTGGTGCCGATGCCGCCCACGTTGGCGGCGTAGGCAATACCCAGCATCACCGCCATGCCGTAGCGGTGCAGGCGCCGGCCGCCCAGGCGGCTCTCCAACTGGGCGATCACCGCCAGCCCGATGGAGACCATCATGGTGGCGGTGGCCGAATTGGAGATCCACAGGGAGATGAAGGCAGTGGAGGCCAGCAACCCGGCCAGGAGCCGGCGCGGGTCGGTGCCGATCAGGCGCATGATGTTGAGAGCGATGCGCCGGTGCAGGCCGTGCTGTTGCATGGCCGCAGCCACCCCCATGCCCCCGGCGAAGAGGAAGATGTAGGGGTCGAAGTAGGAAGAGAGGGTGCGGCCGAAGTTGGCGCCCATCTCCGGGCCAAAGACCCCGGCGAGGGGAAAGAGCAGCAGGGGCAGGCAGGCCGTATAGTGGATGGGCAGGGCCTCGGTGAGCCACCAGAGGGCCATCAGCACCGTGATGGCGGCCGCGGCGGCCGGCTGGCCCCCCCATTTGCCGTGGTGCTGTAGTGGGGTGTCGGCCCACAGCAGCAGTGCAAAGGCGACTAGGCCGGCAAACAGGCCGGCGATCTGCCAGGAGGTGAAGCGCATCGATCAGCGGATTTCTTCCAGACCGCACCTCGGGTCGAATTGGCTGAGGAGCCGCCAAGTGGAATGTACCTCGATGCGGACCTGGCGGTCCAGGCGCAAAGGGAGGCCCAGCCGCAAACGGCCCCCTGGCACGCCCCATTCGGCCAGGCGCTGGAACTCCCCGGAAGCCAGCTTGGCGGGCAGACCGCCGGAGAAATCTCCGGGGTCCAGTTCGATGGCTGGAGGGCGTAGCTGGCGCACCAGGGCGCCGAGGATGGCCGCGTACATGGCCTGCATGGCCGCAGGGCTGCCGGCATCGTCTAGATCGACGAGGGCGTTGGTGCTGGCCAGCCGGTTTTCGCGCGCCCCGGCCACCAGCACGAGGCGCTGGCGGCCTGCGGTCTTGCGGAAGACCGGCAGTTCGTAGACCTCGGCCTTGCCGGCGGCCCGCAGGGGGGCAACTCCCAGTTGTCCCATCTAGGAACGGGCCTGATCCAGGGGCATGTTGGGAAGGAAGCGGGACAGGCCGAGGGTGGCTGGAGCAGGCTCCTGGGCTGGCGGAGCAGCATCAGGAGTGGCGAGGGGCTGGGGATCGAGCTCCAGCTGCCGGACGTATCGGGCGCCTACGCGCGGTCCGGCGGTGTTGTCTGTGGCACTGTCCTGGAGGCGCTGCTCGAGGGTCAGGCTGAGGGACGGATCTCCGGCGCCGTGCCGGTAGCCGCAGTTGATCCCCAGGGACTGGCGGGAGAGGTCGGTATCCGCTTCCTGCTGCTGCTGGCCGAAGAGGTCCAACGCCGGGTCGCCGCCATGGGCGCCGCGGCGCAGCGCCAGGTCGAGGCCGGCGCCCAGTTCCCGATTGCCGCCCGCCCGGTTCTGTTGGCGGTAGGTCAGGGAAGGGCGCGCCCTGGTTTCCATCCTCCACAGTTTCAGGGCGCCGTTGGCCGGCAGGATCAGGGCATTAAGGCTGGCCTGCGCACCAGCTAGGCGGCCGTTGTTGTAGTGGACCTGGTAGGATAGCTTACCCTGCCACTGCGGATCGAGAGAAGCGTTGAGCCCAAGTGCCTGGGAGTACAGGGTGCGGTCCACGCTGCCGGGTTTGTCCGCGGTAAAGCGTCCGAAGCCGTCCCAGCGAAAGGTCCAGCCGGCCAGTCTTTGCAGCGGCAAAGGGCCGTTGGCGTTGAGTCCGAGGGTCTGATTGTTCACCCTGAAAGCGGAGAGGCCGTCGGTGGTGCGCTGGAAGCGCGCGTCGGCGCGGACGCGGCTGGCGAAGCGCCAGCCCAAGCGGGCCAACAGGTTCTGCTGGTAGGCGCTGATCGCGGCCCCGGCATCAGCGAACCCCCTTGGGTAGCGCTGAAAGGTCAGGTCATGGGTGAGGGGGGATTTGCCGCGCCCGGCCAGGGACAAGAAATAACCTGGGTCAGCGGCACCTTCCCCGGAGGCGTAGGCCGACTTGGCTTCCAGGTCGACCTGCTGGCCGGCCGGTGCCTGGGCCTGGATGTAGCCCGCCAGACTGTAGGTCTGCAGGGTCCATGAGGTGCCGGGGTCGGCGCCCTGGTAGCTGTGCACCCAGTTGGCGCGCAGAGCGCCTCCGGCCCGGCCGAAGAGGGCGGCGGAGAGGCCGCTCAACATCAAGTCGTTGTACTCGAAGCCGCGGAACGGGGTCTGCTCGGCGCCGTTGAAGACGAGGACGGAGAGGTTGCCATAGGGAGAGGCAGGCCGGAACTCCGCGCTTACCCCGTTGAGCGAGCGCTGGACCGTGCGCGGGGTGAATAAGACGAAGCAGTCCCCCAAGGTGGCGCACAGCGGCGCAAAGGCATCTCCTTTCTCCCACTGGATAGCGAGGCGCTTTGGGATGAAGCCGGTCGGGCCGCCGGCCAGGTCCGAGCGGTTGAAGCGGCCGGCGAGCTGGCCTTCGAGGCGGGAAAAACCGCTCTGCGGGCGGCGGAAGGCGAGGTCGAACTGTTCCTGGTGCTGGCCGCCCGCATTGGGGAAGGGGGAGTTGGCGCGCAACCCGCAGTGGGCGAGGTGGTCGTACTGCGCCCAGAGCTCTCCTGAGAGGTGAAGCCCGGCCCAGCGCCGCAGCGGCTGGTCAGTGGCCGCGGCGGCACTCAGGGTCAGTGCGCGTGCGGCCATGAGTGAGCGCCAGGTCATTCGGCCACCTCGATCACTTCGCGGACCAGGTCGTTGGACCCGGGCACATTGTCGACGCCCAGGTGGGGATCGTTGAACTGCAGGCGGGTGTTCACCGTGGCAGTGACGATGGACACCCGCCTGCCTTTCCCCGCCCTGGGCGGTCAGGTACTGGCCATGGGTGTCGATATTGTGCACAGACTCCACGTTCAGGTGGGCGTCCTTGGGGATTTAGGCAACGGCGGCATCGGCCAGTTTCTGGGCTTCGCTGAAGCGGTCGTCCAGCAGTCCGGAAAGGTCGTCCTTTTCACATCCTTCAGCCAGCGCCGCGACGGCCTTGCCACTACCTCGCCGCCGGCAGGTTCGATGCGCTCGGCGCCCTCTGGCAGCTCGGCAGGCCGGGCGATGGGGTCAAAAGGTGCGCATCTGCTAGGCCTCGGCAAGGCCCAGGAAGAGCGTCAAGACAGCAGGTGATCAGCGTCAACGATAATTCCCGCACGCATTGCATCATGGAGTTTGCTACTATGCGGGGGTCGTTGCCTCATGTATTTTGCTACCTCTTTGTCCCTCGGGGAGTGAAAAATGGGGAAACGAATCAGCATGACCACCAGGCGAGAGGTCGTGGCCGAAGTCGGAAGGCGGTATCGGGCCGCCGCGCATAGCCGCGAGAAACCGGTGATCCTG
>VGJS01000082.1 GCA_016867395.1 Candidatus Handelsmanbacteria bacterium
TTTCGGCCACGCCCGGGTACGGTTCCCCAGGTCGTCAATTTTCTTGTACAGGGCCATCATGGCCGGGGAGTTGCCGATCAGTCCCAGTGCCTCGAACTGGGAACACAACCTGTGGCGCTCCTCCCTGGTTAACTCGTCATCACTGACAATATTGGGACTATCTGGTTTCTGGGGGTGAATAGCGATCCAGTCATAGTTCAGTCCCGAGGGTATGAGGTCTAGTTTGCGTTGCTGCCAAGATCCCAGTTTGAGTTCCTCTGCGCGATCATAAAACCCAGCCGTAAAATAGATTACATCCATGCAAGGGTGGCTCGCCGTATCGAGCTGGTGCTCCAGCTTGTCCAGGTCGTCAGAACGCAGTAGGGGAAGGAAGACATGTGCATATGGAACTGTACGGACAATGTCCTCCCAGGATAGTCCTACTCCGTCCTGCCGCGCCTGATCATACTTTCCTTGAAGGACAGGGCCTTTGAGAGCAGAGGCGTAGCGATCAAGCCAGGCCGAGAACGGTACCTTGGCGTAGGGGTGATAGAGTTCGGCTTCTGCGGCTGGGCCTTGGAAAGCTGCGAGAACACTTTCTGCCTGGAGTGCAGCGCGGAAGGTGGCAGCAGGCGGTACTGGGCGGGGAGCAAAAAAGAGCGCCAGGAGCTCTGGGAACGGCAGCGGGGTATTCGGGTCCATGTCCCCCTCCTGTCAGGGGTAAAAGACGGGCCGGCCGGTGGAACAGGCACCGGTTCGGGGAGCGACCCCTCCGGCCCGAAAGTTGTCTGATGGTAGCCTACAATCTATTTTACCTGGCGCATAGCCTCCTGACAACCGCTCAGGGGCCTACTGGTAGGAACTGTTTGGCCGGGGCCGGCGGCAGGACAAACTGGAGTTTGTCCGTTAGGTTGGAACCGGACCTTCGGCACCACAAAAACAGACAAGGGCTTGGATCGACTTTTTGCAAGTCGGTTTGAGCCCTTTTAACATTATATCGACAAGCAGTCCGTACCAAAGGAAATGCCACTCTGGCCCGTCCCCAAAAAGGGGCTATACTATGGCCCAAGGAGGATCTTTGTCTCTGTGCTGAGCCGGGAAGAGGGGTGTTGATGCCTGAAGCACCCTGGGATTATGTCACCGCGGAGCGCCACCTTATCGAGGCAAAGGAAACACTGTCCGGGGAACTGAAAGGGTGCATACTCGCCCAAGGCGTAGCCATCTTTCCGGCAGATGGGGGGTGCCCCCGGGGAAGGGTGGCTGCCCATCCACGCGGCGGACCTGCTTGGTGAACTCAAAGCCGTAGACGCGATTCCCCACCTGGTGCGCTGGCTGGTGAAGGCCGAGGAGATGACGTACCTCAAGGAGCGCCTTCCCCGCACTTTGGTTGCCATCGGCCAGCCGGCCTATGAGCCCCTGATGGCCGCCTGTGGGCAGGAGGAGGAGGAAGGCACCGGAGTTATTTGTTCGAAGCCCTCTGCGAAATCGGCCACCGAGATGAGGAGTTGTATCAGATCTTCCTCAAGGAGTTATAGGAAACCCCTGCCCTGGGGGCCATACACCTGTCCTTGTACAAGGACCAGCGGGCGCTTCCTGTTATGTCGCAAGCCCTGGACGAGTGGCAACTCAGTAAAGGCCACGGCTTTTTCAATGACGACGCAGTAATCGAATTCGGCGCCGCTATCGAGGAACTGGGTGGCGAACTCAGCTCGGAGCAGCAGCAGAAGGTCGAAAAGGTGCGACAGGGCCGGATGCGGCTCTTCGAGCGTCGGGCATTGGCGCAATCCCTCTATATACAGCAGAGCGATCGCTACGATGCGTGCGCCAAACTGGGCCGCAACGACCCCTGCTGGTGCGGCAGCGGCAAGAAGTACAAGAAGTGACCTGGACGAAGACCATTGGACACGAGGTGATTTTGAGAACTGACGGGCTGGATCTCGTGGCCTTGAATACCCCTTGAGGAGAAACCAATGGACCAGTGGATTGACCCGCTCCACCCGCGTTGGGCCCAGGGCCCGGCCCAATACCCGGACCCCTGCATCGAGGTGCTGGACAAGCGCTTCAAAAAGTACCTAATGGGCAACACTGCGGTCGAGCGGCTGTGGACCGGAGCGCGCTGGGCCGAGGGGACGGTGTGGTTCGGGGATGCCCGCTGCCTGCTCTTCAGCGACATCCCCAACAACCGCATCCTGCGCTGGGATGAGAGCACCGGACAGATGAGCACCTACCGCCAGCCCTCCAACTACAGCAACGGCCACACTCGCGACCGGCAGGGCCGGCTGGTCAGCTGCGAGCATGGCACGCGGCGGATCACCCGCACCGAGTACGACGGCACGGTGAGGGTGCTGATGGACAGCTTCCAGGGCAAGCCGCTCAACGCCCCCAACGACGTGGTGGTGGCCAGCGACGGGGCGGTGTGGTTCACCGACCCTGGGTACGGCATCCTGCTCAACTACGAGGGCTTCAAGGCCGAGCCCGAGCTGCCGGCCAACGTCTACCGCCTCGACCCGCACACCGGCAAGGCTGCGGTGGTGGCCGGCGACTTCGCCAAGCCCAACGGCCTGTGCTTCTCGCCCGACGAGAAACGGCTCTACATCGTCGATACGGGGGTGACCCACGACGAGAAGGCCCCCTCCCATATCCGCGTCTTCGATGTGGTGGAAGGCAAGCGGCTCAAGGGCGAGAAGGAGTTCATCGACATGAAGCCGGGCTTTGCCGACGGGGTCCGCTGCGACCGGGACGGCAATCTGTGGTCGAGCAGCGGCTGGGGGGACCGCGAGAAGAACGGGGTGATGGTCCTGACGCCCCAGGGCGACCTGATCGGCCGTCTCCATTTGCCCGAGCCCTGCGCCAATTTGTGTTTTGGCGGGCGCAGCAAGAACCGGCTCTTCATGGCCGGCAGCCAATCCCTCTATTCGGTGTACATCGAAGCCCAGGGGGCGCAGACGCCATAGTCAAAGTCGCAGAGGAACCCCGCCCGCTCTATCCCTCCTATGCGAGCCCTTGCCCGTCAGTGGGCCGGTGGGTAAGTTCATTTTCAGACCTGACCCCAAGTGCAAGGCCAACGCAAAGGCAGGTACCGCCGTGTCCATCAGACCCGTCAGACAGGTTACCCTGGCCAAGCCGGTGGTCGAAGGAGCAGGGGTGCGGCTGCGCCGCGCCTTTGGTTTTGGCAATACCCGCGACTTCGATCCCTTTCTGCTTTTCGACGATTTCCGCAACGACAACCCCGGAGACTACCTGGCCGGCTTCCCCTGGCACCCCCACCGCGGAATCGAGACCATCACTTACGTGCTGGCCGGCACCGTGGAGCACGGGGACAGCCTGGGCAAACGCGGGGCCATGGGCGCCGGGGACGTGCAGTGGATGACCGCCGGCAGCGGCATCCTCCACCAGGAGATGCCCAAGGGGGACGCGGCGGGCCGGATGCACGGCTTCCAGTTGTGGGCCAATCTCCCCTCCTCACACAAGATGAGCTCGCCCCGGTACCAGGACGTCAACTCCGCCGAGATTCCCGAGGTGATCGACGACGATGGCACCCGGGTGCGGGTGGTCTGCGGGGAGTTCTGGGGCAAGACCGGCCCGGTGCAGGGGGTGGCGGCTGATCCGCGCTACCTCGATGTGTTGGTGCCCCCCGGCCACCACCGGACCCTGCCGGTGGAGACCTACCGCCATGCCTTTGCCTACGTTTTTGAGGGGGCGGGCCGCTTCCGCGACGCTTCGTTGCCGCAGGCGGTGCAGACCGAGCGGGTGGGAGAGAAGGGGATCGAGGCCGTGGAGCAGACCGGCAACCGCTCACTGGTGCTCTTCGACGCTGGCGACGAGGTGCGGGTGCAGGCCGGGGGGGAAGGCATCCGCTTCCTGCTGGTCTCGGGCAAACCCCTCGAAGAGCCGGTGGCCTGGCGTGGGCCCATCGTCATGAACACCAACGAGGAGTTGCGCCAGGCGTACGCCGAGTTGAACGCCGGCACCTTCATCAAACACGGCTGAGGCAGAGCGTATGGGCAAAGGGCGACTGGAGGCCTTCAGCGACGGGGTCATAACCATCATGGTGCTGGAGTTGAAGATCCCCGAGGGGTAGGACCTGGGGGCGCTGTACTATCTGCTGTCGGTCTCCTTCAGCTACGTGCTCAGCTTAGTGGACGTGGGCATCTACTGGAACAATCGTCACCACCTCTTCCAGGCGGTGCACCGGGTCAATGGCCGGATCCTGTGGGCCAACCTGCACTTGCTCTCCTGGCTCCCGCTACTGCCCTTCGTCACCCATCTGGTCGGGGAGCACTATCACTCGCCGGTGGTGATGGCCTTCTACGGCGGGGTGCTGCTGATGGCGGGGGTGGTCTACTATATCCTCAGCCGCTCCCTGGTCCGCCACTACGGCAACGAGGCGGTCCTGGCCCAGGCGGTGGGGGCGGATTTCACGGGCAAGGTCTCGCTGGGGATCTACGCGGTGGCCATCCCGCTGGCCTGGGTGGCCTGGTGGGTCACGGTGCTGCTGGTGGCGTTGGTGGCCGTCCTGTGGCTGGTCCCCGACCGCCGCATCGAAAAGACCCTTATCAACAAGGGGGAGTGAGGGGACCATGAAGATCGAAGCCTACCGCATTGCGGTACTACAGGAAGTACTCGACGACCTGCAGGAACGCCTGCGCCGTACCCGCTGGCCCGGAGAACTGCCCCATACCGGCTGGCAGCGGGGCATGGACCATTCCTTCATGAAGCGGCTGGTGGAGTACTGGATCGAGCAGTACGACTGGCGCGCCGAGGAGGCCAGGCTCAACCAGTACGCCCACTTCAAGGCTGAGGTCGACGGCCTGGGCATCCACTTCGTCCGCCAGGAGGGCAAGGGGCCCAGTCCCATGCCTTTGTTCATGATGCACGGGTACCCCTGGTCCTTCACCATGCTGCTCAAGGTGCTGCCCCTGCTCACCGACCCGGGGGCGCACGGGGGCGACCCGGCCGATGCCTTCACGGTGATCGTGCCCTCGCTGATCGGTTTCGGCTTCTCCGATCCGCCGCCGGGGCTGGGCTTCGGTTTCCAGCACCACCCGGCGGTGTACGACAAGCTGATGACCGAGGGGCTGGGCTTTGCCCGCTACGGCCTGGAGGGCGGGGATTGGGGCGGCATCCTCACCGCCCCCTACGGTTTACTCTGCCCGCAGCACCTGATCGGCATCCACTTCAACTGCCTGTACCAGCGCCTGTGCGACGAGCGGGCCCCGGAGGAAAAGGACCCCGACCTGCTGCGCGGCCTGGGCATGAAGCTGGCCCCGCTCAAACCCACCGACCCGGACCTGTTGCGCTACTGGAAGAACTCGGAGCGCTACTGGATCGACGAGGCAGCCTACTGCCACGTGCAGATGACCCGGCCGCAGACCCTGGCCTTTGGCCTGGCCGACTCGCCGGCGGGCCTAGCGGCCTGGATCATCGAGAAGTGGCGGGCTTGGAGCGGATGGGGAGATGATTTCGAGAATTTGTTCACCATGGACATGCTGCTCACCAACGTGATGGTCTACTGGGTGAGCAATTCCTTCTGGTCGGCCATTCGTATCTACAGCGAGTCCTACTATCATCCGTGGGAGCTGCAGCCGGGGCAGCGCATCGAGGTACCCACCGCCATCGCCGCCTACCCGCACGAGATCGTGCCCATCGCGCGCAAGCGGGCCGAGAAGTACTACAACCTGGTGCGTTTCACCGAATTCTCCGTGGGCGGCCACTTCGCCATCCACGAACGGGCCGAGGAGATGGCCGAGGATCTGCGCGCATTCTTTCGGCCGTTGCGTTCCCAGTGAGCGGATGAGCCAAGACCCACCCCTGCCAGACCTGGACGCCGGCCTGCAGCGCCTGGGTTTCGACCGTTTCCGCCCCGGCCAGCGCGAGGCCGTCGAGACCCTGCTGACCGAGGGCCGCTTGCTGCTGGTGGCCCCGACCGGCGGCGGCAAGAGCCTCACCTACCAGTTGCCTGCTACCCTGCTTTCGGGCACCACCCTGGTGGTCTCCCCCCTCATCGCCCTGATGCACGACCAGGTGCAGGCCTTGGAGGAGCGCGGCGTCCCCGCCACCTACCTAGCAGGCACCCTGGAATCCGAGGAGCTGCGCCGGCGACTGGGGGCGGCAGCGCGCGGGGAGTACCGGCTGGTGTATGTGGCCCCCGAGCGCCTGGGGTTGGGGGCCTTCCGCGGCCTGGTGGGCCGGCTCAACTGCCCGCTGGTTGCCGTGGACGAGGCCCACTGCATCAGCCAGTGGGGCCACGATTTCCGGCCCGAGTACCTGCAGATCGGCGGCCTCCTCCAACAATTGCCCCGCGCCCGGGTGCTGGCCTGTACCGCCACCGCCACCCCGGTGGTGCGCGACGAGATCCTCGCCCGCCTCGGGCTGCCGATCCACACCCCGCAGCGCATCCAGGGTTTCGCCCGGCCCAACCTGGCCTTCCGGGTGCGCGAGATCAGCGCCCGCCGCCAGCGCCGGCAGCAGGTGGATCTGTGCCTGTCCCGCTGCCTCGGCCGCCCTGGTCAGGCCAAGGGCACGGCCATCGTCTACGCGCCCACCCGGCGCAGCACCGAGGAGGAGGCGGAACGCCTGGCCCGCGACGGGTGGAAGGCCCTGGGGTACCACGCCGGCATGGAAGGGGCGGTGCGCGAGGAGGTGCAGCGCGAATTTGCCGCGGGCCGGGTAGAGGTGGTGGTGGCCACCAACGCCTTTGGCATGGGCATCGACCGGCCCGACGTGCGCGCGGTCATCCACCTGGCCCCGCCCGATTCGGTGGAGGCCTACTACCAGGAGGCGGGCCGCGCCGGCCGCGACGGGGAGGAGGCGGCCTGCCTTTTGCTGATCTCCTCAGGAGACATGGCCCTGCGCCGCAGCCTCATCGAGCGGGAGATCGAGGGCCAGGCCCCCGACCCCGAGGTGGTGCGCCACAAGTGGAACCTGTTCCTCGAATTGATGCGCTGGGCCGAGGGCGGGGCCTGCCGCCACGACGCGCTCCTGCGCTACTTTGGCGACGAGGCCGAGACCCTCTCGGGCTGCGGCCGCTGCGACGTGTGCCAGGAGCTGGAGGGGCAGGGCGGGGTGATGGAGGAGGCGGAGACCATCGTGCGCAAGGCCCTGTGCGGGGTGGCCAGGGTGCACGGGCGCTTCGGCATCCAGGCGGCGGCCAGGCTCCTGCGCGGGACGGCGGACGAGCGCCTGAAATGGAGCGGCTTGGACCAGAGCCCCACCTTTGGCACCCTGGCGGAGTACGAGGAGGAGTGGCTCCTCAAGCTCTTGCGCCGCTTCGTCACCGCCGGCTGGGCCGACTTCCAGGGCGGTGAGCACCCGGTGGTGGTGGTCACAGAGGAGGGGAAAGCGGTGATCCACGCCCGGCGGCCGGCCCGCCTGCTCCTGCCCCCGGTCGCGGAGGGCGAGGAGCAGCCAGTCCCCACTCGCCGCCGCTCCCGCGAGCGGAGCGAGGTGGGCAAACTCGACGCCGAAGGGCGCGAACTCTTCGAGGCCCTGCGGGCTTTCCGCATTGAGACGGCCCGCGAGGATGGGGTGCCGCCCTACGTGATCGCCAGCGACCGCACCCTGCGCGACATCGCCGTGCTGCGGCCCTCCAGCATCGACGAGTTGCTCCTGGCCCACGGCATCGGGCCGGCCAAGGCCGAGCGCTTCGGCGCGGCCCTGCTCAAGGTGGTGCGTCGGCAGGCCGGCGGCTGAGCAGCCTCGGCACTGCCCCCTATTCCTGGTCCTTTTGTTTATCCTTCTCCTTCTGCTGCTCCTCTGCCAGTTTCTGCTCGAGTACCTGCTCGGCCTGGTGGGCCTCGGCGATGGTGCGGTGCTCCACCTGCTCCACTTTGGCGATGTCGTCGGCGCTGACGTGGCCTATCACCCGGCCGTCGTCGAGCACGTTGCGCTCGAGGGCGTTGAGGCTCCTGAAGAGCCCCCGCAGGTCGCTCAGGCCGCCCCAGGTGAACCACACCGTGGTGATGGCCCCCACCAGGGCGGCGAGGTACACGGAGTTCCACTTCCACCAGCCGAACCAACCCAGCGGGGTCCAGTGACCGATGAGGATGTTGTAGCCGGCGGCGAAGAGGAAGAGGGCGAAGGTGAGCATGGACCAGGAGAAGACCGACCAGGCCATCCAGCGGTCGCCCCGGGTGTACTGCTCGTCGATGCCCAAGAAGGTGCGCTGCCACTTGGGGATATTGCCGGTGTAGACGATCTCGGCGGCCTCCTTGTGGCGGTACTGGCCCCGGTGCAGCATGCGGTCCATGTTGAAGGGCTCTTTGTAGGTCAGGAGCGAGACCACCACGTACACGATCAGGCTGGTGAAGGAGGTGAGGAAGGCCACCTCTTGGCCGCTGATGGGGAAGCGATCCGGGGTCACCTTCCACTCGGCAATGGGCAGGGCGTGCCCCAACCCTTCGAGCGAGGCCGTGAACCAGGCCAAAAAGCCGGGGGCATTGGCGCTGAGCCAGGGATAGATGGCGTCGGGCCAGTACCGCTCGGCCAGGAAGCCGGCGATGGCCAGGGTGGCGCCGACGATCATGGTCACCATCGCCGCCTCGGTGGTGCCCTTCTTCCAGTACAGGCCGCCCAGGATTAGGGCCCCGGCCCAGCTGAACATCACCGCGCCGGTGAGCTGGAAGAACATAAGGATGTAGGTAGTCTGGCTGAAGAACATGCTGAAGAACCAGGCGAAGACGGCGACGAAGAGGATGGACAGGCGCAGGGCCCAGATCTGCCGGTGGGGGGTGAAGGGTTTCTTCTTGTTGGGCAGGACCACGTCCTGGACGAAGATGGTGCCCCAGGAGTGCAGGTAGGTACAGTCGGTGCTCACTGCCAGGAACAGCATGCCGGCGGCGAAGAGCCCGGCGATGCCGATGGGCAGGATGTGCCGCAGGGCCACCGGCACCAGCATCTGGGTGCGGATGGTCTCGGTGGTGGTGGGATTGGCGAAGTTGATGCGTGCTGCCAGCTCTTCGGTGACCGCCCGGGCCCCGGCAGCAAAGTCGGGGTGGTGCATGAAGGTGTAGGCCGCCACCGCCAAGAGCGAGAAGGCCAGCATGATGAAGCCGTTGCGCCAGGTGCCCAGCACCCCGGCCATCTTTTGCTCGTGGGCGTTCTTGGCCGCGGTGAAGAAGCCCTGGTTGCCCTGCCAGGCCTGGCGCAGGTACAGGCCCATCAGGATGCCCAGCACCACGTAGAGGATGTTGAAGTCGGTGAGCTTGTCGGTGTCGAAGGGATCGACGAAGGACTCGCCCGGGGGCCGCGAGAGCATGGCGGCCTGGAACTGGTCCATGTTAAAGAAGATGAAAATGGCGATGAAGATGATGGTGTAGATGAGGTAGCAGTAGATGAACTGCACGCAGTCGGTAACCATGGTGGTAACCTGGCCGCCCAGCATGACGATCACCAGGGCGACAATCAGGGAGAGGGCCATGATGGTGCCGTAGGTGGACAGCTCCAGGCCGAGGAAGCTGTAGCTGAGGGGCAGGTTGCAATAGTACATGAAGAAGCGGCCGGTCACCGCCGGGAAGATGGCGTAGTTGATCAGGCCCGAGAGGTAGACCAGCACCCCGGCGACGATGCGCACCGGCTTGGAGTAGCGCATCTCGAAGAACTGGGCCAGGGTCATGGCCCTGGTCTCGCGGAAGCGGTAGGTGACAAAGCCCACCAGGCCCATCACCATGCCGATGGGGATGCTTACCGCGCTCCAGAAGCCGATGGCAAAGCCGGACTTATACCACTGCTCGAAAAGGGCTACCACAGAGATCAGGCCCAGGCCCGCGGCCCCATCGGCGGTGGTCAGGAGGTAGCGGCCGGCCACCCGGCCCCCGGACATGAAGTCGGAGACGGCCTTCATGTGGCGCTGCACCTTCCAGCCGATGACCAGCAGGGCGGCGGTGGGCATCAGCATCATCAGCCAGTCTATGGTCGTGAAATCGGCGTCCATCTACGCTCCTATTTTCCGGGCCGGCCCCCGGCCCTGGGTGAAAATGCCTGGATATACTAACCTCTTCCCGGTGGTGCCGGCAACCTCGCCTGCTGCGGGCTCCGGTTTTTCAGTTCAGGAAGGAGCCCAGGATATTGCCGCTCATACCAGTGTAAAAATCGACGATCAGCCACAGCCCCGCCGGCACGATCTCGCCCAGGATCAGGCCCAGGAAGAAGGGCAGGGTGCGGCGATAGAGGGTGGGGCCGCCGTACTTGAGAACCGTGCTCTTGAGCAGGAAGGCCGCAAAGACGCTGAACCACATGGGCCCAAAGGCCGAGCTGATCGGAAAGCCGAGCGGGTGGAAGGGCCACCAGAGGAACTTGTAGTGCAGGAACTCCAGGCCGGCCATGATCGCCGCGCCGATACCTGCCTGGAGCAGGCCCTCCCAGTGCGGCCCTCCCGGCGAGCTGGCCACGATGTCCATGAAGCGGTAGGGGTACTGGGCGCAGTTGTCGGCATAGAACCAGTTGAGGTTGATGGCCCCGTGCCGGTACCCAGTCTCCAGCCTGATCCATAAGGCCACCGCGATGGTGAGGGCGGTGGTGGCCATGATGGCCCAGAAGAGCCGGCGCCGGTGACAGACGACGTGCTCGGCCAGTTTGAGGCCGTTGCTGCAGGCGGCCATCAGCAGGATCAGCACGTCGGTGCCCCACACGTAGGTGGTGGCCAGGGCCGCCCCGCCCCGGGGGCCCAGGAGGCTGGTGCCCACGGCCGCGGCGGTGAAGTCGGGCCCGGTGATGGGCGGGAACATCACCGCTACCCCGCCTTCGACCACCACCCGGGTGATGGTCAGGAAGACCACAAAACAGGCCAGGAGCAGCAGGGGCACCACCAGCAGGGGCAGGCCCGCCTGCCATAGCCACAGGCCCATCACCAGCAGTCCGGCTGTCCCGCCCACCAGGGCCTGGCGGTAGGAGAGGATCTCCCCCGAGTCGTCGACGGCCGGGTCGCCGGTGCGGGCCTTGCGCCAGACCTGGCGCAGATGCTGGCGGGCGTTCCACAGGCCCAAGAGCACCAGGACCACCATGGCGCCCATGGCCTGGTAGATGACGATGGCCTGCCCGTAGTAGCCAAAGGCGCCCACCGGCCCGGGGTCGATCTTAATGCCCACCATGCGGAAGACCCCTTGCTCCAGCACGTTGACGAGGTAGAAGAAGCAGAGGCCGGCGGCGATGTTGCGGCTGATCAGGTAGGAAAAGCCCAGGATGGTGAAGCTCAGGTCGAAGTTGACCCAGAGCGAGTCGCGGAAGAGCAGCACGCCGCCAAAGCTGGTGCTGAGGGTGGGGAAGTAGGGGAAGTAGGCGTGCAGGGCGTTGATGTTGACGAAGAGGAAGGGCAGGGCAAAGCCGACCCACATGGCCGGCTGCCGGAGGAAGGGTTTGAGCGGGGAGCGCTGCGCGTCGTCCTGGAGCAGGTGCAGGGGCAGCTGCATCATCGGGTAGACCAGGCGCTCGCGCTCCACCCACTGCCGGCGCAGTACCACCGCCACGCAGACCATCACCAGGTACAGGGCCAGGCCGAAGAGCATCCAGGCGGCGAGGGGCCAGGCCCAGGCGGCCCAGGGGATGGCGGCGCCCCGGTCGATCCCCTCGTAGTACTGCCAGATCGCCCGCTCGTCCTGCACAGTGGCCCAGCCCGGCAGATGGGGCAGGAGCCGGGTCTTCCAGTCGTTCTCCGGGCTGGCGTAGTAGTAGGCGCCGGTGGCGATGGGAGGGACCAGGGCGGCAAAGCCGCGGGCCGGCAGGGTGTTGGCCACCAAGAGCAGGATGTAGACCACGGCCAGCTCGCTTCTGTCCAATGCCCAGGAGCGGCGGAGGAGGCCCAGGCCCAAGTTGACCAGGGCGGTGAGCACGAAGAAGACGAAAAGGGCGCCGGGATTGGTGTTCCACACCCCCATCTGCGAGCCCTTGATGATCATGTCGCCCCAGGGGATGGCCAGACCCATGAAGGCGGACAGGGCCAAGCCCAGCAGGATGGCGCGCAGCGAGCAGCCCCGGTAGGGGCGGGGTTGGGAGCAGAGAGACTCTGTCATCGGCGGGGATGCTTCCAAAAATCGGGAAAAAGATTATAATATAGGGTAATCTTGCGCCGCCCCGCCTGCCCTTTTTCCCCGCTCAGGAAAATCCACCCGTGGACGAACTGGCAGATCTGGTCCAAGAGTATTGCGCCTCCGAGCACTTTCTGCTGCTGGAACCTGCCCTTAAGGACCACGCCGAACCCCTGCTGGGTTTCTGGTGCGCCGAGGCGGGAGAGCGGGTCACCCCCGGCAGCGTCGAACAGGCGCTCGGGCAGGTGGCCCGGCTGGATCTGCCTTTGGAGGCGCGCCGCTCCTTTCCCGACCTGCTGCGGGAGTTCATCGACTATCTGGTAGATACCGGGCGCTTTCCCAGGGCCGCCGGTTGGCGAGGGCTGGTGGACAACGCCAAGCCGGGATACAGTCGCCATTTCCGCCAGGACGGCTCGGTGCGCGGAGAGACCGTGCGCCACGCGCTCCCCGCGGTGGGCCGCAACGACCCCTGCCCATGTGGCAGCGGCAGGAAATACAAGAAATGTTGTATGGAGCTTTTGGGTTAATGTTCCGTGGGGTGCCCACTTCGGGCGTCTCTGAAATCCTGGATCCGCGATACCATACAGATGGTGTCGCGCCTATCTCATCCCCTCCACCCTCGCAACGCCCCATACGCTGTTGCGTTGCGTCCCCTCGCTCCTCAAACGAGGCTTCCCCCGGCCCAGCCCTGCGATTTGCCCCTGGCTTCTGCCCCAGAGACGTCCTTCGGGGCACTCCCACGGCCCTGTGGCGAACCACTATGTCTTCCTCTATACTCAGGAGTCCGTATGCCTTTTACTGACCTCAAACTCCACCCCGACCTGCTCAAGGGTCTCAGGGAACTTGGCTTCACCCGCCCCACCCCCATCCAGGCCGATGCCATCCCCCCGGCCCTTGAGGGCCGCGACGTGCTGGCCTGCGCCATGACTGGCAGTGGCAAGACCGCCGCCTTTCTGCTGCCCATCCTGCACCGGCTCATCGGCAAGGGGCGGGGCACCACCCGGGCTCTGGTGCTTACCCCCACCCGCGAGCTGGCCGCCCAGGTGCTGGAGGATCTCAACGACCTGGCCGTACACACCCCTATTACCGGGGCAGCGATCTTCGGCGGGGTTGGCATGGGGCCGCAGGAGCACGCCTTCCGTAGCGGGGTGGACGTGATTGTCGCCACCCCGGGCCGGCTGCTAGACCATTTCAAAGCTCCCTACGCCAAGCTCAACGGCCTGGAGTACCTGGTGCTCGACGAGGCCGACCGCATGCTCGACATGGGTTTTCTGCCGCAGATCCGCCGCGTGCTGCGCCATATCCCCGCCCGCCGGCAGACCCTCTTCTTCAGCGCCACCATCCCCCCGCCCATCGCCGAGTTGAGCCGCGAGATGCTCCGCCATCCCTTTGCCATCAACATCGAGCGCGAGTCGGCGCCGGCAGTGGGCATCACCCAGGCGGTGTACCCGGTGCCCCAGCACCTCAAGGCCGCGCTCTTCACCACCCTGGTCGAAAGGGGCGAGATGCGGCAGGCCCTGGTCTTCACCCGCACCAAGCACCGGGCCGACCGCCTGGCCAAGCACCTGATCAAGGAAGGGGTGAAGGCCGAGCGCATCCACGGCAACCGCTCCCAGTCCCAGCGCACCGAGGTGCTGGCCGGCTTCAAGAGCGGCAAGTACAAGGTGCTGGTGGCCACCGACATCGCCGCGCGGGGCATCGACGTGGAGGCCCTGGGCCACGTAGTAAACTTCGACGTGCCGGCCGCCCCGGAGGACTATATCCACCGGGTGGGCCGCACCGGGCGGGCGGAGATGACCGGGGATGCCTTCACCTTTGTGTCTCCCGAGGAGGAGGGGGATTTGCGGGGGATAGAGCGGGCCATCGGCAAACGCTTGCCCAGGGTGATCATCCCCGACTTCGACTACAAGGCGGTTCCCGAAACCAAACTGGAGGTGCCGCGCGGGGAGCGGATCGCCGCCATCCGCGCCAAGAAGGCCGAGGACCGGGCCCGGGGCAAGGCCAAGGCCGAGCGCCGTGCCGTGGCAGGGTCGCGCTCCTCGGGAACGGGGTCCAGGGGCCATGCGCCCCAGCGGGCGCCGGCCTCGCGCCCCAGTGCGCTGGCGCGCCCGGCTGCCACCCCGCCGCCGGCCACCTCGGGCTTTGGCCGCCGCGTCCGCCAGCCCGACCGGCGGGGCCACTGAGGCCATTCAGAAGCCGTTTTGAAACCCCAGCGTCGCTTCGGCCGGCTGCCGGAATTCTACAGGAGCTTCCCAGGGAGCAGGGCTGATCAGGGTCGAAGGGCCGAGGATCTCGCCGGTGGCTTCGGCCGGGACGCCGGCGGCGTTGGCCTCGTCGGTGTCGAAGTGCATCTCCAGGGCCGATCTGTCATTGGCGCGGATGAGCACCCCCTGCAAGATGGTGGCCCCGGTCCCCGCACAATCGCACGTCCACCAGGTCGCCATCCGCCACCCCTACCCGCCGTGCCTTCTCGGGCCGCACGTGGATATGGCGCAGGGCGCGGATCACCCCCTGCTGCAGGGTGAGTTCTCCCTGTGGCCCGCGCAGCCGCAGCCCCGGAGTGCCCCCAGGTTGCCCGAGTCCCGCACCGGGACCCGCAGGCCCAGCAGGTACTGGTCGGTGCCCGAGATCTCCACCGGGGTCTGGGAACGCAGCGGACCCAGGACCCGCACCTTCGCGATGGACCCCTTCTCCCCCACCAAGGTGAGCGCGTCCCGGGCGGCTTACTGGCCGGGCTGGGCCAGGTCCTTCCAGCGGGTCAGTTCGTAGCCGGTGCCGAAGAGCGCCTCGCAATCGGCTCGGCACAGGTAGACGTGGTGGTTGGAGACCCGCACCACCACCTGGTCCATCATGGGGATGCGCTCCAGGGCCAGGTGGTGCAGGGCGCCCCGGCAGGAGCCCTTAGGCCACTGCTTGACCTGGGCGACGGCCTCGCCGAGTTGGCGC
>VGJS01000083.1 GCA_016867395.1 Candidatus Handelsmanbacteria bacterium
CCAGCAGGAGCCGGCGCTCTCCTAGCCATTGGGCGTTCTCGGCCACGTTCTGGACCACGAACTCCCGCCTTCCCCGGCTGGTGGCCACGTCCCAGTAGGACGTGCCGAACTCGTTGCGCACCGAATGGATGGACTCCACCGCCGCGGTCAGGTAGCGGCGGTTCAACTCCTCGGCCACCACCTGCCGGGTCTGCGGGTCCAGGTCCTTGGGGTCATCGACCATGCAGATCTCCTCGTCCTTGCCGTCGAGGAAGGAGAGGTAGCGGTCCGCGTGGGAAAGGGGGGCGGCGCGCACCACCTTGACCTTGAGGTAGGAGCGGTCCTCCTCGATGCTCAGGCGCAGCACCCAGGCCGGCTCGCGAAAGAGGCGCAGCCGGGCCGGGTCCACCTGTTCCGGATGGGTCACGGTGATGGGCATGGGCGTGGGTTTGGGTCTCTCGTGGCCGTTGGCCTGGGTCGCGCTCATAGACCTTTCCCTCATCCGTTTTCGTTCTTGCCGCCGCCCACCGCCACCACCGCCGTGGTCTCCTGCTGGGTCTTGACCAGGTCGTAGAAGATCCCCTCGCGCTCCATCAACTCCTGGTGGGTGCCGATCTCGGCCACCTTGCCCTCGTCGATCACCACCAGGCGGTTGGCGCTGCGCAGGGTGGAGAGGCGGTGGGCGATGGCAAAGGTGGTGCGGCCCCTGATCAGCCGGGCGATGGCCTCCTGGATCTTCTTCTCGGTAGCGGTGTCCAGCGAGGAGGTGGCCTCGTCGAGGATGAGGATGCGCGGGTCGTGCAGGATGGCCCGGGCGATGGCGATGCGCTGCTTCTCGCCGCCCGAGAGCTTGTTGCCCTGCTCGCCCACCATGGTGTCGTAGCCGTCGGGCTTGGTGATGATGAACTCGTGGGCGTTGGCCGCCCTGGCCGCCCGCACCACCTCCTCGAAGCTGGCCCCCGGCTTGCCGTAGCGGATGTTCTCGATGATGGTGTCGTCGAAGAGGAAGGACTGCTGGTGGACCAGGCCGATCTGCCGGCGCAGGTCCTCCAGCCTGAGCTTGCGGATGTCCGTCCCGTCGATCTCCACCGCGCCGCGGTCGGCGTCGTAGAAGCGGCAGACCAGGTTGATCAGGGTGCTCTTGCCCACCCCGGATTTGCCCACCAGGCCGATCATCTCCCCCGGCTGCACCTCCAGGTCCACCCCCTTGAGCACCGGCTTGGCCCGGTCGTAGCCAAAATGCACCTCGCGGAAGGCCACTGCCCCTTCCATCCGGGCCAGGGGCAGGGCCTGGGGGTCGCCGGCCGGCTCGATGGAACTGTCGATGATCTCAAAGACCCGCTCGGCCCCGGCAAAGGCCCTGGTCATCCAGTTGGTCAGCTCGCCAAACCACTTGAGCGGGCCGTAGAGCATCCAGATATAGCTGACAAAGGCCATCAGATCCCCCAGCTTGAGTTCCTGGTGCAGGATCTGCCGCCCCCCGAAGTACCAAACGAAGAACACCCCGAAGCTCATCAGGAAGTTCATCGAGGTGAAGAAGACGAAGATGTTGCGGTCGGCCAGCACGCTGACCTGGCGCAGTTCGTCGTTGCGCCGGTCGAAGCGCTGGGCCTCCCGCTCCTCCTGGGCAAAGGCCTTGACCATGCGGATGCCGCTGATCGACTCGTTGAGGTGCGAACTGAAACGCGCCCACTTGGCCGACCAGCGGGCCCACAGCCCGCGCATGCGCTCCCAGATCATCCAGCCGCCCAGGACGATGGCCGGCACCGGCACCAGCACGTAGAGGGTGAGGCGCCAGCTCATGTAAAGCAGGAAGGAGAGGATGCCGAGGATCATCAGGATATTGCTGATGATGAAAGGCAGCCCGTCGATGAGAAACCCCTCCACCCGGCTGGTATCGTTGGTCAGGCGCGACATCAGCGACCCGGTCCGCCGCTTGTCGTAGAAGCGCAGGGGCATGTACTGCAGGCGCTGGTAGAGCTGGCGGCGGATGCTGGCCACCACCTGGCTGGCCAGCCACACCGCGGTCCAGCCCCGCCCCACCTGGCAGAGCCAACCGACCACCCGCAGCCCCAGCAGCCCGAACACCAGCCACAGCAGCCAGTCGCGGTGGGCGTGGGGCGGGGTCAGCACGTCGTCGATGATGCTGCGCACCGCCAGGGGCGGCAAGAGCTCGATCAGGGCGCCGGCAGCGGTAAGCAGCACCAGGACTGCAGTCCTGGGGACGTAGGGCTTCAGGTACCCGGCGATGCGTTTGAGGGTGTCCCACTTCTTCACGCAGGCCGGGCACAGCCCGTCCTTCTCGGGCAGCAGGCGGCTGCACTTGGGGCAGCGCGAGTGCTCCACCTCGCTGGGCAGGGCCACGTCCTCGCCGCGCGTGAGCCGGTTGATGCCCTCGGCCACCGCGGTGAACTTGGCGGCCAGGGAACTGGAGTAGTGGAGGTACGCCGGCCGACCCTCCTTGGGCTTGACCTCCAGCATCCCCCCGCCGATCAGCGCCTCCACCCGGGCCCCGGCCACCTGGTCCATGGGGATCTGGCGGGTGCCATTCTCGTGCTGGCCGTCAACGAAAAGCACCCGCTGCGGGGTCACCACCAGCCAGTGCTGGTCGAAGCGCCCGCCCTCGCCCATATCCGCGGCCACCTGGATGAGCACCTCCTCGTCCGGGTTCTTGGCCACCCCCAGCTTCTGGCCGATCACCGGGGGCATGGTTTCCAGGAATGGTTTCATGACTTGTCCATCATTCCTGGATGGCGATGACCTCGGCGACGGCCTGCTGCAGCTTCACCAGTTCGTAGAAATGCCCCTCTTTCTGCATCAACTCCTCGTGGGTGCCGGTCTCGATGATCCGGCCGCCCTCCATCACCACCAGGCGGTTGGCGTTGCGCAGGGTGGAGAGGCGGTGGGCGATGGCAAAGGTGGTGCGGCCCTGCACCAGGCGGGACAGGGCCTCCTGGATGTGTTTCTCGGTCTGCACGTCCACCGAGGAGGTGGCCTCGTCGAGGATGAGGATGCGCGGGTTGTGCAGCACCGCCCGGGCGATGGCCACCCGCTGGCGCTCCCCGCCCGACAGGCGGCTGCCCCGTTCCCCCACCTGGGTGTCGTAGCCGTCTGGCTTGGCCATGATGAAGTTGTGGGCGTTGGCCGCTCTGGCCGCGGCCATGATCTCGGCCAGGCTGGCCCCCGGCCGGCCGTAGCCGATGTTGGCGGCGATGGTGCCGCTGAAGAGAAAGGGCTCCTGAGGCACGATACCGATCTGGCGGCGCAGGTCGTTCAGCTTGATCTTGCGGATGTCCACCCCGTCGATCTCGATGGTCCCCTGGTCGGCGTCGTAGAAACGGGCCAGCAGGCTGACGGTGGTGGTCTTGCCCACCCCGGATTTTCCCACCAGGCCGATCATCTCGCCGGGCTGTACCTCCAGGTCCAGGTCGTTGAGCACCGGCTTGCTCTTGTCGTAGCCAAAGCGCACCTGGCGCAGGGCCACCCGCCCCTCGATGCGGGGCATGGCCACCGCGTCGGGGTCCTCGTACGCCTCGGGCGGGGTGTCGAGGATCTCGAAGACCCGCTCGGCCCCGGCAAAGGCCCGCGTCATCCAGGAATTGACCTGCCCGAACCACTGGATGGGCCCGTAGAGCAGCCACATATAGCTGTAGAGGGCCAGCAGGGTCCCCATGCTCAGGGTGCCGCCCAGCACCTCCTGGCCGCCGAAGTACCAGACGATGGCCACCCCGACGCCGCTGACCAAGTTCATGGTGGCGAAGAAGACGAACCAGTTGCGCTCGGACTGCACGCTGATCCGCACCAGCTTCTTGTTGCGCTTGTCGAACTCGCCGATCTCGCGCGGCTCCTGGGCAAAGGTCTTGACCACCCGGATGCCCGAGAGCACCTCGTGCAAACGGGCGGTCAGGTGGGACCAGGCCTGGCGGGTCTTGTGGAAGAAGCGCCGCATCCGCTTCCAGAAGAAGATGCCCCAGGCCAAGAGCAGGGGCACCGGCATCAGAATGTAGAGGGTCAGCTCCCAACTCATGTAGAAGAGGAAGGCGAGGATGCCGATAAGCATCAGACCGTTGAGGATCAGATAGGGCATGCCCTCAACGAGGAAGTCCTGCAACATCCCCGAGTCCTGGGTCACCCGCGACATCAGGGCCCCCACCTGGCGCTTGTCGTAGAACGGGAGGGAGAGCATCTCTAGCCGGCGGTAGAGCATGCTGCGAATGTCGGCGGTCACCCGCGCCCCCAGCCAGGTGGCGGTCCACACATGCATCCACTCGCCGATCCAGCTTGCCACCCGCACCCCGATCAGGCCCATGACCAGCAGGCTCAGCAGGGCGAGATAGGGCTCCAGGTCGGCGGCGCCCACCCCGGGGGTGAGCACCTCATCGACGATGCGCTTGGTCAACAGGGGCGGGGCCAGCTCGGCCAGGGTGCCGATGATCGAGGAGAGGGCCAGGACCACCACCCGGACCTTGTACGGCACCAGGTACGCGGCGATGCGTTTGAGGGTGGCCAAACGCGAGACGCAGGCCGGGCACAGGCCGTTCTTCTCGGGCAGGAGCCGGTTGCACTTGGCGCAGCGGGTGCGGTCCAGGTTGGGATTGATCAGCACCGCCTGCTCCTGGCGCAACTGTTCCAGGCCCCGGGCCACCTCCGAGAACTTTGCCCCCAGGGTGCTGGAATAGGGCACCAGCAGGGTGGGCTCGTCCCGCCGCTCCACCTCCAGGCGGCCCCCGCCCACCAGGGGCTCGGTGCGCACGGAGCGCAACTGGCCCAGGGGGACCTGCACCACTCCGTCCCCGCCCGGCACCACCAGCAGCCTTTGGGTGGTGGCCACCACCCAGCCCTCGGCGTAGCGGCCCCCAGGCTCTAAGTCGGTGCAGACCTGGATGAGCACCTCCTCGCCAGGGGACAGCAGGCCCTGGATTATGGCTTCCACCGCCGGGCCTGCCGTTTCGCGCAGCTTGACGTGCTCCGGCCGTTTTTTGGTATTCTCCATCGTTTTTAGAATCTCCCTACCCCCGCCAATTTCAAGGCCGGAACAACAGCCGCGAAAACAACATCCGGTTCCGCGCCACCAGCCAGTACCCTATCTCCACCCCCCAGACCAGGGGCCACAGGCGCAACAGGCGCACCGTCCGGCGGTATCCCACCAGTTCCAGCACAGTGAGGCAGGCCCGCCCGGCCCTTTCCTGCCGGCCATCGGGGTGGCGCAGATGCACGGCCAGGCGGCAGGCCGCGGCCAGGGCCTCGTCCATAGGCGGCCAGGAGATCTGTTGATAGGGCTGGGGCGCGATCAGGCCGGCCCGGTCGCGCCCCAGCGCCCAGTAGACCGCCCGGCGGCAGAAGCCGCAATCCCCGTCCCACAGCAGCCAATACTGGCCTTGGGCGGGGGCCTTCCCCTCCATATCCGAAACGGGAGGCATCTTTTCAAATCCTGGCGGGCTCATATATTAAAAGGTGTTTCGCCCCAAGGGTTTGTCCACTCCCCTCCCTCTATGCGCCCATGACTGCTCTGCCCCAAGCCCACCCCGCGCCCCCGGCCCCGCCGGAGGACTCCCTGATCGAGGACCACAACCGCCGCCTCGAACAACTGCTGGAGCAGACCGATCTGGAGGGCATGTCGCCCGCCGCTGTCCTGGGTTGGGCCGACGCGCAGTTCCCCGGCAGGGCGGTGATCAGCACCAGCTTCCAGTACAGCGGCCTGGTGATGATCCACATGGCCGCCCAGGCCGGCCTGCAGCTGCGCTGGGCCACGGTGGATACCCTGCGCCTGCACCCGGAAACCTACGCCTTCATCAAGGACCTTGAGGCCCAATACCAACGCCCCATCGAGGTCCACCGCCCGGACCCGGACCAGGTGCGGATGATGGTCGAGCGCCACGGGGAATACCTCTTCTTCGATTCCAAGTTCAAACAGGAACACTGCTGCCAGATCCGCAAGGTGCGGCCCCACGACCAGTTGCTGCGCGGGGCCCACTGCTGGATCGCCGGCAACCGCCGGGACCAGTCCGGCCACCGCGAGGGCCATACTCCCAAGGGCAGCCTGGTCGCCGAGTACGGCACTCCGCGCAAGATCCTCAAGCTCTTCCCCATGGCCGACTGGAGCGAGAAGCAACTGCTCGAGTACATGGAGGCCCACCAGGTGCCCCGCCATCCCCTCTACGACCAGGGCTACACCAGCATCGGCTGCCTCATCTGCTCCACCCCAGTGCTGCCGGGCGAGCCCAAACGCGCCGGCCGCTGGCGCTGGTTCAACGGCGCCAACACCGCTGAGCCGGCCGACGACAAGAAGGAATGCGGCCTCCACTACAGCATCTGAGCGATGAGCGCCCGGCCCGGCGGTGCGTTGTCCAGACAACTGGGTCTCCTCGACAGCGTGGCCATCATCGTCGGGGTGGTGATCGGGGTGGGCATCTTCCGGGTGCCCGCCTCCATCGCCGAGTACCTCTCCTCCCCCCTGCTGGTGCTGGGGGTGTGGGTGGTAGGCGGCCTCCTGGCCCTGTGCGGAGGGCTGTGTTACGCCGAACTCTCCGCCGCCTTCCCCCGCACCGGCGGCGACTACGTGTACCTGCGCGAATCCTACGGCCCCTGCCTGGGCTTTCTGTTCGGCTGGACCCAATTGCTGGTGATCCGGCCGGGCAACCTGGCCGGCATCGCCTACATCTTCGCTGAGTACGCCGCCTACTTCGCCCCCCTGCCGGCCTGGGGCCTGCGGGCCCTGGCGGTGGCGGCCATCGCCCTGCTCACCGGCCTCAACCTGTGGGGCCTGCGCTTCGGGCGGGCCGCCCAGCATCTGCTGACCGGGGCCAAGGTGCTGGGGCTGCTGCTCTTGGCCCTGGCGGGCCTGGCCCTGGCCGAAGGCGCCAATCTAGAGGCCAGCGTCCAGCCCCCCTCCCAACTGCCCCTGCCCCTGGCCCTGGGCACGGCCCTGATCTTCGCGATGTGGACCTACGGGGGGTGGAACGAGAGCACCTACGTGGCCGGGGAGATGAAAAACCCGGCCCGGGACCTGCCCCGCTCCATCGCCCTGGCCCTCTTCCTCATCGTCGGGTTGTACCTGACCCTCAACGCCGTGTTCCTGGCCGGCATCCCCCCCGCCGAGTTGCCCAAATCCGGGATGGTGGCCGCCGTGGTGGTCGAACGGTTCCTGGGCGGGCCCGGTGGCGGCCTGGTCGCCCTGCTGGTCACGGTCTCGGCCCTGGGCGCCCTCAACGGCACGGTGCTGACCAGCAGCCGGCTGACCTACGCCTTTGGCGCCGACCACCCGCGCTTCGCCCTGCTGGCCGGGGTCCATCCCCGCTTCCACACCCCGGCCGCGGCCCTGCTGCTCAACGGCCTGTGGTCGGCCCTATTGGTCTGCTCGGGCACCTTTGACCAGTTGATCGGCTACACCAGCGCCGTCACCTGGCTCTTCTTCGCCCTCATCGCCGCCGGACTCTTTGTGCTGCGCCGCCGCCACCCCCTGCTGGAGCGGCCCTACCGGGTCTGGGCCCCCCTGCCGCCCCTCTTCATCGCCGCCAGCCTCTGGCTGACCTACTGCGCCGTGGACTACAGCCCCCTGGGCTCCCTGGCGGGCCTGGGCATCCTGCTGGCCGGGTTGCCTCTTTACTATCTCATCCGCCCCGCGCCGCGCGCTTGAATTGCTCCCCCCGGTCCTTGTAGTTGGCGAAGAGCCCAAAGCTGGCGCAGGCCGGCGAGAGCAGCACCACCTCGCCCGGCTGCACCCGCCCCCGGGCCCGGGCCACGGCCTCGGCCATGCCCTGGCAACCGCGTATTAGTTCACCCCGGTATCCCGCCTCAAGCGCGGCCTGGGCGATGCGCTCGCCCTCCTCGCCCAAAAGCACCACCGCCTTTACCGGGCCGGCCGCTAACTGCCGGCCCAATGCGCCAAAATCCGCGCCCTTGGAGGAACCCCCGGCGATAAGCACCACCGGCACCGCAAAAGCCTGTAGCGCCGCCACGGCCGCATCCGGGGTGGTGGCCAGGGAATCGTTGTAAAAGAGCACCCCGCCGTACTCGCCCACCCGCTCCAGCCGGTGCGGCAACCCTTCAAATCCCTGGATGCCGGCGCGAATCTGCGCGGCGGCGACCCCGGCCGCCGCCGCCGCCGTGGCCGCCGCGGCCGCGTTCTCCCAGTTGTGCCGGCCCCGCAGGGGGATCTCCTCCACCCGACACAACTCCTCTGCCCGGCCCCCATCCCCCCGCAGCCACAGACACCCCTGCTCCACCCAGGCGCCCCGGTCCACCGGGCCGGAGGTGCTGAAGGTCCACACCGCACCCGGATGCCCCTGGGCCAGGGCTCGGGCCTGGGGGCAGTTGGCATTGACCACCAGCACGGCATCCGGCCCTTGGTGCCGGCAGATCTCGCGCTTGGCCGCCGCGTACTCCTCACCGGTGGCGTGGTAATCGAGATGATCCTGGGTGATATTGACCACCACCGCGATCTGCGGACTCTGGCCCAGGTCCTGTAACTGGAAACTGGACAGTTCGAGGACCACCCGGTCGGCGGGTTTCAACTCCTCCAGAAAGGCGATGGGTGGCAGACCGATATTCCCCCCCAGGCGCACCCCCCCGCCCAGGATGCGCGCAAGCAGCGAGGAGGTGGTGCCCTTGCCCTTGGTGGCTGTCACCCCGAGGATGGGACAGGGGCAGAGGGAGAAGAAGAGCCGGGTCTGGCTGCTGACCTGCGCCCCGGCCCGCTGCGCCGCCTGCAATTCGGGCCGCAATGGCGAGATGCCGGGGGTGCGCCAGAGCAGGTCGAAATCCGACAGCTTACCCAGATACCCAGGACCCAACCGCCATTCCGCCACCCGCTCACCCCACTGCCGCCTGACCGCGACCTCCTCCTGCCGATCACACACCGCAAAGCGCAGGCCCTTGGACAACAGGTATTCCCCCAGAGCCTGGTTCTCCACCCCCAACCCCAGGAGGGCCATGCGTTTGCCGGTCAGTTCTGCTATGGTCATACCATTACCTGATGAGCTGAGCCAGCGGCGGGGAGATGACCCTGGAAGCCTTTCCCTGGGGCGCAGCACCATATAAATGGTGCGGCGCGGGAAGGGCCTTGGGGAAGGGCAGCGCTTTTGCGCCGCAAACCATACGCTGGTGTGCGGCGGGGTGCGCCTTGGGAAAGGCTGGAATGGGTCGCTCCCCGACGCCCCCGGGCCAACAGCTACGCCTCCTTCACATACTCGAACAACATCCCCACCAGGTTCTCGAACACGCTCAGCCGGCTTACCTCGTAGCCGTGGGAGTAGAGGCGCGGGTACCCCACCGTAGCCGCTCTGGGAGCCAGCCCCGTCTCCAGCACCCCCGTAGCGTCCGAGAAGGCCGCCCCGTACACCGCGTACTGCAACTCTGTGCCAGCCCGCACCGCCGCCCGCGCCATCTCCGCAATCAACCCCTGGTCGAAGTGAGCCCCCGCGTCCTTGGACCAGGTGGCCGGCCTTCCGTCGAGGGTCAGTTGTGAGCCCGTGGGCATGGGCGAGGAATCCACCGCGATGAAGCTCTCCACCCGGTTCCGCGCCGCCCAGCCCCGGGCCCCCAAAGTGCCCGTCTCCTCCTGCACCATGAAACACAGGTCCAGGGTGCGGCGCGGCTTCAGCCTTTGTTCCTGTAAGCGGCGCAGCAGTCCAAGCAGGGCCACCGTGCCGCCCCGGTTGTCGAGAATCCAGGCCGAGACCAGCGGATCGGCGGCCGGCCCAAAGACATGCGGTCCGCGCACCGAGAGGGCCGGCACCGCGCAGGAACCCACCCGCACCCCGGCCGCCTTCAATTCGGCCGGGCTCAGGCCCGTGAACAAACGGCAGTCGGCCCAGGTCAGCCCCCTGTTGCCGGCGATAAACTGAGCAATGGGGTCCTGGGGGTCGTTGGTGTGGCCTGAGCCAAAACCGAGGTGCGCGTCCACCAGCGACGCCCCCTCCCCCACAATCACCATCGGCCCCTCGCCTAGCTTCCACGGGTACAGCCCGCCGCTACGCTGCACCCGCAGTTGCCCGTCCGGCTCGATGGCGGCGATCACCGCCCCGATCTCGTCGAGGTGGCTGGCCAGGGCCAACCGGCCCAGCTCGGACTGCCGGCCCTCGATCTCCACCCACACATTGCCCTGGGGATCGAGCTGGGGCGCCCCGCCCAGGCCCTCGATTTGCCCCATGACCAGGGCGGCCATGCGCTCCTCGCGGCCCGAGGGGGCGGGAATCTCCAGTAATTCGCGCAGCAAGAGCAGATGGGGATCGCTGTCGGGGGCGGGCATGACACTCTCCGGTCGGGGTTGCGACGGGGCAGGCAAACGGCTTCTTTAATATCGAGCTTCCCAAGACCGCAAACCAGGACGGAAGTCATGGCCGTCACCATCTTGCGCACCGTCCGCCCCAGCCCCCAGTGGCAGGACACCCTCATCCGCCTGCAAAAAGGCCAGCGGGTGGTCATTGACACCGAGGAGACCTGGTCGCCCGACATGCAGAACCAGATCGTTTGGTGCGGGGCCGATGGGGTGTACAACCTCCAGGCCGGCGAAGGCTACCTGCTGCCGGGGGCTAACGTAGGGGTCCTCCTCGCCAGGGTCGGCGACGGCCACCCTTTTGCCGCGGGCAGCCGCGCCGATTTCCGCGCCGAGGGCAAAGGCATCCTCTACTTCGCCATGAACGAGCACCCCCAGCGCAACTGCCAGGCCGGCAAGCTGCTCTCCCAGGTCATCGTCTTTGGCGATTTCGCCCCCTGACCAGGAAGAGGCAGCCCAGTACCTGCGCGACGCCCTGCCCCGGATGGTGCCCGGGGCCGCAGTGGCCCAGGTTGAGCCCCTGGCCGAGGAGGTGTGGCAGGTGGCCCTCGCCGATGGCCGTCTGCTGGTGGCGAAACACCAGCTCTGGGGCTTTCTGGCCCAGGGCCAGCCCTGGGACCTGCTGGAGACAGAAACCGAGGTCCTCCGCTTGCTGGGCCGGGCCGGCTGTCCGGTGCCCCAGGTGCTGGGCAGTGACCCCCAGGCGCAGTTCATCCTCTTCTCTCACTGCGGCAGCCACACCCTCGAAGAGGCCCACCAGCCCGCCTACCTGCCGCAGGTGATCGAGGGCCTGCTGCACATCGAGGAGGTGCTGGGGGGGCACCAGGACCTGCTTCGCCGCCGGGTGATGCCCCAGGCCCAGCCCGACAGTCTGCAAGCGCACTGGTCCCGGGCCGCCACCCGTGCCCGGCAGGGGCTCGAATGGCTGGCTGGACAGTGCGGTGCCGGCCCCGAGGCCCTGGCCCCGGCCAGAGAGGCCCTGGACCTGCTCTGCGCTTTCCTCGCCGCCCGCCCGCCCCGCCTGGGAACCACCGACTACAACCCGCGCAATCTCGTCGTCGATCTGGGCCAGGGACAGGTGCGCTTCATCGAATTCGCCAAGCTTGGCTGGGACTGGACTGAACGCCGCCTGGTGCAGTATACTAATACCGTGCGCCCCGGCTTCGCCTCGCTCCTCGACCCGGATCAGGTGGAGCGCTGGGCCCTCCGGAAGGGCCGGGAGGCGGCCCGCGCCCTGGCCGGACATCATCTCGTCTTCTGCCTCAATGCTGCAGCCATGCTGGGCCAGGCCCTCGACCACCCCGGCGAGCACGCGGCTTGGGGGCGGGCCTGGGCCCCCCTCTCTCCCCGCCTACGGCAACTGGTGCGGTGCCTGCGCCTGTCGCTGAGTCCAGACCCCTGGGCAAGGGCGATCAGAAAGGTTTTGGGATGAAGGAAGAACGGACCCTCGACTTCAAGCCCCGGGCCCGGGGCCTGGTCATCGGCAGCATCCCCTGGCTGGCCCGCGCCGCGGACAAGGCCCGGGCCTTTGCCGAAGGCCGCATCGGCGACTACATCTACCCCTGCCCGGCGGATCAGGCCTTCCTGCGCGAGATGCGGATCTCCGCCGAGGATTTCACCGCCCTGGTGCTGGCCTCCGCCGACGACGAGGAGGTCATCGCCAGGATGAAGGCGCACCTGGCCAAGAAGGGGAAGTGACGATGTCCGAGCCCGCCCCGGCCGCCACCCCCAAACGCGAGCGGCGGCGCGTCCGCGAGATGGGGGTGGTGGTGGCCAGGGTGCGGCGCGAGACGGCGGACACCACCTCGCTCTACCTGGTCGGTGACGAGCCCTTCGAGTACGAGGCCGGGCACTTCTGCACCATCGACCCCCACCAGTTCCCGGTGCTCAAGCACTTTATCGCCCACCTCGAGGACGTCAAGGGATCCAGGGAAAAGCCGCGCGCCTATTCTCTGGGCTCGGCCCCCCACGAAGACCACTTGCTCATTACCATCAAGGAGGAAGTCTACGCCAGCGGCGAGACCCCCTATCCGCCCCTGCTCTCCCCCCTCCTGACCCACCACACCCCGGTGGGGGCCCGCCTGGTCATCAGCGGCTTCACCGGCGCCTACGTCATCCCCCCCGACGCGGCTGGCCGCGTCGACCGGGTGGTGCATGTGTGCGCCGGCAGCGGCATTGTCCCCAACCTCGGCCTGATCAAGTCCAGCCTGCACCGGGGCGACCCCTTCCGCCACATCCTGCTCTTCAGCAACAAGACCCGCCAGGACGTCATCTATTACGAAGAATTCGAGGAGTTGCGCCGCCGGCACCCGGACCAGGTCGAGGTGATCCACTGCCTCACCCGGGAGGAGCCCTCCGGCATCCCCGGGGCCCGGCGCGGCCGCATCACCAAAGAATTGCTCCAGGAGATGATCCCCGATCCTTCCCGCACCCTGGCCTTTACCTGCGGCCCGGGGATCACCCCCCACGAGCGCAAGGCCGCCCGCGACCAGGGCGAGGAACCCACCCCGCGCTTCGTCGAGAACATGGTGGTCCTGCTCCACGAGGTGGGCCTGGACCGCAAGCAGGTCAAGGAAGAGAGCTGGGGCTAGGGATGAAGCTGATTGTCCAGATTCCCTGCCTCAATGAAGAGGACACGCTGCCGGCCACTGTGCAGGACATCCCCCGGCAGATCGAGGGGATCACCAAGGTCGAGATCCTCGTCATCGACGACGGCTCCACCGACCGCACCAGCGCCGTGGCCCGCGAGCTGGGCGTGGACCACATCGTGCGCTTCCCCCGCAATCGCGGCCTGGGTCACGCCTTCAAGGCCGGCTTCGACACCTGCCTGCGCCTGGGGGCCGACCTCATCGTCAACACCGACGGGGACAACCAGTACTTCGGCGGCGACATCCCCCTGCTGGTCAAACCCATCCTCGAAGGCCGGGCCGACCTGGTCATCGGGGACCGGCAGACCGGGGCCATCGGTCACTTCTCCCCGCTCAAACGGTTTCTCCAAGGGGCCGGCAGCCGGGTGATCAGCCGCATGGCTGGCCTGAAGGTCCCCGACGTGGCCAGCGGCTTCCGCGCCTACAGCCGGCAGGCCGCCCTCAGCCTGTCCACCTTCACCAATTTCGACCACACCGCCGAGCACGTAGTTAAGGCCGGCCAGGACCGCCTCGCCGTGGTCTGCCTTCCCATCCGCACCAACCCCAAGGCCCGCGAGTCCCGCCTCTTCTCCAACATCGGCGAGTTCGTCTTCAAGTCTGGCCTGATCAGCCTGCGCACCTACGCCCGCTACCAGGCACTGCGCATCTTTGCCCTCTTCGGGAGCCTGGCCTTTGCCGGTGGCATGCTCCTGGGCCTGCGCTTCCTCTACTACTTCTTCTTCACCGACCAGGGGTTCACCCACATCCAGTCGCTGATCCTGGCGGCCATCCTGCTCCTGGCCGGCTTCCAGATGTTCCTCACCGGGATCGTCGCCGACCTGATCGCCACCAACCGCAGCATGTTGGAGGACTCCCTCTCCAGGGTCAAGAAGCTGGAGTTGGACCACCAAAAAAAACAGTAATCCCGCAGAGGCGTGGGCGAGCGACCCTCTCCGGGTTTTCCTCAGGCGCGGACGTGCCGGCCTGCTCGCTGTGGCTCCGCTCTCCCCCCATCCCCTCCCGCGTCCTTCCCCTCCTTGCCACTCCCCAGGAAAACCCTCCGGGGTCACTATCCGCCGCTATCGTGGGTCACTTCGCGAAATCCACCCTGGGCGCCTTGGAGATCTCGGCCTCGTTCTCCACCGCAAAGGTGGGCTTGGTCGCATGCCCGAAGATCATCGCCGTCAGGTTGGAGGGGAAGGAGCGCACCGCGATATTGTACTCTTTTACCGCCTCGATGTAGCGCCGCCTGGCCGTGGTGATGCGGTTCTCGGTCCCCTCCAGTTGGGTCTGTAAATCCTGGAAAAGCCCGTCGGCCTTAAGCTGGGGATAGTTCTCGGCCACCACCAGGAGGCGCGAGAGGGCCGAACTCAGGCCGTTCTGCGCTTGCTGGAAGCGGGCGAAGGCCGCCTCGTCGTTGATCAATTCAGGAGTGGCGGCGATGGAACCGGCCTGGGCCCGGGCCCGGGCCACCCCCTCCAACACCTCCTGCTCATGGGTGGCGTAGCCCTTGACCACGCTGACCAGGTTGGGCACCAGGTCGGCGCGGCGCTGGTACTGGTTGAGCACCTCGGCCCAGTTGGCCTTAATCTCCTCGTCCAGTACCTGGAAACGGTTGTACCCGCAGGCGGACAGGTCGCACCACAGGCCCAGCAGGGCGATGAGTTTCCAGTTCTTCACCGATTCTCTCCTTGTCCAGGGATGGTGCTATTCCCCTACCATTTGCCCGACGCCCCGCCCCCCGAGAAACTGCCGCCCCCGCCTGAGAACCCGCCCGAAAAGCCCCCCGAGATCCGCCCGCCCCCGCCCGAAAGCCCGGCCCAAAGGATGGGCCCCAACCCGCCACGCCGGCCCGAGGACCGCCCCAGCCGCCGGCCCAACCCGGTCAGCGAAAGGATCAGGCGCAACACCCCCAGCCCCACGACCAGCAGTCCGGCCAGCGCCAGACCCACCCCACCGC
>VGJS01000084.1 GCA_016867395.1 Candidatus Handelsmanbacteria bacterium
GCAGGGAGTTGGTTGGTGGTGGGACCCGGCGCACTATTTCGACTACTCCTATGTGAAGTGGGGCAGTCGGGATGGCGACGTGCAGTATTACGCCAACTTCGACCGCAACGAAATTTGGAACCGGAGCGAGTATGCGCGGGAAAAACCAGTCGTCAAGGGCAACAAGTATATCGGCAAGCTCACCTTTCCGCGCCTGCCCACCGACACCAAGACGGTCACCCTCGAAATCAACAAATTTATTATGGCCTTCGACCGCTTTGCGGTGGGGTATGGAAATCCCACGGAGCTTACGGACCTGAAATTCCATTTTGAAATCTCCCAAGGCACCCGGGAAGTAGCCAAACCAGAGAAGTAGCGGGAAAAGGTAAATGCGCCAGACAATCGTAGCCGCCGCAGCGTTGGCATTGGGGCTGGGGGCATGCACTCTCAAGTACGACGTGCTGAGGGGGACCTCGGTGCCCAATCCTCCGACTGCACCCATCAAGATTTACATCAAGGAATTCCGGGTGGTCAGCAAGGCCAGCGTGGTGGATCCGGCGGCAGCCGTAGGTGGTGCTTCCGAGGATGCAGGGCGAGCCGCCGGCGGCTTGGCAGAAAAGTCCGGCAACAAGCTGATCCAAATTTCGCGCCCTTCGCGCATTGAGGATTTGTCCGGAGCTATTATCCGCGAGCTGCGCAAGGACCAGGTGCGGGTGTTTTCCCAACTGGAACTGGTCAAAGACTTGCAGACAGTGCGCTTGGTGGAAAATCCCTTCGAAATGGTTTCTTCTGATGCCGAGGCCCACCTGGAGATCAGCGGCACGGCCCAGATCAACAGCCAGCGCATCGGCAAGGTTTTTTCCCAGGATACCAAAGACATCGAAGTCGCCGTGACGGTTAAGGATCTCCAGAGCGGCAGCACCAGCCGGAAGACCCCTCTTGGTGTGGGCGTCAGGATGGTCTTCAATTCCAAGGAACTGGAGGAGGCGATGGCCATTGCCGTGGTTACCAGCCTGGCGCAGAAGATTCTCTTCTAAACTCGTGAGGGGATGCAGGGCATGGTTGGTACTTCTGGGGTGCGGGGCGTTTCCCTGTGGGGCCGATTTGCGGACTACCACCCTGGCTGGGGCCGCTGATTTTGCGCCGGCGGCGCTGGCGGAAGTCCAGGTTCAGCCTGATGGCCTACTCATCCTTGCGCCCCTGGCGGAAGAAACGAACCTGGCTTTGGGCCGGCTGGTTTTGGACGAATATGGAAAAAAGGTCCCGCTGAGCGATGGGAGCGTGGCCATCGGCGGCAGCGAGTGGATCTCGGGGACGCCCAACGTCTTTGGCAGGACCTTTACCGTGGACCTGGGTATGGACCGGGCCATCAGTCGGGTGAGGGTAGTGCCAGGGGGCACCGCCCAGATTCAGCCCGAGTACTTCATCCGGGGTTATCGTCTTGAGGCTTCCACTCAGCGCCAGCCCGAGAAGTGGCTTTTGCTGGCCGAGCAACGGGCCAATTTTCGGCCGACCGTGGATACGACTTTTGATTCCACTTGGAGCATTGTGGACGAACTGGGAAAGCCGGTGCCGCGCCGGGGGCGCTATGTGAAACTGACCCTTATCCGGCAGGACCGGAGCAACTGGGTGTCCTTGGGGGATATCGAGATCTATGGGGCCGGTTATGAAAGGCAGGGCCAGTTGACCGGCGAGTTGGGTTTTCCCGGACCGGTGAACGCCGGGCGCCTGAGTTGGCAGGCCGGGACGCCAGCCGGCACTCAGGTGCGCGTACTGGTCCGCGGCGCTGGAGAGGACCAGGCGCCAATCTGGGGAGCGACCCGTTCTTCTTTGTATCCGGGGCCTGAGCCGGTGAGAGGGTTGGAGTACCGCCTGGTGCTGGAGACAGCCGATCCCGTGATCACGCCGGCCTTCGGCGAACTGGCAGTCGACTGGGATCCGGTCCTGGTGGCCCGCCAGGTACTGGGCTCG
Organism: Candidatus Handelsmanbacteria bacterium; assembly: GCA_016867395.1. Taxonomy (GTDB): domain Bacteria; phylum Latescibacterota; class UBA2968; order UBA8231; family UBA8231; genus SICG01. The sequence continues at coordinate 1,951 of VGJS01000084.1, forward strand.
GTGCAGCCCGAGACTGCCCGCAAGGGGGATGAAACCCATGTCGTCTACCGGGTGGAACTAGAGATCGGGGCAGAGGACTACGGAGTGGAATTGTTAGAACTGGGCATGGCGCTTTCCGTTGAGGCCATCCGCTTGAACGGCGCCGACCTGGCTTACAACTGGCATGCCGACAACGAGCAGGGCAGTACCCAGGTGAGTTTTGGCCGGCCATTGAGGGATTCCGGGGTTTTGGAGATCGCCGGCAAGGGACTCTTCCTGAAGGACCAGACCGCCATTCCGGTGGCGGTGGGCAGCCGGGCGCAGGAGGCCCTGGATGGGTATCTGAACTGGCAGAACGCCGGCGAGTCCCCGGCGGGAACGTGGACGGTGCGGGGGATAGGGCTGCCTCCCGGGCTGCTGAGCGAGGTCGAGGTTTCCCCGCGGCCTTTTTCACCTTTTCGGGACGAGCGGTTGGCCTTCGGTTTTGTGGTGGGCAACCTCCAGCAGCCTACTGAGGTTTCTCTGGAAATCTTCTCCCTCGGCGGCACCAAGGTCAGGCGGTTGAGCCAGATCGGGGGGGCGCGGGCTTATCACCTGGAATGGGATGGCCACGATCAGGACGGCCGGCTCTTAGCCCCGGGGCTCTATCTCTATAAGGTGAGGGTAGACGCGGAGGATAATGCCGCCAGCCGTACCGGCACGCTGGTCGTGGCGTATTAAGGCCCTGATAGGTTGGCTGCTGATTTGGGCAGCAGCTGCGCACGGCGCCTTTGAGGTAAACGGCAAGGGGGCGCGCACCGCAGCCTTGGGAGGCGCCTTTGGTGCGGGGGTGGATGCAGTGGAAGGGATCTGGATCAATCCGGCGGCCAATGCCCGGGGGACCAGGTGGTCGGCCGGCACTACGCACGTGTTGCTCTACCCCGGCCTGGAGGACAGCCCCTCTCTCAATGCCCTGGCTCTGGTCGCTCCAGTGGTAGGCGGGGGACTGCAGGTGGGGTTCTCGGCTCTGGGAGCCCTGGATTGGGATGAACAGGTGGGTGTGGTGGGGTACGGCAGACCCGTACACCCGCGCCTGGCCTTGGGGATGGACCTGCGCAGCGGTGGGTGGCAGACCACCGGGTTGTCACATCGGTCCTGGAGCATTGACCTGGGCGGGATCTACGAAGCAGGGTGGGTGAATGCCCGCCACTATTTGCGCCTGGGCTGGATGATACGCGATTGGTGGCGCTCGAGCCAGGCTGCCGGTGGGCAGGGTGGGGCCAAACCACCCAGGGCTTTTACGCTTGGGGTCGGCTTGGGCGGTGAAGCGCAGCAGGTGCTGGTCGATGTGGAACGCCGGGCCGGCCGGACGCAGTTGCGGGCCGGCTATGAAAGCGCGGTACTCGGCATGGCCGGCTTGAGCCTGCGCCTGGGAGGCAGCACGCTCAACTTAGACTGGATGGGCGGGGAGTTGGGTGGCGGGGTAGGGTATCGATGGGGGGGATGGCGCTTCGATTTCTCCTACACCTATCCCCTTGGCCCCAGCGGGGCTTTCGGGGGGGTGCATCGCGTGAGCCTGGGGTACCGCAGGCCTTGAAGTGAGGTGGCTCGACGCTGGTGAAAACGCATTGCAGACGCGATACCTTTCTGGTGAGGATCACGCCATGAAGTACACGAGAAGATGCCTGGAATTGCTGCTGGCCGGTTGCCTGGCCTTGGTCGCGTCTGCGGCCGAAGCCCAGACTGCGCAGCGCAACCGCCAATTCCTCAACCTGGGGGCCACGGAGGAATACCTCAACTACGGCCGCAAGGAATACGATCCCTATCCTTCGGTAATCAATGCCCGCAACAAGTACGACCGTCTGGGCAACTTCCTGTCGCGCGGTTTCGAGGTCTTCTCCTGGGAGTTTTCCCGTCCGGGGTTGAGCAACATCGACACCCGCACCGCCCAGTACTTGGGGTGGTTCAACAACCTGATCATCCTCTCCGACACCTACAGGGGCTGGAACTACAGCGTCACCATGGGGGAGGACATCCGCGCCAAGCTCAGCAATCTGACCATGAAGGACCCCCGCTTCTTCGGGGTGCTCTTCGACGGGGCGTCTTCAGACAACAAGTTCACGTTCTTTCTTAGCCAGGGCGGGGATCTGCTGAACACTCCCAAGTTTTCCACCTTCCGCAGCACCAAAGAGCGCTCCCCCGTGCTGATCTTCGGCGGGCACTGGGAGACTAAGCTGGGCAACGTGCTCCAACTGGGCGCTACCTACTTCAACCAGCACATGGCCAACACCTTCGACCAGAAGGGCTCCTTCCTCAAGGGCGACACCCCCTACAGCATGATTCAGCCCACGGCCATCACCATCATTGTCGAAGATGATTCTCCGGACGAGCCGGGCACCCCGGCGGTGGCCTTTGACATGGACATTGTGATCACGGGCGAATCCCGGGGCCAGGCGGTGCGCCTGACCAGCATCGAGGGGGATGCCAACTACGACGCCACACTGGAACCGGTAGCCCAGGGTGGGACGCTGGACAATGGCGGTCGCCGCGTAGTTGGCGGGGAGCGGGTGACATTCCAGTTCAAACTGCCAGATGTTCTGGTTCCCAGCAGTGAAGAATACAGCGCCAACCCGGACGCTCCCCTTTTGGGATTGACTATCAAAGCGGTGCATTTTGAGGCTCAGGTGGCTGGCGACTACCGCATCTCGGTGCAGCAGCAGTACCCCTATTTCAACTCCACCTCCTATCAGCGAAACATCGACAAGGGCTACAAGCTGGGCGACAAGAACTATGTCAACCCCTTCACCGGCCTGAAGGGCAACGACGCCAACCTCAGCATCGCCGAGGCGGTGGCCGCAGGCAACTCCGTGTACCGGAACTGGCCGGTCAAACCGGATCCCACTACCGGTACTGTCAATCCCTACTTGCAGTACAAGTGGGATTTACATGATCCCAGCCTGGCGGCCTACACGGTTGCCCGTTCCAACGGCAAGGGCAAGGACCTGGCCCGCAAACGGGTGTCCTTCGAATACGGCATTCCCACCGGACAGGCGCTCTACGGCCTGGACGGCAAATTGGTGCTCAAGGGACTAACCCTCAAGGGCGAGTTTGTCACCAACCCCCAGTATTTCATCTTCCCGGTGGGCAGCAATGCCGGCAACCGCTTCGACAAAAGGGCCTGGGGTTACTTCCTCACCGGCCAGAAGCAACTCGGGTTTCTGGAACTGGGCGCCGAGTGGTTCAAGCTCGACCCCGACTACAGCGGCGACTACGACAGCGTGCGCGGCGGGGTGGCCTTTTTCACCGACGAGTGCGGCATCTGCCCGCAGATGCAGGAATTCAACGTCATGGCCGACAACGACGACAACGACCAATGGCCGGACGAGTTTGGCAACGAGAGGTTGAGTGCCGAAAAGACCGACTCGGGGATCTTTCCCGGCCTGGACGACAACCAGGATTTGGTTCCCGACAGTGACCAGAACATCAACGGCATCCCGGACTGGACTGAACCCATCCTTTTCTACGACAGCGATCCTCCCGAGTTTATTTACGGGGTCGATTTCAACAACAACGGGATGGTGGACTTCCGCGAAAACGACGCCCTGCCGGACTACCCTTACCGCCGGGACCGGCGCGGTCTGCATCTCTTTGTCGTGTATGATAAACTGGGCAGCCTCGGCAAATGGGCCTCACTGGGCGTGTACCGCACCAGGGAGCCGGCCGGGGGCAACAAGGCCAATGCCTTTTACCTGCGTTATGAACACGAGATCTTTTCGCCCTATATCGGCCACCTGCGCATCAACGACGATCTCAAGCTGGTCAAGGACGGGGTGCGCGACGACACTTATATCTGGCGGGATGTGGGTTACACCGAAACCGTTCCCAGCCCCTATCCCTGGTTGACCGGACCCAATATCGAGGCCCGCGACCTGAACACCCAGCTCTTGCCGCCTTCCCGCGACCCGCTGAGCATGCGCAACAGTTTGGTCAACACCTTCTTCCTGGAGTCGCGCGTCACCCAATTGACCGGGTTCAACATCGTCAATACGGTGCAGTGGGTGAACAACGCCCAGAAGGAGGATATCTTCGACGACGGAACCACCCAGGAGTCGGGGACGCAGCGGCTCTTCACGCTGGTGAACAAGGTCGATTACACCCTGCAGGCCGGCAACCTGACCGTCCGCCCGATGTACAAGAATCTGATCCTGCGCGAGAAGTGGGACCGGCTGAAGGACCGGCAGGATTCGACCAGCAACAGCGCACTGCAGACGGTCAGCATGCGCGCGCCCATTCTGCGCACCAAGTACGTCTTCACGCCCAAGACCAGTTTCGAACTGGCTTTCCAGGGCCTCCCCTTCTGGCGCCAGTCCGTGGACCGCCAGGACCGGCGGCCCAAGGTATACAACTGGTATCCCAACGCCGACCTGGAGGACAAGTTCAAGGAATGGACCTTTATCTTAATGATGAGCAACCGCTCCGACCATTACGGCTATAGCGTCTCGTCGCAGTTCGGCTGGATCAAAACCGACCGCAAGTACGACGACGAACTGCGGAAGGCCGAGAACTTCAACAGCGGACGCATCTTCTTCGACATCGTCGCCGGGTTCTGAGGCGCGGCAACCCGGCGCTTTAAGGAGGACGGACGCATGTTAGTGCTGAATCTGTTGATCGTCGGGGTGATGGCCGCAACCGTCAGCCTGAGCAATCGGTTCTTTTCCCCTGTGGAATTACAAGATCGCTTCACCGAGGGGCAGAAACTCTATGCTCTGGGCGATTATGTAAAAGCCATCCGCCACTACGACGCCATCCTTACCACCCAGAGCAACTCCATGATCAATGTGGAAGAGGTGCAGGTCTCGGTGGATGAGTTCATCCTGCCGGTGCGGGTGGCGGCCACCTACCAGTTGGCCAACAGCTACAACAAGCTAGGGCTCGAACTGCTGCTGCGCGCCAACTACCTGCGCGGCGAGCAGAAGGAGGCCGAGGCCGACGAGCGCTACCAGGAGGCGGTCGAGAATTTAAACGTCAGCCTCGAGTACTTCCGCAAGCTGGCCAGCGACGACGCGATCGAAGAGCGGACCCGGGTAATGGCCCAGTACCAGATCTTGGAGACCAGCTACCAGCTCAAGGACTACCGGCAGACCATCGAGGAAGGGAAGCGGCTGCTGCAGAGCTTTCCCAACAGCGTCTACGAGGCCTCGACCTACTACAACATTGCCTGGTCCTATTACGAGCTGAAGGAGTACGAGCCGGCCATTGCGAATTTCGAGCAAGTGCTGCTCCTGGCCCCCAGAGGCTCCAATGCCGACCGCTCGCTGTTTCAGATTGCTGAGAGTTACGACAACCTCAAACAGTACGACAAGGCGCTTAAGTACCTCGACCGCCTGATCGGCCGCTACGATTTCTCGGCGATGAGCGAAGAGGAACTCATCGAGATGAACACCCTCAAGCTCAAGGGGCTGGTCAAGGAGACGGCCCGCGAGCTGGTGGCCAAGGCCGAGATAAAGAAGGGGGAGATCTACGCCAACAGCGGCCAGATCGACAAGGCGCTCGAAGCCTATGCGATCATTCCCCAGGCCTATGCGGCCGAACCGGTGCTGGTGCAGAATTCGTACATCCGCGCCGCTGAACTGATTCTTAAGAACCGCGGCACCCAGGCCGCCATCGCCGCGTATAAAAACGCCATCGAAAAGGTCGACGACAAGCAGTTTCAGGCCCGCACCCAACTGACCGTCGCGGTGCTGCTCTTCGACGAGAAGGAATACAAAAAGGCCGCCGAGGAGTACCATATCTACCTGAGCGCCTACGGGGACGTTGCGGCCAGGGTGGGCTTTGACCGGGACAAGGTGTTCTTCCGCCTGGGGCAGTGCTATCAGCTGCTCGGCCAGCAACTGCAGGGACTGGACCCGGCTTCCCAGGAGGCGACAAGCGCACTCGACAAGGCGCTGGATTCCTACCAACGCCTGATGGGCGAATACCCTAAGAGCCAGCTGATCCCCGACGGATTCTTCAGCGCCGGCATCACCTCGCAGTTGAAGAAGGACAGCGCCGGCGCCAGGGGTTATTACCAGCGCCTGGTGGAGGGCTACCCCCAGCACCCAGTGGCTCCCAACGCCCTGCTCCAACTGGCCCGCCTCCATTACGAGGCCGGGGAACTGGACGCCGCCAGGGGAACCTACCTTTCGGTTCTCGAAAAGTACCCCGAGTCGCAACTAGAGGACCAGGCCCTCATGGAGCTGGCGCTGGTCTACAAGAAGCAGGGCGACCTCGAAGCGGCGATTCGCTCGCTGGAGACCATCGGCTCGGCCTGGCCCCAGTGGGGCAAGGTGCAGATCGAACTGGCGGATCTTTATCTCTCCCTCAACAACGACAAGCAGGCCGAAGAAGTGCTCAACCGGGCGCTGGGCAGGGTGGAGGAGGACCAGCTTGACAGCCAGCTCTACTACACCAAGGGCAAGATCCTCTTCTCGCGGTACCAGGACTATCACAAGGCAATCGCCAACTTCGACAGCAGCCTGCAGTTGTCGCCGCCCGAGCAGCTATACAACAGCACCCTCTTCTCGCGGGGAGCGGCCTACTACGAACTGGCCAAGGGGCAGGACGCCGCCGGAGACTCGACGCGCGCTCGCGCCACCTATGCCGCCTCCATCGAGGACATGAAGGAGCTGCTGAAGCGCAACCCAACGGCCAATCTCAAGGACAGCGCCTTCCGCACCCTGGGGGCAGGCATGATCCGCCTGGGGCAGGGGCAGGAGGCGGCCCAGTATTACGAGCAGCTCATCAACGATACCCCTGACCCGCAGAAGCGGGCCGCCTTTCAGCTGCTGCTGACCGAACTCTACTACGACAAGGAGGAGTACGAGCAGGCGCGCAAGTACGCCAGCCGCCTCCTCGAGATGCAGTTCGAGGATACCAACGAATCGGGGACCTTCCGCAAGGAGCGGGCCCATTCCATCGTCGGGAACTCGCTCCTGCAGGAAAAGAGGTACGCCGAGGCGGCCGAGGCTTTCGCCGCCGGCCTGAAGCAGTTCCCCAATTCGAGTGAGAGCCCCAACCTGGCCTTTTTGCGGGCCTTCGCCTTATTCAGCGCCGGCGAATACGACAGCGCGGTCAAGAGCTTCAACGCCTACCTTGCGGGTTATCCCAACGACCGCAACCAGAGCAACCGCCTGCACGCCCAGTACTACCTGGGCCACGCCTACCAGGTGATGACCCAGTACAAGCCGGCTGCGGAGGCCTTTGAGAAACTCTCCCGGCTCTTCCCAGATTCGGGGTACGAGGAGGAGGCGCTCTTCCTGGTGGGCGAAAACTACTACAACGACCAGAACTTCGCCGCCGCCACCGCCGCCTACCAGCGCCTGCCGGAAAAATACCCCCAAAGCCAGTACGCCCCCGGCGCACAATACGCGCTGGCTTGGTGTTACTTTGTCCGCGAGCAGAACGAAGAAGGCGCCCGGACCATGCAGGTGCTGGTCGAGCGCTACCCGCAGAGCGAGTTCATCCCCAAGGCGATGCTGACCATCGGCGACCACTATTACAACATCCGCTCATACGAAGAGGCGTTAAAGAGCTACCTGGAGCTGGTCAAGACTTTTCCCAGCACCGAAGAAGCGGCCAAAGCCAAGCCCTTCATTGACGAGTTGAAAGACATCCAGGCCACCGCCGACTATAACGCGGTGATGAAGTTCTTCGACGCCGAGGAATACAAGAAGGCAGTGGCCGGCCTGAAGACCGTGGTCGAGAAATACCCGGGAACCTACACCGAACTGGCGGCCTACGTGAACATCGGCCTGGCCTACGAGTACCTGGGCCAGTACCCGGAGGCCGCCGAATACTACCAAAAGGTGTTGGAGAAAGGCGAAGGCGCGTTCGAACACGTCGACGTGATCACCTTTGCCAAGTCGCACCTGGACTGGATCGTCGGCAAAAAGATGTAATGGCCGGCGGGATATCGCCGCCGAGGAGGTCGGAGATTCACCTATGAGAACAAAAGCGGGATTTGCACCTTATATTGCGGCCTTGTTACTGGCGGCCTTGGCCTGGGGCTGCGCCGGCGGGTTGATCCCCACCAAGCAGAACTACGTGGTCGAGATGAAGGCGCTGCTGCCCGAGGGGCGGGGGGATTATACCCTCGACCCGGATGACAGTTCCACGGTGTTCAGCAAGGAAGGGCTGCTGATCAAGGTAAAGCCTCTGAACGACGACGAGCTGAACCGCCGTTTTCCGCCGCTTTTCGACGGTCGCCACGTCAACCCCTACACCTTCGACAAGAAAGAGGTGCAGACCAGCTACATCCCGCCGCGCTTCACGGTGTTCGAGGTCACGGTGGTCAACAACACCTACGCCAAGATCGAATTCGATCCGGCCAAGGCCCAGATGATCACCAGCGACGGCCAGACCTACCGCTATTATGATCCGGGGCGCGAGGGCTACCTGGCCGAAGGCGGCAACAGCTTCAGCAAGTACTACCGCGTGGAACTGGGCATCTCTGGATATGAGAAGGAGCTGGCGCTGGAGCGCATGGGGGTGGTCTACAAAAGTGTGTACCACCGCGGCCGGCCCGTATTCAAGGAGGACCGACGCCCGGGGTTGCTGGTCTTCGATCCCCTGCCCCAGGAGTACAAAGAGGGCGTGGTGACCCTGCGCCTCAATCAGTTCGTGCTCTCCTTCGACGCCAGCGGTAACCCGGAGAACACCATCGACGTGGATTTCCGCTTCCAGGTGAAGCAGGAGATCGTCAATCCATCCGTCCGCGCTGCCGGCAAGACCTGAAGCGAGCTGGATCGGGGAGACGGCAGCATTAGCTGAGAGGAATCAGGAGCTGGACCCGATCCGGCTCCTGATTTATTTTTTAAACCCATGAAAAAGGCGATTTGCGGGGTGCTGCTGGCGGTTCTCAGCGGCTGCGCCCTCTCGGAAGATCCCGCACTGCTGGCCCGGGTGGGAGAGGTGGAAATCACGGCCTCCATGCTCCAGGTCTTCGAGGCCAAGCTGCCGGCCGGCAAGGGAGCTGTGGACCACCGCGCGAACCTGAATACCCTGGTAGACCGCGAACTCCTACTGCAGGAAGCCCGGTCGCGGGGCCTGGACCAGGACTCCCAGGTGCTCAAATACCTCGAACAGCGCGAGGTCAAGGAGCTGGCCAACCAGATGATGCGCCGCCAGGTCCTCGACCGGGTGTCGGTGAGCGAGGAGCAGCTTCAGCGGGCCTATGCCCAGGAGGGCTGGAACCGGCAGGTGGTGACCCAGGAGATCTTCGTCCCGGACGAAACCCGGGCCCACCAGGTAGCGGCCCTGCTGCGGGCGGGCAAGAAATTCGCAGAAGTGGCCGCCGAGTATGCAGTAGATCGGGTCTTCAAGCTGCCTGCCAAGGCGGCGCAGCAGTTCATCTACTCCCCCCAGGATGCTCCCCGGGCCATTGTGGAAGCAGTGAACAGCCTGCCGGTGGGTGGGGTGACCCAGCCCATCTTTGTCCGGGACGGGTACGTGATCGCCAGGGTCGAGGAGCACCGACCAGTGGCGCTCGAGGCGGTGCGCGACAAGATCCACAAGGCCCTGCAGCGTCTCCAGAAGAACGAAATAAAAGACGCCTATCTTCTCCACCTCAACCAAGAGTTCAACATCCAGGAACAGGCCCAGGGCATGGACCTGGTGATGGGCATCCTCACGGGGAAGGTGAAGGAATTGAGCGCCGAGCAGCGCCAGTTGCCGGTCTACACCTACGGCGACCGCCAGGTCAGCGTGGAGGAGGTGCTGGAGGTGGCCCTGCCGGCCAGGGACGAGTGGCCGGCGGTGACCAAGCAGCAACTGGTCGGCGAACTGACCAGCACCCTCTTCCCCAGGACGGTGATGGCCCAGGACGCCCGCCGCAAGGGGCTGGACCAGCAGCAGGGCTTCAGGCAGTGGCGGCAGCGCGAGCAGGAGGATCTGATGATCGCCAAGCTGCGCTCACAGGTGGTCGAGCAAATCGAGGTCAGCCAGTCCGACCTGGATGCCTACTACCAAGCCCACAAGCAGACCTACCGTTCCTCGGCCGTGGCCCAGGTTCAAGACGTGCTGCTGGAGGATCCGGACCAGGCCAGGGCGCTGGCCGAGCAGGTGGGGCGCGGGGCGGACCTGGCGGCCCTGGCAAAGGGCAAAAGCCTTCGCCAGCACACCCAGGACGGGGTGCTGGTGGTGTACGGCGTTCAGGGCCCCATCTATGGGGAGGAATGGGTCAAGGCGGTGATGAAGGTCCCGCTGGGCGAGGTGCAGGGGCCGCTCAAGTGCAAGGGGGGCTATTCGGTCTTCAAGGTGCTGGACCGCCAGCCGGAGAGTTATTTTGGCCTCGAAGAGCAGGTCGTGCTCAAATCGGTGAAAAGGGAGGTGACCGAGGAGAAGGAGCGCCGGGCCTTTAATGATTTCGTCGAAGCATTGCGCCGCCAGCAGGCGGACAAGGTCAGGATCTTCGAGGACCACCTCAAGCTGCTGGCGCCCGCCAAAGAAGCCATAGGTGTCTGAACCGATTCCGGGCGAGGTCCGGGGATGAGCGAGACCGCGGGCCGCCCAGCCGAGGAATTCAGGCCCTTTGAGCCGGGCTTCAACCTCAAGACCCTGTGGGCGGCCCTCTTCGTGGGCTTCGTCATGCTGCCGGGGGCCATCTACCTGGGGCTGGTCACCGGGCAGAGCATGGCGGGGGGGGCCGAGTGGGTCACCCTCATCCTCTTCATCGAGATCGCCAAGCGCACCTTTGTGCGGCTGCGCACCCAGGAGATCATCATCCTCTACTGGGTGGCCGGCGGCCTGGTGGCCATCGGCGGCAAGCTGGGCACCGGGGCCGACCTCTTCGGCGGGCCCTTTGGCAGCCTGATCTGGGACCAGTTCTTCATCCAGTCGCCCCAGGCCGACGGCCTGCACCAGCACATCCCCGACTGGGTGGCCCCGCCGCGCGGCTCCGAGGCCCTCCTGGAGCGCACCCTCTTCCACGCCGCCTGGCTCAAGCCCATCGCCATCCTGCTGGCGGTGGTGGTCCTGCAGCGGATCAACGGCCTCTCCCTCGGCTACGCCCTCTTCCGCCTCACCCACGACGTGGAACGCCTGCCTTTCCCCATGGCGAGGGTGCAGGCCGGCGGGGCCACGGCCCTGGCCGAGACTTCTTCCAAGCAGGAGGGTTGGCGCTGGCAGGTCTTCAGCACCGGGGCCTTCATCGGCGCCATCTGGGGCCTGCTCTATGTAGTGGTGCCCACCCTCTCGGGGGTCTTCCTCACCGAGACCGTTTCCATCCTGCCCATCCCCTTCGTCGATTTCACCGTGCCGATGAAGGCGGTGCTGCCGGCCGGGGTGCTGGGCCTGGCCACCGACCTGGTCCACCTGCTCATCGGGCTGGTGCTGCCCTTCTGGATCGTGGTGGGCAGCACCGCCGCCTCGCTGTTGGTCAACCTGGTGGCCAACCCGCTGCTCTACAACGCCGGCATCCTGCGCACCTGGGAGCCGGGCATGTCGGCCATCCCCACCATGATCTCCAACTCCTTCGACTTCTGGTTGAGCTTCTCCATCGGCGGGGCCCTGGTGGTGGCCGGGGTGGGGTTCTGGGGGGCGGCCAGGGTGCTGCGCCAGGCGGCCGGTCCCCAGGGGGCTGCGGTGCGGCTGCCCCTGGGTCGGGGCGACCTGGACATCTTCAAGGCCCTGGGCCTGTGGGCGGCCAGCACCCTGGGTTTCGTGGGGCTGGTGTGGTTCCTGGTCCCCGAATTCCCGGTGTGGATCACCCTTTTCTTTGGCTTCATCTGGACCCCGGTCTATTCCTATATCAGCGCCCGGATGATCGGCCTGACCGGCAGCCCGCAGGGGGTGAGCTTCCCCTATCTGCGCGAGGGCTCCTTCTACCTGTCGGGTTACCAGGGGGCGGCGATCTGGTTCGCCCCCATGCCCCTCTTCCAGTGGGGGTACGAGGCCCAGGCTTTCAAGCAACTGGAGCTGACCCACACCCGCTTCGACAGCCTGGTGAAGATGACCGGGGTGGCCCTGCTCATCCTCTTCGCCTGTAGTTTCCTCTTCTGGTCCTTCATCTGGAAGCTGGGTCCCATTCCCTCCTCGGCCTATCCGTACGTGCAGAAGTTCTGGCCCTTCCACGCCACCATGCAGGCCTTCTGGGCCAAGTCCACCCTGCCGGGGGCGGCCGGCACCGGGCTGGTCACCGAGATCATCGGCTGGGAGTACGTCGCCGCGGGCCTGGGCTTCAGCGGCCTGCTCTACTGGGCGCTGGGGGCGCTGGGGGCGCCGATGGGGCTCTTCTACGGGTTCCTCGGCGGCCTGGGGCAATGGCCCCACTTCGCCATCCCCAACTTCCTGGGGGCGCTCCTGGGCCGCTATCACCTGCGCCGGCGTTTCGGGGAGGAGCGCTGGTCCTCCTATGCCCCGATCCTGCTGGCCGGCTACTCCTGCGGGGTGGGGCTGATCGGCATGACCTCCATCGCGGTGGCCCTGATCTCCAAAGCCATCTCCCAGGTGG
>VGJS01000085.1 GCA_016867395.1 Candidatus Handelsmanbacteria bacterium
CCACTGATGACGCCGTCACCAAGCTGATCTTCCTGGCCACGAGGAATATTGCCAAGAAATGGACCCGACCCATCCGGGACTGGAAAGCAGCAACCAACCAATTTGCCCTGATGTTTCCTAATACCTGCACCCAAAACTGATCCCGCCATCTACACAGACATTTTCATTGACTCGAGGTCGTGGGCTCCCCTATCTTCGATTTCTGAGGCGGTGCGCAGGCTTTTTTAAATTTCCGGTTTTGCCAGATGGATCCTGGTTTCCACCAGACTGCGGCGATGATAGCCACGGCGCGGTTTCCACCACTGCCGCCCGAAGCAGTTGATCTTCCCGACCCGCTGGTTACGGGCCTCGATATGGCGGTACCCTGTGTGCCTAGATTGGCTGAGACAACTCGCCTGGTTTAATTAGTGTTTAGCCCTACGGGCGAAGGAGACTCAAAGACATGTCGCAAGCAGCCGTCAATGGCCTTTGTGGCCGCCGGAAGGATCAGCCCTCCTCACCCGCCCTGGTGCCTGGCGCCGTGGTCAATGCGAAGGTATTACCCCGTGCCCAGCGGCGGCGTTTCACCTACCGCTTCCCAGACCGAGCCGCCGGTTGTGGCCGGCAAACGCATCGCGCCACCCGACGGCGAGGGGACGGCAAGTGCCGCCAAGGTTACCGCGTACCGGGTGGTGCAGGGGGAGCGGGAATTGAGCCTGCGCTTCCGCGTGCCGCGCAGCGCCATGGTGGAGGAACTCCTGGTGGGATCGAACCGGCCCAACCACATCTTCGCCTACAAGCAAGCCACCTACCGCAACATGGGCTGGGGCCTGGCGGCCAAGGGCCAGGGCGGCGACTGGCAGGAGATGGAGTTGCGCATCCCCCGCAAGTGGACGGGGGTGTGGAAGTAGGAAACCGCGCCCCTTCTGCGCGGCATCTATCTGATCGTCATGAACAACAAGCAGCTCTAAGACAGGAGTGTAAGGGGATGCTCGACGAGATCGACCTGAAAATCCTGGCGCAAATCCAGAGGAACGCCAGGACCCCCAACGCCGAGATTGCCCGGCAGGTGGAGATGGCCCCCTCGGCGGTCTTCGCCCGCACCCGCAAGCTGGAAGACCGAGGGGTGATCGAGGGCTACGAAACCCGCCTCAACCCCCAGGTCCTGGGCCTGCGGCTGTTGGCCTTTGTCTGCGTCCATGCCGAGGAGCGGCCCGGGCAGCCCGACACCGGGCGCATGCTGGCGCAGATCCCCGAGGTGCAGGAAGTGTACAGGGTGGCAGGGGAGGACGGCTATCTGGTGAAGGTGCGGACCAGGGACGCCGACGCCCTGGGACGGCTGCTGCGCGAACAGATCAGCACCATCCCTGCGGTGCGGGCCACCAAGACCGCCATCGTGCTGGAAACCCTGAAGGAGGAGCGGCACCTGCCGCTGGAGGAACCCGCTTCCGCCGCCCGTCCCTTCCGCGTCGCCTGAGCGAAGTCCAGTTTCGCCGGGGGCTGCAACCGAGAGGGTGTGGCCCCTTTTTATTTTCAACCTTAGGCGTAGCGCTCCAGGCCCCAGCGCCGCACCCAGGAGCGGTCGAGGCGGACCCGCAGATGGACCTGGTCGTCGGCAAAGTCCTGGGCCAGCACCTCCCCCTGGTGGTGCAGTTGGGAGAGCAGCCGCCCTTCCTGCTGGGGGATGTGCAGGTCCACGGTGATTTCCTCCTCCTGGCTGTAGTAGAGGATCTTTTCCCGCAACATGCGCAGGCCCACCCCGCTGCGGGCGGAGACGGCCACCGCGCCGGCCTGCTGGGCCCAGTGGTGGGCCAGGCGCTCCTGCTCGCCTGGATCGACGCGGTCGATCTTGTTGAAGACCAGCAGGGTTGGCTTGTCCTCCAATCCCAACTCCCGCAACACCCCGGCGACGGTGGTCTGCTGCTGCTCGTAATGGGGGTGGCTCATGTCCACTACATGCAGGAGCAGGTCGGCTTGGACGGCTTCTTCGAGGGTGCCGTGGAAGGAGGCGAAGAGGTGGTGGGGCAGCCGGCGGATGAAGCCGACGGTGTCGGTGAGCAGGATCTTGCGCCCCTGGTCGAGCTCTACCGCCCTGGTGGTGGAGTCGAGAGTGGCGAAGAGCTGGTTGGCCACCAGCACCTGGGCTCCGGAGAGGGCGCGCATCAGGGTGGACTTTCCGGCGTTGGTGTAGCCCACCAGGGCCACCTTGAAGGCGTCGCGGCGTCCCTTGCGGCTGGTGGCCAATTGCCCGCTGATCCGCTCCAGCTTGAGGGTCAGCTCGCTGATGCGCCGGCGGATCAGGCGGCGGTCGATCTCCAGCTGGGTTTCGCCGGGGCCGCGCACGCCCACCGCGCCCATGCCGCGGATGGCCCCGCCGCCGGCCTGGCGCGAGAGGTGGGACCATTGGCGGGTCAGGCGCGGCAGCAGGTAGTTGAGCTGGGCAAGCTCCACCTGGAGTTGGGCGGTGTGGGTGCGGGCGTGTTGGGCAAAGATGTCGAGGATCAGGCCGCTGCGGTCGAGGATGCGCAGGCCGGTCAGCTTTTCGAGGTTGCGCATCTGGGCCGGTGCGAGGTCGTTGTCGAAGACAATCAGGTCGGCGCCGCAGTCCTGGGCCAGGGGTTTGAGTTCGGCGGCCTTGCCTTTGCCGAGGTAATAGGTGGGATCGACGCGCTGGCGGTTTTGCAGGACCCGCGCCCGCTCGTGGAGGGCGGCGGTGTGGGCCAGGCGGCTCAGCTCTTCAAGGGAGTCCTCGGCCTCCCAGACCGGGATCTGCGGCAGGGAGACGCCCACCAGGAGCACGGGCTGCGGGCTGGGCGGGGTGACGGGTTCGCTCAGCAGGGGGGAACACCTCCAAGGAAAACGAAGTCAACCACCAATATGCCCGCCTCCTTGACACCTGTCAAGCGAAGGCATACCCTAGCCCACGAATCGAATAGCGAAGGGGTGAACCGTGTCCGAATCCCAGTTAGCCATTGCGGTGGTCGAGGCCCCGCCCGGCGGTCTGCCCGCCGAGATGCCCATCCTGCCAGTGCGCCACACCGTGGTCTATCCCTACATGCCCCACCAGCTTACCGCCGGGGGAGCGCGGGCCCTGCGCACCCTGGAGGCGGCGGCCGAGAGCAACGGCCTCTTGGCCATCTTCGCCCAGTGCAACCTCGACGCCGAGGAGGCCGGGGCCAAGGACCTGTACCGGATTGGCACGGCCACCAAGATCCACAAGCTGTGGCGCATGCCCGACAATACCGTGCGACTGATCATCCAGGGCCTAGCCCGCTGCGGGCTGGGGGAACTGGTGCAGGAGGCCCCCTTCATGCGGGGCCGCATCCTGCGCCTGGAGGACGAGGGGGAGTTGGAGTCCACCCAGATCCAGGCCCTCACCCGCACGGTACACCGGCAGTTCAAGGCCATCGTCGAGATGACCCCCAACATGGCCCGCGAGCTGCAGATCATCGCCACGAACATCGACCATCCCGGCCGCCTGGCCGACTTCGTGGTCTCCAACCTCGACCTGGCCCTGGAGGAGAAGCAGAAGCTGCTAGAGCTCTTGGAGGTGGGCCAGCGCCTCGAATTCCTCACCGGGCTGCTGGCCCGCGAGCAGGAGATCCTCGAGGTGGGCATGAAGATCCAGGCTCAGGTGCAGGAGAAGCTGGGTAAATCGCAGCGGGAGTATTACCTGCGCGAGCAACTCAAGCACATCCAGAAGGAATTGTCCGGCGAGGACCCCCAACTGGCCGAGGGCGAGGAGTTGCGCGCCAAGGTCGAGGCCGCCCAGCTCTCCCCCGAGGCGCACGAGGCCGCCGAACGGGAGTTGCGGCGCCTGGAGCAGATGCACAGCTCCTCGCCCGAGCACTCCATGTCGCGCACCTACCTCGACTGGCTGTTGGCCCTGCCCTGGGCCGTCTCCACCCAGGACGACCTGGACCTGGGCGCCGCCGGCCGGGTGCTGGCCGAAGACCACTACGGCCTGGAGAAGGTGAAGGACCGCATCCTGGAGTTCCTGGCGGTGCGCCGGCTGCGCCAGGAGACAAAGGGGCCCATCCTCTGTTTTGTGGGACCGCCGGGTGTGGGCAAGACCTCGCTGGGCCGCTCCATCGCCCGGGCCATGGGCCGCAAGTTTCTGCGCATCTCCTTGGGCGGGGTCCACGACGAGGCCGAGATCCGCGGGCACCGCCGCACCTATATCGGCTCCCTGCCGGGCCGCATCATCCAGGGTCTGCGCAAGGCCGGGGCCAACAACCCGGTCTTCATGCTCGACGAGATCGACAAGCTGGGGGCCGACTTCCGCGGCGACCCGGCCTCGGCGCTGCTGGAGGTGCTGGACCCGGAGCAGAACAACACCTTCACCGATCACTACCTCGACGTGCCCTTCGACCTTTCGCGGGTCCTCTTCATCGCCACCGCCAACCTGATGGGGCCGGTGCCCCCGGCCCTGCGCGACCGCATGGAGGAGATCCCCATCCCCGGCTACACCCCCGACGAGAAATTTCAGATCGCCCGGCGGCACCTGCTGCCCCGCCAGGTGGAGGGGCACGGTCTGAAGCCAGGGCAGTTGCAGCTTGCCGGCGAGGCGCTCAACCGGCTGATCGGCGACTACACCCGCGAGGCTGGCCTGCGCCAGTTGGAGCGCCAGTTGGGGGCCCTGTGCCGCAAGGCGGCCCGCCGCATCGTCGAGGGGAAACGGCGGCGCTTCCTGCTGAAGGCCGGGGAGCTGGACGAGTTCCTGGGGCCGGCCCACTTCTTCGCCGAGTCCAAGGCCGGCAGGGGGGAGGTGGGGGTGGTGACGGGCCTGGCGGCCACCGCGGTGGGCGGGGAGATCCTCTTCATCGAGGCCACCCGCATGCAGGGCAAGGAGCAGTTGATCCTCACCGGCCAATTGGGGGAGGTGATGCGCGAGTCGGCCCGCACCGCCCTGAGTTACCTGCGGACCAGGGCCGAGGAGTGGGGGGTGAAGGCCAAGGACCTGGGCGAGGCCGATATCCACATCCACGTCCCCGCCGGGGCCACCCCCAAGGAGGGCCCTTCGGCCGGCATCGCCCTCACCCTGGCCCTGGTCTCCCTCTTCACCGGGCGGGCGGTTCGCGGCGACCTGGCCATGACTGGGGAGATCACCCTGCGGGGGCGGGTGCTGCCGGTGGGCGGCATCCGCGACAAGGTGCTGGCCGCCCAGCGGGCCGGCATCCGCCGGGTGATCCTGCCCGCGCGCAATGCCAATGACCTGGAGGAGATCCCCCCGCCCATCCGCAACCAGATGCGCTTCGAGTTGGTGGAGCGCTTCGACCAGGTGCTGGACCTAGCCCTCCTGAACGGGCCGCGCCGGGCCAGGACCAAGCCGACCGCCAAGCAAAAAAAGAAGGCCGTGACCAAAGGCAGGAGAGGGCGATGAATCCGGAGGAGGTGCTGCGGGCGGCGCGGGCCGCAGCCCCTGGCCCGCCCCTGGCCGAGGTGGTGCGGGCCTATTGGCGCGAGCAGCTCGAAAGGATCGGGGAGGCGCACCGGGCCGGGGCCGACGGGGCGACCACGGCGCAGGCCCTGGCTGGGGCCATTGACGCGCTGGTGCTGCAGATCTACGCCGAGGCCGGGCCGCCCGCCTCGCCCCATGCCCTGGTGGCGGTGGGCGGGTACGGGCGCCAGGAGATGAGCCCGTACTCGGACGTGGACCTGCTCTTCCTCTTTCCCAAGGCCAAGGACAAGAACGCCGTCTTCATCTCCGGGGTGCTGCGGCCCCTGTGGGACGCCGGCTTCAATGAGGTGGGCCACAGTAGCCGCACCCTGGCCGAGGTGGTGGAGATGTCGCGCCAGGAGTTGGAGGCCCGTACGGGGATGATGGACGGCCGGCTGCTGGCTGGCGACGCGGGGCTCTTCGCCCAGTTCCAGGAAACCCTCTTCTCCAAGCTGCCCCGCCACACCCTGGCCGTCCTGCGCCAGTGGCACCAGGACCGCAGCCAGACTGGCGCCTCGGTACAATTGCTCGAACCCAACCTCAAGGAGAGCCCCGGCGGGCTGCGTGATCTGCAGGTGCTGGAGTGGGCGCTGATGGCCCGGGTCCAGGGCCGGCGGACCGAGGAACTGCGCCATGAACTGCTCGATGCCCAGGAGCAGGAGGCCCTGGCCCAGGGCCGGGAGTTCCTCTGGCGGGTGCGGCACCAGCTCCACCTGGGGGTGGGCCGGCGGCACGACGTGCTGGAGCACTCCCTCAAGCCGCAGCTTGCTCGCCACTTTGGCTACGAGGACCGGGGCAAGGAACTGGCGGTGGAGCAGTTCATGCAGCATTACTACCTGCACGCCAGGGCGGTGTACAGCCTGGTGCAGCGGGCCCTGGAGCAGTTGACCACCCGCCGCCGGCAGGGCCGCCGCCTCCTCCTGGAGGAAGGGGTGGAGGTGGTGGACGAGAAGATCGAGTTCGTCGCCGGGGAGGCGTACTTCGCCGTCGAGCCGCTGCGCCTGCTGCGGATCTTCTCCCTCTTGCAGACCCGCCGCCTGCGCCTGAGCGAGCAGGCCCAGCGCGCCGTACGCGCCTCCCTGCACCTGATTGACGAGGAGGTGCGGCGCGCCCCCGAGGCCCGCGACGCCTTCATGGCCATTCTCAGGCGCAGGCAGTGCGCCTCCCGCACCCTGCGGGCCATGCACCAGTTGGGGGTGCTGGGGGCGTACCTGCCCGAATTCGGGGCCCTTACCTGCCTGGTGCAGTACGACATCTACCACCTCTACACGGTGGACGAGCACGTGCTGGTGGCCCTGGACAACCTCGAATCCCGGGGCCGGGCCGGGGAGGGGCGGCCGCTCGACCGGCTGTTCGCCGAGTTCCCCCGCCGCGACCTGCTCTACCTGGGCGTGCTCCTGCACGACATCGGCAAGTCACGGCGCGAGGACCACATCGTCTGCGGCCTGGAGATGGCCGGCCAGCTCTTGGAGCGCATCGGCCTACCGCGCGAGGACCGGCGTTTCGTGCTTTTTCTGGTGGCGCACCACCAGGACATGGTGATCATCTCCCAGCGCCGCGACCTGGACGACTATCGCATGATCGCCGAGTTCGCCGGGCTCTTCGCCAACCTGGGCTGGCTGGAGGCCCTCTACCTGGTCTCCTACGCCGACCTCTCTGCGGTGGCCCGCGACGCATGGACGGACTGGCAGGGGGCGCTGTTGTGGGACCTATACCACAAGACCAGGGAGCAGATCGAGTCGGGGCTCAAGACCCTGGAGGAACAGCACCACGTGCGCCAGCTTCTGGAGATGCACTTGCGCTTCATCACCGGCACCTGGCCGGCCCACGAGGTGGCCGCCTTCCAGGCCCACGTGCAACAACTGCCCTCCCGCTACCTGATGGCCTACAACCGGGACCAGATCGAGGCCCACCTGGAGCTGATCGGCCGGCTGGGGGAGCGGGGGGTGGAACTGGCCTTCGTCGAGCGCCAGGGCTTCACCGAGGTGGTGATCTGCACCCGAGACCAGCGGCAGCTCCTGGCCAAGATTTGCGCGGTGCTGGCGGTCAACGACATCGACATCCTGCGCGCCCAGGTCAACACCCGGGCCGACGCGGTGGTCCTCGACACCTTTCAGGTCACCGACGTGGACGGGGCCCCGGTGCTGCCCGAGCGCAAGCAGCAGCGGGTGCGGGAACAACTGGCCGAGGTGATCGGCGGCAGCCTGGGGGAGGACCCGCTCTTCGGCCATTACCGGGCCAACTGGAACTGGCGGGCCCGCAAGGAGGGGGACCACGTGCGGCCGCCGGAATTGAGGTTCGACAACCAGGTCTCGGACAAGTACACTGTGGTCGAGGTGGACGCCCAGGACCAGGTGGGGCTGCTCTACAAGATCACCCAGGTTTTCGGCGGGCAGGGCCTGGACATCCACACCGCCCTGATCAACACCGTAGCCGACCGAGCCACCGATGCCTTTTACGTGGTGGACGGCAAAGGTCGGAAGATCGTCAACTACGAGGTTTTGGAGGGGATACGCCAGCAGCTTTTGGAGCGGCTGGCCCTTTGAGGGAAGGGATCATGCGCATCGCCGAGATCGAGGTCCACCCGGTTTTCATCCCGTACCGGGCCTTCAACGCCCAGGTCCTGGCCCGGTACCACGGTCGGCAGATCCAGCAGCGCACCATCCTGGTGGTGCGCACCGACAGCGGGCTGGAAGGGTACGGGGAGTCGTGGGGTGCTCTCGACGGCGAGCGGCTGCGCGCCAGGTACCTGGGCACCGCTCCTTTCGACTGGCTCAACGCCGAGGCCGACCTGGCGATGAACATGGCCCTCTACGACCTGATGGGCAAACACCTCGGGGTGCCGGCCTGGAAGTTGATCGGACCCCGAGTGCGGTCCTGGGTGCCGGTGGCGGCCTGGACCGTATCGCAGCCCCCCGAGGGCATGGCCGAGGAAGTGCGGCAGGCTGCCCAGCTGGGGTATTACTGGCTCAAGTACCATGTGGATGAGGTGCAGGACGCCGTGGCCCAGACCGAGGCCATGCAGCAGGCGGCCCCGCGGGGTTTCAAGATCCACTACGACTTTAACGCCAATACCGATGTGTACACCATGCTGCCCCTGCTCATGGAGCTAGAGCGCTTTCCCGTGGCCGGCCGCTTTGAGGACCTGGTGCCAGTCGGCGATGACGAGGGATACCGGCAGCTGCGGTCCAAGTGCCGCCTGCCGGTGATCGTCCACCACGGCCCGCCCGAGGTGATGGTCAAGGGGTTGTGCGACGGATACATGGCCGGCCATGCGCCCGTCGGGCAGGCGATGAAGGCGGCGGCCATCGCTGAGGCCGCCAACATCCCCATCATGTACCAGCAGGTGGGCGGCACCATCAACCAGGCCTTCCTGGCCCACGAGGTGGCGGTGTTCCGCAAGGCCACCCTCGACCACGTCAACTGCTGCCACCTTTGGGAGGACGACGTGACAGTGGAACGCATGGCGGTGGTGGGCGGTTCTGTGGCCGTGCCCGAGGGACCGGGGCTGGGGGTATCCCTGAATCGGGAAAAGCTGAAGCAATTCCAGGCGGGAGCACCCGCGGACCCGGGCCGGTTTCTGGTGCGCTTGTGTTACGCCGATGGACTGACTATCATCACCCGTCACGATCCGGACCGGCCGGGGCATACCGACGACCTGCGCTTCCTGGTGCGGCTCCACCAGCATCGGGCCCCGGGCGGGGCGCCGGGGTACGCCAACCCGGTGCGCACCGAGTTCCTCGACGAGCGCCATGCCCCGGACTTCGCACGGCTCTGGCAGCAGACCGAGGAGGGGCCGATCTGGAGCAAGGAGACCTGAGCCTATGGCCCGCTCGCCGTAGCAAGAGCACTGGCAGCGTTTCTACCAGGATTTCGGTTTCGTCCGCCTTCCTGGGCTCTTTGCCGCGGAGTGCAGCTGGATCTCCCAGGAGTTCGAGCGGATTTACCTCGAGAAGGGGATCACCCACGACGGCACCAAGCGCACGGGATGTGGCATCCCGACGGGCAGTACAACCAACTCCCCTTCGCCAAACTCGGCATGTACCTCGACCCGCTGACCCCGGCCACCGGCGCCTTGCGGGTGGTCCCCGGCTCGCATCTGCGGGGTTGGAAGGGCAATCTCGATACCCAGGCGCTGTGGGGAATTGCGGCGGACGAGGTGCCTTGTGCCTGCTTCGACAACCGGCCTGGCGACGTGACCATCTTCAATCTCAACACCCTGCACAACTCGCTCAAAGGTGGGTACCGGCGGCGGGTGATCTTCATGGGCTTTGCAGCCCATGCCCGCACGCCTGCGGAGGTGGACTTTCTGAGGACGCACCTCCCCGAGAGATTGTATTGGGAGCTGTTCCTCGCCAATGCGGCACCTGAACTGATGAAACACCTCCGCCAGCCCCTGGAACTGCGGGGGCAGCTGCCGGCGGCCTGATCGAGCTCATCGCTGTTGCCGTGGTTGGGGTGGGGAGTTCCGTTGCTGAGGAGGCCTGGCTTTGGATGAGCGAATGCCCGTCGAAGAGGCCTTTCGCCGCCTGCGAACCCTGTACTGGTGGTCGCTGGGGCTGGCCACGGTTTGGCACCTGCTCCTGTCGCTGGGTTTGATCTTCGCCACCAAGCCGCATGGCGCCCTGGTCCCGGAGCCGGCCAAGGTCAAATTCTTCGCCCGCCGCGATCCCCTGCTCGCCAAACCCCTCGAACTGCGCAAGGTGCCCCAGCCCAAGCGGCAACTGGTCCGTCCGGAGGTGCAGGTGTCCGCGGCCAGGATGGATCAGGTGCGGGCGACGGCGGCCTTTGACGCCCGGGGGCTGATCGCCAGCCAGGGCAGCGGGGTCGGCACCTTTGCCCCGCCCCGGTTCTCCCAGCCTGATCGGATGGGCCTGGGCCTGGAGCCGGCGACGCGGGCGGGGATGCAGGAGGAGGTGCGGGTGGCCGAAAACAAGATTGACCTGGCCCTGGAGATGCTCGACGTCATCAGCATGGACACCGGCCGCTACCGGGCCATGGTGATCCAGGACGAGGGCAACCGGCAGAACATCAAGGGCTTCGTCAAGCTGGCCAGCGTGGTTTCGGTACACACCAAGAACAGTATTGGCGCGTTGGACCTGCGGCTTATCGGGGTGTTGCGCGACGTGCTCAGCAGCTACACGGGGCTGCAGGCCGAGTTCGTCGGAGACTTCACCTACGACGACGAACGGATCCTGGAGGTGCCTATCATTTTGTTCCCCCCGGGTTACAACCGCAAACTGCTTCCCAACGAGGCGGAGATCAAGAACCTGGTCCAGTATATATCGCAGGGCGGGTTCATCATCGGGCCGCTCAACGATGACGTGCAGGAGGGACTCGAGAAATACGCCGGTCTGGTGAAGGGCCGCGACTTCTGGGAGACACGGGTCCCCGACGACCATCCCATTTTCAGTTCCTTCTTCGATATCGGGGGTGGGGTGCCTCCGGGGTCGTCTCCCCATAAGGACAAGATGAGTTCGCGGGAACAACACCAGGTGCTCCACGGCTGGTACCTCAAGGGCCGCTTGGTCGCCGTTCAGCCCAGCCTGGGTTGGGGTTGGGAGAACTTCCGCTACCAATCAGAGATCACCCGGCAGTTGCAGATGGCGGTGAACGTGATCATCTACGCCCTCCACTAAGAGGGCTCGATGACCCAGCAGCTGATGCAGATGGTGAACTGAGTAGAGCGCCGGGGAGTGATCCGTTCCGGTCCTGCCCAGGTCAGGGGTTCGCGACCCCGACTACAGGCCATAGCGGTGTGGGTGCTGGAGCGGGCGGTCGATGCGTTCGCGGAGGTGACTGTGGATCTGGTGTTCCCCGAGATGCAGTTCGACGGGGGGCGACCGGGTTCGATGTCCTCAACGGCACGGAGCAGCGGCTGAAGGTGGCCAGGGTGGATGGGAAGATGGCGCTGAAGGGGATGCTGATCGAGGATTACCCGGTGGTGCTCCGCCTCAGCGTGGTCAAACGGCTTTGTTAGGCCCTCCTACATGAACCTGGTTGAGGAGATGAACATGGGAAATCGCGCACTGTGGCAGAGCATCATGCAGTACGGCGAGTTCGACTGCATGCCCGTGATCCATTGGACGGGGTGGCCGGAGACCCTGGAGCGCTGGGACAGCTTTTTGAAGCACTACAAACAGCGCTGGCCAGCCCATCATGAATAAGCCGCATAGATACGTACAACCGAACGAGCACCGTTGAAAAGCCCAGAGGGAAAGATCATGGATGTTCTGATACCATACAGCCACGTTCGTGGGTTAACTACACACCTAGCACTGCCGTCAACGACATTGCTTTCTGGCGTGACTATGACGAAACACTGGTCGAACGGGAGCTGACCTATGCTCAGCGCCTGGGATTGAACAGCGCCCGCATCTTTCTAGCGTATGTTGTGTATGAATATGAGCCAAAGACCTTTCTCAATCGCATCGGCCATTTTGTGCGTGCCGCCCATGAACGGGGTATTTCCGTCATGCCTGTATTATGGGACTCGTGCTTTGATGACACTATCCCCACCTATACCTCGCAGTTGAACAAGTGGATTCCCAACCCTGGCGTCCAACGGTTGACGCAAGATTTTTGGCCCGATGGAGAGCGGTACTGTCAGGATGTGGTGCGAACGCTTGGCTCGGAACCTGGATTGCTGATGTGGGATGTGATGAAAGAACCGCTCATGACATCCTGGCTGAATAGCCCCGAAAAAGAGGCGCATGTCGAATCTATATGGACTTTCGTGCGTCATTTCTGCACTGTGGTGAAACGTCTCGATTCACAGCACCCGATAACGGTCGGCGTTCCCTGGGTCGCCGACCTGCCCCCGATTGCCTCTTATGTGGACGTGCTCTCCTTTCATGATTATCGACCGACGCGAACGGACCTGGCGGCTCATATCGCAGATGGGCTGGCACTCGCTAAAGAGTATGGCAAGCCGGTGCTGCTGTCGGAAATTGGCTGCCTGGCGCGCATTAACCCGTATGATATGACGCTGGAAGTTTGTCAGAAGACCGGCATCGGTTGGTACCTATGGGAACTGATGATTGGTGTGAGCGTGTGGCGGGATATTCACGGCGTCGTCTACCCGGACGGTACAGTGCGTGATCCCAGTATCGCCGCGGCCATTCGAGGATTCTTCCGGAAGCGCACCGGCGAGATCATCCTGCCCAACGTGGACAAGGAAGGCCATGCCGCACGGGTTTCGAAGCGTGTGAAGGCCTGGATTTAGAACAACAGCGCGCCCTACGCCGAAGGGCTGAAATTGCTCGAGCAGTTGGCGAACCTGCTGGAAGCGGGCGAGTTGGTTCCGATGTATGAGCCACCCAGCGCGAAGGTGTTTGCCCTGAAAACTGAAACACCCAACAACTGCGCCGAACTGCGCCGCCTGCTCATCTTGTGGCACGACACGTTGATGAGTGCCGTCAAACGCACCGCCTGCCGGTCCTGATTCCAGAAATGATGAGCGGATTCAGACTTCTGATATCCAACCTGAGTTTGAGGGTGAAACATCCGGGCTAGAACCGGATCATGACCGGGAAATTGTCGAGTGCCACGCCCTGGATCACGGCACGGCCCCCTTCCCGCGTGACCGCCAGCACCTGTTCCCTGCCGTTCAGGATGTCAATGCCCACTTCCGTATCCACAGCGGGGTCGAGGATAGCCAGATCGACCACCTGTTGCGGCGGCGGATCGGAGACGGCTTGTCGGTTCACCCATAAGGTGGCCAGCCGACTGCCTTCTGCCACGGCTGCACCACATCGTGCCGAGATCGCCGTCGATGAGGTGCACCGGCAGCAGCGGCTGGGATTCGTTGGCCGCGGTGCGCGGCTCCCGGGCCGGGGTGGACCCGATCCGGCTCTGCCCGATCTCCCATGACTTTTTCGGTTGGAGCCGCTGCCAGGGATGGTGGTTTCCCTCCTGCAGCATCCGGTCCGGAACAAAGTCCGGACTCACTGTATACACATACGTGAATCCGAAGGCGAACACCGGTTCGCCGGCGCAATGGGCACGCACCGGCGCCCAGTCCTCGATACGTTTTCGGTTTCTCATCGTCTTCCCTCCGAGGTTAGCCGAACAACCCCCGGTACTCCCGATCGAAATCCCCCGAACCGTCGTCGATTTTGCAGTCGAGCGAGATGCCGGGCAGAAAGCCGGAGAGTTTGCCGGCCAGGAAATCCCCCCTGTACCGGCCGTCGGGATAGTGGCTCTGCCGGTCTCCGGGCCAATGGATGGTGTGGAGCTGGCGGCGGGCGGGTTTCTTGTAGTCCGGGGCCACCCGGAATCTCTCCACCGCGTCCCAGTCCACCTCCACGCCCAGACCTGGCGTCTGCGGCACGCGGATGTGCCCGCCCTCCACCCTAAAATGTTTGATCAGCGGGTGGGAGTAGATATTGGTGCAGGGGATGGCGGGCCAGCGGGCCTGGGAGAGCACCGCGCCCAGGTGTACCGCAAAGAGGGTGGTCAGGCCGGTGCCCACCAGCTGCAACCAGAAGGGCATCTGCGCCTTTTCGGCCAGGATGCCCTCGCTCATCACCTGGCGGGCCCCGCCGCCGATGACGAAGCCGTCGCACACCTCCTGGCGCAGGGCGGTCATGATCGGGGGGACCCCGAAATGCATGGCGATGGGGCTCTTGATCTTGCGGCGCAACAGCGCGTTGCCGGCCACGTCCTCCTGGGGGATGGGGGATTCGACGATGGCCAGGCAGGGGAAGCGGCGCTCCAGCCGGCTGATGAGCGGGGCGGCCAGGTCCACGCCCAGGAGCAGGCCGTTGAAGTCGGCGTCGAGTCTGAAGTGGGGAGAGGTGGCGGCGCTCACCGCCTCCAGCTGGCGGTCCACGTCGTACCAGGGCCGGGCCTTGACCTTCATGGTGGT
>VGJS01000086.1 GCA_016867395.1 Candidatus Handelsmanbacteria bacterium
CGGGCGAACGTGATGCAAGGACCATTGCCACGATGCCAGCCTTCACTGCATCGGGGAGCCGGTCCCAGGCATCGACCACCTGGGTCAGGTCAGCGGGCAGAGGAGGCTGATTCTGGTACAACCTGGGTACAACCTGGGCGTGCTGGGAAGTGCGTTCAGAATGTGATGAAGCGTCCTGGTTCTGTTCAGATGCTGGGGAAGGGGATTCAAGGAACGTGCAGGAGTGTTTAGGTTTGTGCAGATGTTGCTCGGAAAGCGTTGCTGAAGAACAAGTTGCGGGATTCGATTCGAGCCCTACCGCCGGAGCCAGAAACACCAAAGCGCAACTCCCCAGAACAAGGGGGTTGCGCTTTTCGTTTGGCCCGTTGGGGCAGGGGACTTACTCCCCAGTCTGCTCCTCGTGTTTCTTGCGCAAGTAGGCCTCGAAACCACTCAACTTGAACAGCAATTCTTGGAAATGCTTGTTGCCCCTGACTTTGGGCACCACCCGCCACACCACCACCTCGTCCTTGGCCAACTGGAACATCTGGGTATCGTAGTCGAACTGGATGCTGTGGCACAACTGCCCCAGGATGCTCTGGGTGCGGACGATGCGGCCGAGCATCTTGATCTTGTAGGGCAGTTCGGGGATGAAGCGGTCGATCAACTGGGCTTCGTGCTTGCGGAAGTGGATCTCGTATTTGTCGCGCTTCACCTCGGGGTAGATGGCGAAGAAAAGGACGTAGGACTTGAGATTCTCAAGCACGTTTTTCTGGTAGGGGGTGAGGTGATGGAAGTCGAAGTCTGCCAAGTTCTCGCCGGTCAGGTAGCGGATGAACTCCATGTCCGAAGTGACCATCACTCCGTTGCCGCGGAAGTTCATCACCTGTAGCCTGAAGCCAGGGTCGTGGACGATGGCGGTGTTGGGACGGACCAGGTCGTTGCCCAGGCGCTGGCGCTGGACCGGCACCACCTTGCAGTGGAAGCTCTTCATCTGGCCGTGGGACATGTAGCTAAGCACCAGGATGTTGTTGCCGACCAAGTTGTACTTGTTGGTCCGGTCGCGGTCCGATTTATTCGACTTCTTGAGGTAGATGCCGCGCACCCGGGTGAGCAACTCCTCGTTCTCCACGCTCAACACGCTGACGGGCCCGTGGTTGTACTGGACGTCCGCGGAGAGGCCCCGCTGGGTAGTGCGCTCGATCTTGGTGAGGTTGACCAAGCGTTTACTGGGGGGCAGGGCGCGCATGGAGGTGTAGAATTCGCGCAGGGTCTGATCGAGGTCGAAGGGCACCTCCTCCGGGGAGGAGTAGGGGGTGAAGACGACCTCGGTGAGGCAGTCTTCCAAGGGGTTGTCCGGGGGGATGACCAAGTTGGTCTTCTGGATGAAGACCTCCATGGTTACCTGGTGGACGATGGTTTTGCGGTCATCCCCGACGTAGTTGTACTGGAGGAATTGCCGCTTGTTCTGGTTGCGGGGCATGCCGGTAGGCACGATCCGGAAGGCCGACTTGATGCCGGCCAAATCCAGCAGGTTGATCTGCTCCTGCTTCAGGCGCACCCGCTGGACGATGGTGCAGGGAACCTCGTACGGCATGCCGGTCTTAATGAACCTGAGTATTGCCCGCTGATTGTTGATCAGGATCGGCTTGGGGGCGCTCTCCGCGGGGGGGGGCGCGCCGTTCTCCGAGTCCGCCGAGGTGAAATTTTCGGGGGAAGGGGCCTTGGTGGCTTCCTGGTTGACGGCCTGGGTCTTGAGTTTGTCGGGGGTGGTTAGAAAGAGGGATTCCCCATCGTGGTAGATCTTGCCGTCCGAGAGCAGGAGTTGGGTCTGGCCCAGGTCCTCCTCGTCGCCCTTGGCGTCGACCAGGGAGACGGTGACGTACCTAAGATCAAGGTCCCCGATGGCCTCGATCAACTGCATCTGCTCGTTGTCGGTTTTCTTGGATCTGCCAAACAGATTCATGGCGTGCCCAGGGCGACGGTGGGCGAGCGATCTCGTGATAAAGATAACCAACGTATCGGATTTTGACCATTGGGGGCTGATCGCAGCCTCAGTGGGTGTATTCGAGCCATTCCGGCGCTCCACCAGATCCGGGGCTGAGGCAGGAGACCTTGAAGGCTTCCAGGCCCATATTGAAGCGAACCTGGGCCTCGCCGATCTGCAACCCGACCCCCCCCGGCCCGTCGAGGAGCCCGACCGCGGGCAGGAGATCCTCCTGCCCGGCGCGGCCGCTCTGCACCACCGAGAGCAACCACCGGCGCCCGGAGGTGGCGGCGAAGTTGGCCTCCAAGTGCCACTGCCGGGGGCTGGACTGGGCCAGGCCCATTTCGGGCAGCGCGGTAAACTGGTCGGTCTGCGACAGGGCAAGAGGATCGGCGCCGGGGAAGCGGACCCTGGCCAGGGCCTCGCCGTTGACCACCTGCACTAGCCGGTGTTCCGGGTCCAGTGCAAAGGGATGCAGGGCGTGCAACAGGAACTAGACCCTGGCCGGGAAGCGGGTCTGGACCTCGTCGAGGATGACCAATGCATGGGGCCGGACAAAGACCAGGTGCCGGCGCATGCGCTCCCCACCCTCGTAATAGGCGCACAGCTCTATGGGGGCACGGATGTCCTGGCGCAGGTGGTAGGAGGTGGTATCGGTGGTGAGAGAGGGGTGCTGGTAGGCCGGGGTGGCGTCGCCGGCCACGTAGTCGAAAGAGGGGCTACTGGCAAAGGCGGTAATGCGGCCGCAAGCGGCCCCATTTCACACCCCCTGGCCCTTGTAGTTGACCAGCAGGGCGTTGTGGGCCCGGGTTTGGCGGGTCCAACTCATGTCGTGGGGGCTGCCGTACCAGGGATAGTAGCCGCTGTCGATGAGCAGGGGCCGGCCAAATGCTTCCAGGACAAAGGAGTTCTGGTCAGCGTGGCTGTGGCTGAAAGAGCCGAAGGAAC
Source organism: Candidatus Handelsmanbacteria bacterium (assembly GCA_016867395.1). Taxonomy (GTDB): domain Bacteria; phylum Latescibacterota; class UBA2968; order UBA8231; family UBA8231; genus SICG01. The sequence goes on from VGJS01000086.1 coordinate 2,915, forward strand.
TGCTCTTGAACTGCACCATGACGTTGTTTTTGCCCTCGGCCAGGTCGCTGTGCAGGGCCACCCAGCTGATGTCGCGCTGGTGCAGGGACTGGGGCAGGTCCCGGGGTGGGCGGGCCGGCGGGGGCAGGAGCCATTTCAAATGCAGACTGAGCTGATAGGCACCAGGCGGGGCAAGAGGCACCGCGATCCCCTCGGCGTGCCACGGGTAGTGCGGATTCTGGTGGATGCGGGCGTAGGCGCCCATGACCTGCTTTTGCAGGTTTTTGGGCCGGCTGTATCCGCCGTCGCCAAAGGTGGGGTAGGAGCCGTAGGGGGGGCTGGAAGTACATCATGAAGCGGCCGTTGTTGCGGCCCCAGGGCGTATCGCAGAGGTTGATCCTAGTGCCCACGCACAGGGTGTGGAGGGTCTGCTGATGGACCCCGTCCCCGTAGCCGAAACCCTGACCCCAGCCCCCATTGTCCCCTCCGTACACAGGGAAAACCTCGATGGAATAGCGCAAGATTTCCATCAGCCAGCGTTCAGTTTCCGGGCGGTGGTGATACAGGGCCAGGGCCGCCTGGAGCATGCCGGGCGGGCCGTACATGATGGCGTGGCTGTCGAGGGGATCGCGCAGGGCCTGCTGCACCGAGAGGGCGTGGAACTCCAGAGCGCGGGCCACCAGGGCCTCGACCAGGGGCTCGCGCTGTTCCGGAGGAAGGGCATCCCACAGATAATCCAAGCCTGTCGCCATGGCCCCAGTGGCGCCGTGGAAGGTGTGGGTGTTGGCGTAGCCGGTGGCAGGAAGGGGCAGGGCGGCCAGGGCACCGAGGCACTGAAGCCCCCGCTCCATATACTGAGGATCGCCCAGCAGCCAGTGGGCCAGGCTCTGTCGCTTCAACTGGGGGCAGACCAAGCCGTAGGGCTGGCCCATGGCCCGGGCCCGCTGCAGGCCAACCTCACCCTCCATCAGGTAGCGCACCTCCCAGATATCCCCCCCGGTATTCGCAGGGCATCGCACAAGCCGATGGGGGGCAGCGGGGCTTCGAGGTCTTTGTCCAACTGCTGCCGCAGGGCAGCGAAGAACTCGCAATACATCGGCTCATCCCGGAGGTCCAGCAGGGTCTGCCGGTCCTCGACCAGGAAGAGGATGCGGGGATGGGTTGCGGGCAACTGGGGTTGGAGTGTCAGGGAGCTTCTTTAGGGAACGGCATAGCCGTCCTGGTTGTTCTTGCGCCAGTCGGGCAGATAGCCCTCCTTGGAGCCATATCCGTACGAGGGGCCGATCTGGTTGACGCTGGACCAGGGCCAGGCCTGGCCGCCGATGATCCGGAAATGGTCGGCCTGGCCGCACAGCCAGTAGAACATGTGGGCCGCATAGCGCGCCGTGTTGTGGCCCCCGTAATAGGCCCGGCGAAAATCGAAATCAGGTTCGCGGACCCAGTCCCGCTTCGGGGGGGCGGTGCGCCAGTAGTTGTACTTCAGCATGTGGCGCAGACCCGTGGCTGTGGACGAGCCCCGGCGGTGGAGGATGCTCTGGTGGTGGATGCCCAGGGTGCCGGCCGGCCCCTCGGCCAGCACCCCCTTTTCCCCTGGCTCGCGCCGGCTGGGGAACAGATGGGTGCCGGGGACCAGTTCGGTGGGGCCCAGTTCCGGCGGGGTATCCTGAGGGAAATAGAACACCTCGACGAAGTGGAGTTCAGGCCCGAAGAGGTGGTCGGCGTCGTGGTGCCAGCCCTGGGGTTGGGCCGGGCATTCGACCCGGTGGTGGCTGGCCAGCACCGGCAGGCCCACGTTGGGACCCAGCAGGGAGCGCATGACCCCTGCCAGGGCGGGGTTGAGCAGCACCTGCTCGATGAACCAGTCTTCGAGAAAGATGGTGCTGGGCTCGTGGGTGGCGCGGATGCGTTCCAGGTCGGCGCGGGTCAGACCCTCGGGGATATAACTGGGGTTGATGGGGATCTTGCCCTCCAGATAGGAGCAGGTGCGCCGGTTGATCTCGTCGGGCACGGCGCCGGGCAGGAGCAGGAAGCCCTGACTACAGAAGTCGAGCACCTGAGAGTCGGTCAGGGTGGGGTCACAGTCGAAGGTGCGCAGGGCGGCGTTGTATTCCAAGGTGTATTCCTCCGGATTTGGGCATCGACGGACCACCAATATAGCCATCGCCACCTGGCGCCACGAGACCCCGAAGTCGGATCTGCGCCAAGTCGTGGTGGACTCGGCGCATGCGGAGGTCCGGGGAGCCAGGCAAGGCGCTGACCATGAGGAAAATGGGCCGCTGTGGGCAGACCAGGAGCGCTGGGACGAGACCCTGGCCCTGTGCGGCCAGAGCCTGGAGCGGTGCCGGGCCATCTACCGTTTCTTCCACCAGCCCTCGCTAAAACCCAATGTGCAGAGGCCCTGATGGGCAAAGGCGAACTTGGCGCGGCGCGTCGGGCCTGCGGCAGCCCCCTGCGCGGATACCGATGGCAGAACGACGCTTTATGAGTAGCCGATGCCTCCAGACTGTACGGGCGGCTGAGGGGATCTTGCTGACCATTCGAGCCGCGAGCTGCAGCGACAAGGGGGATCGCGAGAACAACGAGGACCAGGCGGCCATCGTGGCTGGGGGCAGGGTGTTGGTGGTGGCCGACGACGGCATGCGGGGCCAGCAGGCCGGAGAACTTGCCAGTCGCCTGTCCGTGGAGGTGGTGGGCAACTGGGGGGCCGCCTGTCTGGAACAAGGGAAGGGTGAGGTGGTCCTGCCCGAGCTGGCGTGCCTATTGCGCCAGGCCAACGAGCGGCTCATGGCGGTGGCAGGCAGGAACCCGCACCTGTGGGGCATGGGCACTACTCTGACCCTGGGGGCCGTCGGCAGAGGGCGGTTGCACTTCGCCCATATCGGCGACAGCCGGCTCTATCACTGGCGGCAGGGGGCGTGTGCACAACTCACCGAGGACCATACCAGGGCCCGGGAGCTTACCAGGCTCGGTCTGCTTTCCGAAGGAAAGAGCCGCCCACTTCACCCAGCGCCGCGTCCTGACCCGGTACCTGGGGACCGTTGGGGCCGTGGAGCCCCAGCTTGGGGTGCGGGAACTGCAGGCGGGGGACCGGCTCCTGCTGTCTTCGGATGGGCTCTACAGCAGCCTGGGGGGAGAGCACCTCGCTTTTCTGCTGGGGCAGTCGCAGGAGGCCGGGGAATTGGCGGCTCACCTGGTGGCCGAGGCGCGGGAGAGCGGGAAACACCCCCTGGACAATCTGACCGCGCTGGTGGCGCTACTGGCCGGTTGAAGCGACAGAAGGCAGGTGGATCAGGCCCGGCAGGAGGTGCGGCCGGGCTTTTTCTGCTCCCTCAGAAGTACTGCCCCAGGCCCAGGGAGAGCAACCAGGACCCGCCAAACCCCCGGGCCAAATCGGTGCGCAGGACCGGGCTGTTGTACAGGCGGGGTAGCCCCAGGCGCAGTCCCACCCCTGCCGCGGCCTTGGGTCGAGGGAGCGGGCCGTTCCAGGCCATGCCCGCATCCGCGAAGAAGGCCCCGGCCAGCACCCACCAGGGCCGGCGGCAGAAGGTGGGCCTGAATTCGATGTTGCCCAGCAGGCGCCGCTGACCCCCGTACAGGCGGGGCAGCACCCCGCGCAGGCCGTTGTCGGCCCCCAACAGGAACTGGCGTTGTACTTCGGGCCGCGACAGGGTTTCGGCCTGGAGCCGCAAGGCCAGGGAGTGGCTGGCCCCCAGGCGGCGGTATCCCAGGAACTCGGCCAGGAGGCTCAGTTCGCGGTACTGCCCGCCGTGCAACTGGACCCCGCCCCACAAGGTGGCAAAGAGGTAGGTGCCTCGGCCCAGGGCCGTCCTGGGGGAGAGTTGCAGGGACAGGGAGGTGAAGTTGCGGTCATTGCCCAGGCCGCGCCGGGAAAGCCCCGCCCGCAGCGTCAGCCAACTGCCCACCTGTAGATCTTCGGTGCGGCCCAACTGCCGGAGGAAGTGATCCTGCGCGTACCGGGGCCGCCAAAGGGTCAGGCTCAGGCTGGGCAGCACCCGCCGCTGGTCGGCGGGCGCGTAGTCGTAGCCCGGCGAGGCGGTGTAGCGGCGGTCGCTGAAGCTGAGCCGGAATCCCGGCCGCAACTTGGTGGCCCGGCCCAGGGAGCGGGTCAGCCACAGGGCGCCGCCCTGGGCCAGCTCGCGGTACCGGCCCTGGACCGCGCTGGCCTGGTAGAGGCGGTGGACCTGCTCGGTGTCAAAGGCGCTCGCCCCGTACGACCAGGGCTGGCCCAGGGCGCGGAAGGGTTGGGAGAAGGAGGCGGCCAGGTCGTGGCCCTCGGCCGACCAGCGGGCCTCGGCACCCAGGGCGCGGGACGAACTGCCCAGGCGGGGGTTCTCAAAGTAGAGGGAGATCTCGTCCCCTTCGATGGGGCGGTGGTGCAGGCTGAGCTGAGCCAGATGCCCCCGGCCGCCCAGGTTGTAGTCGAGGGCCACCAGGCCGTAGCTGAGCTCGTCGGGGTGGCCGGCCAGCAGGGGGGAGAGGACGCGGGCGTGCAGATCCTCTACTTCCACCACCAACTCGACGCCTCCGGGGCTGGGCCGGGTGTGGAACCGCACCTGGCCCAGGAAGGCCAGCCGGCGCAGGTTGCGGCCGCTTTCGGCCACCAGGGTGCTGTCCACGGGCTGGCCCACCCCCACCAACACCTCGCGCAGGATGGTCTCGGGCTGGGTGCGGGTGTGGCCTTCGACGCGGATGGCGGTGATCAGGGGGGGGGCCGCCAGGCAGATGGAGCAGAGGGACAGCCAGCAGAGTAGGGCGAGGCGCATGAGCCTCAAGATGGGCAGCCCCGGAGCAGGGCGCAAGGGCGGCTGACCCAGGGCTTGCCCCCCAAACAGGGTCGGGCCTACCTTCCTGAAAGGGTTGCGCCCGCGACCCCCTGTCCCCTGTCGGAACAAAGGAGAACCCATGCCCCGCTTCGAGCACATGAAAGGTCTATTCGGCCTCTTGCCCACCCCCTATACCGAGGACCTGGAGATTCACACCGTGGACCTGCGCGCCGCCGCTGACTTCTGCTGCCGCAGCGGCCAGCACGGCATCGTCTGGCCGGTGATGGTGGGGGAGTTCTACTTCCTTGGCGAGGAGGAGCGCATCCGCAACCTCGACGCGGTGCTGGAGGAGGTGAACGGCCGCCTGCCGGTGGTATTCGGCTGCTCCGGCATCTCGGTGCCGCAGGTAGTGCAGTACGCACGCGCTGCGGAAAGGGCCGGGGCCGATTCGATCATCGCCATGGCCCCCTCGCGCACCAACCAGGCCGTGGCCGTCGGGATGTACAGACGCATGGCCGAGGTGTATTCGGGGCCGATCATGGTCCAGAACGCCGATGGATACGCCCCGTTGAAAGGGGACCAGCTGGCCAAACTGGTGGAGGAGGTGCCCAGCATCGAATACATCAAGGAGGAAAGGCAGCCGGGCCCCAAACACATCGCCGAGGTCCAGGCGGCCCTGGGTGGCCGGCTCAAGGCCATCTTCAGCGGGGCGGCCGGCAAGTTCCTGCTCGACGACATGCGCCGGGGGGCCCAGGGCTGCATGCCGGCCTGCGAGTTGGGGGACGTGCTGGCCCGGATCACCGAGCTGTGGTGGGCGGGCAAGGAGGAAGAAGCCAGAGCCCTGCACCGCCGCGTCCTGCCCCTGCTTCTGCTGGAGACCCATCCCTTCATGCGCTACATCCTGAAGCGACGCGGGGTGTTCACCAGCCTGGTGGAACGCGCCCCCTCCGGGGTGGTGGCCCTGGACGCGGCGGACAAACGCGAGATCAGCAAGTTGCTCGAAGCCATCGCCGACCAACTCAACGGTTATCCCTTCGGGCCCGAATAGCGGGCCTGGATGCTCTATCTCCAGTACGCCCGCTTCATCGCCCCCCTGGCCCTTACCCTGATCGCCCAGGGATTCAGCAGCCAGTTCCTCAGCGGGGGCATGGCACGCCTGCCCCAGGCCACCTCGGTGCTGGCTGCGTACGGAGTGGCCTGGGGGCTGGCCGATTTCCTCGCCAGCCCCCTTTCCCAGCTCAATCAGCTCAGCCTGGTGCTGGCCGCCAACCACCGGGCCCGGCGGCGGATTCAGGGCTTCGCCCTGATGGGGGGGGCCTGCCTGGCCCTGGTTCTGGCCCTCCTGGCCCTTACCTCGGCGGGGGACTGGGTCATCCTCCGGGGCCACGGCCTGAGCCAATCGGTGGGGGATTCGGTGCGCCTGACCCTGATCTGGTTGGTGCCCATCCCCCTGTGCGAGGGCCTCAACCGCAGCCTGGCCGGCCTGTTGATGCGGGCCCGGCGCACCGAGGTGGTCAGCTACGCCACCCTGGCAAGCATCGGAGCCAGCATCGGGGCGGTATTTGCCCTGGTTCCCAGCGGGCTGGTGCGCGCGGAACCCATGTGCCTGCCCCTGCTGGTGGCCTATACCGGCATCCTGGTGTACTTGGGGGTGCTGTTGTGGGGATACCGGCGCTGGGTGGCACCCACCCTGCCCCCAGACGGGGAGGTGCCGGGCATGGGGTATCTCTTTCATTTTTTCTGGCCCCTGGCCCTGGTGATGGCCATCCAGGGGCTGAGCCGGCCCCTGATCAACTTCTTCGTCGCCCGCGGACCGGAAGGCCAGGAATCCCTGGCGGTCCTGGCCGTGGTCTACTCCCTGGCCCACCTCCCCTATGGCTGGGTCAACGAGGTGCGCAGCCTGGCTCCGGCCTTTCGCGCCGAGCCCCAGGGCCTGCACCCCATCCGCCGCTTTGCCGCCGGCTGCGGGCTGCTCTCCTTCGGGATCATGGCAGTGGCCTTCTGGACCCCGGTGCGCGAATATCTGTTGAACCCCCTGCTGGGCCTCGACCCGGTTTTAGCGGGTCGTTGCCAGTGGCCGCTCTTCCTGTTTTCTTTCTTCCCGCTGGCCGTGGCCCTGCGGGCTTACTTCCACGGGGTGGCCCTGGTCCAGCACCGCACCCGGGCCCTGGCGCCCAGTGCCCCGGCACGCATCGGCATCATCTGGGCGGTGATGCTCCTGCTGCCTGAGAGTATCCCCGGCGCCACCCGCGGGGTGGGGGCGCTGCTGTGTGGCTTCATCCTTGAGGCGGGGGTGGTGTGGTGGGGGGTGCGGGGCCGCCCCATCCTTAACCAGCTAAAGGAGGGTCCATGAAAACCTGGGGCGTGGTCTGGCCGGGTCCGGGCCAGGTGGCCATCGAGGAACGCCAACTGCCTGACCCCGGCCCCGGCGAACTGCTGCTGGCGGCCGAGCGCACCCTGATCAGTCCGGGCACGGAGCGGGCCTTTCTGCTGAACCTGCCCAATACCTCGGGCAGCTACCCGCAGCGGCCGGGCTACAATTTTGCCGGCCGGGTCGAAAAGGTGGGCGCGGGGGTGGAGGGATTCAGTCTCGGGCAGCGGGTGGTGGCCGCCGGCCCACACGCGGCCCACGCCCTGGTGCGGGCCAGCCAGGTCTGTTCTCTTCCCGCTGCCGTGCCCTTCGAGGTCGCCGCCTTCTTCAACATGGGCACTATCGCCCTGCAAGGGGTGCGCCGGGCCCGCATCGAGTTGGGAGAGGCCACGGCGGTGATCGGCCAGGGGTTGGTCGGGTTACTGGCCCTCAAGTTCGCCCGTTTGCAGGGGGCGGCGCCCCTCATCGCCGTGGACCCGGAGCAAAGTCGCTTGGCCTATAGCCGCTCCTGCGGGGCGGACCTGGCCCTCACCCCGGCCCAGGCTGGGGAGTTGGCCGAGGCCCCGGCTGTGGTGATCGAGGCCACCGGCGCCCCGGCACCCATCAACAGCGCCTTCCAACTGGCCCGCCCCGGCGGTCGGGTGGTGCTCCTGGCCAGCACTCGGGGCGAGACCCAGGTGAACTTCTACCGCGAGGTCCACCGCAAGGGCCTCAGCGTGATCGGCGCCCACAACAGCGCCAGGCCCTACCTGGAGTCCCAGCCGGGGGTGTGGACCTGGATGGACGATGTCGGGGTGGTGCTGCGCCTGCTCGAACTGGGCCGCCTGGAGGTGGCGGACCTTGTCTCCCACCGCCTGCCTGCCCGTCGGGCCGAGGAGGCGTACGGGCTCTTGGCGCAGTGGCATCCCTCCCTCTTAGGGGTGTTGCTCGAATGGCGATGAGGGCTTGCGTGATCCGTCGAGGGTGATATAATAATTACGGTATCTGTAGGGGTGCTTATCCGCTGCCCAGCTAGCGGAGGCTGAGATCACACCCTATGAACCTGATCTGGATAATTCCAGCGCAGGGAACGGATCGGGCGAAGGCGTGTACGCCGTTCGCGGGCACCGAGGTGAGTCATCGGGAATTGCCGCCGTTCTCCCCGCGTTGGGAAACGGCTTTTTTTTTGCGCAGAGGAGAAGACCATGCGCGGTTTCCTGATGATGATGGCACTGCTCACTTCGGCACTGGCAGGGGCCCAGATCCCCGCCCGCCTGGAGGGGGTGGTGGTGGACGACCAGAGCGGCGAACCCCTGGCGGGGGTGAACCTGCGCCTGGAGGGCCAGGGGTTGGAGGTGGCCAGCGACAGCCTGGGGCGCTTCGGGTTTAGGGGAGTGGTCGAGGCAGAGGTGTTGCTCAGCGCCAGCCACGTCGGTTATTGGCCCTTCAGGCAGCGGGTGGCGCCGGGGCGGGCCCAGGGGCTGCGGGTGGCGTTGCAGGCCCGGCTGCTGCCCGGGCAGGAGGTAGAGATCCGGGCCGACCGGGCCAGAGAGCGGGAGACCCCCTCGGCCTTCTCCGACCTGGCCCGGCCGGCCATCGAGGCTCGCTACCACACCCAGGATCTGCCCCTGCTGCTGGGGGAGTTGCCCGGGGTGTATTCTTATGCGGATGCTGGCATTGGCATGGGGTACAGCTATCTCAAGGTGCGCGGCTTCGACCAAACTGGGGTGGGGGTGATGATCAACGGGGTGCCCCTCAACGATCCCGAAGACCACCAGGTCTACTGGGTGAACCTGCCCGACCTGGCCACCAGCCTGGAGGATATCCAGCTCCAGCGCGGAGTGGCCCCCTCCCTCTACGGGGCCAGCGCCATCGGCGGGGCCGTCAACCTGGTCACCTCTGCCCAAGCCGGAGAGCCGGGGGTCCGGGCCGCCCTGGGGACGGGCAGCTACGGGACCCGAAAACTCTCCCTGGACATGAATTCTGGCCTGATCGAGAAGGGGCTGGCCCTGCACGCGCGCTTCTCCAGGATGGTCAGCGACGGGTACCGCGACCGGTCCGGGGTGGAGCAGTGGGCCTATTTTATCGGCGCATCCCGGTACGGCGAGCGCAGCAGCTTCCAGGTAAACCTCTTCGGCGGTCCCCAGGAGGTGGAGGCTTCCTGGGACGCGGTGGCCGCATCAGTGCTGGCCCAGGACCGACGGGCCAACTTCACCCAGGACGCCGACCACTTCAACCAGCCCCATTACCAACTGATCCACGAATGGCAGCCCAGGGCCGGACTCAGGCTGAGCAACACCCTCTTCCAGGTACACGGGGAGGGATACTACGAGGGGTATCGGGACCAAAGGAGCCTGCGGGCTTTTGGTTTACCCGCCATCCAGACCCGGGAGGAGAATCTGTTCGGGGCCGATTCCCTGGATTATTACCTTAGCACCGAGGCCGGCGGCCAGACGGTGCTGGCCCGCGACGGGCAGGGCCGCTACTCCTTGTTGAACACGGACTTGATCCGTCGGAAGTGGGTGGACAAGGACCAGTACGGCTGGCTGGGCCGGCTGGAATGGCAACACGGCCGGGGGCAGCTCAGCGCCGGGGCCCAGGTTTACGATTTTTCCAGCAAACACCGCGGCTGGGTGAAGTGGGCCGCGGCCCTGCCGGGCGGGGTGAGTCCAGACCAGCCCTATTACGCCTACAGGGGAACCCAGCGGGCCGGTGCCTTCTACCTGCGCGAACTGTGGCAGGTGGACTCGCGTCTCAACCTCAGCGGGGAGGTGCAGGCCCAGTACAAGCGCTATCGCTTCCGCCACCAGGAGGCTGGGAATTTCACTGGCGAGGAGCGCAACACCTACCGGGTTACCAATCTCTTTTTCAACCCCAAACTCGGCCTCAACTACAACCTGAGCGAGACCCTCAACCTCTACCTCAGCGCGGCCCAGGCCAGCCAGGAGCCGGCCGATACCGAGTACTACGACGCCTTCGACGGGCCCGATGACCTTGGGGCAGACCCACTCTTTGCCCGGGCCGATACGGTGGTGGATGGAGGCGCGGTGCAGCATCTGGTCTGGCGCGATCCACTCATCGACCCGGAAAAGGTCTGGGATTTCGAGACCGGAGCCGGGTACCAACGCGGGGGCCGAAGCGCCAGGCTCAACCTCTACTGGATGGATTTCCGCAATGAGATTATCCGCTACGGGCAAGTGGACGACGACAACGTGCCGGTACGTGGCAATGCCGACCGCACCGTACACCGCGGCCTGGAACTGGCCCTGTCTGGTCCTGTTGCCGGAAGGTGGAGCCTGGACGGGAACCTCACCCTGAGCCAGAACTACTACGCCGATTTCAACTCCCCCTACTGGGATGATGAGGGCAATGTGGTGGTCTTCGATTACGGCGACAACACCTTGCCCCTTTTTCCAGGCCGGCTGGCCAACCTGCGTTTAGCCTACCAGTACAGGGGCGGGGCGCTGGGGCTGCAACTCCAGCACGTGGGCAAGCAGTACCTCGACAACACCGAGGACGAGGCCCGCACCATCGACCCGTACCGCGTCCTCAACGCCGTCCTGTCCCAGGAGGTGGGGTGGACCGGGACCGGGGCCAGGGTGGCCCTGCACCTGAACAACCTGCTTGGGGAGAAGTACGAGACCTCGGGGTATTTCGACGGCGAACGGTATCTGTACACCGCGGCGGGTCGCCACTACTTCCTGGGAATCACCCTGGCTTGGTAAACCATTGACACCTCGAGGAAGGGCGCCTGGCGTACCTGGTCTTCCAGTGGGAGGGCAGGCAGCGGCGCAGGCAGTGCGAAGCCCTACACGAGGCCGGCGGCAATCCAGAGCTGATCCAGCCCATGCTGCGCCTGTGGCTGGCCCGCAGCGGCCTGCAAAGGCTGCCGGCCCGCGCCGGTCTCAATCCCAAACAGGTCCAGGCGCTGCTGCCGGCCAGTTCCCACTGGAGCCGCGACGGCGCCTGCATGATCAAGATCCTCGACCTGCCGTTGCTCGTCGACCGTCTCGGGCCGCTCCCGCGCCGGCGGGCGTCTGCGGCGGGGGTGCGGGGCCGCTTTGTCCTGCGTTCCCCCTCCCACCACGGCCTCCTCAACCTGGGCATGAACCGGCGGCAGCGGCTTGAACTGAGCGAGCAAGCTCTGGTGGGGTTTCTCTTGGTACAAACCGGGTAGATTGGTAACAGATTATCCCGGGATGATGGGTAACAGTTTCCGCTAACTTGTGGGCCCCCTCAGCAGGA
>VGJS01000087.1 GCA_016867395.1 Candidatus Handelsmanbacteria bacterium
CCCGAAGAAGCCGCAATACTGCTTCCGTTTTACGTTTCGCCGAGAATCGACCACCCTCGGCAGCTTTGGGTTTCTTGGTCATCAGACAGACTCCTTTCCTGGGGAAAGATAACCCCTAAAGACTGTCCAATATAACCCTGGGGCGACCCAGAGGGGACTTTATCCATGCGCATCACCCACGCGGAAACCATCATCGTCGGCAACCCCTGGAAGAACTGGCTCTTCGTGCGCGTCCACACCGATGAGGGGGTGTACGGGGTCTCCGAGGCCACCAGCAACGGCTTCTGCAAGACCGTGGAGGCCGCCATCCACGAACTGGCCCCCATGTACCGGGGCTTGGACCCCTTCCAGCCCGAACTCGTGGTCCAGCGCATGTACCGCGATATGTATGGAGACGGGGGCCAGTTGCACAAACACGCGGTCGCCGCCATCGAGGTGGCCTGCTGGGACATCATGGGTAAGATCCTGGGGGTGCCGGTGTACAAGTTGCTGGGCGGGCAGATGAGGCAGAAGGTGCGGGCCTATGCCAACGGCTGGTACCGCGGGCCGCGCACCCCTGAGAGCTTCGCCGAGAAGGCCAAGGAGGTGGTCCGGCGCGGGTACACGGCGCTCAAGTTCGACCCCTTTGGCTCAGCCTACCAGATCACCGACTTGGACGACGAGGCCCTGGCCCTGGACATCATCGCCGCGGTGCGCGACGCAGTGGGGCCCAGCGTGGACGTGCTGGTGGAGGGCCACTGCCGCTTCAGCACCTCCACGGCGCTCAAGTTCGCCCGCAAGATGGAAAAGTACAACCCCACCTGGTTCGAGGAGCCCACCCCACACCACAAGATCGAAGCCCTGGTCCAGGTGGCCAGGGAATCCCCGGTGCCCATCGCCACCGGCGAGAGCCTGCACACCCAGTACGCCTTTGCCGAATTACTCAAGCACGACGTGGTCCACATCCTCCAGCCCGAGCCTTTGGCCTGTGGCGGCTTGTGGCCCACCCGCCAGATCTGCGCCATGGCCGATGCCCACTACGCGGTGGTGGCCCCCCACCAGGCCCAGGGTCCGGTTTGCACGGCCCTGTGTATGCAGTTGGCCGCCTGCACCCCCAATTTCTTCATCCAGGAGATCTTCGACGAGTTCAACGTCGAGTGGGAGAAGGACCTGATTACCGGCGCCCACTACCCGGTGAAGGACGGGCACATCGAGGTGGTGGACGCCCCCGGACTGGGCATCGACCTCAATATGGAGGAGTGCCGCAAGCATCCCTACTCGCCGGCGTACTTCCTGCCGCTCTTCAAAGGCGGCTGGGAAATGCGTGAAGAGCAGCACGACCGCAAGTAAAACTTCCGGGGAAGCAGGAGTGGCCTATGGACAAGGCACCTGCGAACAAGGGCGAGATCCTGGTGGTGGACGACCAGGGTCCGTTGCTCGATCTGGTGGGCAATATCCTGGCCAAACACGGGTATCTGGCGCGGCCGGCCTCCAGCGGGGCCCAGGCCCTGTAACTGGTGCGCGCCCATCTGCCCGAACTGGTGCTGTTAGACGTGAGTATGCCGGAGATGGCCGGGTACGAATTGTGCCGTCGGCTTAAGGCCGACCCCCACAGCCGCGACCTACCGGTGTTCTTCATCAACGCCCACCGCGAGGCCGCCGACAAGCCCAAAGCCTTTGCCGCCGGCGGGGTGGACTACGTCACCAAGCTATTCCGGGTCTGCGAGGTGCTGGCCAGGATCCAGACCCACCTCTACCTGCACCGGCAGCACCAGCACCTGGTGCGGACCAACGCCGAGTTGGAGCGGAAGGCGGCCCCGCGCAACCCCAATGGAGCCGGCCATTCCACCCGCACCACCAAGCTGGCCCAAGCCAACGCCGGGGAGTTTGGCCTCGACGCCGACCGCATTGAGGGCCTGGGCACCGCGGCCCTGCTCGCCGACCTGGGCATAGCCGGGGTGCGCGAGTCCATCCTGCTCAAGCCCGAGGCTCTCACTCCGGCCGAAATCACCCTGATCCGCACCCACCCCCAATTGGGCGCCGATCTGGCGCAGCCCCTGGCCCTGCCTTGTGGATCAGTTTATCCTCCAGCACCACGAGCGTCTCGACGGCTCGGGCTACCCCCTGAGGGGCTGAAGGGGTAGGAGATCGCTCTGGGGGCCTGCATCATCTAAGTGGCCGACGTGGTGACCGCCCTGTGCGCCGCCCGCATGCTCCGGCTGGCCATGAGCGTGGACGAGGCGCTGATGGCGATGATCTCCAGCGCCGGCCGGCTCTATGATGCCGAGGAGGTGGTGGCCTGCGTGCGCCTCTTCCGCAAGCGGGGCTTTAAACTCTGAGTCGGCTCCGGTTTGTGGGGGCAACGGAGTGGAAATGGGGCCTCGGATGAAAGGGACCTATTTTTAGAACTCTTGTATTCGTTCGAGGCGTTTCTTGGCCAGCTCCCATTGGGGAAAGGCAGAACGCAGTAGTCTGAGGAAGTCACCTTTATGATTGTTGAATTTCAGGTGGCACAGTTAGGGGAAAATGGCTTAGTCGATACAGTAAGTCGGGGACTGAACAAGTTGGGAGTTCACTAAGATCCGCCGGCTGGGTGTGCAACTGCACCTGCGGGGGGTGGTCATGCGCCTCATAGCCATATATGAAGGCGGTACATCGTATCGCTGAATCTTTTCGCAACAGTGCTGGAAGCGTTCCCGGAGTTTGGTCCTGGCGCGTGTCCGGTAGCAGGTATCGACCAGGCCTTTGATCCGGACGCTATACTGCCTCGATGAAGTAAAAACACGGATATACCCCCCCGACAGTTTCACTTCCTCTTTTTTGCCGCCTTCAGCTTCTATGACCTTCAGTCGTTACTGTCTGCCCAGGTAGCGGAAACTCTCGCCATTGACAGTTGTAAAGGGACACACAGATTCGCGCACTCCCGGATCAAAAGGCCGCGTGGCAGGCTGGACACCTCCTTTGGGGGTTAGGGGTTGCCCAGGGGGCGGGCTCGAGCCCGCCCCCTGGGACCGGTTCGGTGTAGGCCAGGACCTCGTCGCCGGCCAGCATCTCGGGCCATTCGCGGATGCTTTTGTTGGAGGTGATCATAGTACCGCCCCGCTCATGGCGGTAGCTGATGACCTTGAAGAGCAGGTGGGCATCGCGGCGATCCAACGCCTGGGAGCCCAACTCGTCGATGATCAGCAGGGGAGCTTTTGTCATCAGTACCGTGCGCCACCTTACCCGACAGACCAAGGGGTGCGGCTCCCGCCTCGCCACCTTGACCATGGCCTTCAAACTGACCCGGGAAGCGGACAAACGATGGCAGCGATTGCACGGCTATCGCCTCCTCGACCACGTCATCGCCGGGGCGATATTCGTCGATGGCGAGCGGAAAAACGCCGCTTGATCAGGCAGGATACGCTCAGCCCCCATCCACAACATTTGAAAAAAGCTCGTCTAACTACAGGGTCTCTAACTACAGGTGCTTTATACAGGTACCATATGTAGCGTATTAGTGATAATGCGTGAATAACTAGGTATTCTGCTAGTGATTATGCGTAAGCTCGGCTAGTGATTATGCGTGAATAACTGCTTGTTTTCATGTGTTTATGTGAACAACCAACAATGTTTGTCATAGGCTCTTTAGCAGTAATACGTGCGGTTTGCTGGGTTTGAGCAGGAGTCCGGTTTCTCCGTCCGCGACCTTGGCCTCCGGGTAGACCACCAGCACGGCCCTAAAAGCCATGTTCAGAAGTTGTGGATGGCAGGGGACAAACAAGAGAGCGTATCCTGAGTATGCCCACCATCACTCACCGCCCTTTGGCGAGGGCGAAAGGATACGCTCATGGAAGAACATACGGCAGCCCAAGTGCAGCAGCTAACCCAGTTGGTCCTGCACTCCAGCCTGGAGGAGTTGCTGCGGGCCGGAGCACGCAAGATGCTGCAAGCGGCCCTGGAATTGGAAGTGGACGAATGTCTTGAACTTAGTCGCGGGACCGCAGCAGCAGCGGGCCGGCAGGTGGTGGTGCGCAATGGCCGCCATCCGCAGCGAGAGTTGGTCAGCGGGATCGGCAAGCTGACCATTCGCCAACCGCGGGTCCATGATCGGCGGGAAGGGCACCCCTTCACCAGTGCCATCCTGCCCCCGTATCTGCGGCGGACTCCCAATATCGAGGCTCTGATTCCGGCGCTGTATCTGAAGGGGCTGTCCACGTCCTGTTTTCCCGAGGCGCTGCAGGCGATCCTGGGCGAAGAGGCTGGAGGGCTGTCCGCGGCCAATGTGGTCCGGCGCAAGAAGGTTTGGGAGGGGGAGTTCACCGCCTGGCAGAAACGGGATCTGAGCGGCAAGCGGTACGTATATGTCTGGGCGGATGGCATTTACTTCAACATCCGTTTAGAGCCGGAGCGGCCCTGCCTCCTGGTGCTGATCGGGGCCACCGCCCAGGGGCATAAGGAACTGATCGCCCTCCACGATGGCCAGCGCGAGAGCAAACTGTCGTGGAAAACGGTATTCCAGGATCTCAAGGCACGTGGGCTGGAGATAGATCCTTTCCTGGCCATCGGCGATGGCAATCTGGGCTTTTGGGGGGCGCTACGAGAGGAATGCCCCTCGACCCTGGAACAACGCTGCTGGGTCCACAAGACCGCCAATATCCTCGACAAGCTGCCCAAGACCCTGCAGCCCGATGCCAAGGGCCTACTGCAGCAGCTCTACCTATCGGCTACAAAGGAGGCCGCCCTCAAGGCCTACGACCGATTCCTCCACCGCTATGAGGCCAAGTATCCGGCCGCCTGTGAGTGCCTGGCCAAAGACCAGGACGTGTTGTTTACCTTCTACGATTTCCCCGCTGAACACTGGCGGCATATTCGCACCACCAACCTGATCGAATCGACCGTCAGCACCGTGCGCCACCGCACCCGTCAGACCAAGAACTGTGGCTCCCGACGGGCCACCTTGACCATGGCCTTCAAGCTGACCCTGGAAGCGGAAAAACGATGGCAGCGACGCCACGGCTATCGCCTCCTCGATCATGTCATCGCCGGGGCGATATTCGTCGACGGTGAACGGAAAAACGCCGCTTGATCAGGCAGGATACGCTCAGCCCTCATCCACAACATTTGACAAAAGCTCCTGGGCAGGGTTCCCGAATACTTACTCGATAGACCGCATTACCCACCAGCCCTCCACCGACCCCAAGCCAACTCCGTTATCTGCGAGCGCCGGCCGGCCCCATCCACGCGGACCCTTCTTGCCCCTATCTTGCCCAATTCCTATCATCAACCCGCCTCTCATTCAATCCACAACTATCTACCCGAGTGAAACCCGATGAATCGAGACCCTTTTCTGGACGAACACGGCAACCCCCGCCGCCTGCGCGGGGTCACCATCTACAGCGGCTCCCCGCTTTTGGCCGGCCTGGCGGCCAAGGTGGGTTTTGAGGTGGTGTGGATCGAGATGGAGCACGGACCGGCCAGCTTCGAGCGGGTCGAGAGCCTGTGCCTAGCGGCCAGGGCCCACGGCGCCGTGCCGCTGGTGCGCCTGCCCGACGGGGAGCGGCACCACATCCTGCGCGCCCTCGAATCGGGCGGGCAGATCCTAGTGGTGCCGATGATCGACACCCCCGAGCAGGCCCGCCGCCTGGTAGAGTACGGCAAGTTCGCGCCCCTGGGCCGGCGCGGCTTCAACCTGCGCACCTGGGGGGTGGAGTTCGGCCTGGCCGGCGCCGAAGCGTCCCTTGACCAGGCCAACGAGCGCACCCGGATCTTCGCCCAGATCGAGACCGCCCAGGCGGTGCAGAATCTCGACGCCATCTGCGCGGTGGCAGGGCTCGACGGGATCTTCATCGGCCCCGGCGATCTGTCGGTGAGCCTGGGCCACCCCGGACAGGTCAACCATCCCGAGGTGATAGAGACCGCGCTCAAGTGTATACGCCGCGCCAAGGAGGCGGGCAAACGCACCGGGGTGCTGGTGGGGCCGGGGGCGCTGCTCAGCGCCGCGCTGGAGGCCGGGGTGGACTTGGTGCTCTGCGGGGGGGACGTGGTGGACCTGGCCGCAGCCTGGCCCAAGCTGCTGGCCAATGTCAGTTCCAAATGAGGAGAGAGGAACAGCGATGACCGAGGAAGAGCGCTATTTCTTTGACCTGCGCGGCTATGTCCTGATCGAGATCGCCCTGAGCCAGGACGAGTTGAAGGGGCTCAACGCCCTCTTCGACGAGCAGCAGGCCAGCCTCCCCGACCCGCGGCGGGCGGGGCCCGGTACCTGGAGTTGATCACCTGGGGCAAGTCCTACCGCGACCTCATCGATTACCCCTCGGTGCTGCCCTACCTGCAGGAGATGCTGGGTGAGGGTCTGCGCCTAAACCACGAGTACACCGAACACATGATCGCCGGCGGGGCCGGTGAATTGCACATCAACGGCACCCCGTACAGCACCATGTTCCACTACCACGTGGCCGAGGGGAAGATCTACTGCGGCCTGGTGGCCGTGGTCTGGGCCTTGCAGGACGTGCCCCCCGGCGCGCCGGCGGCTTCTGCTGCATCCCCGGCTCCCACAAGAGCAGCTTTCCCCGCCCGCCAGCATCACCTGCGTGGGCAATTCCACCACCGGCGTACAGCAGATCCCCTGCAAGGCCGGCTCGGCCATCATTTTCACCGAAGCCCTGCGCCACGGCACCCTGGCCTGGACCGCCCCCACCCAGCGTCGCTCCCTCTTCTACAAGTACTCGCCGCGCCACGCCTCGTGGTGGGGCACCAACTACGACCCCGAAGCCTTTGATTACACCCAAGGGCAGAAGAAGCTGCTGCACGCCCCGTACCACAGCCGCACCTGGCAGCAGACCCCCAGCAAGGGCTACATGGTCAGTCCGGCGTAAGCACCTGGGAACAGCGGCGGCGAGAAGGCCCCAGCGGGGTGGGCCGCGAGGGTTGGCGCAGTGGCAGGCGGGGAATTCCTCTTGCTCGGGCGGCTTGGCAGGGAAGTCCGCGCGGCGGGGGGCCGGGTAGCGGAGCTGTGCGAGCGAGGGGACGCAACGCCCCAACGTATGGGGCGTTGCGGGGGCGGAGGGGATGCGATGGGCGTGCCTTGGGAAAGCCCGGAGTGGGTCGCTCCACGACGCGAGCGTCTCAGCGCGACACCCGCATTTCCAGCAGCGCCACCCCCGGCCCTGGGCGCGGTCCCAGGCTCACATCAAAGCCGGCCAGTTGCGCGTCCACGTACGCGTCGATACCGGCCAGGGTGGCGTTGGTCACCCAGAGCAGCACCCGGGTATTGCGGCCGGCGGCCAGATCCTCCAACTCCAGGTCCGGCGCCCCTCGGCGGTCGGCCCGGCCCAGGGCCCGTTGCTGGGCCACCACTCGCCCCGCCAGCACCACAGCCACCGCGCCAAAGCCCAGGCCCTTGAGGGGCCGGCCATTGATGAACTGCCCCCACCCCGGCAAAAGCAGCGAGCGGATCAGCGCTGTTCTGGGAGGCTGCGTGTGCAGGCTGTCCACCGGTGCCTGGGCCAGGGCCGGGGCCGCCAGCAACAGGAAGAGGAGTCTAGCGGCCGAGATGATCACCGGCCTGGACGGGGTATCCCCGGACAAAGGCACTGCCTTCTATAGGCAGTTTGCCGGCGGGCTGGACCTCGGTGAGCAAGAGGGCGCCGTCGCCGGTGGCCACCACCAGGCCCTGGCGGGGGTCGGCCAGCAACACCGCACCTGGCTCGCCGCGCCCGGTCGCAGGCCGGCTGCGGTGCACCTTAAGCAGCCCGCCCCGCCATTGGGTGAAGGCCCCCGGCATGGGGTTGGTGCCGCGTATCCGGTTGCGCAGCGCTTCCGCAGGCTGATTCCAGTCGAGGCGGCCGTCCTCCTTTTGTAGCTTGGGGGCGCGGCTCACCCGGCTCTGGTCCTGGCGTCGGGGGGTGATCACCCCCTGCCCCAGCCCGTCCACGGTCCGCACCAGCAGGTCGGCCCCCAGCGGGGCGAGGCGGGCCTCCAATTCGCCGGCCGTTTCCTCGGGATCGATCCCCACCTCTTCCTGCAAGAGCAGGTCGCCGGCGTCCACCCGCGGGTTGAGCAGAAAGGTGCTCAGCCCGGTCTTGCGCTCGCCGTGGATCACTGCCCAGATGATGGGGGCAGCGCCCCGGTAGGCCGGCAGCAGCGAGGGGTGGAGGTTGACGCTGCCCAGGCGGGGCAGGGCGAGCAGGGGGCGGGGCAGGATGGAGAAGGCCACTACAGCAAAAAGATCCGGCTGCATTGAGGCCAGGCGTTCGGCCAGGCCGGGCTCGCCGAGGGCCGCGGGTTGCAGCACCTCCAGGCCCAGTTCCAAGGCCGCCTCCTTGACCGGGAGAGGAGCTAGGCGCTGCCCCCGGCCCTGGGGCCGGTCCGGGTTGGTGACCACCGCCGCCACCTGGTGCCCGCCGGCGGCCAGGCGGCGCAGGCTGGGGACGGCAAAGGCGGGCGTCCCCATGAACACCACTCTCATCCGCTTAGGAGGAAGTGCTCTCGCCTTCGGCGCTGGCCTTGACCGAGGAGACCGCGGCGCGGGAGAGGTCGATCTTGACGTTCTCGGCGATCTTAAGCACCACGACGTCGTCCTTGAGGTTGACCACCACCCCGTGGATGCCGCCGCTGGTCACCACCTGGTCCCCCTTCTTCAGCGCGTCCACCATCCTCTGGTGGGCCTTCTGCTTCTTGATCTGCGGCCGGAGGATGAGCAGGTACAGGACCAGGAACATTAGGATGAAGGGCAACATGCCGAGGATGGCGCTGCCGCTCCCGCCGCCCTCCGCGGGCGGGGCGCCCATGGCGTGGGCTGCATCGACTAGAAAAGTGAACACGGGAAGATCCTTTCGTTAGGTGGAAAAGATTTCAAAAGATAGGAATTCCGGCCCTGGCCCGAAACTGCGGCTTAATCCCGGTAGGCGGCCAGGAATTCTGCCTGCCAGCCGGCGAACTCCCCGGCGATGATGGCCCGGCGCATGCGGCGCATCAGCTCCAAAAAGAAATGGAGGTTGTGGTAGGTGGCCAGGCGCAGGCCCAGGATCTCCCGAGTCTGGAAGAGATGGCGCAGGTACGCGCGGCTGTAGCGGGTGCAGGTCAGACAGGAGCACTCCGGGTCTAGGGGGCCGGGGTCCTCGGCCAGGACGGCGTTCTTAAGCCGCACCCGCCCCAGCCGCGTGAAGGCCGTGCCGTTGCGGGCGTTGCGGGTGGGGATGACGCAGTCGAACATGTCCACCCCCGCCGCCACGCCCTCCACCAGATCGTGGGGCAGGCCCACGCCCATCAGGTAGCGCGGCTTATGCGCCGGCAGGTGGGACAGGGTGGAGGTGAGGGTTTCGCGCATCATTTCGGGCGGCTCGCCCACTCCCAGGCCGCCCACCGCGTAGCCTGGCAGGTCCAGGGCCTCCAGTTCGGCGGCGCAGCGCTGGCGCAGGGCGGGATACACGCTGCCCTGCACGATCCCGAAGAGGGCCTGGGGCACCTCCTGTTCCTGCTGCAACTGGGTGTGTCGGGCTGCACAGCGCTGCGCCCAGCGCACGGTCAATTCCATCGAGTTGCGGGCGTACTCCTCGGTGCAGGGGTAGGGGGTACACTCGTCGAAGGCCATGATGAAGTCGGCGCCCAGGTGGTGCTCGATCTCCATGACTTTCTCGGGGCTGAAGAGATGGCGCGAGCCGTCGAGGTGGGACCGGAAGTACACCCCCTCCTCCTCGATGCGGGTGAGGCCCGAGAGGCTGAAGACCTGGAAGCCGCCGCTGTCGGTGAGGATGGGCCGCCCCCAGCCCATGAAGCCGTGCAGACCCCCGGCCCGGGCCACCAACTCGGCGCCGGGGCGCAGGTACAGATGGTAGGCATTGGCCAAGAGCACCTGGGCTCCCAACCCCTCCAGGTCCTGCTGGGAGAGGGTCTTCACCGCTGCCTGGGTGCCCACCGGCATAAAAAGAGGGGTTTCGACAGTACCGTGCGGGGTGTGGAGCAGCCCGGCCCGCGCCCCGGTGCGCCTGTCCTGGGCCACCAGCTCAAAGGCGAAGTCCCGTGCCATTCAGCGGGCCAACTGGGAGAGCGGGATTAGGCGGAAGCCACGCGCCTCCAGACGGGGCAGCACCGCCTCCAGGGCCAGCAGGGTGGATTCGCGGGCCTGCCCCAGGCCCAGGGCCTGGCCCCGCTGGGCGGCTAGCTCGGCCAGCTCCCACAGTCTCTTCTCCACCGCAGCGCGGTTGTCCTCCTGGTCGAGGTACAGGTCAAGCTGTACGGTGCGGGCCTTGGCCTCGCGGGCCATCTGGCCGGCGTCGAAGTCGAGGGCCGCGCCGCGGTCCACAAAGACCAGTTCGCTCTTACGCGCCTCGCGCAGCACCTCGGCGGTAAGGGCCGCATCGAGGCCGGGCAGATCCACCCCCATGGCCTCGGGCACCCGCTTGAGGTCCAGGCGCAGTTGCTGGCGCAGGGCCTCGGGCGCGGGCCGGTTCTCGGGGTCCACCATCCGGTAGACCAGCACCTGATGCCCGCGCCCCTGGGCCAGGTCCAGCACCTCGCCGAGGCGCTCGCCCTCGGGAAAGAGGGCCAGGCCCAGGGGTGGGCGCAGGGCGCAGCAGCGCTCTAATAGCCGCCACCGCCCCGGCCCCTGGGCCGCCTCGGCCAGCAGTAGGGCGATCTGTCCGGCGCGCCGGCGCAGTTCGGGCTCGCGCTGTAGCACAAAGAGGGTGGGCTGCCCCGCCTCGCAGTGGATCTCCACCTGTTGCCCGCGCTGCCGCTCCACCGCGCTGAGCACCCGCCCGCCGCTGCGTTCCACCAGGCGGCTCAGGTAGAGGTTCAACTCCATCAGCGGCAGGTCCGCCGGCACCCGCACGGCAATGCGGTCCCCCACCTCGCCCGTAGAGGAGAGGGAAACCCCGCGCGCCTTGCGCACCGATCCCGGCTCCAGCCCCAACTCGGCCAGGGCCGCGTCCACCTGGTCGTACAGGGAGCCAGCGGGGCCCTCCTGCCCCTCCTCCGCCAGTAACTCAGCAGGTGGCTCCGGGGCCAGCAAAGGCCATTGGCTGTAAAAGAAGAGCCCGGCCCCGGCAACCAGGAGCAGGGCGGTCAATGCCAGGTGCAGGGCCGGGGAGCGCCGCTTGCGGACCAGGCGCACCCCTCCCCGTTTGGCGGCTTTCTTCACCGCCCCTTGGCCTCGCCCCAGGTGATCTGCCCGGCCACTGGCTTGCCCTGGGCCGCGGTCCCGCACTCGGCCCCGCCCGAAAGCGGGTCATCGATCCAGCGGATGATCCGCCACAGCCCGTCGCTGCCCTGCCGCAGCTTGTAGTTCATCACCTGTTCGACGCGGAAACCGTCGTTGTTCTCGTCCACCATCAGCATGTAGGTCCGGCCGCGGAACACCACCCAGTCCTCGTCGGGGTGCCCGTCCGGGTCGCCGGGAAAGGCATCGGGGTAGTCGCGGCCCAGTTCCACGGTTCGGGAGATGAGGTCAAAATCGTACTCGAAGGTGCGGAAACGCCCGAAGATGCCCTGCCGGCTGCCGTCGCGGCTGCCGCCCATGAAGGCCAACTCCTCCTCGCGGCCGTTGAAGAACACGTCCTCGCCCAGGCAGTTCTTCTCGGTGAACCAGAAGTCCTCGTCGAGCAGGGTCTCGTACAGGTCCTTGTCGCGGTCGTTGAAGGCCCGGCTCAGGTTGTCGAGCAGGATTTCCGGGGTAGTGGCCGGCAGGGCCGGGGCCTGCTGCTCCCCGCCCTCGCGTTTCTTGGGCGCAAAGGGGTTGGAGCAGCCGGCGGCCAGGGCCAGCAGCACCAGGCAGCAGACGAGGGATCTGGGAGGTCTCATGGTGCTACTCCTATGGCGTTTCAGCGGGAGAATATTGCCCGCGCTTCGGTCCAGCTTCTTTTGGCGGAGGCCGGGTCGCGGAAATCCTGCCAGCGGCGCAGCGACCAGACCGGGTTCTCGGCGGTGGGGGTGAAGAGTTCCACCTCCATCCGCCCCTTGATGCCGAAGATCTCCTGGTTCGCGCCGCCGGCCGCGGGGATCAGGTCGAGTTCATAGGGAAAATAGAACACCTCGGAACGGCCATCCTCGGCGATGGTGCGCTGGTCTTTGGTCGATTCGTACCAGCGGCGAAACTCGGCGCGCTGAAAGCGCTCCTTGTCGAGTATCCCGGCGGCAAAGGTGCGCTCCTGGGCGGTGGTCCACAAGGTGTCCCGCTCGGGCGCGTACCCCTCGGGCGGCTGGTACACCTCGCGGTAGAGGTCCATGCCCTCGGGCTCGGGGATGAACCAGAACTCCTCGTCCAGCTGATCCAGGTACTGGACCGGGCTGAAACCCTCGAAGGTGGTTTTGATATTGAAAAGGACGAACTCCGACCGGGTTGGTTCCAAGAGCGAGAGCCTTTTACCGCTGGGGCAGTCGGGCAGACGGGCGGCAAAGGGATTGACTGCCCCGGTGCTACCGCCGCTGAGGACTGCCTCGGCGCAGGCGGGAAAGAGGCTCAGGTCCGAGTCCGGGGTGCAGCGGCACTCCACCTGGGCTTCGTCGGCCAGGCCGCAGCCGGCCAGGAGCAACGCGCAGAGCAAGGGCCGGACATTCATGGCGGTTCAGGCACTGAAGGGCACGGGGGTGAAGCAAAGGATGTACACCCCCAGACAGGCGTACCCCACCAGCCGCCGCCGGCCGTCGAGGGGGGTCTCTGGGTCAGCCGGGGTCGGGTGCCCCTTGCCGAAGAGCGCCAGGAATAGAGCCAGCCCCAGCCAGCCGGGCCAGCCCTGGGGCCAGTTCCAGACCAGGGCCATGACGCCGTAGACCCCCATGCCCAGCAGCAGCCCAAAGGCTAGGTGACCGATGGCCCGGTGCCGCCGGCGAAAGAGGGCGTAGACGATATGGCCCCCGTCGAGCTGGCCCACCGGAAAGAGGTTGAAGGCGGTAATGAAGAGCCCCACCCAGCCGGCAAAGGCCACGGGGCTGAGCAGCACCATCTGCTCGGGGCCGTGGGTGGGCAGGACCAGGGCCGACAGCCCGCTGAAGAGCAGCGGCGCCCCCAGTTCGATGGGGGCCTGTTGCAACTCCGGGCGGAAGTAGCCGGCCTCTACCAGCGCCGACTGGGACAGGCCCACGAGGCAGGCGGCCAGGGCCACCACAAAGCCGGCCAGGGGTCCGGCCGCCCCGATGTCGAGCAGGGCCCGTTTGTGGGGGATGGGGGAGCGCAGGCGGATCACCGCCCCCAGGGTGCCCAGCAGGGACAGATAATGGAGCATGGGCAGAAAGTAGGGGAAGGAGACCTTGAGCCCCCAGCGGCGGGCGGCGAAGTAATGCCCGAATTCGTGTACCGTAAGGATGCCCAGCAAGGTGACGGCAAAGGGGATGCCCTCGCTTAGGTGGACTAGGCTGCGCAGATCGGCCAGGGGGTCCACCCCCTGCTGCATGGCCCCGGCCGCGGTCATCGAGAAGAGGGTGAGGGCAAAGAGGGCCAGGTGCAGCAAGGGCCGGTCGCGGGAGGGGGCCGGCGGGTGGAAGTACTCGGAGGGCAGGGGCTCCCAGATGGCCAGGGGCGGGGGCGGCAGCGGGGCCGGGGTCTTGCGCCAGAGGTTCACCGCGTCCGCTCCCGGTGCAGGTACAGGCTGAGGCGGTGGGCGCTGCCCAGATCGGCGCTGAAGGGCACAAAGGCGTAGTCGAGGCCCCAGATATCCCGCACCAGTCCCAGGCCCAGGGACGGACCGCGGCCCTCGGCAGTCTGGTATCCCCCCCGCAGGGCCAGGGCGGAGGCGGCCTGCCATTCGGCCCCTAAATGCACGGTGATCCCTTCATCGGCGCGGCGCAATTCGCCGCTGCAAAGCAGCCGGGGCAGGCCGGTGTAGCTCAGGCCGGCAGCCAGGGTGCGCGGCAGCGGGGTGGCCTCCTCCTTCAACTCGGCCATGCGGCCCAACTGCCGCAGCGCCGCCCCCAAGCGCAGGTCCGGGCCCAGGGAATAAAGCAGGCCCAAGTCCAGGGCGGCCCCGGTGGCGGCGGCGGTGTATACGGACTGGCGCAGCAGTCTTAGATTAAGGCCCACCTGTAACCACTCCCCCCAGGCGCGGGCATAGCCCAAGTTGAGGACCCCCTCGTACACCCCGAACTCCCCCAGCGGCTCGGCGCTGGGCCCGGTGCGGTGCTCCAACCCTCCAGCGTGGGACAACTGGAAGGCCAGGCCCAGCACCTGCCGGCCTCCTCCGCATAAGAGGGTGAGGTACTCGTGGCGGGCGCCCTGCACCCATTCGCCGTGGCTCAGGCCCAGGGTGTGGCCCCTTGACCGCAAGGCCGCCGGATTGGCCGCCAGGGCCTCGACGTCGGGC
>VGJS01000088.1 GCA_016867395.1 Candidatus Handelsmanbacteria bacterium
AGACCTTCAGGCACCTGGCCCGCCAGCTCAGCCAAGTGCCCCTGCTGCACCAGCTTCCCCCCGAGGAGATCCGCGCCATCCTGCCCTTCATCTCCCGCCGCTCCTACCGGCGGGGCACCACCCTCTTCCGCCAGGGGGAGCCGGGCGACAGCCTGCTCATCGTCGAGCGGGGGAAGGTGGACATCATCGACGTGAAGGGCGAGGGGCGGCAGGTGGCGGCGCTGGGGGAGAACGAGGTCATCGGCGAGATGGCCCTGCTGACCGGCGAGCCCCGCTCGGTCATGGCCCTGGCGGCCACGGACCTGAAGGTCTGGATGATCCTCAAGGAGGATTTCGACCGGGTGCTGGATACCTCGCCCCATCTGGCCGAGGCGGTGAAAGGGCTGGTGGAGGAGCGGCTGGCCGACATGCAGCGCCAGCACACCATCGAGCCGGAACGGGCCGCTGCCTGGCAGGAGCGGGCCCTGCACCACCTCGACGAGCGCCACGTAATCCTCACCGCCACCGATATCAAGGAGGCCGCCGCCGCCCACGGGGGCGCGCCGATGGCCATCTGGCTGGGCGCCCTGCTCGACGGCATCCCCGAATCCCTGGTCCTGGGCGCCAGCATGTTGCACGCCTCCGTAAGCACCTCGCTGGTGGCCGGGATCTTCCTCTCCAACTTCCCCGAGGCCCTGTCCAGTTCCGCGGGGATGCGCCAGCAGCACTACACCCAGGGCCGGATCCTGTGGATGTGGACCTCGCTGATGCTGGTATCCGGCGCGGGTGCCTGCCTGGGCAACCTGCTCTTCGCCGAGGCCCCGCCCTACCTCTTTGCTCTGATCCAGGGGGTGGCCGCCGGCGCCATGCTCACCATGGTGGCCGAGACCATGCTGCCCGAGGCGTACCACAAGGGCGGGGCGATAACCGGCATGGCCACCCTGGTCGGCTTCCTGCTGGCCATCTTCTTCAAGACCCTGGAGTGAGAATGGAAGCATCGGCCCGCTCCGGAGGGGAGATGACCCCAGCGGGGGGCCGCGAGGGTTAGCGCAGCGGCAGGCGGGGAGGTATTCCTTTTTGATGAGTGGTTGGGTAGGGAAGTCCGCGCGCGGAGTTGAGGGAGGCGCGGAGCTGCGCGAGCAGGGCGGGAAGGACGCGCCGTGAGAGAGGCCCGAGTGGGTCGCTCGCCGACGCCCTTGTCAGCTACAATCGCCCTTCCTTCTGCAGGATGTCCCCGGCGATGGCGTAGGTGGTCCCGTGCATGGCGATCACCACCAGGCCGATGCCGGCGGCCAGGTACCCGCCCGGGTAGAGGTTGGGGATGTCGATTGACTCGTAGTTGTGCGGGTGGGTGCGAACCTGGTGCACCTGGAAGCGGTAGTTGTCGTACTTCTCCTCCAGCTGCAGGGCGTTGGGAAAGCCGCTGAAGAGCGAGTAGTCGGCGGTTCCGCCTATTTCCTTGACCACGTGGTCCACCTGCACCACCCGCTCCTCCCCCCCCGCCATCAGCCACACCCGGCCGTCCCTGCCGATGCGCTTCACCCGGGTGCGGTACAGCGCTTCCAGCCGCGGCGAGCCGCTTTCGAGGATCTGCGCGAGGCGCGCGTAGTAGGGCAGCCCGTGGCGGCTGTCGCCGATCAGCTGCCAGTGCAGGTCGCGGGACTGGCGCATGACGTACCACACCTGGCGGCCCGCGTCGTGCAACTCGGTGGCCGCCCAGTCGGCCGAGCGGCCCCCGCCCACCACCATCACCCGGTGGCCGGGATAGTCCTGCGGGTGATCGTACTGGTTGGAGACCAGGGGCAGATCCTCCCCCTCCACCCCCAGCCGGCGCAGCTGGCAGCGCTGGCCGGCGGCGTAGATCAGGTACTTGCAGGTGTACTCCCGCGACTGGCCGGTGTCTAGCTCGGTGCTGATCACCCGGAACCCCCGCTCGTGCGGTTCGATCCGAGTGACCTGCTCGCCGAGGCGCAGGCGCTCCTCCTGGCCGAAACGCCCGGGCACCCGGTGGTAGTAGCGGATCAGGTCGGTCTTGCAGATCAGCTCGTTGACGTCGAGGTCCAGGCCCTCCTCCTCGGCGTACTGGGCCAACGGGTAGAAGGCGAACTCCATCCACTGCCCCGGCGAGAGCGTCAGCAGATTCCGCGGGGCTTTGTTCCACAGCCCGCCCACCGGCTCCTGGCTCAAGAGCAGGTAATCGATGGGTTCCTCCTCCCTGAACTCCATGGCCACCTGGGCCAACTCCTCGAACTTCTGGCGCGGGTGGTGCAGCAGCCGAAAGAGGTCCGCCGGGGCCACCCCGGACCGGGCCAGCCGGCCGAAGTCCAGGCCCAGGAGGGTGCCCCGGTGTGGGGCCAGCAACTCCGCCAGCTGCGGGTAGCGCTCGCCAAAGACCCGGCTGCCCCGGTAGAAAGGGTGCCAGCCGCCCAGTACCACCGCCAGGGCCAGGCCCGCCGGCCCGCCCCCGACGATGATGGCGGTGTGGTGTTCGCTCATCCGCGGCCCAGGTATAGCTGGGTGGTGGGCAGCACGATGGCTTCGAGAAAATTGACGTGGCCCGGCAGGGTGGCCATGTGCACCGCCACCTCGGCCAACTCCTCCACCGTCATCATCGGCTCGGCCCCATCCTCCCTCATCCCGCCCAGGTTCTCCTGCTGCCGGCGCTCCACCAGCACGTTGCCGGGGTGGAGGCAACTGACCACGATCCCGTGCTGGCGGCCTTCGAGGGCGGTGGCCTGAGTCAGGCCCCAGACCCCGAACTTCGCCGAGGTGTAGGGGGCCGAGTGCATGCGGGCCCGCTGGGCCGAGATGCTGCCGATATTGATGATACGCCCGCCCCCCTGGGGCTTCATGATATTGAAAGCCTCACGGGTACAGAGGAAGGCCCCGGTCAGGCAGGCAGAGAGGACCCGGTTCCAGGCTTCCAGGCTCAGGTTTTCCACCGGCCCCCCGTCGAAAGCCCCGGCGTTGTTGAAGAGCACGTCAAGGCGGCCGTACCGGGCTGCGGCCTTCTCGAAGAGGGCCACCACCTGGGCCTCCTCCCCCACATCGGCCGGCACTGCCACAGCCTCGATCCCCTCCTTGCCGAACTCGGCGGCCACCTGCTCCAGTTTGTCCGCGTTGCGGGCCGAGATCACCAGTTTCGCCCCCTCTTTGCCCAACCCCCGGGCGATGCCCTTGCCGATGCCCTGATTGGCCCCGGTCACCAGGGCTACCTTGCCGCTGAGTTTGCCCATCCTGCCCTCCTCATTACGGAATGGTTGGTTGCAGTTCCAGCAGGCGGAACCCACCCGCCTCCAGTGCCAGGTGCAGCCGGCCCTCCGGGGCGGCCAGCAGGGTGTCGGCCAGCGCGTCGAGCACCGGGCCGGGCCGCAGTTCCAGCCCCACCCGCCTCGCCTGTTCTGGCCGCCGGTTAACCACCAGCAGGTGGCTGGCCTGATGGCCATCGCCGAAGATCCCGAATTCCAGATCCGCCTCTGCCCGGGTCACCAGGGGGTTGTCCCGCAGGTGCCCCGCAGGATAGAGCCCGTGGAAGTGCAAAGGCTCCAGCGCCCGGCCCAGCGGGCGCACCTGCGCGTTGAGACGGCGGGCCGCCGCGTAGCTTTCGGTGGGCAGGCCCAGGGCGTCCACCAGGCCCTCGTAGGTCCAGCGGGCCCGCACCTTTCCCCCCTCGTCCAGCAACTCCTCCACCCCGGAACTATAGAGGAAAAAGACGATGCCTGATGCCCCCCTTGCCAGGGCCATGCCCGCCTGGACCCGCAGGTCGCCCTCGCTGGGCTTGCGGTAGTAGGGCTTCCCCTCCCGCCATTCGGCGTGGGCCTGCAGGATGGCCTGCCAGCGGCCGTTGCGGCCCTGCATGCGGCGGGCCACCAGATCATAGCTCTTGGCCAGTTGGCCCAGGGCTTCCCCCGCTTCCCTCTCCCCGGCCCTGAAGACGTAGTGCTCGTGCAGGAAGACATTGGGGACCCCGGCGGCGGGAAAGAAGGCGTCGAGAAAGGTGTCCAGCTTGGGAAAATGGTCCAGGCGCCCCACGGCGATGGCCGGCCGCCCCCCGTCCTCCTGCTGCAGGATTTCGACGGTGGCCCGCAGGGCCGGGTAGAAGGCCCGGTCGTAGTCCTCGTGGCCCACCAAATAACCCCAGAAACCCGCCTCCCCCTCCCAGCGCTCCCGCAGGGCCCCGACCCGCTCCCTCAGGGCCGGGGCAAAGGCGCTGTCCAGTTCGGCCCGGGTGGCCCAGTTGCGCAACTTGTCGTAAGGGGTATAGCCCGGCGGCTCGTAGTAGACGGGCAGACGCAGGCCGGCGCGGCTGCAGAAGGCCATTACCTCCGCCTCGGCGGTGAGCGAACCGCGGCTGGCCCGCTGCACCCAGACAAGGGTGTTGAGACCCAGGTCCAGGAGCCGTTGCTGGTCCGCGGGGCCAAAGCGGTACTCGGACAGGCCGGCCGGCAGCCAGACCCCAATGGTTAGGGGGCCCACCGGCAGGGGTTGGGGCTGGAACTGGGCGCTGTCCGTGGGCTTCCACACCTGACAGGCGCACAGGAGCAAGGCCCCCAGTGGCCCCCACCTCATCGCAGCTTGGGGTTCTCGGCGTGGCGCTGCCGGTCGCGCCGGGTCTTCTTCTCCATGGCCCGGCCCAGGGCCTGCTCGAGGTCCACCCCGGTCTGGTTGGCCAGGCAGATCAGCACGAAGAGCACGTCGGCCATCTCCATGCCCAAATCCGCCTCCTCGCCGGCCTTAAAGCTTTGGTCCCCGTAGTGGCGGGCCATCAGGCGGGCCAACTCCCCCACCTCCTCCATCAGCACCACGGTGTTGGTCAGCTCAGAGAAGTAGCGCACCCCCACGCTGCGGATCCACTCGTCCACCTCGCGCTGGTGCTGGGAGAGGGTCTTGCCTTCGCTCACTATTACTGCTCGCCGGCCAGTTCCACCGGCAAGGGCTCGCGGCCCTCGGCCTGGAGTTGTTTGTTCACGTCGTCCACGCGCCAGGGCACCGCCGAGCCGTCGGCGCGGAAGCGCCGGTAATAGCCCCGCTCGCAGCGGGCCACCGGCATCAGCACCGAGGGCGAGCGCCGCTGCCGCAGGGCCCCGGGGTCCAGTGTCTGCCCCTCGATCAGATCCACCACCTCAATCCGGTCCACCCGGTTGGCCCCCAGCCCGCGCTCCGCCGCGAACTTGAGGTAAGGGGTGGCCTCGGGGTCCAGGCCCATCAGAAAAGTGACCACCGCGTCCACATGGACCTCGTTCTGGCCCAGCACCGCCCAACCTAGCGGGTAGTTGCGCCCCTCGTTGAAGGCCGTGCCGTCGCGGCCCACCAACCCGTCCACAACGCACAGGCGCGGCATCCCGATGCTGCGCAGGGCTGCAACCAGGTCGCAGAGCTTGTGGCAGAAGCGGTCCTCGAAGAGGCTGAGGCCGCTGGGGTTCAGCCGCCAGATCCCCTCGGCAAAGGGCTGGTCCACCTCCTGGATATTGCACAGGTGGCGTACCGGGCTGGTGAGGATGCCCATCAGGTTCTTGATCGACAGGGTGGTGCAGCCCAGGTTGTGGCACTTGGCCAGGGGCGCGTTGAGGAAGAAGGCGCATTCCACCACCTCGCGGGCGATGGGATAGGCGTCGTACACCACCCCGCCGGGCACCTGCACCGGCTGGGTCTCCACCCCGTTGAGCACCCGCAGGGGGACCTGCCTCCGGGCCAGCATCTCCTGGTACCCCGATACCTCCCAGGTGTGGCCGTGCTGGGGCTGCTCGCCCGACTGCCCCTCCGCCACCAGCAGCCGCTGGCGACCCACCCCCTTGTCCCCCAGGGCGTCGAGGATGCCGCCGACGAAGCCGGGATGGGTGATGACCCGCTTCTCTGGAGGAAAGAGCACCGTGGCGTTGGGCTTGACCAGCACCGTGCCGCTGGTGGGCAGTTCCAGTTCCAGGGCATTAAGGGCCGCGTAGGCCAGGCTGCGGTAGTGGGCGAAGGGCGCCTCGTCCTTCTCGATTTGGGCGCGGTAGAGATAGACCCTGTCGGGATGGATCTCCATCATGGTCTCCTGGGTGGATTTGAGAAAGGTAGATACAAAAAAAGGGCAGTCAAGAGAGCCTCCTGACTGCCCCGCCGTGGCGCTGGCTCGTTTTCAGACCCGCCGCAAGCGCGCCCCCAGGCCCTGGAGCCGGTCCTCAAGGAAGGCGTGGCCCCGGTCTAACTGGTACAAGTTGGCGATAGTGCTGCTCCCTTCGGCGGCTAGGGCCGCCAGCACCGCGGCCCCGCCGGCGCGGATATCCAGGGCCTTGACCTTGCAGCCCTTCAGCCGCGCCGGGCCGTGGACGATGACCAGCCGGTCCTTTTCCGGGGAGAGCCGGGCCCCGAAAGCCCGCAGCACCTTGATGTGGCCGAAACGGTCCTCGAAGATGGTCTCGCGGACATAGCTGTCCCCCTGGGCCACACAGGAGAGGGCGGTGATGCAGGGCTGCAGGTCGGTTGGAAAGCCGGGATGGAAGTTGGTCACGATGTTGATGGGCGAAAGCGGGCCGGGCCGGCGGACCCGCACCCACGGGCCGTCCTCCTCCAACTCCACGCCCATCTGCTGGAGCTTGGCCTCAAAGATGCGCAGGTGCTCACGCCGCACCCCCTCCACGGCGATGTCCCCCCCGGTGATGGCCCCGGCCATCATCAGCAGGCCGGCGTCGAGGCGGTCGTGCATCACCGTGTGCTCGGCCCCCCGCAGCTTCTCCACCCCACAAATACGCACGGTGCGGGTGCCGATCCCCTCCACCTTGGCCCCCATCTTGGCCATCAGCAGGGCGAAATCCTCGATCTCCGGATCCGAGGCGGCGTTCTCGATCAGCGATTCGCCCCTGGCCAAACTGGCGGCCATGACCAGATTCTCGACCCCGGTGTGGCTGGGCACGTCGCAGTACATGAAGGCCCCGCATAGGTCTGCAGCGCTGACATCGAACCCTCCGCCCCGCAATCCCGCCACCGAGGCCCCCAACCGGGCAAAACCCCGGTAGTGGAAATCCACCGGCCGCTGCCCAATGGTGCAGCCCCCCACCTCCTCGATCTGGGCCTGGCGGAAGCGGCCCAGCAGCGGGCCAACGAAGAGGATGGAGGCGCGCAGCCGGCCGGTCAGCTCGGCGGGCAGACGGGTGTTGTCGATGCAGGTGGCGTCGATCACCGCCGTGCCGACCGCCGGCTCGTACTGGACCTTGGCACCCAGGCGGCGCAGCACTTCCAGGGCCACCAGCACGTCCTTAACCGGCGGCACGCGGTGGAGGATGGTTTGGCCCTCGGAGGCCAGCACCGAGGCGGCGATCATGGGCAGGGCCGCATTCTTGGCGCCCTGCACGTGGACCTGGCCTGTCAGGCGCACGCCGCCCTCGATGTGGAGCAAAGCTTCGGTGCTCATGGATGTCACTCTCGGAGCTATAGCCGGGAATGAGGCCCGGGGGATGGGCCGTTTGCCTGAGGGGCGCGTGCCCAATTTACTAGCGCCGCCGATTTTCGTCAACCGGGGCGGTTGACAGCGGCCGGTGCGTCTTTATATTCACCAAAAAATCCACCCCCAACCGAGGAAAAGCCCGCCATGTCCCAGACCCCGAACATCGTCGCCTACCTCAAGCCCGTCTGTGGCTGGAGCAACGGCGTGCGCGAGGTGCTGCGCCGCCATCGACTCTCCTACGAGGACAAGGACATCATCAACAACCCTGCCAACTACGCGGAGATGGTGCAGAAGAGCGGCCAGCCCCTCTCCCCCTGCGTCGAGGTGAACGGCGAGATGGTGGCCGATATCAGCGGTGAGGAGTTGGAACAGTGGCTGCTTGCCAAAGGGCTGGTGCAGCCCGTCTCAGCCTGAGAGGATATCCGCCAGCACCTGCCTCATGCCCTCGGTTAGGCCGGGCTGCTCGTGGTTGAGCGGCCCGGCCCCGGCCCCCCGCACCAGGGTCAGCGCCCCCAGGGGCGTCTGTCCTCCCCCTCCGATGGGAAGCACGTAGACAAAGCCGACGTTTCCCCCGCCTCGCCCCGCCAGCAGTTGCCCCAACCTCGGCGTCAGGGGGCTTTCCTCCCCTTGCCCCAACTGCCCCATCACCAGCAGGGGGTTGCCCGCTTCCAGGGCCCTGCCAGCCAGCCCCGCCGGCGCCAGGGCCTGGCCATAGCATTCCTCCCCGGCCAGCGCCTCGCGCACCCGCCCAGCCTCCTCCGGGTCCGGGCACACCACCTCGGCCAGTTGCAGCCGCCCCTTGGCGTCAACCTTTTCAAAGATCAGGATCTCGCCCGCCTCGATCTGCAGGAGCAGTTCCATGGCCCGCCGCAGGGCCTGATCGGGGGGCAAATGGCGCAGCATGGACACCAGATGGGCGGGGATTTCAACAGGGGCGGGCATCCTGAAAGGGATGGCATTTACCGGCATGATCCGTTCCTTGACATCCTCGGCAAAGGGCTTATATTTTTCCCCGGTTTTCGGTGGCTCTTTAGCTCAGTTGGTAGAGCAGAGGACTGAAAATCCTTGTGTCCCCAGTTCGATTCTGGGAGGAGCCACCAGTTCTTCACTAACGTAGACAGCCACTTACCTTTCGCAAGGTAAGTGGCTTCTTTTTTATTCCGCCAGCCTGCCCTCCGGCCCTGAGCAGGGCCTTGTGGATGTTGTCGCAGGGCTGCCCGTCCAGGCGTTTGCAGAACACCTTAGGGACTGTCCAACCGGCGCGGAAGTCACTACCTGCTGCGGGCCAAGGGCATCCCGGCGCTTCCGCTTCTTGGGCGCGGGTTTCAGCACGTCCAGGCACCGCTCCCGCTCATCACCTCCTCCTTCAGAGATTGACCCCTTCGACCACCACCTCGGGCCGGCGCAGGAAGGACTCCTGCAGCGCCACCCCCAGTCCCGGCCCCTGGGGAAGTTCCATATACCCGTTCTGCACCACCACCGGCTGGGTGATCATCGTCTCGGCCCAGCAGGCCAGCAGGTTGAGCCCCACCTCCACCAGCATCAGGTTGGGGATGCTGGCGGCCACCTGCGCCGAGGCGAAATTGAGTACCGGTCCGCCATAATTGTGGAAGGCCACCGGCAGCTGGAAGGTGTCGGCCAGCGAGGCGATCTTCTTAGCCTCGGTGATGCCGCCGCACCACTCGACGTCGGGCATGATCACCCGGGCGATGCCCCGCTGCATCACCGGCAGGAACTGGTAGCGGGTCAAGAGCCGTTCACTCACCGTCAGCGGCAGACGGGTGGCGAGGCTGAGGTGTTCGTAGGCGTCGAGATTGTCGGGTTTGAGGATGTCCTCGACCCACATTACCCGGTGCTCCTCGAGAGCTTGGGCGATGCGCACGGCGCAGTTGAGATTCCAGTAGCCGTGGAACTCCATGGCGATCTCCATGCGCTCGCCCACAGCCCGGCGGATCTTGCGCACCGGTTCCAGCCCGGCGTCGAGGTCCTGCAGGGAAAGCAGTTGCCCCCCGGTCTGCAGCCCGAAGCCGTCGAAAGGCCAGATCTTCATCGCCGTGATGCCCTGCTCCAAAAGGTGCAGGGCATACTCGTCGGCGTTGTGGTTGAAGTCCAGGCCCCGGTACGGGCCGCAGGTATTGTACACCCGCAGCCGCTCGCGGCACTTGCCGCCCAGCAACTGGTGGATGGGCAGGCCCGCCTGCTGCCCGAGCAGGTCCCACAAGGCGATGTCGATGGCGCTCATTGCCCGCATCTCCGCCCCGGCCCAACCGGCAAAGTTGACCCGC
This sequence comes from Candidatus Handelsmanbacteria bacterium, assembly GCA_016867395.1. Classification (GTDB taxonomy): domain Bacteria; phylum Latescibacterota; class UBA2968; order UBA8231; family UBA8231; genus SICG01. The sequence goes on from VGJS01000088.1 coordinate 9,691, forward strand.
TCGAAGATGGCCCGCCAGCGCGCCTCGATCTCCAGGGGGTCCTTGCCCAGCAGCCATTCGGGCGCAAAGTGCTTAAGCACCGCGGATTTGATCGGCTCGGGATACAGGTAACTCTCCCCAAGCCCCACCAAGCCGGAGTCGGTGTGGATACGCACCCAGACCAGGTGCCCGTACTCGGGGGTCTGCACCGTCTCGACGCGGGTGATCTTCATCGGCTCAGCCCTCCAGGAAGCAGGACCGCCCCCCGCTCTTGCTGGTCGGCAACGTCGCGCAGCACTTGCTCCCACTGCCGGCCCTTCAACTCCTCCAGAGTCGTCTGTCGCTCGGTCATTCAGGCCCCCTTTCCGGTGTCCTCATAGTGATTGTATTTCGCTTTGTGGTGGTTGAGTCGCTGAAATATATCCATTTCGGTTAGGGCATCGACAGCGGTTCTGTCGACGCCTTGATTGCCATCGGTATCCTCCTGTTTTCCCAAAAAGATAGCCCACTCTAGGCAATCAACAAAGCAATATTTGGTAAAGGCAGGTGTTCCTTATCTTGATTCTGAAGATTTTCTGAGGCTGAACCACTGCTCACGAGGAGTTGTCCGTGCGGCGAATTATTCTGGATGCTCCGCAAAGCCCACTGTCACCCAGGCCCCTGGATCGGACTCAGCCGTGTTCAACTCAATCCGGTACACCCCGCTATCCTTGATAGGGGTAGTCAAAGGGAGATTGAAAACAGGCTGTCCGTCCCTTTGGCTATCGTAGATGATGTTGCTTGGATCATTCTCAAGGTAGATGTTCACGGCAGTTTTCACCGGAGCCTGCGCTTCAATCCAAATACAGGAAATATCGCGCCCGTCGGCCAGGGTGAGAGCCTGGACGTTGTGACCAGCACTATTACATACCGTGCGCAGCAACTTGTCGGCGGTCACCAATTGGGGGCTGCCGCACCCTACCTCCCCGAAGGCAGAGGACAGTTCAGTACTAGCCAATTCTACCGAACAGGGCATGGGGATTGGACTATTGGGGTCTATGACCTCCCGCACGTACCCACGGGGGCCCAGGCCGTTGTTCGATAGATCGCCCCTCCTTTAGTTATATCATTCACTGCGGACAGTCTGGTACTCTGTCGCTACCTTCACCCTCAGGGCAAACCAGGCGCGCAATTCCTCCTTGCTCCACACCCCATTCTGGTCGGTGTCCATCAGCGCGAGAAACTGATCGAAAAATACCTCGTCGAACTGTTCGCCCGCTGCAGACGGTTCGCTCAAGGGTTGGATCTGTACGAACTGTGTCGTGGTTGGAGCAGGAGGTTGCCTCAGCGAGGGGGGAATGGGGACCCCCTCTGGCGGCGCCAGGACCAGCAGGGGCACATTGGTACTGGGTCTGTTGAGGAAGCTCATAAGGGTCAACTTAGCCTTCAATAGTTCGATGGGTTCAAGCGGCTGCCCCCCTGCCAGTCCTGTCGTTCATAGCAACAGTCCCACTGCGATATGAAATGTTCCCAGGCGCATACCAAACCTCCTTTAGGTAGGATGAACAGCGAAGACTGACCACAAAAAAGTCAGCCCCTCGCATGAACTTGCCACCAACTGGATGGTTCGTCAACAAAGTCTGTTGCTATTTCGACGTCCTCTTCTACAGATTTCTCCAATGGCACGGATGGCGGCAACATGCAGCCGCTCGCCCCGGGCCAGGCGAGGGGCGGTTTTTTGCTCATCCGCCGGGCGGCATGATCAGGCCCTCGGTCTTGTTCCGCACCCCGTAGAGTTTGGGCAGTTGGCGCCAGTCCACCCCAGCCCGGCCGTTCCAATCCCACATCACCTCCCCCCCCAGCAGGGTCAGCTCGCAGCGCAGGCGCTGCCGGCCCATCAGCCTGCCCCCGTGTACGTCGAGGAAGCCGAACTCCCCTTCTAACAGGTCCAGGGCGCACAGGTCGGCCACTGCCCCCACGCTCAGGTGGCCCAGCTCTGGGTGGCCGATCTCTCGGGCCGGGTTGATCGTCGATTCGCGGATCACCTCTGCCAGGGGCACCCCCAGGGCCAGGAATTTGGACATAACGTTGCCCATGTCCATCATCGCGTCGTTCATGCAAAGGGTGTGGAGGTCCGTGGAGATGGAGTCGGGCAGGAAGCCCTGCTCGATGCTGGGCACCGCGTTGCGCCAGCAGAAGCTGCCTCCCCCGTGCCCCACGTCGAAGATGATCCCCCGCCGGCGGGCTTCGTAGAGATACGGGAGGAGCTTGCCCTCGGCCCCCACCCAGGGCACGTCGCCCAGGTACATGTGGGTGGTGATGTCGCCCGGCCCTATCCGCTGGGTTACCAGTTCGTAGTAGGGCCGCTCCCTGGGAAAGAGGCCGAAATCCACCATCGAGGGTTTGCCCAGCCGGCGGCCGGCCTCCAGCATCCGGTCCACCGAGATCCAGTCCGGAGCCCAGTAGTGGGCAGTCTTCATGCCCACGATCACGTCCTGGTGTTCCCGGCCCACGGCCACGGCCCGCTCCACATCCATGTCGTGGGTGTTCTGCTCCATGACAGTGGATACCATGCCCATGCCGACGATGTTGAGGAAGGCGAACTTGCGGGTGTGGAAGCGGTCGATGACCCGGTGGCGGAAATCCGCGAAGGTGCGCCAGCCCGCCGAGCCGGTATCCACCATGGTGGTGACCCCACAGCGGAAGCCAAACCCATCGGGCAGGATGCTGTTGTCGCCGGCCCAGGCGTCGCGATGCCCCGGCGTGGCGTACATGTGGGTATGGATGTCCACCAGGCCCGGCGCCAGATACAGCCCCCCCACCTCGATCACCTGCTTGGCCGCCGAGACCGGGATCTGGGTATCCACTGCGGCTACCTTGCCCCCGGCAATGGCCAGGTCCCGGGGGCCGTCGATGCCGTTGAGCGGGTCGATGAGATGGCCGCCTTTGAGCAGGAGCTGGTAGTTCATCTTGGTGTCCTTTCGAAGGGAATCCGTCGGTGGTTTGAATGGCGCCGGCCCATTTCTTGCCCGCCGCGCCGGCCGGGTCCTACCTTCTATGCATGAGCCAGCAGCACCCTCTCGACCAGGGACAGGTCAACCGCGCCCTGCGCGCCTTCGTGATGGTTTCTGGCATCTGGGGCGTCTGGGGCCAGATGATCGGCACCGGCACGGCCATGCTCAACGGCTTCGCCCTGACCCTGGGCGCCACGGCCTCCTTCTTCGCGCTGATGACCTCCATCAATTCCCTGATGGGGTTTGCCCAGCTGCTGGCACCGCGTATCGGCTGGCAGGTGGCCGACCACCGCCGTTTCATCCTGGGCTGCCGGGCCCTGGCCGTGCTCCTGCGCACCTCCATCCTCTTCATCCCCCTGCTGGTGCCCCCGCCCTACCAGTTGGGCACCCTGGTCGCCTTGGTGGGGGCCAGCCTGATCTGCCTGCAGGGCAGCAGCCCCTTCTACGGCAGTTGGCAGGCCACCCTGGTGCCGGGGCACCTGCGCGGCCGCTTCACCAGCCGGCAGACCATCGTCGGCACCCTGACAGCCATGGCCGCCGGTCTGGCCACCGGCTGGTATCTCGACGCCTTTGCCGAGGCAGGCAAGCAGCGGGCCTTTATCTACCTCTTTGCCTTCAGCATGCTGATCGGCCTGGCCAGCGTCGTGGTCCTGGCCAGGGCCCCGTACCCCCCGGCGCCGCCCCGCCCTCGGGGGCGCCACCTGCAACAGCTCCTCGAACCCTTCCGCAACCTGCCCTTCCGCCGGGCGCTGCTGCTCTACGGCGCCCTGCACTGCGCCCTGGGCCTGTCCGAACCTTTCTACAGCCTCTTCCTGCTGGACCGCCTGGGCCTCAGCTTCACCGCAGTTTCGGTCTACAACATGGCCGCCATGATTGCCTCGGTAATTGGGTACCGGGTGTGGGCCTACCTGGTGGACCGCCACGGGCCCCGGGCGGTGCTGCCCCTGGTGCTGGCCCCCAAGATCGCCGTGCCCCTGGTCTGGGCCGCCAACACCCCGGATCAACATCAACTTTTGGCGGCTGCCATGCTCCTTGAAGGCTTCTTCTCCGCGGGGGTATCGGTGGGCTTCACCTCTTTGCTGTACGGCCTGCTGCCCTCCGGGGAGCAGCGGCCCACCTTCATGGGCTGCTGGTCGGCCTCCCTCAACCTGGGGTACAGCGCCATCACCTTTGGCACCGGCCTGCTGGCCGGCCGGCTGGCCGGGCCCGACCGGGTGGTCTGGGGCCTGGAGCTGGGCAACCTCCAGGTGATGTTCCTGCTCAGCGCCGCCCTGCACCTGGGGCCCCTCCTGCTCCTCGGTTCGCTGCTGGCCCCGCGCCACCTGGGCCCGGCCCAGGTGCTGGAGGCCGAGCGCCGGCGCTGGCTGCGCCGCCTGCGCCAGTGGCGCGGCCGGCCCTAGCGGGCCTTGGCCCGGCGGCGGTATCCGTGTAAC
>VGJS01000089.1 GCA_016867395.1 Candidatus Handelsmanbacteria bacterium
CATACCAGCTTGGCGAAGCAAACCCCCGCTGCGGTCTACTGGCACGCTCGAACCCCCACCGCCAAGGCGGGGTGAAACGGCATCCTGCCGTTGCCGCTACGCTCCGGGCTACGCCCTCCGCTCCGCGCCAACGGCCAACAAACAACCGGGCGGTCCACCTTATACAAGCCCGCTTTTTGTCTTGACAACCCAGACCACCTCAGAATACACGACCACCCATGCCCAGGAACGCACCTTCACCAAAACCTACCTTCCCCATGGATTTAGGGGGTTTGCACAGCGCTATGATCGCGTGCAGGAGACCCTGGGTGACGAAGGCTTGCGGCTGGGCGTAATCGGCAAGGCGCAAGTGCGCCTGCTCGACTGCGGGATCCTTTTCGAAAAAGCCTTGGCGGCACTCAGACGGAATCCGCTGCATTACGTCGATGGCAGCGGGTGAGTACCCGGCAACTGATTATCTGACAGCCAACGAAGTGTTCGGGTCGGTGCCTTTTCCACCCTGATCAGGCAGGAAGCCTTGTCCCCACAGCGGTTGCATTCACTTCCGCGACGCGGCCGTCGGCGATCACCTGGACGCGCCGCGGCCGGGGCGACCTGATCAGGCCGTCGAGCAGTTTCCCGTCCTTCCACGTCAGATCAACGGTGAAACCGCCTCGCGCGCGGAGGCCGCGGGCAGCGCCGGTTGACCACGTTGAAGGCAGGGCGGGAAGCAGCCGGATGATCGGCCCGCCGTCGGAGGTGACCTCGTGGCTCTGCAGCAGCATTTCGGCGATGGCCGCACAGCCGCCAAAGTTGCCATCGATCTGGAAGGGGGGATGGGCACAGAACAGATTGGCGTAGGAGCCACCCCCGTCGCTGTAGTTAAACCCCTGGTCCCTCACCGGGCGCAGCAGGACCTGGAGCAACCGGTTGGCGTGGTCGCCGTCACCGAGCCTGGCCCAAAAGTTCATCTTCCATGCCATGGACCAGCCGGTTGAGGTGTCGCCGCGGCGCTCAAGCGAATATCTTGCGCCGGCGAACAACTCCGGCGTCTGCGGGCTGATTTCCGTGCCGGGAAACAGGCCCCAGAGGTGAGATATGTGGCGGTGATGGACTTCGTTTTCCTCAAAATCCTCCTGCCATTCCATGATCCGGCCCTCGTCGTTCACGCGCGTGGGCATGAGCCGCGCGCGCGTGGCGTCGAGGCCCTTGGCGAAACTCCCGTCAAGGCCGAGTATCCGGGCTGCTTCTGCGGTACGGAGAAACAGGTCGCGAATGATCTGGAGATCGAAGGTAGATCCGACGCAGACATACGCGGTCTTCTTCTGGCCCTTGGGGTTGAGGTAAAGATAGCTGTTCTCGGGCGAATTCGAGGGGGCCGTCACCAGCAGGCGGGTCTTTGGATCCTCGACGAGCGCGGCCTGGCAGAACCTGCTGGCGTCGCGCATGATGGGGTAGTACTCCCGGAGAAAGGCCTTGTCCAAGGTGAAGGCGTAGTGCGCGGCGATGTGCTGCACGAGCCATGCGCCGCAGGTGGGGCCCACGCAGGCGGGCAGGTAGCTCGGTGCCGTGTCGTGCCACGGGTTCTGGGTGTGGTTCGCCATCCAGCCTGGGGCGTCATAGTACGCCCTGGCGGTCTTCCTGCCTTCCCTGGCGACCCCCTTGATGAAGCGCATCAGCGGCAGGTGGCAATCCGAGAGATTGGTGACCTCGGCCGGCCAGTAGTTCATCTGCAGGTTGATGTTGCTGTGGAAGTCGCCACGCCACGGCGTGTCATATTCCTCCGCCCACAGGCCCTGCAGGTTGGTCGGAAGCTGTGAATCAGGCCGCGACCCGGACACCATCAGGTATCGGCCGAACTGGAAATACAGCGCCGCAAGGGCCGGGTCGGGGGTCTTCATCGCCTCGCGCAGGCGCTCCGGCGTGGGCAGATGCGAATTGGGGCCACCGGGGAGGCTGATGCCGCAACGGTTCATGTACGACCCGTGATCGGCTACGGCATCCTGCCTGACGGAGTCGAAGCGGCGCCCCAGTGCTTCTGCTAGCCGCCGGCGTGCCAGCAACGCGAATCCTTTGCGGAAGAGGTTGGTTCCGGCGGACACCATGACCACGGCTTCACTGGCACCCTGGACGGAGAGCGCGCCGGCGGAAACCCCGACCTTGCCGCCCTTCGCGCGCACACCGAGAAGAGCGACGTACTTCAGGCCCTCACCCGAGCCGCCCGCGGGTTTGCTGAAGGGCAGTTGGCCCTCCATGCGCAGGAACCCGTCGTCTGCGGTGATGGCGGCGCACTCCTTGCGGGAAAGAGACGCCGTAAAAGAAATCGCGCGTGGCCTGTCTGCCTTGATCCGCAGGGCGATGACCTCGTCCGGCTTTGAAACCACGAGCTGGCGCACGAACGTGACGCCGTCAAGCTGGTAGCGGGTCGTGGCGATGCCCGTCATGAGATCGAGCTCGCGCCGGTACTCGCCGGGAGCGGCGTCGGCCCCGCCGAACACGAGGGTCAGATCGCCAAGGGCCTGGTAACAGCCAAACTGGTCTCGGTCCTTCCAGCCCGCGACGCCGTCGGCATAACCGAAACGTTTTTCTATTTCTCCCTGTGCCTCGGCGATCCTGCCCGCAAACAGCCTCTTGCGGACGCGTGGCAGGCACTTGTGCGCATCGCAGCGGTTGCCGTCGTAGGGGCCCCCGGTCCAGACGGACGACTCATTCAGCGCGATGCGCAGCGTCGAGGTGCCGCCGAAGTCCATGGCGCCGAGTCGGCCGTTGCCGAGGGCGCAGGTTTCGTGAAAGGCCCTGGCCGGTTCCGTGAACCATACGATCATCGGTGCTGAGAGGTCGGGAACGCGCCTCTCAGGTTTCATCGCGGCGTGGCGCCGCTGTTCTGCTGGCCGTCTCAATGCCGCCATAACGCGATCCTCTCTATCTACCTCGTCCTTGCCCGACAGCCCCGCCTCCGCCCCGCCGGTGGAGGGCTATGGTACATGACGCGCGCCATTCACTCGCCGGGGAAATGCCCCCGGTACTCCAGGCCCAAAAGCTCCCGGGAACGGGCCACGTTGCAGTACTGGTCCGCCTCCGGATGGCTGGCGGTGTGCAGGATGTCGAAGTCGATGGTGTCGTTTTCCAGCGCCAGGTGGCAGGCCTGGGCTAGGTCGTGGCGGCAGACCCAGCCCAGGCCACCGCGGGCGGGCGAGCCGTCCCGGTAGATGCGGCGCCGGCTGTCGCCGATGCTGCAGGGCCGGAAGACGATGACGCGCAGGCCGTGGGCGTCGTGGTACTGGCGGCACACCTCCTCCTGCAGCCGCTTGGTGATCCCGTACAGGTCCCCTTCCTTGCTGCGCACCTCCGACGACAGGAAGAGCCCGTCGGGGTGCTGCACCACGCAGGAACCCATCTGCACCACCCGCCTGAGGCCGCGCCGGCGGGCCGCCTCCAGCACGTTCCACATCCCTTTCACATTGATGAGGAAGGGCTTCACGTCGTCCTCGGGCGGGTCCTGAGAACCGAAATACGCGGTCAGGTTGACCACCCCGTCCATGCCCTCCAGGGCCCGGTCCACCGCGCCGAAGTCGGCGATGTCCCCGTAGACCTTCTCCCCCTCCCAGTCCCCGTCGAAGCGCCGGTACACCTCCCACGCCTGCGGATCGTGGTCGAAGGCCCGCACCTGGTGGCGCCCGGCGAAGTTTTCCAGCACCGCCCGGCCGACCCAGCCGGCGGCGCCCATGACGGCCACTTTCATGCTCTACTCCCCCCTGTAGGCGTCGCGGTTCGGGTTTCCTGCGGGCCGACGCCCAGTTCCCCGGCGACTACGGCCATGCCATCGCGGATGAACTGCGCGTCGTCGCCCAGATTGAGCAGGGTGGCGCCGGCAGCCGCCCAGCGCCGATTGTCGGCCCCGCTGCCGCCGAAGATCCCCACGGGTTTGCCCGCGGCCACACAGGTGGCCAGGGCCTCCTCGGCCAGGGCGTCCACCTGCGCCGCGCACTCGGCGTAGGCCCGACCCAGCGACTGGGCCAGGTCGTTGCGCCCAACCACGAAGCCGTCCACGCCCGGCAGGGCGCACACCTCATTGAGGATGCGGACGAAATCGATGGTCTCGATCATGACCCACAGCAGGGTGCGCTCGTTGCCCGCCCGTAGGTAGGAATCCAGGTCGGCCCAGAAGCCACTGGGCCGGTAAGGGCCGACGCCGCGTTGCCCGAGGGGGGCGTACTTGGCCTCGCGCACACACTCGCGCACCTCCTGCAGTGTCCGCATGTTCGGCACCAGCACCCCATCGGCGCCCCAGTCGAGCGCCTTCTTGATCCAGGGGCCGGAGACATAAAGGGTCCGCACGATGGTGAACATCGGCGAGGGGGCCAAAAGCTGCAGCACCTGCGGCAGGTTGACCTCGTTCCACAACCCGTGCTCCCAATCGAGGACACACCAGTCGAGTTCCACGGCCAGTGCCGCCTCGACCACGGCGGGTGAACCCAGGTCGAAATTGGTGCCGCGCACCGGCAGTCCCGCCCGGCAGCGGGCGAGGCTCTTCTTCGGAAAGGATGGGCTCATCGGGATGCCTCCAACTCGACGATCATCTCCGCCTCCACCGCGATGCCCCCCCACAGCGAGGCGACACCAAAGGCGGAACGGGCGTGATAACCGGCCTCGCCAAACACCTCCACCAATAGACCGGAGCACCCGTCGGCCACCTCCGGCGGGTCCGTGAACCCGGGGGCCGCGTTGACCAGGAACAGGACCTTGACGATCTGCCTGACCCGGTCGAGGTCGCCGGCCTGGACCTTCAGCGTCCCCAGCAGGTTGATCGCGGTAAGACGCGCAGCCGCCTGCGCCTCAGCGAGTGACAGGTCAGCGCCGACGCGGCCGCATATCCACGAGCCGTCGGGCCTGAGCGGCCCGTGGCCCGACAGGTAGACCACGGACCCGACCTGGCGGCAATCGACGATCTGGTTGGTGGGAGCCGGCATCACGGGCAGTTCGATGCCCATGTCCTGCAGCTTGGCTTCGATGCGCATGGATTTCTCCTCAGGTCGGGGGAGCTAAGCTGCTTCCTGCTCGCGACATTTCAGCTAGGCCGAGTTCCGAGCGCGTATAGTCCGGCAAGGCTCCTCTTCTCGAGGCGACCAATGCGCCCACTTTGCAGGCGAAGTCACAGGCTGCCTCCGGAGACGTGCCGGATTCGAGACTGGAGATCATTGCGGCTGAGAACGCGTCTCCAGCACCTACGGTGTCCACCACATTGACAGCGTAGGCGGGGCAGAACCTGAAGGCATCCTCCGTGGAAACATAGGCGCCCTTGGGACCGCAAGTTATGCACATCCAGCGGATTCCGAAATCCCGGCGGAACCTCTCCGCCAACAAACCGTACCCCTCCTCCTTTAGCCCGAAGAGCTCTTTCATCACCTGAAGCTCCTTCTCATTTACTTTCACGATGCTCGCCTTGGCCAGGGAGTATTCGAGGACCTCCTTGTCGATGAAGCTCATCCGAAGATTGACGTCGAAAAAGATATGCCTGAACTTGCCGGTGGCGATGACCTTGCGCAGGCTCTCGCGAGTTGTAGGTGATCGCTGTGCTATGGTACCGAAATAGAGGCAATCGAACCCAAGATCCCTGATCAATTGGAGCGACGCATCGTCTGCGCGGATGAGGTCGAAGGTGGTGCGTTCCGGAATCAGAAACCGAGCGTTCTTGTTTTCATCGATCAGGGCCCTGACTACGCATGTCGGCGTCTCTATGGTTTTGACGAAATCCGTCCCGACTCCCTGGGATTCCATCGTGTTCAGAGTCGCTGTTCCCAGAGCATCGTCCCCGACCGCGGTGAAGAGATGGGCGCCTTCAATACCGATTCTGCGGGCATGAGCAGCCACATTGAACGGAGCTCCGCCAATACACCGCTGCCCATCGATCTCGTCCCAGACGACCTCGCCAAACGCCAGTAGCTTCATCTTTCCTCCTCCCCCCAACCGGCGATCGCCGACGACCTGTGCCCAGGCAGGTCAACGAGCGGACCTGCTACCAGCACCGCGTTCGCGGCTATCCCATCGTTCAAAGCGGCAGCCAGCGCGGATGGTCGGCGCCCTGGTCCTCCAGACCGCGGGTCAGCAGGCGCTGGCCGGAGCCGTCCGCCTCCATCACCCACAGCCCAGGCACGCCGCCGTTCTCGGCGCGGCAAAAGGCGATCAGACTGCCTTCGGGCGACTCGCAGGCGCGGAAGTCCCACCCCGGCGGCGTGTTCGAGGTTAGCACCGCCACCTCGCCGCTAGCCGGATCGAGCCGGCAGACCTGGGTGCCGCCACGGGCCAGCTCCGGCTTGAACTCGCGGTTGAAGTGGTCGGTGTCGGGGCGCTGATCCTGGTATTCCCACGGCACCTTGGCGCCGGGCAGCCGGCGCGGGAAGAGGATCTGCCCCTCCCGCGTCCAGGCCGGCACGTTCGAGCCGCCGCCGCGGTTGCCGGGATACCCGTAGGAGGCGGCGAACCACGCCGCCTGGCCCTGGGTGAGCAGGCGGTGTTCCGAGCCGTCGGGCCGGCTCAGGCGCAGGTCCGACCAATCGTGCCCCGGATCGCTCCGGTGGTGGCAGTCCTGGTACAGCAGCCACTGGCCGTCGGGCGACCAGACCGGGCAGAAAGAGAGATGGTCGGGGTCCTTCGCCACCAGCACCCGCGCCTCGCCCTGCGGGTCGCAGGTCCAGATCTGGTAGCCCTGGGGACTGGCCAGGTGAAAGGCGATCCACCGCCCATCCGGGCTGAGGCTGAAGCCGTAAGCCACCCCCTCGGCAGGCCCGGTGAAAGGACGCGCGTCGGAGCCGTTGAGGCGCATGTTGAAGATCTGCGCGTATCCCGGCCGGCAGACCTGCATCAGGATGCGCTCCCCCTGCAGGAGCAGTTGCGGGGTGTAGAACGCCACCATCCGCTCCTGGATCGCCAGCTCCTCAAGGGTTCCCCGCTCGAGATCGTAGGCCCACAGGTGCGTGGGGGTCTGGGTGTAGTACTGCTCGAAGGGTCGGCCGGGGCCGTCGCGGCGCGGCTCCATGCTCAGCAGCAGGACGCGCCCGTCAGGCAGGAAGCTGCTGGGCTGCCAGGTAGCCTGGCCAGGCGCCTCGGGTTCGAGCACGCGCAGCCCGGTGCCGTCGGCATGGATCAGGCAGGTCCTGCCGCCGGAGGTGAAGAAGAGCCGCGCTTGGCCCGTGCCGGCCTTGCCGGATTCGGTTTCATCAGAACGAAGATCTTGCCTGGACATTACTCTTTCTCCTCGGTGCCCTGACTTGAAACCATCTTTCGTTTTGTTATCGGATATAGATCACCGCACTGCCGCGGCATCGCGCCGATCCGCCGGATCACCCCATCCCGTGCTCCGTACGCGCGATGACATTGTCCTGCAACTGGCGGTTGAGGTTGGCGAAGTACTCGCTGTAGCCGCCCACCCGCACGATGAGGTCGCGGTGTTTGTCCGGCTCGCGCTGCACCTCCAGCATGGCGGCGCGGTCGAGCACCGAGATGCGGTTCGTGCGCCAGACCAATAGGGCCTGGCTGCGGCTCAGGCGCTGGCCGCCCGCCGCAGCCAGGGCTTTAGGCCGTGCTCCATGTAGGTGCGCGCCGCTGTTTCCTGATAATCGGGGTCCAGGCCCAGGGCCGGATTCGAGCCGTAGTACCCGGCGATGAAGCCGCCGCCGAAGGGGGCCGCCACCTCGAGGATGTACTCGCGGGCGGCGGCGATGCGGGCGTGGTCGCGGGTCTGCAGGGTGGTCTGGATATCCACCGGGCACTCGAAATGCACCTTGCCGCCAAAGTTGCGGGCCAGGTAGTCGATCTCGTGCAGCTCGGGCTGGTCGAATTGCAGGATATCCACCCCGGTCTCGATCCAGTCGGGGATGATCTGGCGCACGAAACCGCAGGAGTGCAGCCTGAAGCTCAGGCCGCGGCTTTTCGCCGCCCCCACCACCCGCTGGTACACCGGCTTGAACAACTCCCGGAACATCGCCGGGCTCACCAGCAGCCGGTCCTGGGTGCCCCAGTCCTCCCCCAAGGAGATGCCGTCGACGCCGATGTCGGCGTAGCGGTGTACCCGCGCTTCCAGCAGCCGGGCGATGCGGTTGAGCAGGGCCACCACCCGCTCCGGCTCCCCGGCGCAGTCGGCCAGGAACACCTCCATGCGCCGCATGTAACGGGCGATGTCGAAGGCCATACCCATGCTGCCCTGCACGTAGTATCCTTCGGCGTGGTAGTTCTTGACCTGCGCCGCCGCATCCTCGTACAGCTCGGCCCGGTCCACCTCGGGCCAGTCGCAGGCCTCCAAAAGCTCCCACCCCTGCTAGATGACCCCCCGGTAGACCTCGACCTTGGTGATGCTCTCCAGCCGGCGCCACTCGTTGCCCCACTCGTCGATCATGTTGTAATAACCCTCATGCTCGGTCCAGGGCTGGGTGTACCGGTTGGGGGCCGGCTGGCGGGAGACGATGCGAAAGTCGGAGGGAAAGCCGTTGCCCATGGCATAGGGGATGCGCGGTGGGCTGGCGAAGGCGAGGCTCTGCTGCACGAGGTCGCGGCTGGAGAGGGGCATGGCGATCTCCTCCGGGGGGTCGGCGGGGCCAGGGAACGGGCACGTTGTACGATAGCAAAGCGGCCCGCTCCCGGCCAATCCCCACCCCGCTCAGCCCATGCCGAACATCCGCTCCTTATGGCTTTGTCGGGATACGTGCATTCCGGCAGGGGTGAGGTCTCAGGCCCTGCCCTGCCTGGGCGGCTGCCAGCGCCGCAGTTGTTTCTGCCACACCTGCGCCAACTCCCCCCGGATCGCCAGCACGTCCTTCCACCTGTCCCCGAACACCGACAGATAGTACCCCCCCGCGATCTGCTCCGGACAGGCGAAGAGTTCGCGGCCCGCGGGAGCGGTCTCCAGCCAGCAGGCCAGCACCCGCTCGGCGAACTCCAGCCAATCTGAAAATTCCGGGGTGAACTCCCCCTTGCTGTTGAGGGCCGGGATCTGGGCGTGGTGCCCGTTGAAGGGGCGGAAGTGCAGTTGATTGGCCAACTGGATCAGGTCGGGCCGCTCGGCCAGGCGGTCCCAGTAGGGAGGGGAGAGGTGTTTAACCACCGCCGGGTGGGAGAAGTCCCAGGTCATCTTGAGCGGTTTCTTCTCGGCCTTTTCGTAGCCCCGGGCCAGGGCATAGGCCTTCTCCGGGGTCTCGGTGCAGGTGTCGCGGTGCACCTCCACGGACACATCCATCCCCAGGTCGTCGGCAGCGTCCATCAGCCGGCGGGCCACCTCCACCGCGCGCGGGGTGGGGGTATCGTGGTCGAGCATCTGCACGTTGACCACCCGGGCGTGGGCCGCCTTGATCGCCTTGAGTTTGCGGCGGATCTCGGGAATGCCGTTGAGGTCGGTGGTGCAGGCGAAGATCAGGCCCGAGGCCGCCACCTGCTTGGCGTTGACGATGGTGATGCGGCTGAGGAAGCCGTCGAAGCCGGCCTCCTTCACCTGGCGCAGCTTGCGCTCGATGCTCCACTCGCCTTTGGCGTCTCCGTACCCCATCAGGCTGCCCAGGGTGGCCATGTGGCGGATCACCGGCTTGTCGGCGCTCTTCTTTGCTGCCACGGGCATCTCCTCTCTCAACTTTTGGGGTAGAGTTTTTCGACCACCTGGATGAGGGCCTGCATGAACCCCACGCAGTGGGCCCGGCCTCGGTGGCCCCAGGGCGAATCCCCGGCCACGTGGGGCACATGGTCGTCGATCAGGAACCCATCGAAGCCCACCTCGTGCAGGGTCCTGACCACCTCGAAGGTGTCCACCTGACCGCAGTCGATGAAGGTCTCGTGGAAGTTCTCCACCGGCCCCACCACGTCGCGGAAGTGGATGTAGATGATCTTTTTCTGGCCGCCGAAGTGGCGGATGGCGCGCATGACGTTTTCGTGGCCGCCCATCTCGGACCAGCAGCCCATGCAGAAGTCCAGGCCGTGGTGGGGGCTGTCGAAGGTGTCCATGTTGCGCTTGAAATCCTCGAAGCTGCTGCAGATGCGGGCGATGCCGCCCAGGGTGTTGCCGGTGGGCGGGTCGTCGGGGTGCAGGGCCAGGCGCACGTTGGCCTTCTCGGCCTCTGGCAACAGGCGCTCCAGGTACCACTGGTAGTTGGCCCACATCTCCTCGTGGGTGAAGACGCGGCCGTGGGTCAGCTGCTTGGGGTCGTGGGCGGCCAGTTCGAAGCGGGTGCCCCGGGCCCCGCCGCGCAGCACCGCCGGTTCGGGGGTGCGCCAGACGCTGTTGGGAATCCAGTGGTACCCCAGGATAGGGATGCCGGCCCGGCCCATGTTGCGCACCGTGGTGGCCATGTATTGCAGCTGCTCCTCGCGGCCGGGCAGGCCCAGCATGATCTTGTCGTAAAAGGGGATGGGCACATTCTCAAGGGCCATCAGCCGCAGGCCGGCGGCATCGGCCCGGGCCTTGAGGGCGGCCAGGTCCGCGTACTCCCACTGCTTGTCGCCGGGGAGTTTGGGGGTGTTCATCAGGAAGTCGTCGCAGCCCATCTGCTTGATGAAGGCCAGCAGCTCGTCGCTCAATTCGTTGAACTGGCCCAGGCCGACGCGCATCTTGAGGGACATGGGAAAATCTCCGGAAAGGGGGAGGACGGCAAGGCGGGGGGAATCTGCCCAATCGCCGGGCCGGCGTCAAGCGGGATTGTCCGGTGCCAGAGAGGGCAGCTACTCCAGCAGCGGCACCTCCAGGTACCCTTCTGCCACGAACAAGCTCCCCTCGGCCGTGCCTCCGGGGGCCAGTTCCTGCAGCCGGCGGCCCAGCTCGCGCGCCGGGATCAGGGCGGCCAGCGCCGCCGCAAAGGCGGCGCCCACCGCTTCCACCTGGGCGGCGGATTCGTGGGCGAATTCCAGTCGAAAATGGCGGATGCCCGCCTCCAGCCAGGTGTCCAGATGGTGGCTGGCCTCCTGGGCCTGGGCCCCGAAGACGGTGTTGCGGCAACCCACGTCGGCCAGCACCGGATGGGCACGTCCGGCGGTGTCGCGCAGGGCCACGCGGTGCTTCTCGCAGGGCCGGCCGCAGTCGCGGTAGCTGGTGCCGGTGGAGAGAAAGCGGCAGAAGACGCAGTGCTCGGTGTGGAAGACCGGAAGGTGCTGGTACGCCACCACCTCCAGGCGCTCTGGTCCCACCTTGCCGGCCAGCTCGGCCACCTGGGCGGCGTTGAGGTCGTGGGTGGGGGTCAGCCGCTCCAGGCCCAGCCGTAGCAGGGCCTGCGCCGAGAGCGCGTTGGCCGCGTTCAGGCTGAAGTCCCCGGTGAGGGTCTGTTGCGCCTGCCCCTGCAACTGGCGCAACAGACCGCCGGCCCGCACCAGGAGCGGGCAGTCGAGCCGGAGCAGGAACTCGGCGATGCCCTCCTCGCCGGGCTTGAGCACACGCGGGCTGGCCACCCGCACCTCTACCCCGCCGGCCTTCACCTGCGCCACAGCCGGGCGCAATCCGTACAGGTCCAGATAGTCCAAGGTCAGGCTAGAAGGCTTCAGCGCCAGCGCCGCCTCCAGTTGCTCGGGGGTGCGGACCAAGAGGTGCAGCTGGGGCGCCCCGGGCGGAACGGGAGCAGGGCGCACGTGCCTGAGGGCGTCAGCCAGCGCTGCCTGGGGCGGGTGGACCTGGCGTTCGGGGATTTCGCCCTGCCGCCGGGCCAGTTCCTCCACCGCCTGCCGGCGCAGGGGGCCCAGGAGCGAGGCCGGCACAAAGGGATTGCCCTGCACCTCGAGCTGCAGTTCGCCCAGCTCGTACGGAGTATTGCCCAGCCGGCCCAGCTGTGCGCGCAGAAAGGCTTCATCGAGGATACGGTTCTGCGCCGCCTCCAGGGGCTGGGCCGAACGCACTGTGGCCCGCACTGTGGGATCGGCCACCAGCCGCCATTCCACCTCCAGCGGCACCCCCTCGCCGGCACGCACCCGCACCGCCAGGGCCTGGCGGCGCTGCGGCCCCCTGGGCTGGAGATAGGGCTGGGCAGCCTTGTCGACCTCTGGATCGTGGCTGCGCCATACGAGATCCCCGGGGCGGATGCGGCCAAAATCCACCTGCCCGTTGCCGAAGCGCAGCTCCACCCCCACCCCTCCTGCTGCACTTGCAACCTGGTACACCCGTCCCCCCTCCTCCTTCTCCTGCGGGCTGCGCCAGTGGGCCGCATCGAAGACCAGCCCATCCCCCGGCTTGAGGGGAACCACCTGCTGGGCTGGGGAGGATTTCACCACTACCCTATCCGCCAGCACCCGCACCACCTCGCCCATCAGCACCCCGCGGTGACGCGGCGAACGCCCGCGCACCACCCGCTGGTGGTCCGTGCCTTTGATGAAATAGGGCCCCGATCCCCGCGAGTAGACCTGCTCTAGTTGCAGTTCCTCGGCGGCGCTGGGGCTGGCGTCCCGCCCGGCCCAGGTCTCGTCCACGGCTTTTCGGTACGCCTGCGTGGTAAGCGCCACGTACTCGGCGTCCTTGTAGCGCCCCTCGATCTTGAGGGCGGCGATGCCCAACTGCACCAACTCGGGCACCTGGCGCAGGGCGTACAGATCGCCGGGAGAGAGCAGATACCGCGCCTCGCCCAGGGGCTTGAGCTTTCCGTCCACCAGCAGTTCGTACGGCAGCCGGCAGGCCTGGGCGCACTGGCCGCGGTTGGCGCTGCGGCCCCCCCAGGCCTCCGACGAGAAGCACTGGCCCGAGTAAGAAACGCACAGGGCCCCGTGCACGAACAGCTCCAGCTCGCAGTCGGTCTGGCCGCGCAGGCGGGCGATCTCCGCCAGCGACAACTCGCGGGCCAGGATCACCCGGCTGATCCCAAATTCCCGGGCCAGGCGCACCCCCTGGGCGTCAGTGACGCTCATCTGGGTGCTGCCGTGCAGGGGCAGGTCCGGGGCGATCTGGCTGGCCAGCCACGCCATGCCCACGTCCTGCACGATCAGGGCATCGACCCCGGCCTCGGCGATGGCGGCGATGACCCGGGCCGCCTCTTGCAGTTCGTGGTCGAAGATGAGGGTGTTGAAGGTGAGGTACCCCCGCACTCCGCGCTGGTGCAACTCGCGCATGACCAGGGGCAGTTCTCTCAGGGAGAAGCCCACCTTGGCTCGGGCAGTGAAGTGGTTCAGGCCAAAGTAGACCGCGTCGGCCCCGGCCTCGACGGCGGCCCAAAGTTGGGGCCAGTGTCCGGCCGGGCTCATGACCTCGGGCGGGTGTCGGCTCGCTGGGGAAAGGGGAGTGGACATGGTCTCAAAACTAGGGGTGCCCTGTCCCCGGTCAAGGCCGCGTCTGGAGGGGGTTTTGCCTGGGCAGCCCTCTTTTAGGTACGTACTACCTGTTCCCGCAAGCGCGGGCGAAGAGGGACCGGATGGCTATGACGCGGCAGGAGAGTTGGCACCGCACCGAGCGGCGGCTGGGCGGGCTGCTGGTCGAGATGGGCAAGATCGACGAAGCGCAGCTGGCCCAGGTCCTGCGCGAGCAGGAGCGCCTGAAAAGGCTGGGGGTGCGCAGCGCCATCGGCGAGCTGTGCGTCGAGGAGGGCTGGTGCGCCATGCGCGATATCGCCGCGACCCTCAGGGAGCAGGAGGAGGAGATCTTCCGCTCCGCTTCCCTGGGCCAGATCGTCCTAATCATGGGCGCGGTAGAGCCGGCAGCCCTCGAACGAGCCCTGGCCATGAATGGGGACCTCTCTGCGCCCTTGGGGGAGGTCCTGGTCGAGATGGGGCTGTGCAGCGAGGAGCAGGTCCGCACCGCCACCGAGCTGCAGACCCTGCAGCGCTACGGGGCCCTGCGCCGCGCCCTGGTCTCCCGCTACGTGACGGACCCGCACTTTCTGCCGAGTGCCATCGGACCCTACCGCGCCGAGTGGTCCGGCCGGGTGCGGCGCCAACTCGGCGAGGCCGTCGCCCAGGTCAAGCAGTGGCCTAAGGGCTCCTGCCGGGGCAACCTGCACCACCTGG
>VGJS01000090.1 GCA_016867395.1 Candidatus Handelsmanbacteria bacterium
CAAGGAGGTGAACATCAGCGGCAGCGAGTACCGGGACCAAGGCAGGACCGACAAGGACGGACGGATACGATTTTCCAGCTACAGTATCAGGGAGGGGGAGGAGTACAAGGTTGAACTGGTGGAAGGCGGGGGCAAGTCTCCTTTCACCGTGCACGCCACCGGGTACTCAAACCCGTACGACTTTGAGGTCAGGGCGGAGTGCCGGTTGCGGGTCTCGACCCAGGCAGGACAGGAGAGCGCCAGTTTGTCGCTCTACAGGATCAAGAGCGATTTCGTCCAGAACAAGCCCCCGCTCCACACCGGCACCGGCGCCTTGGAGGCCACCGTGGCGTACGGCGAGTACTTCCTGGTGGCCAAGGGGGAGGGGGTCACAGTGACGAAGCCCGTCACCTGCAATAGACCCGAGGTTTCCGTGTCCCTTGATCTCGTCGATCCCTTCGTGAAGGCCGAAAAGTTGCGCGAGGAGGGCAAGGAGGACGAGGCCATCGAGTACTACAAGCAGGTGGCCAAGGACCATCCCAAGTACAGCGAAACGATGAAGCGGGTGGGGTTCTACTACAACAAGAAAGGGGAGTTCAGCGATGCGGTCAGATATTTCGACGAGGCCATTGCCGCCCCGCACGGCTCTGATCCGTACCTCTACCTGGCAGCAGCCCAGGCCAACCATCGGGAGAAAAAGTACCTTACGGGGATTGAGTACGCCCGCAAGGCCTTCACCTACCGGAACCTTTTTGCGGCGAACGAACGCGAGGCCAAGCGGGTAATGGTGGAGTACACCCAGGTGCTCTGCCGGCACGACTGGCACTTCGACTCTAATAGGTCACTGGCATCAACCGAAAAATGCGCCGAAGCGCAAAAGCTGCTGCAGAACTGGGAGAGCTTCCTCAGCAACGCCGAAGGACAAAACATTCGCGATGCTGGGCAACGCAAGTCGCAGGTGGAGACCGAACTCATCAACTCGGATTGCCAGTAGCATTCCATGGGGGATCTTATGCGCAGGCGCAGAGCGAAGCACCTCTGGCTAATCCTGCTTGTTGTGGGGATGTGTGGTTGCAGCAGTAGCCCCGAAGGAGGGCAGAAGGCAGAGGAAAAGACACCAGCGCGGGAACCGGTCGCCGCCAAGGCCAAGGGTGCGGCAAGCGGAACCTTGCAGCAGGCCCAGGAGGCCCTGGCCGAGAACCGCTACCCCCAGGCCATGGAGTACTACCTCGCCCAGCAATTGGACCAGAAACCGGACCAGTTGCTTGAGCGCGCCCGGCTCCTTGCCGAGGCCGGCGAGTTCTACCAGCACCTGGCCCTGTTCGCCGCCGAACTCCGCCGCGAGCTGCATCGCCTTTGGGAGGAGCGCCAGCAAGAGGGGGAGATGCGCAGTAGCATGTTGGTGTGTTTCGCGGCCATGGGGGCATACGAGCAGGGCGCGTTTCCGCTCAGCGCCGCGATGCTGGAGCGGATCCAGCCGGAACAAGTTCCCCAGGGCCTGGCAAAGCGGGCCCAGGTGGCCATTGGCGCCAGCTATGTCCGCATGGGCAGGGCTGAAGAAGGCAGGAGGTTGATCCAGGAGGCCGCCGCCAGTGAGGGGGCAGACCCTGGGCTGGCCCTGATGAGCTACAGGACACAAGTCGAGATAGGGGAGCCGCCCCCTGGTGCCCGGGAGATGCCGGGGGAAGGGATGGAGATGGCGGATCTTGGCCTGCGCAACGCTGCTCTGGTGGATCTGGCCTGGCTCCGGCTAAGTGAGGGCAAGGTCCGCGAGGCCTACCAGGTTTTGCAGTCCTACCAACCGCACCAGCCCTTGGCGGAGGAGGAGATCCAGAGCCAGGGCCAGGCAGAGAGCTTCAAACGAAAGCACTACGGGATCGCCTTCATCCCGTTACTCGCCCACGTCTGTTACCAGCTGGCAGCGGCCGACCTGGAAAGGCTGACCGGCGAACCGGGCGACCGCGGCCTCTATGCTCAGTACCTACTGGGCAAGGCGCTACAAGGGGCCGGGCAGTGGCCGTTGGCAGAGGTTGCCTATGCCAGGTTCATAGCTGGCCTGGAGAAGCAGCCGGCGGCCGGGTACCTGCAGTACCTCGGCCGCCTCGCCCAGGCCTACCGTGGCCGGGCCTTGGCCGAGCAGGGGCAAGCGAGCCAGGCGACAAAGATCTGGCACGGCCTGGGCGAGGGCGAGGGGTGGGCGGACCTGGCGGTGAGATTTACCCTCCTTGAAGAGCAGTGCAAAGTTGCAGGAGGCCAGCCAGATTTCCGCGCCCTGGACTTGGCCTATGATCGGCTGTGCAGGGTGCGGCCACAGCAGTTGGGCGACGAGGAGTATGACTACTACCACCATGCCGGTATGCAGGCCGCACAACTGCTGGTCCGGGGGCCGAAGGAGCGCAGGGACCAGGCGGTGGAGATCCTCGAACGGGTGCACGACAAAAGCAGCGGGTACGATCCCCAAAAGGTGGAGCCGAGTTTTCTCCTGAACCTGGCCAGGGCATATTACCTAGACACCAAGATTCAGTGGTCGCTTGGCAAAAAAATTATCGGCGCGCTGGCCGCGCAGGATCCCGCCTGCATCCCGGCACTGGAGATCTACGGATACCTGCTGGCGGATTTTGGCGGAGATGCCCCGGAGCACACCGTCCCAGGTTCCGGCGGTCAGTGAATTCACCACAGCAGAAGGAATGAGGAGATGTCGCTAGCAAAGATCGTGGCGCCAGCCCTGATCGTGGGCGGAACCGCCTTACTCCCCGGCCAGACGATGGGCCAGAACGGCCCGGTGCTCAAGTACATCGAGACCAGCAAGCCGGAATTGCTCAATCCCATCGACGGCATGAGGAACGTCATCGGCGTCCGGGTGATGGAATTGCTGTTCCGGGGCCTAATCACCCAGGACCGCGAGGGGAAGTGGGTGCCTGAGGTGGCGGTGGCACTGCCGGAACTGCAGCCCGGAGCCACCGAGATGGTGGTGAGGATCAGGCCAGAGGCCAAGTGGCCCGACGGACGAGATTTGAGTGCACAGGACGTGGTTTTCTCCTACGAGGTTTACATGGACGAGGAGAACAGCTTCGGCAACCGCAGCAACCTGGAGGTTTTCGAGCGGGTGGAAGCGGTGGACGACAAGACCGTGCGCTTCGTCCTCAAGCAGAGCGACCGCGACGTCATTCCACGCGCGGGGTTTTATCTCATGCCCAAGCACATGCTCAAAAAAACCTACCTGGACAAGGAGAACAGCTTCAACCGGGCTCCCATCGGGGCCGGACCGTACGAGGTGAGTGACATCGAAGACAACATTATCCGCTTTGCCGTGAACGCCAACTACTACAAGGAAAAACCTTCGATTGGGCAGGTAGAACTGCAGGTGAATCCGGATGAGAATGTGCACCACCATATGCTGATGACCGGAGGGGTCTACTTGGACCCGGTCATCCGGCCGGAAGACATCGCCGCCATAGACAAGAATGCCTATACCCAGATCGAACCCTACGATTCGAAGACCTGGTTCGGATTTGCTTACAACTGCCGAAACGAGGTTCTGCGCTTCAAGGAGGTGCGCCAGGCTCTCACCTATCTTTTCAACCGCGAGGAGGCTTTGGAGGCCAACTTCTACAAGCAAGGGGAACTGGTTTCCGGTCCCTTCACCCAGTCCAGCTTCTGCTACAACTCCGAGGTGCAGGTTTACCCGTACGACGAGGACGCCGGTAAGAGGCTGCTCGAGGAAGCCGGGATGATCGACAGCGACGGGGACAATATCAGGGACTACAACGGCAAGCCCCTGCGCCTAAGAATGGTGGTCTCCAAGGGCATAACCCAGGCCAACAAGAACGTCTGCACTGACTTCGTCCGGCAACTGAAAGGCCATCTCATCGAGGTGGAAATGGACTGGCAGGAGGAGAGCGCCTGGTATGAGAAGGTTTTCTTTAAGCGCGACTACGACATCACCTTCATGTTTTGGAAGTTCGACGAGGGCAGCAACATTTACCCCTTGTTCTCCCGGTCTGAGCAGTTGCCCGGCCAGTACAACCTTGTCCAGTTCGACAACGAGGAGGTCGAGGAATTGCTCCGCCGCTTCCGCTACGGCGCCGATCAGTCGGAGAGGGCGGAAATCGGCAAGCGTCTGCACGCGATGCTCAGCGAGGAGTGTCCGTACACCTTCTTGTGGACCCTGACCTACAATGCCGGCCGCCGCATCGAAGTGAAAAAGATCACCATTGACCCGTTTTATTTTTTCCGCGGCATTGAGAGTTGGGAAGTAGAGTGAGGTGTAAGATGAGGCTGAAGACCGGGCTGTTAGCGGGAGTGGTTCTAGCAGCCTTCTGGCATTTGCCTGCCGCCCAGGGCGGAGAACTCAAGTACATCGAGACCAGCAAGCCCGAAATGCTCAACCCGGTGGACGGAGCGCGCAACGTGATCGGGGTACGCCTCCTCGAACTGATGTTCCGGGGGCTGATGAGCATCGACGAAGAGGGGGAGTGGGTGCCGGAGATCGCCCTGAAGAAACCGGAGTACAACGAAGAGACCCAGGAGTTTGCCGTCGAGCTGAAACAGGGGCTGCTGTGGCCGGATGGCCAGCCGGTCACGCCGGCGGACGTGGTCCATTCCCTCAACATCTACCGGGATCCCCGGTCGAAATACGGCAACGCCAGCAGCTTTGAAGTCTTCGCCGAGGTGGCGCCCCTGGACGACCATGCCGTCCGCTTCAAGTTGCGGCATAACGACTCTAGGGCGATCGGCCGCATGGGGTTTTACATCATGCCCAAGCACCTGCTGGGCGACAGCACCTACATCCCCCAGGAAAGCGCCTTCAACCGCAACCCCGTGGGTGCCGGGCCCTTCAAGATCACGACCCTCGAGGAGAACCGGATCAAGTTGGGGTGGAACGACAAGTACTACGCGGCGCCGGGGTCTATCGACAAAGTAGAGATGACCGTGAACCCCGACGAGAACACCCACCTTGGGCTCTTGCTGTCGGGATGGGTCCACTTCGATCCGGTGGTGCGGCCCCAGGACCTGCCCCAGCTGGAGACCAGCCTGGATGTCAACGTGCTGCCCTATGACTCCCAATCCTGGTACGGGTTCGCCTTCAACTGCAAAAACGAGGTCCTCAAGTTCAGGGAGGTGCGCCAAGCCCTCTCCATGGCCTTCAATAAAGGCGAGTCCCTGAAGTCGATTTTCCAGGATCGGGGCCAGCTCATCTCCGGCCCCTTCACCAGTTCGAGCTTCTGCTTCAACCCCGAAATACAACCCTATGCCTATGATTCCGAACGGGCAAAACAAATCCTGGCAGAACTGGGATTCGTGGATGAGGATGGGGATGGGGTCCGCGAAGTCAATGGTCAGCCCCTGCGCCTGCGGATGGTGCTCTCCAAGGCCATGAGCCAGTCAAATAAAAACGTGTGCAGCGACTTTGCGCAGCAGTTGACCAAGGCGCTGAATCTCGACGTGGAAATGGACTGGCAGGAGGAGAGCGCCTGGTATGAGAAGGTTTTCTTTAAGCGCGACTACGACATCACCTTCGTGTCGTGGAAGTTTGACGAGGGCAGCAACATCTACCCGCTCTTCTCCAAGACTGAGCAGGAGCCCGGATATTTCAATATCGTCCAGTTCGAGAACGACGAGATCCAGGAGTACCTGGAGCGCTTCGGCAACTCCGCCGACAACACCGAGCGCACCGAGGTCGGCAAGCGCCTGCACGAGCTGATTCATCAGGAGTGCCCGTACAATTTCCTGTGGACGGTCGAATACAGCGCCGCGTACCGGTCGGACGAGTTCGCCAAGATGCCCCGCATCCATCCTTTTTACTTCTTCAGCTACATCGACCAGTGGGAACTCCGTGAGTAGCAAAGCCTGGAAGCCGATCGCCCGGTTCGGGGGCAGTCTCCTCCTCAAGTTGCTGGGGATCACCCTCTTTGTGTACGTGGTTCTGTACGTCACCCCGGGAAGCAACCTCGAGGAGATGCAGCGGCACAGGGCCGTCAAGGAGCGCAGCGTGGGCAAGCTGGTCAGTGGTTACCTGGACTGGGCGGGGGGCGCCGTCCGCGGGAACCTGGGGACCTGCGAGGGAACGCCGGTGGTCGAGCGCCTGGGCTCCCATGTTCCCCGGACCCTGAAGCTAGTGGGCGGATCCCTGGTGCTCTCCCTGGCCCTGGCCCTGGGCATGACGGTGATTTCCCTGCACGCGAATAACCTGTTGACCAAGAACCTGGTCTCCCTGCTCAACCTGATCTCCGGTTTGCACATCATCGTGCTCTCTTTTGCGATGATCATCCTGGGCTGGGTGCAGCCCAACGCCGGCTTCTCGCCCTGGTTGCTGGTGATCCTGACGTTCGGCAACGGCACCCTGGTCGATTATTATTCCGTGATCCGGACGCAAATCAGCCAGGCCCTGCATCAGGACTACGCCATCGCCGCCATGAGCAGGGGGGCCAGTCAGTTGCGGCATGCCACCCTGTACGAAATCACCCTGGGCTTAATGGACGCCACCAACTCCAGGATTCAGACCCTGGTGGGAGGAACCATCATCGTCGAGTGGGTCTTCTCCTACCTGGGGCTGGGGTACGACATCATCAAGGCAATCGAGTTGCGCAATGTCGATCTGATTATGGGAGTTACGGTAGCGGTGGCACTCCTGCTGATCTTCCTCGGAGAGCTGACCGATACAGTCCGCAACCGGCTGGATCCCAAACTAAGCCGGTAAGAAGGCAGTTGGACGAATGCTGAAACCCGTCGCCTTGGCGCCGCAACGAGGAGTGCTCCCGGTGATCCGCTCGCTGGGTATCGTGCGGGTGGCCTTCATCGCCTGTTTCTTCGTGCTGTACGGCGCCCTGCTGCTGTACAGCTTTGTGGGCGGAGACCCCCACGAGCGGTACCGTGTCCAGGCCAGGGCCAGCGGGGAAGGGTTTTCGGCGGAGATGCTGTCGAACAAAAGGGCCAGCACGGCCGTCTTCATGGACTACGCTCCGCCAAGCCGCCATCATCTGCTGGGCACTGACGAACAGGGACGCGACCTGCTGCTTCGCCTGGCCCACGGGGCGCGGACCAGTCTGGCGACCGGTCTTACCTGTCTGTTCACCTTTCTGGTGGCGGGGATCGGGTTCGGCGTGGTTTCCGGGTATTTTGAGGGCAACTGGAGGAGGGTGTTGGTATTCCTCTTCAACCTGGTCAATACCTTTCCTATCCTCCTATTCCTGTTGCTTGCCGTCATCATCATCGACGGGACCGTACACGCCCGGTGGCCCTTTCTGAGGGTTTCCGTCCTCATGCTACTGCTCGGGCTCTTCAGCAGCCCTAAACTGGCCGAGTTAATCAAGGGCAGGATCGCCTCCCTGAAAGAAGCCACCTACATTCAGGCCTCCCAATCCCTGGGGCTGAGCCCGGCGCAGATCATCCTCAAACACATCCTGTGGTACGAGTGCCGGCCGCTGATCATTGTCCAGGGGGCCTACATGATGGGCCAGGCTATCCTGGTAGAAACCACCCTGACCTACCTCAACTTCGGTGTCGAATACCCCCTTATTAGCTGGGGACTGATGCTGCGCACCATGGTTCCCGACATCCGCGCCGGGCGGCACCAGGGGAGCCTCCCGGTGATGGGCATGATCGCCCTGTCGGTGTTTTTCTACAGCTACCTGGCAGCTTTGCTCAACGATCTGTTGGAGCCGGGAAGAGGAAAGGAATAGGAAGGGCATGAACCTGCTCGAGATAAAGAACCTGAAAACCTACATCGAGACCAACCGTGGGGTGGTCCGGTGCGTGGACGGCGTCAGCTTCGATATCCGCCGAGGCGAGACTCTGGGTCTGGTCGGGGAGAGCGGGTGCGGAAAGTCCATGACCGCGCGCTCGATCATTGGCATGGTGAATGCCTTTCCCGGGGTGGTGGAAGGGGAGATCCTCTTTGCTCCCGATGGGGCGAGCGAGCCGGCTAACCTGGCCGCCCCCCTGCAGTACACCGTTGAGGTCGAGCGCAACGAAAAGGGCGAGTTGGTCGCTCTGCGCAAAGCCGCGAAGCGCTGGCAGAAGGAGATCAACCAGATCTACCGCCAGGTGCGAGGCACCAGGATCTCGATCATTTTCCAGGACCCCCAGACCTCCCTCAACCCGTTCTGGACCGTGGGCGCCCAGCTGCGCGAGGCAATCCGCATGGGGGAGCAGGGGAAGGACCGGGGTGAGGAGGAATTGGAGCACATGGCCCTGAAGTGGCTGGAGCGAGTGTATGTGCCCAGGGACAAGCTCAACGCCTACCCGCACGAACTCAACGGGGGGGCCTGCCAGCGGGTGATGATCGCCATTGGCTTGGCCAGCAAGCCGGATCTGGTGATCGCCGACGAACCTACCACCGGGCTGGATGTGACCATCCAGGCCTGCATCGTCGAGCTATTCCGGGAACTGAAGCAGACCCTGGGGACTACGGTGCTGCTGATCTCCCATGACATGGGCTTGATCGGGCAACTGTCCGACCGCATGGCGGTGATGTACTGCGGGCGGATCGTGGAACTGGGCCCCAGGGAGAGGATTCTGGACTTTGAGCTCCCCCAGCGCCATCCCTACACCGTGGCGCTGCTGAAATTGCTGCCCAATTTGGAGGTGCTGAAAAAGGGGGGCAAGCTGCAGGTCATCGAGCAGGAGGTGCCCAACCCCTTGACGCCTCCCCCAGGCTGCGCCTTTCACCCCCGCTGCGAGGTGTTCAAGGGTCATCGCGAACAGCTGGCCGAGTGCACCGTAGCTCCGCCGGGAAAAAGCACCATCGACAGGGGGCACTGGGCATGCTGCTGGGCGCTGGCGGAGGTCAGGCCCAGCGTACAGTTGCTGGCAGAACCGGCTCCTACCTCTCTCAGGGATTCCCAGGAAGCGCCCGAAAGGGACCCGCAGGTGCTCGTCAGCGCCGAGCAGGTCAGCAAGTTTTTCCCCGTGCGGAAGAAGAAGCGGTCGCTGTGGGGCACCAAACACGCCGCGCAGTTCAAAGCGCTCGACGCGGTTTCAATGAAGGTGTACAAGGGGGAGACCCTGGGATTAGTCGGCGAAAGCGGTTGCGGCAAGACCACCCTGGGCCTGGCGCTGCTCCGCCTAATCAGTCAAATCCACGGTAAGGTCTATTTCGACGGCTGCGATGTCTTCGGGTTGGAGAAGAAGGAGTTGCGGAAGATCAGACGCCGCATGCAGATGATCTTTCAAGATCCGTACGCGGCCCTAAACAACCATATGAAGGTGGAGGAGATCGTCGCCGAGGGGGTGCGGATCAACTTCCGGGGCAGCAAGAAAGAGGTGGCAGAGCGGGCGGAGGGGCTGCTAGCGCAGGTCAACCTGCAAAAGGACAAGCTGCGCCAATATCCCTTTGAGCTCAGCGGAGGTGAGCGCCGTCGCGTGGGCATCGCCCGCACCCTGGCGGTGAATCCGGAGTTTATCATTGCCGACGAGCCGGTGGCGGCTCTTGATGTGTCGATCAAGTCGCAGGTCATCAACTTGCTTCAGGATCTGAAGGAGCAGAGTTCGGGTTTGAGCTACCTCTTCATCTCCCACGACATCGGGGTGATCAAGTACGTCAGCGATCGCATCGCGGTGATGTACCTGGGCAAGGTGGTCGAGGTGGGCGCCAACCCCACCATGCGGGCGAACCGGTGCCTGCACCCCTACACCTACGAGCTGCTCAAAGCCGCCGAATACATGTCCAGCGCCTGGGAAAGCGGCTACTCCTTGGACTGGAGGCAGGAGGCCCATTCCTGGGATGAGCCCGACCAGCAGCCCAGCGGTTGCCGCTATCACCCTAGGTGCTCCCTATATAGGAAAATGGGTCTGCCAGTGAAGTGCGAGACGGAGGATCCGGAACTGATCCAGGTCGAGAGCTACTTCGATACACCCCACGAAGTAGCCTGCCACTTTTTTGCGGAAATGGATGTCTGTAGAAATAAGGACGGCGAGCCGTGAAGAGACTGTTCCTCGCCCTGGGAGTGCTGCTGGTGGCCTGGGTGACCCATGGCAAGGCCCAGGACCACGAGGCCATGTTGACCGCGGAAGGCCAACGATTTTTCGAGGCCGGGAAGTACCCCGAGGCCGAGAAAACCTTCAGGGCATTGTTGCGGATCAGGCCTAGGAACGCCATTGGGCACTACTATCTGGCTCGCATCTATGTCGAACCTGGGGGGTTGCAGGACTCGGCAAAGGCGCGCAGCCACTACGCCAAGGCGAAGCAGTACAAGGTCGATTTCAGGGGCAAAATCGAACCCATCCCTGCCTTGGATCGCGAGGACCCCCCACCTGCCATCCCCCAGGAAGCCCTGCACCCTGTCCTGCCTTCACCGGACAAAGAGCCGATTCCCCAGCCTCGACCTGCTCCTACCGCCCCCTCCACTCCCCCGGTGAGCGTCTCAGAGGTCGCGCCCTTGGTCGAGGAGCTGGCGGCGGAGAGCACCAGAGAGGAGGAGGATATCCAGGATTCGGTGGCGGTAGCCAAGGCGGTCCTGCCCGATATGGGCGGGACCGAACTGGGAAAGGTGCTCGAAAAGGAGGAGCGCGGCGAGCCCCTGGATTACAGCGAGCGCTACCGGCTGCAGGTGTTCCGCGAAGGGTCCAAGATGGCCCAGCGCAAGATCGACAGAAGGCTTTGCGACGAGGCTGAGAAGTTCGCCTGGGCGGTGACCAAGGTGGCGTCGGATTCCTGGTACGGCTATTACCTGATGACCAGGATCTACCTGTGCAAGGACGACAACATCAGCGCCAAGGCCGAGTGGAAGAAGGTGAAGAGCAGCAAGAGCAGGTTCGCGCCCTCCACCGATTGGCCCGACCTGGAAGAATACATCATCACCGACCCCAAGGAATTGCTGGAGCGCTATCTCGAGTACGCCCGGAAGATGATGGACAGGAGAACCTGGCTCGATGCCGACAAAACGCTGCAAAAAACCCAGGACATTGAAGATCTGCCTTCCACCCCCAGCGTGGAATCCGCCTTCGCCGAGGTGGATTTCCGCCTCGGGGTGATCGCATACCACTTGAAGGATTACGAGAAGGCCATCGAGGATATGGAGGCAGGTCTCGCCGCGGGTTACGATCCCCCGCGTCAATACCGGCAGTTGATCGAACAGGCCAAGGCCAAGGCCGACAAGGAGCGCGAGGACACGAGCATCGAGCCGACCCCCCTGGCCGTACAGCCAATGCCTTTCCCCGGCCTGGGCAGAGGGTACGGTAGCGTGCGCCTGAATCTGAGGAAGGACTATTTTGCGGCGCTGTCCCAGACCAATTTGGGAGGACAGCAGTACGGGCCGACCACCTTGATCCCCAACCAGGTGAACACTTACGTGATCCAGGGGGGACGCATTTACCACATCGACTTCGACCGGCGCCGGCAGTTGCGCCGGGCCGTGCTACAGGCGGCCTCTTCACTGGGCCTTATCGGCCTATTCCTTTTGCTCTGAGCGAGAGGTGAATCATGTGGCGCCATCATGCTGTCTGGGGTGCCGGCCTGACGATAATCTTGGCCCTGGGACAGGCCCTAGGTCAAGACACGCAGAGCCCCACGGAGTTGTTGAGTCAGGCCAAGCGCAATCTCAGGAACGACTCCAAAGGAGCTCAGCGTATGCTCCGCGAGATCATCGCCATCATCAATATGGATCCCTTAGGACAGCAGTACGAAAAAACAAAAGCGGAGGCGTTCCTCCTCCTGGGAGAAAGCTACCTCAACGGGGGCAGGATCGCTGATGCAGTGACCCAGTTCGATAGCGCTAAGGTTCTGGTGGCCGAAGAGGACAAGATATACATACGGGCGGTGGAGAACCAGGAGGAGATCGGGCGGTTGTTTCGCCCGTTGCGGATCAAGATCAAGAACCGCAAGATCCCGTTGCTCTCTTACATCGAGGGGGTGAAGATCGAGTTCCTCTACCCCAAACGCCTGGAGGCCTCCCAGATCAACCGCCTCCAGATCCTGCAGGATCCGCAGAGATACCGGGAGGACGAGTTTTTTTTTGGCAGAGTTGATAGTGAAGGCCGCCCATTTTTGGAGATCAAGTACTTTCCAGTGGTTACCTTTCCCGGCCGCTCCGTGGGGTATTCGCTCCTCATCAAGGGCGGCGAGGAGGTTCGGCGGTACCGGTTCCAGTTCTCTTCCGCAGAGACGCAGCCCCTGGAGATCTCCTGGGAGGAGGAGGCAGGGTGGAAACTGGTGGAGAAGGTGCCGGAGGACCTGGTGAAGCTGGAACTGCTTGAAAAATACCGCTTCAAGCCGGCGCGGGCCCTGCCGGTGGACAAATTCGTGGAGCTCCGAATCAAACCGCGACAGCACATCTACATTCCCGCAGAGACCCATACCGAGTTGGTCCTGCAGGATAGCGAGGACAGTGGTTGGGAAAGGGCGTACAGCATCGCCCTCTACGTACTCACTGGAACCGCGATGTTCCTCGGGTTTTGGGGAGCCCGCTGACAGGGGAGGCATGGAGTCAATGTACACTACTGCTGTGCTCGCTGTTTTGCCGAAGTCGTGGCCGCGTTCCTGTGCCTGGGTTCTGCTGGCCGGCCTGGTGGCCACGACCGCCCCGGCCGGAGCCGGGGCAAGGTTCTCCGCTATCGAGACTAGAACCGTGGCCGAGGGGGAGACCGCCAGGGAAAGTGCCAGTTCCAATTACGTCAAACCCCATTGGTCGCCCGAAGCCCGGATGCTGTCTTTCGAGACCCTCAAGGATCAGCAGCGTCGGCTCTTCGTGTACGATGCTGCCAAGGGCGCGGCCAACGAAGTGGTGTCCACTGCCAGTTCCTCCTCCTCGTCCCCATTTCTTCCCGGCAGTCGGAGATCATCGCGGGCGGTAGCCAACTTCGACCTGACCTGGGCGCGGAGCGGTTCGGGGTTCTTCGCCTACGTGGGTAGCGGCTCCCAGGGCTACTTCGGCCTCTACTACATGGACCCGCTGCAGAAGGGCTGGGGGGATTTCTGGGCCATTGTCGGCGGAGAACCGGGGGATCCCTACGTGGCTCTGCCGGACTTCCACCCCAAGTACGATTATCTAGTCTATTGCCAGGGCGAAATGATCGAGAGCGAGGCGGACGCGCGGCTTGAGATGCACGGCCTCGAGAGCCTGCCCAAGCTCAAGGGCAAACAGACCAGAGGACAGCGGCTGTCCAACCGCCAGGAGCTTCCCCAGTTGGATCCCTCCTTCTCGCCGGCAGGGAGCGAGATTGTATTCACCGGCATCGACCGCGGTAACAACGACATCTACAAGACCTCCATCAATGTGACCGGCAACGCTGATGGCAGCGTCCGCCGGGTCGCGCCGGGGCAGATCGTGCAACTGACGCGGTTCCCCACGCCGGAGGGTAAGGCCACTTGGTCCCCGGACGGACGCCTGATCGCCTTTCTGTCGGGACAAGGGGAAAACAAGAACGAGTGGGGCCTATGGGTCATGAACGCGGACGGCACCAACCAGCGCAAGCTGGTGAACCGCGTTCTAGACGAGGATGCCCCTGAATGGCATCCAGACGGGGAGCACCTTTTTTTTGTGCGCATTCTCGAGGAGGAACAGAACCC
Source organism: Candidatus Handelsmanbacteria bacterium (assembly GCA_016867395.1). Taxonomy (GTDB): domain Bacteria; phylum Latescibacterota; class UBA2968; order UBA8231; family UBA8231; genus SICG01. The sequence continues at coordinate 13,487 of VGJS01000090.1, forward strand.
GATCCAGTTTGTCAATGTCAAGACCAATGAACTGGGCACCCTATTGGCGGATACGGCGCTGCACACCCACCTGGATATCTCCGCAGACGGCTCGCAGATCGCCTTTTGCGCCAGGGGGCAGCGGGACGACAAGAACCTGACCTGGCTGAAGCTCTACGTTGCCAAACTGGTCAAGCGCTAGTCGCGAGGTGGAGCTGGCTATGCGCAAAGGGGGTGGTGGGCTGAAGCGGCTGGTGAAGGGCCTGGTGCTGGTTTGGGCCCTGATCGCCCTCGTGGCCTCTCCGGGCTATTCCCAGATGGTGGAGGTGGGGTCGCAGGGTTTCGTGGTGGGTGATGTGGCGACGGTGTTGGGGACGGTGACGGTGCGGGAGGATTCGGTGGCGGGGATCAGTGCGGGGGACACCTTGCGGCG
>VGJS01000091.1 GCA_016867395.1 Candidatus Handelsmanbacteria bacterium
ACCTTCGTTGCCTACCCACCCGAAATCCGCAAGGTGATCTCCACCACCAACGCCATTGAATCCCTCAACCATTCGCTACGGAAGATCCTCAAAAGCCGCGGCGCCTTCCCCACTGATGACGCCGTCACCAAGCTGATCTTCCTGGCCACGAGGAATATTGCCAAGAAATGGACCCGACCCATCCGGGACTGGAAAGCAGCAACCAACCAATTTGCCCTGATGGTTCCTGATACCTGCACCCAAAACTGATCCTGCCATTTACACAGTCATTTTCATTTACTCCGCCCTGGCGCTGAGTTCGGTGGCTGACATAAGGGCGACCCCGGCAAGCATTGCTATCCATAATTGACGAACCTCCAAAGAGTATGCCCCCCACGCATCACCCAGGGAAAACCCTCTGCGCCTCAAGCGGAATACAATCAGCGCAAGTACAATGGGCCCTTACAAGAACAGCGCGAGAAGTCCAGGGATCTGCGCCATCCCCTCGTCAATACCCCCTACAAAGCAGATACTCACCGTTGTAACTATAGCGCCGATCAGTTACCCATAATGATCGATAGAAAGAATTCCACCGCGATCGACAACACTATCCTCCCCGCCGGCCACGCCGGAAATGCCCTTTCAATAGGCCGTTGGGACAAAGGGGTCTCCGGGGTTTCGCACATCGCGCACCTGCTGGGTGGGTGGTGAACTGCACGGCAGCCTTGGCCCCGGAAAGCTGAGCATGGAGGGAGGCGTATAAGCCCCCTTGCAGCACCAGCAACTCGTGGGGTCCCTGCTCGGCGATGTAGCCTTCTTCCAACACGGCGATCTCGCTGGCGCAGCGCATGGCGGCCAGGGAATGGGCGATGATCAGGGTGGTGCGGCTGCGCCGCGCCGCCAGCAGGGCGTCGAGGGGCAGGATGGCGATGCTGAGCAGCGCCAGTTTCCAGTGGAGGCAGAAGAGCAGGAGGGGAAAGACCAGCAGCTGCAAGCCGCCGAGTAGCGCCGAGGTGAGGGCGCCGATGTCCCCGAAGCGCAAGAGCACCTCGCTGGTCTCGCGCTGGTCGCAGAAAGCGAAATCGAGCCCCTGCAGGTGGGGGTACAGGCGGCCCTGGAAATCGAAGTGCATGGCGGTGTTGACCTGCTGGGCGAAGTAGCCGTGCAGGCTACCGGTGAGGCCCAGAAAGGTGGAGAGCCCGGCTCCCAGGGCCAGGACAAAGTAGCGCAGGCCGAAGTCGGCGTGGGGCTGGACCTGGTCGAGGAGGATCTTGGTCAGGTACGGGCCGGGCACGCGAGAAGGGTGACCATCCCCTCCACCAGAAGGAACCAGGCCACGAAACCCCAGGAGGGGCGCAGGATCAGGGTTCGGTCGTTCATGCCGCAGGCCAGGGAATAGTCCTGTGGCTGGAGCGTCACCTTCACCTGATAGCGGCCAGCCTGCGGCCAGGGCAGCGCGGCGACACTGTGGAACTGGCCGGGAAAGACGCGGTGCTCCAGGTGAGGTAAGGCGCGCAGGTAGAGGCGGGACTGCTGGCCGGGGTGCACCTTAGGCAGGTCCTCCTCCCTTACCAGGACCCGGGCCTGCCAACCCTGGTCCTGGGCCAGTTCGAGCAGGGCTTCGCCGGCCTGGAGGTAGTCGTCGGAGCGCCGCTCCAGCCCCCCCGCCCGTTGAGCACGGTGCCGGCCAGTGGGGTGCGCATCGGGGCCTGGTCGAGGCGGCCAGCCAGCAGGGCGCGGTCCTGGGCGAGTTTTTCGCGGGTCTGGACCAGGGTCTCCAGCTCGGGCCGGCCCGCGTTCAGGCCCTTCAGGCGCTGCCGGGCCAGGGATACCTCCTACTGCCGCTGGGCCAGCTCGGCGCGGGCGTAGCGCACGGACCAGCGCTCGGCGGCGGGGGGCGCAGGGCGGCCCCGGTTAGCAGGGCCAGCAGGAAGCGGCGGGCAAAGCGCAGGTGCTCCGGCTCCAAGGCCGGCGGGTGTCCGTTGGGCAGCATGGCGCTCCTTCTATACGGCAGGCAGGGGAGGAAGGGCTGTGCCAGGAGCGGGGGGCGGGGCCGGGGCGGATGGCGCGGTCTGGCCAGAGGGCTGTTTCCGAATGGCCACGGTTGACTTGCCGGGCCCGGGTGCCTTGATTTCTGGGGTCTTGTCCAAGGGGACCAGGAGTGGCTATGTCCTACAAATCAGTGGCAGAGGAGCGGCCCGACCGCTACAAGGTGGTGGTGGCCCAATATGTGCAATACCAGACTCAGGGCTTTCTGGTGGTGCCCGGCCTGGTGTCGGCCGGTGAGGTAGAATCCCTGATCACCCACGGCATGGACCTGCTCCACGGCAAGGTGCCGGTGCCCGGAATGGAGCCTCCCCCGCTCGATGCCACCGAGGAGCAACTCATCAACCGTTTCACCCGCGTGCATCAACTCCACCGCCACGACCTTCCCAGCGAGCGCTTCCTGCTGCACCCCCGCGTCCTCGACGTGCTCGAAGCCCTCATAGGCCCGGACGTGTTGAGCCTGCAGACCATGCTTTTCTACAATGCCCCCGGCATGGGCGGCCAGGGCTGGCACCAGGACGCCTACTACATCACCACCTATCCCGAGACCCTGATCGGCACCTGGCTGGCCCTGGACCGGGTCGATGAGGAGAACGGCTGCCTGTGGGTGGTGCCCGGCTCCAACCACGAGCCCATCTACCCCGACGCCGGGCGCGGCAGCCTCATCCACACCGAGGGGGCCTTTGCCGACCTGGGCATCGTCGAGGAGACCAGCAACATGGACGACCAGGTCAACACGCTCGCCCGGATCGTGGGCAAGTACCCGCCCCCGATGCCGGTGCCGGTGGAACCGGGCGACGTAGTCTTCTTCCACTCGCACCTCCTGCACCGCTCCCACCCCAACCGCAGCGGCAGCCGCTGGCGGCGGGCCTTTGTCAGCCACTACTGCAACGCCCGCTCCTGGGTGCCCTGGAACCACGGGGCCCCGTACGAGGGGGAGGCGGCCAACTACCAGCACATCCTGGCCCGCGGGGCCACCCATCTGCCCTTTGCCCAGCCCCGCTTCGGCACCCCCTGCGCGGCGCTGGCGTGCGCGGATGAGCCCAGGCCCACCGACCCGCCAGCAACCGCCCAAGTCCACGTGGCCTGAGGGGCGATGAAGTTCAACCACTACCAACAGAACACCCTCACCACCCTGGGGATCTGGGCGGCGATCAGCGCCGCCTGCTTCGGCCTCGATCATTTGAACCCCGGGCTTCTCCCTCTGTCCTCGGGCATGAGCGTGCCGGCCCTGCTGGGGGTGATGGCCGCACTCCTGGGCCTGGCTGAGGTATGTACCCTCTTCTCCCACTTCTACCTGGGGGCCAAGAAACGCCCGCCCGTCGAGGGGGCGATGGTGGGCCGGGTGTACCGGCTGCTGGCGGTGCTAAGCGTGGGACTGGCGGTGACGTACGGCTTTGGCAAGCTGGCGGCCTTCGGCACCTTCTTTTCCCTTTTCGGGGGCATGCTCTTAGGCTGGTCCCTCCAGGCCCCGGTCAGTGGTTTCGCCGCCTGGATCCTCATCTCGATCAAGCGGCCCTTCCGCCCCGGCGACCGGGTGCAGTTCCCCAACTTAGGACTCACTGGCGACGTGGCCGACACCACCCCGATGTACACTTACCTCAACCAGGTGGGCGGCACCATCGGCAGCGAGGAGGCAGTGGGGCGCTACATCCTGGTGCCGAACGCCATGCTCTTCAGCCAGGTGGTGATCAACTACACGGTGGTGCAGGAAAGCCCGTACATGCTCGACGAGGTGCTGGTGCGCATCACCTTCGACTCCAACTGGGAAGCGGCGGAGAAGGTGCTGCTCCACGCGGCGCACCAGGTCACCGGTGACATCATCCAGGCCACCGGAGTGCAGCCCTACATCCGCTCCGACATGTACGACTACGGGGTGTACCTTCGCCTGCGCTACCAGACTCGGGTCAAGGACCGGGCCGAGATCTCCTACCGCATCACCAAGGAGATCTTCGAGGGGGTGCAGAACCTGACCACCGTGGACCTGGCCATCCCCTTCGTGTACTCCTACCGGCGCGGCTCGGCCGAGCGCAAGGAGCCCGAGCCTTCGGTAGCGCCCCTGCCCCAGGAGGTGCGCGAGATTGAGATGGACCGCATCAAGTCCCTGCTCCAGTTCGACGCCATGGAGGAGATCGAGGCGGCGGCCAAGAGCATGTCGCCCCAGTGGATGAAACAGCCCATCGTCGTGGCCCCGGACCCGGAGCCGGGCCGCTACCACATCGTCGCCGGCCATCTGCAATTCGAGGTCTGCAAACACCTGGGGTGGAAAACCATGACGGCGGTGGTAGTGGACGCGGGCAAGACTTCGGGCCAAGCAAAGAAAGCCGAGAAGCGCTGAGAGGAAAGGATGGCAGCCAAAAAGGTACTGATCACCGGGGCGGCGGGCAGCATCGGCACCCAGATGCGCACCCTCCTCAAGGACCGCTACGACCTGCGCCTGTTGGACCGCCGGCCCGTGCCCGAACCCGAGGGCGAAGCGATGATCTGCGATCTGGCGGACCTGCAGGGGCTCGAAAGGGCCTGCGCCGGGATAGACGCGGCGGTGCACCTGGCCGGCGACCCCAGCGGCGGGGCAGGGTGGGAGGCTCTTCTGGAAGACAACGTCAAAGGTACCTACAACCTCTTCGAGGCAGCGCGGCGGCAAGGGGTGAAGCGCATCGTCTTTGCCAGCACCAACCACGTCACCGGGTTTTACGAGATGGAAAAGACCTATACCACCCCCGAGATGCTGGCCCGGCCCGACAGCCTGTACGGGGTGAGCAAAGCCTTTGGCGAGGATTTGGGCCGCTTCTTCGTGGACGAGTACGGCATGGCGGTGATCTGTCTGCGCATCGGCTCCTTCCAGCCCGAGGAGGCGGTGAAGAACCGGGGGGGAGACCGCATCCTCTCCACCTGGCTAAGCCCGCGTGACTGCGCCCAACTGGTGTGGCGGGGTATCGAGGCCGAGGCAGTGAAATACGGTATCTTCTACGGCATCTCGGGGAACGAGCGAGCCTACTGGGACACCCAGAACGCCCGCCAGTTGCTGGGCTACGCCCCCGAGGACGACGCCGAACGTTTCGCCTGAGGGAGAAGAGATGAACTCAAAAGCCTATCGGGTCCGTGCGGCCCACTGTGACCACCGCGCTGCCAGCGAGGAGGTGTACCAGACCCTGCGGCGGATCACCGACCCGCTGGAACGCTCGTGGGCCCGCCTGGAGAAGGCCCGCAAGATCGTCCTCAAGTTTAACATGATGTTCCAGCCGGAGGTGGCCTATTTCGCGGGCCGGCGCCGCGAGTTGGTGGACGACGCGGTGTGCCAGGCGGTGCTGCGTCTCCTGCGCGACCGCACCAGCGCCCAACTGGTGGCCACTGACACCTTTGCCTACGACGCGGACGGGAAGCCCACGGGGCAGTTCCGCTATTACCAGCCCCATCTCGACGAATTCGGGGTGGAGTTCGTGGACTCGAACCAGCCGCCCTTCGCCAGCTACGAGGTGCCAGGGGGTGGGCGGATGTTCGGGCGGTACACCCTCAGTTCCTGCTTTGCCGACGCCGACGAGGTGGTATCCATCGCCAAGATGAAGAACCACCATTTCATGGGCGTCACCCTGTGCATGAAGAACCTCTTCGGCCTCACCCCGGCGATCCCGCCTTTAGGCCGGGTGCGCACCTACTTCCACCACGCCATCCGCCTCTCCTACGTGCTGCCCGACCTGGCGATGATCACCAACCCCTGCCTCAACATCATCGACGCGCTGGTGGGGCAGTGGGGCATGGAATGGGGAGGAGAGGGCCGCATCGGGGACTGCCTGATCGCCGGGGACCAGATCACTGCCACCGACTCCTGCGCCGCTCATCTGATGGGTCACGACCCGGCCTCGGACTGGCCCACCCCGCCCTTCCGCCGCGACCGCAATCATCTGTTGATGGCGGCCCAGGGCGGTTTTGGCACCGTGGACCTGAAGGAGATCGATTTTGAGAGCGAGAAGAAGGGGCCGCTGGCCGATTTCGATTCCGTGGAGTACGATCCGCCCGCGGTGATGGCCACCTGCCGGCAGACCGCCTGCGAGCAGGGGCTTTTCTACCGTGACCAGCAGCGGGTGATGGTCGACCAGTACCGGGGCAATTTCATCTACATGCAGGATGGGGAGGTGGTCTGGAATGGGCCCGATCCCTCCCACATCCAGAGCCACCGCCAGTTCGCCGGCAAGAAGCCGGGCAGCGCCCTGTGGCTCAAGTACGTCGATCCCGAGGAGCGGGAGCAGGAGCGCTTCGCCGCGTACGAGGAATGCCTGGCCCTTATGCGGGCTTGAGAGGGGAAAGGACGATGGCAGGATTCAAAGTCACCAAGGCCCAGCAGGCGCAGTTCAACAGGGATGGCTTTCTGATGGTCCGTCAACTCTACGACGCCGAGGAGATGGATCTCCTGCTCAAGATCGGCAAGGCCGACCAGGAGAAGGCCCAGATCATCCGCGCCGCCATCGACGCGGACGGCCGGGAGAGCAAGATCTGGCTCACCTCCGAGATCGAACGCCAGGATATCTACAACGGCTTCTGCCACGGCCGGCGCATCGTCGATGCCATGGAGAAGCTCATGGACGACGAGGTCTACCTCTACCACTACAAGATGATGGTCAAGGAGCCGCGGGTGGGTGGGGCCTGGGAGTGGCACCAGGATTACGGGTACTGGTACAACAACAACTGCCTGTACCCGGACATGGCCAGTTGCTACATCGCCGTGGACCGGGCGCACCAGGACAACGGCTGTCTGCAGGTGCTAAAGGGCTCGCACAAGCTGGGCCGCATCGAGCACGGAAAATTCGGCACCCAGGTGGGGGCCAATCCCGAGCGGGTGGCCCGAGCCGCAAAACACCTGGACCTGGTCTATTGCGAGATGAATCCGGGGGACGCCCTCTTCTTCCACGCCAATCTGCTCCACCGCTCCGACCCCAACGAGAGCGAGGACCCGCGCTGGAGCCTGATCTGCTGCTACAACACCCGCCACAACCCCTGCGAGGACAAGGCGGGGCATCCCTCGTACCGGCCCCTGGATAAATGGCCCGACAGCCGGATCAAGAAGCTGGGCCGCCGGCAGTGGGCCGCCATCGCCGCCGGCTGAGCTAGATCATGGGCATCGAGGTCGGGGTCTGCGGCGCCGGGGCCTTTGCCGAGAGCTTCATCCCCCTCTTTAAGGCCCACCCCCTGGTGGAACAGGTGGTGCTCTGCGACTTGGACGCGGAGAAGCTCCGGGTTAAGGCCGAGAAGTTCGGCATCAGCGACACCTGCCCCTCCCTCGACCAGTTGTGCCAATCTCCGGTCGACGCCATCGCCATCATCACCCAGCACCACCTGCACGGCCCCCAGGCGGTGCAGGTCCTCCAGAGCGGCAAACACGTGTACTCGGCGGTGCCCTCGGCCATCTCCATCGCGGAGATGACGGCCCTGGTCCGCGCCGTGGAAGAGAGCGGCCGGGTGTACATGCTGGGGGAGACCAGCTACTACTACCCTTGCGCCATCTACTGCCGCGAGCGGTTCCGCCAGGGGGACTTTGGCCACGTGGTCTACGCCGAGGCCCAGTACTACCACGATTACGTGCACGGCATGTACGCGGTGGCCCAGTGGCGGCACGGGGCCGAGTGGGAGCGGTACTTCGGCATGCCGCCTTTCTTCTATCCCACCCATTCGACCAGCATGGTGGTGTCCGTGACCGGGGCCCGGGCCACTCAGGTGTGCGGCATGGGTTTTGTGGACCGCCATCCCGACAACCTTTATGCCCGGCCCGACAATGTCTGGCAGAACCCCTTCAGCAACGAGGTCATGCTCTGCCGGATGTCGGACGGCAGCCTGGCCCGGATCAGTGAATTCCGCCGGGTCGGACATCCGGGCACGGTGGGGATGCGGCTGTACGGCACGGAGGCCAGCTACGAGGAGCAGGTGGGCTCGCAGACCTGGGTGACCAAGGACCGGGCCACCTGCCTGGACCTGCGCGAGGAGCTGGCCTGCGCCGGCCAGAGGGCCACGGAGGGACAGATGGCCCAGGTCACCGGCAGCGACGGCACCCACCGGGGGGTCTCGCGGGTGCATCCGGTGGAGAGGCTGCCGGTGGAGTTTATCGGCCTGTCCAACGGGCACAGCGGGGCACACCAGTTTTTGGTCGATGACTTCGTCCGGGCCTGTGCCAGCGGAGAGACCCCACCCAACAACGTGTGGCAGGCGGCCCGCTATCTCTTGCCAGGCCTGGTGGCCCACCAGTCGGCGCTCCAGGGTGGGGTGCTCATGGAAGTCCCCGATTTCGGCGATGCGCCAGGAGGTACCGCATGATCCAGTGGGAACAAGTAGTGACCGAGGCGCCCTGGTGCCGGCGCGACTCCATGGGCGAGGTGGTCCACGATGGCAAGATGTGGATCTTCGGTGGGTACACGCCCACCCGCATCAACGATGTCTGGTGCTCGGCCGACGGGGTGAATTGGGCGCAGGTCACACCGCAGGCGCCCTGGGGCGGCCGCAACCTGCCCTGCGCCCTGGTCCACGGCGGGAGGATGTGGCTGTTGGGCGGGTTTGCGCCCAAGGACAAGGCCACCAATCGCTTCCCGGCGTACAACGATGTGTGGAGTTCAGCAAACGGGGCGGATTGGACCCTGGTGGCACAGGCTCCGTGGAGTGCGCGCGGGGCGGCCGGGGCCGTAGTCTTCGACAACAAGATGTGGGTGTTGGGCGGCTTCGACGGGACGGATTTCAGCCACAGTGACGAGGTGTGGAGTTCGGCGGACGGGGTTGCGTGGAAGCTGGAGGACCATGCCCCCTGGGGCCCGCGGGCGATGATGGCCTGCCTGGTTTTTGGCAAGTGGATGTGGGTGCTGGGCGGGGGGATCTATGACGACCGCCATCCCCTCAACACCGTGGCAGATTACAGCGACGTCTGGCGCTCGGAGGACGGGGCGAGTTGGGAACAGGTCACCGCCGATGCCGGATGGGCGCCGCGCCGCTTCCACTGCGGGGTGGTGTACGCCGGCGGCGGGTATCACCGGATGTGGATCCTGGGCGGGTATCACCAGGGCAATCGCAACGACGTGTGGTCCTCGCGCGACGGCAGGCACTGGACCGAAGAACAGACGCCCTGGCCCATACGCCACGAGCCGGGGTGCCTGGAGTTCAAGGAGCAGTTGTGGCTTTTGGGCGGCTTTGGGGACACCCTGTACAACGATGTGTGGAGAGGGAGCGGGTCGTGATCCACTACAGCTTCATGGTCATCGAGGCGCTCAATAGCCTGGGGAACGAGGCCCAGGTGCGCGAGCTGCTGGCCTTTATCCGCCAGCGCGGTTACGAGGGGATCGAGCTGAACCTCGACCTGCCGCCCGCCGTGCCTTTCGGCCAGCTGGAGCGCTGGGTGGGGGAGGCGGGACTGGCGATCCCCTCCTTCCTGACCGGTGGGGCTTACAATCGCGGGCTGTGCCTCAGCTCGCCGGACCCGGCGGTGCGCCAGCGCACCGCCGAACACCTGATCCGCTGCTTGGACGTGGCCAAGCGCTTCAACAGCATCCTGGTGGTGGGGCTCCTGCAGGGCTTCCGCCGGGACGAGCCGGACCCGGAAAGGGCCAACGAGCGCATCGCCGGCTGCCTGCGCCAGGTGATGGACCAGGCCGAACGTCTGGGGGTGGACCTGGTCATCGAGCCGATCAACCATCTGCAGGTGGGCTTCAATAACTCGGTGGGCGAGGTGCGGCAGATGGCGGCCCGGGTCGGATCGCCGAATCTGCGGCCGATGGTGGACACGGTCCACATGAACATCGAGGAGACCTCCCTCACCCAGCCCATCCTCGACTGCGGCTCTTCGCTTCGCCACGTGCACCTGTGCGAGAGCAATGGCAGCCTGCTGGGCAGCGGCCACCTCGACTTCGGCGCGGTGTTGCAAGCCCTGAATCAGATCGACTACGATGGCTTCGCCTCGGTGAAGGTCTACCGCAATGCCGCGCTGCATGAGGCGGCAAAATCGAGTATGGAGTATCTGCGGCGACTCGTTTAGGCGCCGAGGAGCAGCCCTTGCGCTCATTCTCGCCGCTCAGATCACAAGCAGTGATCACCACAAACAATCATGAGGTCCGTCATGGCAAAGGCAGCGAAGAGCAGGAAAAAATACCGCGTCGGCGTCATCGCCAGTGGGCGCATCGCCCGCGAGCACGGCCGGGGCTGGAGCGAGTGCGAGCACACCCAAATCGTCGCCCTCGGCGACGCCCACCCCGAATCCCTGCGCAGCTATGGCGAGGACTTCAAGGTGCCCGCCAACAAACGCTACCTCGACTACCGCGAGATGCTCGACAAGGAAAACCTCGACATCGTCAGCGTCTGCTCCTGGGACCCCCAGCACGCCGAGATGTCCATCGCTGCCTGCGCCCGCAAGCCTCTGGCTGTCTTGAGCGAGAAGCCCATGGCCGCCTCCCTCGGCGAGGCCGAGCAGATGATCATCGCCGCCCAGCGCAACAACGTCAAACTGGCTATCGGCCACCAGCGCCGCTTCTACTCGGCCTGGCAGGAGGCCCGCCGGCTCCTGCTCGACGGGGCCATCGGCGAACCGCGCCGGCTCTGGTCGGCACTGACCGGCGGCATGATGAACACTGGCACCCACTGCGTCGATTTCCAGCTCTTCGTCCAGGGGGATATCAAGGCCGAGTGGGTGATGGGTCAGGTGGAGCGCAAGACGGATCACTATATCTTCGGCCACCGGGTCGAGGACCGCTGCGCCGGCATCATCGGCTACGCCAATGGCGCCGAGGGGGTGATCGAGAACGAGATGAACCGGCTCTACCAACTGGGGGCCACCATCTACGGCACCGAGGGCATGATGGAGACCCAGGACAACAGCCTCAAGTACATGACAAACAAGAAGGCCGGCTGGCAGGTGTTCAAGCCCACCGAGAAAAACGTGGGCGGGTACGGCGACGCCTTCGTGCGCCAGGCCTACGCCATTTGCGAGTGGATCGAGGGCAAGATCGACGCGTACCCGGGCGAGGCCCAGCGCGGCAAGGCGGCCCTGGAGGTCATGATGGGGGTGTACGAGTCGGCGCGGATGCGCGAGCGGGTCGGCCTGCCCCTGCAGACGAGGGCCAATCCCCTCGACGTGGCCGTGGAGTCGGGGCAGTGGCCGGTGGAGCGGCCCGGCCAGTGGGACGAGCGCGCCTTCCTGGTGCGCGGCGAGGACTTCACCTGGATCAAATGAGGCATGGCTGAGGATACCCCGGAGCTTTCCTTCTCCATCCCCACCGAAGGATTCCGCGGGGTGCGCTGGGGGACCCGGCAGCGGGAGATCCCCTGGCAGTGGTCGGACCAGGGCTTCCCCGCCCCCTGCTGGTTGCGCCGCGACGAGGAGTGGGAGGTCTTTGGGGTGCGGGCCAGCCACCTCACCTACACCTTCCGCAATTCGCTGCTCTACGGGGTGCGCATCGACTTTGTGGGGCGGGAACAGGGGCAGCGGGCGCTGGCGGCGCTCCGGCAAGCGTATCCGCAAGTAGAGAAACTGCCCGCCCCGCGTGGGGTGCGGGCCTGGCGCACCCGCCAGACCGCAGTGTGGGTGCAGGCCCCGGCTGCTGTTGAGGGAGCGGGTACCATCTGCCTGTGGGGAAGGCACCGTAGCTTTGGCGGCGACGCGCCGGCCCCCACCTACCTGGCCCGGCCCCCGGCCCTCAATTCTCGCCCAGGGCCGTACGCGCCCCGGCAGTACGTGTGCTACCGTGCCTCGGGGCCTATCACCATCGACGGACACCTCAACGAAAAAGCCTGGCAGGACGCCGAGTGGTCCCAGCCCTTTCAGGATCACCAGGCCCCGTACGCCCCGGAGCCCTGGAAGACCACCCGCTTCAAGATGCTCTACGACGATGCGCATCTCTATTTTGCCGCCCAGTTGCAGGAGGAGAACGTCTGGGGCACGCTCCACAAACGCGATAGCGTCATTTACTACGACAACGATTTCGAGATCTTCCTCGACGCCACGGCAGACGGGGTGGGGTACTACGAGTTTGAGATCAATCCGCTCAACACGGCCTGGGACATGTCCCACGAGACCGACTACCACCGCGCCTCAGCCCTGCACAGCGACTACGATGTGGAGGGCCTGCGCCACGCGGTGCAGGTGCAGGGTACCCTCAATTACCACCGGGACGAGGACGAGGGCTGGACCGTGGAGGTGCAGTGGCCGCTTGCCGCGCTGTGTGAGCGAAACAGCCGGGTCTCGCTACCGGTGAAGCGGGGCGACTGCTGGCGGCTGAATTTCAGCCGGGTGCAGTACCTCCATATCTACGACCACCCCTTTCCGGCCATGGTGCCCAAGAGCCCCTGCGAGGACTGGGTATGGCAGTCCACCGACACGGGGGACCTGCACAACCCCGAAATGTGGGGCAAGGTGGTTTTCTCGGATCAGGTGGCCGGCCCGGTCAAGGACGAGGGGTTGGAGCGGGGAATCCCGGTCCGGCGGGCGCCCCGGCCGCCCAAGTCGCGACCGCGCGAGATGGTCTGGCTGCAGCCCTGCACCTTCACCATGGGTCCGGACCCCACCGACCCCCTGCGCAGCCCGGCCCACCAGGTGGAGGTGGAGGGATTCTGGATGGACCCCTGCCCGGTGACGGTGGGGGAGTTCGCCGCCTTCCTCAACGAGGGCGACCACCACCCGCACTACGATACCAGGATGCGTATTCCCGAGCGCTGCGGCATCGTGCGCGAGAGGGATGAGTACAGAGTGATCCCTGGCCGCGAGGAGTACCCGGTGGTCCATGTCAGCTACGAGGCGGCCCTGGCGTACGCGGCCTTTTATGGCAAGGCCCTGCCCAGCGAGGCGCAGTGGGAGCGGGCGGCGCGCGGTTCCGAGGGACGCACCTATCCCTGGGGAAACCAACCCCTTAGCCCGCGGCGGGCCAACTTCGATTTCCACTACGGTGGCGCCACCCCGGTGGGCAGCTTCCCCAGGGGCGCCACCCCGGATGGGATTCTGGACCTGTGCGGCAATGTCAAGGAGTACACCACCTCCCTCTTTGAGCCGTACCCGGGCGGGGAGCCGATGATCTACCTGGGGATGCGCAAGCCCTTCATCCATCCCCACACCGTGTTCCGGGTGGTGCGCGGCGGGGCCTGGACCAAGCAGGCAGGGTGCATGGAGGCCGCGTACCGCGACGCCCACGGCAGCCTGAATCTGGGTTTCCGCGGTATCAGGGTGCCCTAAACTTGGAGGTATTCGCTATGCCGGCGCTGCATCCAGAGGTGCTCAGCCAGGCCGAACTGGCCCAGTTCCACGAACAAGGCTTTGTCCGCCTGGGCCAGGTGACGCGCCCCGAACAGATCGCGGCCCTGGGGCAGCGAATCGACGAGATCATGCTGGGCCAGGCCCCCATCGACTACGAGCGGATCATGATGCAGTTGGACCGGGTGGCCGGCGACGACTCGGGGCCCGGTCCCCAGAGCAAGGGACACAAGGGGGTCACCCTGGCGTACCGCAAGATCCAGGATTTGGAGTTGGACCCACTCTTCCTGGCCTACCTGCAGCACCCCCTGTGCGCCGACATCTGCGCCAGGGTGTACGGGGAGGAGACTCCTATCGCCTGTTTCCGGGCGATGTTCATGAACAAGCCGGCCGGCAAAGG
>VGJS01000092.1 GCA_016867395.1 Candidatus Handelsmanbacteria bacterium
CCGCCGAGGGAAAGAAGGAACTGATCGCTATCCATGATGGCCGGCGCGAGAGCAAACTGTCGTGGAAAACGGTACTCCAGGATCTCAAGGCGCGTGGGCTGGAGATGGATCCCTTCCTGGCCATCGGTGATGGTAACCTGGGCTTCGGGGCCGCCCTGCGGGAGGAATACCCCTCAACGCTGGCGCAACGCTGCGGGGTAAACAAGACCGCCAATATCCTCGACAAGCGGCCCAAGACCCTACAGCCCGAGGCCAAAGGGCTGCTGCAACAGGTATACCTGTCGGCCACCAAGAGCGCCGCCCTCCAGGCCTAGGCCCGATTCATCAACCGCTATGCGACCAAATACCCGGCCGCTTGGGAGTGCCTGGTCAAAGACCAGGAGGGGTTGTTCACCTTCTACGAGTTCCCCGCTGAACACTGGCGGCATATTCGCACCACCAACCCGATCGAATCGACCTTCATTACCGTGCGCCACCGCACCCAACAGGCCAAGGGCTGTGGCTCCCGACGGGCCACCTTGACCCTGGCCTTTAAGCTGACCCGGGAAGCGGAAAAGCGATGGCATCTTTTGCACGGCTATCGACGCCTCGACCAAGTCATCGCCGGGGCGATATTCGTCGACGGTGAACGGAAAAACGCCGCTTGATCATGCAGGATACGCTCAGCCCCCATCCACAACATTTGACAAAAGTTCGGGCATTCCTATTTTGAATTATTCGTTGCCGCACTTCCCGGGAACCCATCTCAATTTAGAAAAAAAATATGGCGCAGATTTTCCCCCGCAGTGCCAACAGCACCACCAAGGTTCTCATCATCACTGCCCTCGTCGTCACCGCTGTCCTGTTGGGTATCCTGCTCAATATCAACCGCCTCTACTACGTCAGCCACGTCAACATTCCCAAGGATCAGCCCGTCGCCTTCAGCCACAAGCACCACGTCACCGGCTTGGGCATCGACTGCCGCTACTGCCACACCACCGTTGAGACCTCGGCCTTTGCCGGCATCCCCCCCACCGAAACCTGCATGACCTGCCACTCCCAGGTGTGGACCGATGCCCCCATCCTCGAGCCGGTGCGGGCGAGCCTGCGCTCCAACCTTCCCCTCCAGTGGACCCGCGTCCACGACCTGCCCGACTTCGTATACTTCGACCACAGCCTCCACGTCAACAAGGGGGTCGGCTGCCAGACCTGTCACGGCCAGGTGGACCAGATGCCGCTGATTTGGAAGGTCAACACTCTTAACATGGAATGGTGCCTGGAATGCCATCGCGCCCCGGAAAAGTTTCTCCGGCCCCGCGACCAAGTGTTTAACATGCAATACACCCCCCCCGCCAACCAGGTGGCTCTGGGCCGACAACTCGCGGCCGAGTATCGCGTCCAGACCAGCCAACTCACCAATTGCTCGATCTGCCATCGATGAGAGAAGAAGAGTTTACCCGCAAAAGCCTGGGTCTGGGGGGAAGCCCTCTGCGCCTGGAGCAGTCCATGGGCCCGGAGTACTGGCGCAGCCTCGACGAACTGGCCGGTACCCCCGCATTCAAGGAAATGGTGGCGCGCGAGTTTCCCGCTCAGGCCTCTGAGCTTTTCGATCCGGTCAGCCGCCGCAATTTCCTCAAGCTGATGAGCGCCTCCCTGGCTTTAGGCGGCCTGGCGGCCTGCACGGTGCAGCCCCCGGAGAAGATCGTCCCCTATGTGCGCGCCCCGGAGAACCTAATCCCGGGCAAGCCCCTCTTCTTCGCCACCGTCTCCACCCAGGGAGGGGTCGCCACCGGCATCCTTGTCGAAAGCCACCTGGGCCGGCCCACTAAGGTCGAGGGCAACCCTAAACACCCCGCCAGCCTGGGGGCCACTGACACCGTTACCCAGGGCACCATTCTGACCCTGTACGATCCCGACCGTGCCCAGACGGTGACCAACGCCGGCCGGCCCAGCACCTGGGACACCCTGGTGCAGCAACTCACCCAGGCCCTGGGGACGCAGAAGGCCAAGGGAGGAGCGGGGCTGCGCCTACTCACCGAAACCGTCACCTCGCCGCTCCTGGGCGACCAGATCGACACCCTGCTCACCGAGTTCCCCCAGGCCGTGTGGCACCAGTGGGAGCCGGGCAATCAGGACCAGGCCCAGCGCGGCGCGCAAATGGCCCTGGGCGAGGTAGTGAACACCTACTTTGACTTGAGCCAGGCCCAGATCATCCTCTCGCTGGACGCCGATTTCCTCAACGCCGGCGCCGCCGGGGTGCGCTACGCCCGGCAGGTGGCCGCCGGCCGCCGGGTGAGGGAAGGCCAGCCCCAGATGAACCGCCTGTATGTGGCCGAAAGCACCCCCACCGCCACCGGCAGCCTGGCCGACCACCGCTTTGCCCTGCGCCCCTCCCAGATCGAGGGCCTGGCCTTCGCCCTGGCGCGGCGCCTGGGGGTTGAGGTACAGGCTGAGGGGCCTGCCCCGTCCTTTGAGGCCAGCTGGCTGGACGCCCTGGCGCGCGACCTGAAGCAGGCGGCCGGCCGCAGCGCAGTGATCGCTGGCGATCACCAGCCCCCGGCGGTCCACGCCCTGGCCCAGGCCCTCAACCTGGCCCTGGGCAACGTGGGGACCACCGTCTTCCACACCGCGCCCCTGCCGGTCAAGGCCGTGGACCAGCAACAGTCCCTGGCCGAGCTGGCCGCGGCGATGGAGGCCGGCCAGGTGGAGGTGCTGTTGATTCTGGGCGGCAACCCGGTCTACACCGCCCCCGCGGACCTGCGCTTCGGCCAGGGCCTTCGCCAGGTGCCCCTGTGCGTCCACCTGGGCCTATACGAGGACGAGACCTCCCAACTTTGCCACTGGCACGTGGGTGAATCCCACTATCTCGAAGCCTGGGGAGACGCCCGCACCTTCGACGGCACCGCATCCATTGTCCAGCCCCTCATCGAGCCCCTCTACAACACCAAGTCCGCCAACGAGTTCATGGCCGTCCTCATCGGCCAGGGCGGCCGCAATACCTACGATCTGCTGCGCGAGTTCTGGAGCCTGCAATCGGCTAACCCCGACTTTGAAACCTATTGGAAGGTCTCCCTGCACGACGGGGTGCTGGCCGGTACCACCTTCAAGCCCCTGCAGGTGTCACCACAGAAACCCCTGGTTATACCCGCGGCGGGGCGGGGGCACCAGGCCCAGGGGCTGGAACTGGCCCTGCGCCTCGATCCCCACCTGGGAGACGGGCGCCACGCCAACAACGGTTGGCTACAAGAGTTGCCCCGCCCCCTGACCCGGCTGATGTGGGACAACGCGGCGCTGATCAGCCCGGCCACGGCTTCCCGTCACGGGCTCAATAGCGAGCAGTTGGTGGAACTGGCGGTGGAGGGCCGGCGCCAGCAGGTGCCCATCTGGGTCCTACCCGGCCAGGCCGACGAGACCCTCACCCTCCATCTCGGATATGGCCGGACCCAGGCTGGCAAGGTGGGCACCGGGATCGGCTTCGACGCCTACCCCTTGCGCGGGGGCAACGCCCTGTGGCAGGCCGGGGGCGTCGTGCTGAACAAGACCTTCAGCACCTATCCCCTGGCCTGCGTGCAGGAGCACCACAGCATGGAGGGCCGGCACTTGGTGCGCTCCGGGTCCCTGACCGAGTTCGGGCGCAACCCGAATTTTGCCGCCGAGGAGGCCCGCGATCCCCCGGCCGAACTCACCCTCTATCCCCGCGATGAACACGTCTCAACGGCGCCCAACGCCTGGGGCATGGTCATCGACCTGAGTTCCTGCACCGGCTGCAATGCCTGCATGGCCGCCTGCCAGGCCGAGAACAACATCCCGGTGGTAGGCAAGGAGCAGGTGCTCAACGGCCGCGAGATGCACTGGATCCGCATCGACCGCTACTTCAAGGAGGACCCGGCCGACCCGGAGATCTACCACCAGCCGGTCCCCTGTATGCATTGCGAGAACGCCCCCTGCGAGGTGG
The DNA here is from genome assembly GCA_016867395.1 of Candidatus Handelsmanbacteria bacterium. Classification (GTDB taxonomy): domain Bacteria; phylum Latescibacterota; class UBA2968; order UBA8231; family UBA8231; genus SICG01. Next base: position 3,935 of record VGJS01000092.1, read on the forward strand.
TCTGTCCTGTGGGCGCCACCGTCCACAGCGAGGAGGGTCTCAACGACATGGTCTACAACCGCTGTGTGGGGACCCGTTACTGCAACAACAACTGCCCCTACAAGGTGCGCCGGTTTAACTTTTACCAGTATGTAGACCACGACGAGGCCAGCCTAAAGCTCCAGCGCAACCCCGACGTTACGGTGCGCTCGCGCGGAGTGATGGAGAAGTGTACCTACTGCGTGCAGCGAATCAACGCCGCGCGCATCGAAGCCAAAAAGGGCGATCGCCCGATCGCCGACGGCGAGATCCTCACCGCGTGCCAGCAGGTCTGCCCCACCGAGGCCATCGTCTTCGGCAACATCAAGGACCCCCAGAGCCTGGTGACCCGGCTCAAGGCCAGCCCGCTCAACTACGGCATCCTCACCGACCTGAACACCGTCCCGCGCACCACCTACCTGGCCCGTGTGAAAAACCCCAACCCCGAGCTTTCCGAGGGTTAATATGAGCGAGGCAACAGACAAGTCTTACCAGCCGCCGGCACCGGTGCTAGCGGCGGGGCAATCATACACCTCGATCACCGGCAAGATCAGCGACATCGTCCTCACCCCGCGCACCCCAGTGGGCTGGGGCGTGGCCTTTCTGATCGCATTCCTCTTTTTCCAGGTCTTCCTCGTCGCCCTCACCTACCTGCTTTATGAGGGCGTGGGCCTCTGGGGTCTAAACAACCCGGTGAGCTGGGGGTTCGCCATCATCCACTTCGTCTGGTGGATCGGCATCGGCCACGCCGGCACCCTGATCTCGGCCATCCTACTGCTGTTGCGCCAGCAGTGGCGCAACGCCATCAACCGCTTCGCCGAAGCCATGACTATCTTTGCGGTGATCTGCGCCGCGGTCTTCCCCGTCTTCCACACCGGCCGTCCCTGGCTCGCCATCTACTGGCTCCTTCCCTACCCTAACAGCATGGGGGTGTGGCCCCAGTTCCGTAGCCCGTTGATGTGGGATGTCTTCGCCGTCTCCACCTACTTTAGCGTCTCCCTGGTCTTCTGGTACCTGGGCCTGATCCCCGACTTGGCCACCCTTCGCGACCGGGCTAGGAACCGCCTGGTCAGGATCTGTTACGGGGTGCTCTCCCTGGGCTGGCGCAACTCGGCAGCCCACTGGCACCGCTACGAGATGGCCTCACTGCTCCTGGCCGGCCTCTCCACCCCGTTGGTGCTCTCGGTGCACAGCATCGTCAGCTTCGACTTCTCCACCAGCTTGCTGCCGGGCTGGCACACCACCATCTTCCCGCCCTACTTCGTCGCCGGGGCGGTATTCGCCGGCTTCGCCATGGTCCTCACCCTGGCCATCCCCATCCGCAAGATCTACGGCCTCGAGCTGATCATCACTGACCGCCATCTCAACAACATGGCCAAGGTGATGCTGGCCACCGGCCTGATCGTGGCCTACGGCTACTTCATGGAAGCCTTCATGGCCTGGTACAGCGCCAGTACCTGGGAACAGTTCATGATGAAGAACCGCATGACTGGCCCCTACGGCGGGTACTATTGGATGTTGATCCTGTGCAACGTCATCGTGCCGCAACTGTTGTGGAGCAAACGCTGCCGGTTGAGCACCACCTGGCTAATGATCGTCTCGATGTTCATCAACGTGGGCATGTGGCTGGAGCGCTTCGTCATCGTCGTCACCAGCCTGCACCGGGACTTCCTGCCTTCCTCCTGGGGCATGTACAGCCCCACCAAGTGGGACTGGGGGCTCTACCTGGGCACCTTCGGGATCTTCTTCACCCTCTTCTTCCTCTTTATCCGCGTCTTGCCGATGATCGCCATCGCCGAGATCCGCGCCCTGGTCCCCGAGAGCCATAAGGGCAAATGAGATACCATGCAAGAGAAGAAACCCGCACCTGAGCTCTACGGCCTGCTGGCCGAATTCGCCGACCACGAAGCCCTCTTGAGCGCCTCGCACCGCACCTTTGAGGCCGGCTACCGCCAGATCGACGCCTTCTCGCCCTATCCGGTGCACGGACTCGACGAAGCTGTCGGGGTGAAGCGGACCCGCCTGCCCTATCTGGTGCTGGGCTGCGGTCTCCTGGGCGCCGCGCTGGGCATGTCGCTGCAGTACTGGGTCTCGGCCATCGAATACCCTCTCAACGTCGGCGGCCGCCCCTTCTTCAGTTGGCTCTCCTTCGTGCCCATCACCTTTGAGTGCGGCATCCTCTTCGCCTCCTTCAGCGCGGCGATCGGCATGTTGTGGGCCAACAAGCTGCCCATGCCCTACCACCCCCTCTTCAGCGTGGAGGCCTTTGCGCGGGCCAGCCAGGACCGCTTCTTCCTCTGCATCGAGTCCACTGACCCCACCTTCGACCCGGAAAAAACCCGCGCCTTCCTCCAGAGCCTGAACCCACATGAGGTGTTTCGCGTTGACCCCTGAGATCATCACCCGCCCCCGCCGCCGGCTTGGGTGGGGGGCCCTGGCCGCCCTGCTGCTGCTGCCCGGCTGCGAACTGCGCCAGGCCATGTACGACCAGCCCAGGCACAAGTCCCTGGGCGCCAGCGATTTTTTCGCCGATGGCCGCTCCGCTCGGGCGCCGGTGCCTGGCACCATCGCCCAGGGCCAGTTGCGCCTGGACCCGCACTTTTACGAGGGCAAGGCCGACACCGGCCTGGCCACCACCACCCCGATGCCGGTAACCAGGGAACTGCTGGAGCGGGGGCGGGATCGCTACGACATCTACTGCTCGCCCTGCCATGACCGCACCGGGCGGGGCAACGGCATGATTGTTCAGCGGGGCATGAAGCGTCCCCCCTCCTTCCACCAGGACCGCCCTCCAGAGGCCGGGGTCAACCTGCGCACCGCACCGGTGGGGTATTTCTTTGACGTGATGACCAACGGCTTCGGCGCTATGTACAGCTACTCCTCGCGCATCCCACCCCAGGACCGCTGGGCCATCGCCGCGTACGTGAAGACCCTCCAGTACAGCCAGCACGTACCCTTCGACCAACTGCCTCTTGAGGACCAAAGGCAACTTCGATGAACAACTTCGCCCAACAGAGCGCCGAACTTCACCCGTACTTCGACCGCATTCAGAAGCACGCCTTTGCCGTGGGCGGCGTCGGGCTGGTGATCCTGGCTGCGGCCGCCTTGGTGGACCCGCACCAATTCTTCCGCTCCTACCTGCTGGGATTCGTCTACTGCATGGGCCTGCCTTTGGGCAGCCTGGCCATCCTGATGCTGCACCACTTGGCCGGGGGCACCTGGGGCTACGCCATCCGGCGCCTGCTGGAGGCCGCCTCCCGCACCGTGCCCCTGGTGCTGGTATTCTTTCTGCCCATCCTCCTGGGGGCCCACGAGCTGTACGAGTGGACCCACGCCGAGGTGGTGGCCGCTGATCCGATCCTCACCCAAAAGAGCGCCTACCTCAACCTGCCCTTCTTCACCGTGCGGGCGGCCATCTACTTTGCCATCTGGATCACCCTCTCCCACCTGCTTAATAAGTGGTCTCTCCAGCAGGACCAGACCACCGAAACCTCGCCTACCCGCCGCATGCAGGTGATCAGCGGCCCGGGGATCATCCTCTTCATGCTGACCATGACCCTGGCGGCCGTCGACTGGGTGATGTCCCTCGAGCCGCACTGGTTCTCGACCATCTTCTCGCTCATCTTTATCATCGGGCAGGGTCTGCTGACCTGGACCTTCATGACCATCGTCGCCGTGCGCTTGCATGAGCGCAAGCCCCTGTCCGGGCTGATCACCAACCAGCGGCTGCGCGACCTGGGCACCCTAACCCTGGCCTTCGTGCTCCTGTGGACCTACACTTCCTTCTCGCAGTTGCTGATCATCTGGTCGGCCAACCTGCCCGAGGAGATCACGTGGTACATGACCCGCCTGCACGGGGGCTGGCGCATCCTGGGCGTGCTGTTGATGATCTTCCACTTCGGCGTGCCTTTCCTTCTGCTCATCTCCAGCCAGCTCAAGGCCAAGGTGCGGGTGCTCACCGCCATCGCCTGCGGCCTGATCGTCATGCGCCTGGTGGACCTCTACTGGATCACCGCCCCGGCCCTGCACCACTCCAGGCTTGAGCCGCATCTCCTCGACCTAGTGGCCCCCATCGCCCTGGGCGGCATCTTCGTCGGCGCCTTCTTCTGGCAGCTCAAGAAACGCAGCCTCGTCGCCCTGAACGACCCGCGCTTCCCCGACCTGATCGGCAAGGACCACGGACACCACCATGGATAATCACGCGCACCCTCACGACGGACACGGCGCCCATCCGGGCCACGAGACCAGCGACGTCCAGCCGCGGCCGCTGGTAAAAACGGCCGGAGTGCTCGCCGGCTTAGTGTTTTTCTCCATCGTCGGCATGATTGTCCTCTACAAGGTCTTCGACTATTACCTGCCCAAGGAGGACAAGCCGCGCCACCCCCTCGCCGACAGCCGCTACGTGTCCACCGCCCCGCGCCTGCAACCCGACCCGCCGGCCCTAAAGAAGGAGCTGCATCAGGTCGAGAACGGCGTGCTGGGGGGGTACGACTGGACGGACAAGGAAAAGGGTCTGGTGCGCATCCCCATCGCGCGGGCCATCGAGTTGGTCGCCCTGAAGCAACAACTTCCGGCGCTCAGGGCCGGCGGCACCCCCTGAGGTGATGAAGGGCATCGGCCATAACTTCCCGCGGCCCTGGCCAGTCATGCTGGCCCTGGCCTGCTGGCTGGCGGGCAACGCCCCGCTCCAGGGCCAGCCCCTGAGCAAGGAGCAGGTGGAGCGCATTGGCATCGACCAGCACCTGGACGAGCAATTGCCCCTTGACCTGGTCTTTGCCGACGAGAGGGGGCGGCAGGTGAAGCTGGGCGAGTACTTCGGCGACAAGCCGGTGGTGCTCACCCTGGTCTACTACGAATGCCCGATGCTATGTACCCAGGTGCTCAGCGGATTGGTGCGCACCCTGCGCATGATCTCCTTCGAACTGGGCCGGGATTACGAGGTAGTCACTGTCAGCTTCGACCCGCGCGAGACCCCGGAACTGGCGGCGGCCAAGAAGGCCGAGTACGCCAAGTCGTTAGGAAAACCCGGCGCCGAGACCGGCTGGCATTTCCTTACCGGGGCCGACGACCAGATCGGCCAACTGGCGCAGGCAGTGGGTTTCCGCTACGAGTTCGACCAGCGCACCGGTCAGTACATCCACGCCGCCGGCATCGTGGTGCTGACCCCGACTGGGGTGCTGGCCCGTTACTTCTATGGGATCGAGTTTTCGCCCAAGGACCTGCGCCTCGGACTGATCGAGGCGGCCAATGAACAGATCGGCAACCCGGTTGACCAGTTCCTGCTGCTGTGCTTCCACTACGACCCGGCCAGTGGCAAATATTCCCTGGCCGTGCTCGAGACCCTGCGACTGGCCGGCGGTCTCACCGTCTTAGCCATCGGGCTCTACGTCCTGGTGGCCCTGCGGCGGGAACGCCGCAGGCGCCGGCACGAACTGACCGTAAACCATCACTAGCGGTTCACGAGGACGACTATCGATGTCCAAAGAGTGGTTCCCCCTGCTCCCCGAACAAGCATCCACCTTTGCCTGGCAGGTGGACGCCCTGTACCTGCTGCTAGTGGGGCTGTCGGTGTTCTTCACGATCGCCATCATCGCCGTCATCATCTACTTCTCCATTAAGTACCGGCGGCGGTCGGAAAGCGAACGGCCGGCGGCAATACACGGCAATCTCCCCCTGGAGCTGGCCTGGTCGATCATCCCGATGTTCATGTGTATTGGCGTCTTTGCCCTCGGCGCCGACCTCTTTTTCAACATGTACCGCACCCCCACGGACGGCATTGACATCTACGTGGTGGGCAAGCAGTGGATGTGGAAGGTGCAGCACCCCGAGGGCAAGCGCGAGATCAACACCCTACACGTGCCGGTCAACCAGACCATCCGCCTGACCCTGACCTCTGAGGACGTTATCCACAGCTTCTACATCCCGGCTTTCCGCACCAAGAAGGACGCGGTGCCGGGGCGCTACAACACCATGTGGTTCGAGGCCACCCAGGTGGGTGAGTACCATCTCTTCTGCGCCGAGTACTGCGGCACCCAGCACTCCGGCATGATTGGCCGGGTCTACGTGATGGAGTTGGACGACTACCAGCGCTGGCTTGTCAGCACCTCCGCCGGCGGCGAGGCCACCGGCCAGAGCATGGCCCAGCTGGGCGAGGTGCAGTTCCAGCAACTGGGCTGTCAGACCTGCCACAAGGCCGAGCCGGGCGGCCGCGGCCCCGACCTGAACGGGGTGTTCGGCAAACCCGTGGAGCTGGCCTCGGGCGAGACGGTAAGGGTAGACGAGACCTACCTGCGCGAGTCCATCCTGACCCCGGCGGCCAAGTTGGTCAAAGGATACCCGCCCATCATGCCGGCCTTCCAGGGCCAGGTCAGCGAAGAGACCCTGGCACAGTTGGTCGAGTACGTGAAGTCCCTCGGCGCAGCCAAAAAATAAGGCGAGGTAAAAGAAGATGAGCACTGCCACCGCCGCCCCGCCCGCCACCAACGGGCACGGCGAAACCGAAAACTTCCTGACCGCCGGTTACGGCTTCAAGACCTGGCTGTTGACCCTGGACCACAAGCGCATCGGGCTCCTTTATTTAGGGTGCATCACCGTGGTCTTCCTGATGGGCGGGTTCTTCGCCGGCATGATCCGTGCCGAGCTGATGACCCCGCAGGGGGACCTGGTCGGGGCCGAGACCTACAACAAGATGTTCACCCTGCACGGGGTGTTGATGATCTTCTTCTTCCTCATCCCCTCGGTTCCGGCGGTGCTGGGCAATTTCGTGCTGCCCATCATGATCGGGGCCAAGGATGTGGCCTTCCCCAAGCTGAATCTCTTGAGCTGGTACATGTATGCCAGCGGCGCCCTGCTGGCCCTGCTGGCCATGGTGCTGGGCGGGGTGGACACCGGCTGGACCTTCTACACACCCTACAGTAGCACCTACGCCAACGGCTACGTGGCCCTGGTGGTGGTGGGCGTCTTCGTCAACGGCTTCTCCTCCATCCTCACCGGCCTCAACTTCATGGTGACGGTCCACAAGATGCGGGCCCCGGGCATGACCTGGTTCCGCCTGCCCCTCTTCATCTGGGCCCAGTACGCCACCAGCATGATCATGCTCCTGGGCACCCCGGTGGTGGCCATCACCCTGCTCCTGGTGGTCCTGGAGCGGGTGTTGCACATCGGCATCTTCGACCCGCGCTACGGTGGCGATCCCATCCTCTTTCAGCACATGTTCTGGTTCTACTCCCACCCGGCGGTGTACATCATGATCCTGCCAGGGTTCGGGGTGGTCAGCGAGATCATCGCCTGCTTCTCGCGCAAGGCGATCTTCGGCTACTCCTTCGTCGCCTTCTCCAGCCTGGCCATCGCCGTGCTGGGCTTCCTGGTCTGGGGCCACCACATGTTCACCACCGGCCAGTCGATGTACGCAAGCATGGTCTTCTCCTTCATCACCTTCTTCATTGCCGTGCCCACGGCGGTGAAGATTTTCAACTGGACCGCCACCCTGTACAAAGGTTCAATCTCCCTTAAATCACCCATGCTCTACGCTCTGGGCTTCATCGGGCTCTTCCTGATCGGCGGCCTGACCGGGCTTTTCCTCTCCACCCTTGGCACCGACATCCACCTGCACGACACCTACTTCGTCGTCGCCCATTTCCACTACGTGATGGTGGGCGGCATGGTGATGGCCTTCCTGGGCGGGGTGCATTTCTGGTGGCCCAAGATGACCGGGCGCATGTACCCCGAAACCCTGGCCAAGATAAGCGCAGCCCTGGTCTTCGTCGGCTTCAACCTGACCTTCTTCCCCCAGTTCATCATGGGGTACCTGGGCATGCCGCGCCGCTACCACACCTACCCGCCCGAATTTCAGGTCTACCACGTCATGTCCACCGCCGGGGCGACAGTCCTGGGGCTGGGCTACGTCCTGCTCATCGCCTACTTACTCTGGTCCGTGTACAAGGGCCCCAAGGCGCCGGCCAACCCCTGGGCCGCCAAGGGCCTGGAGTGGAACATCCCCTCCCCGCCGGTGGTGACCAACTTCGACACCACCCCGGTGGTGACCTGGGAACCTTATCCATACGAACAACCAGAGGAGCATCCGTCGGACTCGCAGCACGCCTACCCCAAGAAGCAGGAGGAGCACCTTGTCTGACACCCACACCGGGGCCCTGAACCACCAGTTCGACTCCCTGGAGCAGCAGTATGCCGCTGCCAACATGGGGATGTGGGCCTTTATCATCCAAGAGATTCTCTTTTTCGGCGGCCTGTTCGGCGCCTATACGGTGTACCGCAACGAATACCACGACGCCTTCGTCGCCGGCAGCCACCACCTCGATATCGGGCTGGGCACCTTCAACACCGTGGTGCTGATCGGGAGCAGCCTCACCATGGCCCTGGCGGTGCGCTGCGCCCAGCAGGGCCGCAAGGAAGGCATCTTCCGCTGGATCATCGGCACCATGATCCTGGGGGCGATTTTTCTTGGGGTCAAGGTGATCGAGTACACTGAGAAGTATCACCACCACCTCATCCCCGGCCCCGGTTTTATTTGGGACGGCCCCGACCCGGGCCCGATGAAGATCTTCTACTCCCTCTACTTTTGCATGACCGGCATGCACGCCCTGCACATGGTCATCGGCATCGGCATCATGCTCTGGCTTTTGCCCAAGGTACGGCGCGGTATTTACACCAACGATTACTACACCCCCATCGAGAATTTTGGCCTGTACTGGCACTTCGTGGACATTGTCTGGATCTTCCTGTTCCCTCTGCTCTACCTCATCGGCGGGAGGCACCACTGATGTCGCAACACCACATCGTTCCCCTCAGCGTTTACTTCCGGGTCTTTGCCCTGCTGATGCTGATGACCGTGGCCACGGTGGGGGTGGCGTACGTGGACCTGGGCTGGGGTAATACCCCGGTGGCCCTGGCCATCGCCCTTTTCAAGGCGTCGATCGTGATCCTCTTCTTCATGCACGTGCGCTACAACACCCCCTTGATGTGGCTCTATGCGGCGGCCGGTTTCTTCTGGCTGCTCATCCTGCTGGTCCTCACCATGCAGGACTACTACACCCGCGGCTGGGAAGGCGCCCCGGTGGAGTTCCTCAAGGCCAACCCGACCCCCTTCTGACAAATATGGCTGGCAAAACAAGCTTGCCGGCCCGCAGCAACCGCCCCTGGTCCCCCTGGACCGGGGGCATTTTTTTAATCGTGCGCCCGTGGCCGCACTCCCCGGCCGCCAGACCCCGCCACAAGAGCGCCGCGCCCCAGTGACCGGCCCCCACAAATTGGCCCACTCAGGAGGTGAGTAAGTGGGTGTTGATGAAGGCCTCGGGGCTGAGATAACCCAGTCGGCTATGGGGTCTTTCGGTGTTATATTGGCCTCGCCAGT
>VGJS01000093.1 GCA_016867395.1 Candidatus Handelsmanbacteria bacterium
ACACTCTTGGCGGTGCTACCATTGCGCCAATTGCCCCCGTTGCGCCCCTCCGGCGCGTGGTTCTCATACCCCAGGGGTGGGTCAGCTCCCCTTGCAGCATCCGCTCCACCAGGCCCTTGCTCAGCTCCTTGAGGAGGCCGTGCTTCCCCAGCAGATCTTCGGGGGTCTTGCAGTCTTTGATCAATTCCTCCAGCAACCCTTTGCGAAGGGCCATCGGCATTCCTCCTTCGTTGTACCAAGGGTCGGTTTGGATGGCCATTTACACAAAAGATCTCATGCACCCAAAAGACATAGCGTAACCGACTGCTTCGGGATCATAGGAGTTCTTCTACCACTTTGCGTACTTTCCTCGTGCATATCCGCTTCGGACTCGTTCTGGGTCTACCCGCTACAACTGCTATGGCAACTGCCCCACATCTACCTGGGCCTGGCGCAAAATGGCGTGCAGTAGGCCTGGCTTCAGGCTGCGGTGCTGAGGTACGGTGACGGGAATCTCTCCGGCCGGCGTGACCTACTTTATGTTGACGTGGCTGCCGACCTGGCGCAAGACTACAAAGCCCAATCGCTCCCAAGCCTGGATGACCTGCCAACCCGCTAGATCGCGGGGTAGCTTAGGCATGTAGGTGGAACTGAGTAACCAGCGAAGAGGCTTTCGGAGGAAGGAAGTCCATCAAAAAAACGCGGGTGGCCTGGCGGCGATCTTCCAGGGCTCCTTGGCGGGTCTCGCCCTGGCCGGCAGTACGGACCTCCGGGCACTCGGCCACGAAGCCGCCTTTTTCATCTACGTACTTGATTGCGGTGGAGATGCGCTTTGGAGAAGTCTTCAGTTCAACGTGCGTGGTCATAGTCACCCCGGTTGCCGGCACGCCTGGCAAGACACTCCAGGACCTCACTCGAGGCATTGACAAGCTGGCCAAAAAGTGGCAATGGCCCTGGCAGAGATTGCTAAAGGGGGAGTTGAGCTAAGCCAGCGATTGTAGTCCCAATTTACCTCCCCCTCCAGTCAGGCGCAACTTCACAGCCCTGCAGTTGTCGAGAGGGACATAAAAGAAGGCCGTGAGTTTCTTTGGCAAGAAGACTCACGCCCTTATAGGACCAAGAATTTTACCGACTAGGTTAGCTGGTAGCCCGTACGGGATTCGAACCCGTGTTGCCGACGTGAGAGGCCGGCGTCCTAGGCCTCTAGACGAACGGGCCAAGAAACTTGATACGGAAACACAAAAATAGAATGCCCGACCCTAGTTGTCAATACTAGAACTGGGCTTGCGGCCAGACCCGCTGACAGCCGGCCTTCACTTTGCGGGCGATCTGCAGGGCCGGTTCCTGCCACAGGTCGTGGCAGAACAATTCCACCGCGTGCCAGCCGCTATACCCACAGGCTTGGATCTTCTGGTACCACTCGCGCAGGGGCAGGGCCCCCTCACCGGGGATGACCCGGTCGTTGTTGACGTTGGTCAGTTCGGGCGGGCAGGGTCGCATGTCGCCGAGGTGGCCGTAGACGATGCGGCCCCTGACCAGGTCCAGGTCCGAAAGGCGCGAGGGGGAAACAGCGAAATGGGCGGCGTCGAAGAGGAAACCGACGTTGGCTTTCCCCACCAAATCGAGGGCGCGGGCGGCGGTCTTCACCGAGCGGCACAGCCGGCACCAGTTCATCTCCAGGGCCATGCTGATCCCGCGCTCAGCCGCCAGATCGGCCAGATGCCCCACCCGGGCAGCGAAGCGCTCCAGGGCCTGCTCGTAGGCCCGGTCGCGGGCGGCCAGGCCCGCCTCGCTCTGGTCGGCGGCCACGGGCGTCTCGTCCGAGCCGTCTCCCCCAAAGACGACCAGCGGACAGCGCAGAGCCTCCATGATCTCGAGGGTCTGGAGAAACTCGGCCTGGTTCTGGCGCTGGGCCTCCTCCCCGGCAAAGGCGTTGACCACGTGGCCGGTGGCCCCCACTGGCTGCAGGCCCGAAGCCCCCACCAGGTCGCGCAAGGCGTGCAGGGAATGGGTTTCCAAGTACTTCTTGGCCTTGCCCAAATGCAGTTCAAAGGCGCTGAAGCCGGCCTTGGCGTAGGCCCTGAGGTCATCCTCCATCGCGGCGTTGAGCGTGGTGAGCTGGTGCAGGGCGATTTTCATTTAGAGACCCCTCCTGAAAGGCCCTACCCAAAAACACTCCCCCAGCCCCCGCTGTCAAGCGTTTGACAGTGCCTTCGCCCGTGTCTTATCCTGCATCTGCGGAAAGCGCGATCATCGCCGAAAGGAATGCCATGGACGAGAAGGAGCAGTACGAGTTTGACCGGCAGGGCTACATCGTCATCAAAGAACTGCTCAGCGGCGAGGAGGTCGCCAGTCTGGCCCGGGCCATCGACGAGCTGGAGGAGCACGCCCTGCGCCACTTGGACCTGCCCCCCCGCAAGCAGAGCGCCTGGGGGCCAGAGTATCATGCCAACCCCGAGCGGGGCTACCACGTCCAGGGAGCAAAGGGACAGGGTAGAACCCTGATCGTCGAGGATTTCTGGAACGCCGACCCGGCCTTCGACCTCTTGGCCGACCACCCCCGCACCATGCAGTACATCCGCGCCGTGGTGCAGGGCCGGGTCACGGTCAACAACTCCGAGCTGCGCGTCCGCTACACCGGCAACCATTCGGGCACCCACATGGGCGGCCCCATCGACCACAAGTACTGCTACGGCCACAACGCCAAGGGCATCGACGCGATGATGGTGCGGATGATCTATTTTGTCCACCCGGTCAGCAACGGGGAAGGGGCCTTTTGCGTGGTGCCGGGCACCCACAAGACCAACCGGCCCTCGCCCTACGGCAACGACCCGCACGCCGAGCCGGGCATGATCGGGCTGGAGGTGGAGGCCGGCGACGGCATCCTATTCACCGAGAACCTGCGCCATGGGGGTTTCGTCAACCGTTCCCCGCGCACCCGCAAGACCCTGCACGTAGGGTACGGCCCCTTCTGGATGATGTCGCAGAACATCGCTACCATGGACGAGCCGCCCCACCTGACGGAGCAGACGCGGGCGCGGTACCGGCGCGAGCAGCTCGACCTGTTCCGGGCCTGGCCGCCCAGGGCGTGAGGAAGGGACTCAGGGGAGGGTGAGCAGGTAGCCGATGGTGGCCGCCGTCAGGCCAAAGCTGAGCAGCAGCAGCAGCCAGCCGAGCAGGTGGCGCGAGGTGAGGTTGTACCAGAGGTAGATGCCGCTGAGGGTGAAGAGGATAAGCGCGGCGCTGGCCAGATCATGACACACCGCCCAGATATCGTAAAGCAGGCCACCCCCGTACCCGTGCATTCGGTGAAACCCCACCAGGGTGCGGCGCAGGTTTTCCCGCGATTCGGTGATGCGCACGCTGTCCCCGGCTGCGGAGATCACCGCCTCGTAGGAGGTGCCGGGCCGGAAATAGGCGAAGCGCCAACTGCCGTCCTCGCGTTTTTGCGGGGGCTGGCGTTTGCCCTCCAGACCGAAGGTCTGCTCCAAGTACGCGGCATAGGCTGCCGCTGTCTTCTCGCCCTTGTACTTGAGGGCCAGGTTGCGGGTTTTCTTCTGTGGGTCGCGGTTCTCCAGCAGGTTCTCGTGGATCATCACGTAGCCGCTGACAAAGTACATCAGCACAAAGCTGAGCAGAAAGAAGGCGGCGTAGAGGTGGACGCGGCGGATGAGCTGGTAGAGCATGGTCAGCCCCAAAGCCAGATATAGAGCATAAGGAGCAGCCCGCCGCCGGCCCCGGCTCCCAGCAGGATGAACCCCACCAGGCGCTCGCTGGTCTTGGCGGTCCACAAGTAGGTCCCCGAGATAATCGAGAAGAGCACCACCCAGACGCACAGTTCCGTGTAGATGGACCAGGCCCGCAGCAGGAAGCCGGCCCGCGGCATGTGGCCGCTAAAGCCGTGCAGGGCGCCGATGACGGACCACAGCCCGGTGTAGGTCTGCTCGACGATGATGCGGTGGTCCGGCTCCGCCAGGGCTGGGACGGGGGCGAATTTTCTGGATGGGGGTAGGGTGTCGTTGTCGGCGACGGGCACCACCTCCTTGGGCGACTGCACCCGGATGATGTACTCCTTGCCGGGGCGGCTGACGCCGAATTGAAAGTAGAGGGAGTCGGCGGTTTCGGAGCGGGCCGTCTCCCAGGGCAGAGTCCAGCCAACCAGCCCGAGGGTGTCGCGCAGGGCCTCGGCCAGGAGCTGGTCGTCGGCGATGGCCGGCAGAGCGCGCAGGCCGCGCTGGCGTTCGGCCTTGAGGGCGGCGTGCTGGCCGAAGTGGTGGTTGAAGTTGAGGGAGCTGACCCCGAAGAGGATCAGATAGCTTGCACAGAGCAGGCCGGCGTAGAGGTGGATCTTGAGCAGGATCGGGCGCATAGCTCCACGGGGACAGAGGCTAGACCGAATTTAAGGCCAAAGGCGAATCACGCAACTGGCTCTCCGCTGGGGAAAGGCGGCTTGTCGCGGCTCCGGCCGGTGGTATATTATGAAGCCCGCTGTTCCCCCATACCCGCGGAGGCGTCTCGTGCAAGGCCCTGCCCTTCCTCAAACCGATACCTCCCTCAGCCTGGCCGACCGGCTGCTGCGCGTCTTCTGGGCCCCTCGTCAGAGCTTCGCGGCCCTGGGCGAGGACCCCGACTGGCGGGACTGGTTCGCGCCGGTGGCCATCGTCTGCCTGGTGGGCATTCTCTCCCACTTCCTGACCCGCGACCTGGTCTACGATCCGGCGGCCCCCGTCAACCAGGAGTACCTCCAGTCCCTCAGCGAGGAGAAGCGCCAGGAACACCTGGGCACGCTGGCCGAGGAGCGGGAAAAGGCGTGGACGCGGGTGGTGGTCGGCACCTTCAGTTCCCTGGTACTGGTGGGCGGCATCCTCTGGCTGCTGGCCCGGCTCGTCTTCTCCCGCGAGGTCAGCTATCGCTCGTTACTGGTGGTCAAGGGCTACGCCTCGCTGATCATCGCCGTGGAGTGGGTGCTGCGCACCCTCCTGATCCTGGTCCGGCAGAACCCGGTGGTGCACACCGGGCCGGGCCTGCTGGTGCCCGAGTCCATGGTGCGCAGCGTGGCCGGGCAGACCCTGATGGCCATCAACCTCTTGGACCTATGGCAGGGGGTGGTGCTGGGCCTGGGCCTGGCGGCGGTGGCGCAGGTGCCGGTCAAGAAAGCGGTCTTCGCGGTGCTGGCGCTGTGGTTCTTTTTTGTCCTGGGCATGGGTCTGCTGGGCAGCCTGGTGCTCTCTGCCGGACCGGTCCCGGCCCCAGGAGCCCAATCTTGAAGCCAAGGAGCAGGTGATGAAGAACCAGTACGTTTTTCCCGCGCTGCTGCTGGGCCTGGGCCTGGTGGCCGCCGCCGCGGTAGTCACCCGCACCTGGCGCGAGAACCAGCAGACCATCAGCGTGGTGGGCTCGGCCAAGAAGGAGATCGTCTCGGACCTGGGGTTTCTGCGCGGGGCCCTCAGCGCCGAGGCCGGGAGCGCCGGGGCGGCCTTCCAGGAACTGGAGCGGCAGAAGCCGGCGCTGCTGGCGTATCTGGCAGGCAAGGGGTTTCCCGCCGACCTGGTCAGGTTCTTCCCCATCGCCCAGAACGCGATCGCCGAATACGACCAGCACGGCCGCGACACCGGCAGGGTGCTCAAATACACCTCGTACCAGCGCTTCGAAATCCAGTCGCCGGAGGTGCGGCTGATCGAGGTCATCTCCCTGGAACTGGCCTCGCTGGTGGAGAGGGGGGTGTCGGTGGCGGTGGAGCCACCGGAGTACTTCTACTCCAGGCTGCCCGAAATCAAGGTGGAGATCCAGGCCCTGGCTGCCCAGGACGCCATGACCAGGGCGCAGAAGATCGCCGCGGCCGCCGACTGCGAGTTAGGGGTGATGCGCACGGCGCGGATGGGGGTACTGCAGATCACGCCGCGCTACTCCAACGTCGTCGCCGACTACGGGGTCAACGACGCGACCTCCATCGACAAGGAGATCACTGCGGTGGTGCAGGCCACCTTCGCCATCGCCCAGTAGAGCCTCAGGCCCGGGCCAGCTCCAGGCCGGAGAGTTCGGCCAGCAACTGGCGCCACGCCTGGCGGCGGCGGGCCAGTTCGGTCCGGAGTTCGGCGTAGCGCTTCTTCATTTCCTGCCGGTCCCGGTCTAGCTGCTGCTGGAGCTTCTCCTTGGCCAGGACCAGCTCCTGTCTGAAGCGGCTGAACTCGTCTAGGGCGACCAGGAATTGGCGGTGGGCCTCCTCCAGGCGGGTGCGCCAGGCGTCCGGCTCGGGGGCGTGTTCCAGGTGCGCCAGGGCCCGCTTGAGCTGCATGGAGACCCTGGCCTTCTCGATCTGGTGGGCCGGGGGCCGGCGCAACTGGGTGGCCAGGCCCAGCCAGGCGCAGAGGCGAATCACCCACTTGGTGGGGTCGAACTGCCACCAGCGCACCCCGTTGCGATAGTCCCACTGGAAGAGGTGGTGGTAGTTGTGGTAGCCCTCGCCATAAGTCAGGATGGCGATGAGGCCATTGTCGCGGGCGGTGTTGATGTCGGTGTAGGTCTGGCGGCCCCACATGTGGGCCAGGGAGTTGATGAAGAAGGTGAAGTGGTGGTTGAGCACCAGGCGCAGCAGGCCGGCCAGGAGCAGGGTGCCCCACAGGGCCCCGTGCCACCAGCCCAGGGCCAGGGGCACCCCGACGTTGGTGGCCACGGTCAGGGGGATATAGTACTTGTTCTGCCAGATCACGATGGGATCGCGCTGCAGGTCCTTGACGTTGGCAAAGTCGTCGGTGTAGATGTTCTGCTTGCGGATGATCCAGCCCATGTGGGAGTGCCAGAAGCCCCTGGGGGCCGAATAGGGGTCGCGGTCGTTGTCATCGACGAAGCGGTGGTGCTGGCGGTGGTCGGCGCACCAGTGGAGGATGCTGTTCTGCATGGCGCAGGCGCCCCAGACAGCGTGCCATAGGCGCACGCTCCAGTGGGCCTCGTAGGCGCGGTGGGACCACAGGCGGTGGTAGCCGGCGGTGATGGCCAGGCCGGTGGCGACCATGTAGAAGGCGAAGACCGCCAGTTCAAAGCCGTCGAAGCCGACGGTAAAGCCGTACCAGGGCACGAAGAGGAGGGCCAGGATGGGCGTGAAGGTGAGGACGATGAAGTTGGGAACCTTGAGCGGCAGCTTTTTCATGGTCTGTCCTGTGGGTTGCCGGTCATTCGAGGGTGACGGCCGTGCCGCTGACGCTGACCATCAGCATACTGCCGGCCTGGCCGATGACCTCGTAGTCCAGGTCGATGCCGACCACGGCATCGGCTCCGAGCTGATTGGCCCGCTCCGTCAGCTCTTCCATGGCGAGCTGGCGGGCGCGGTCCAACTCCTTTTCGTAGGCCGCCGAGCGGCCGCCGACGATGTCGCGGATGCCGGCGAAGAAGTCGCGGAAGAGGTTGGCGCCCATGATGGCTTCGCCGGTGACGATGCCCCGGTACTCGCGGATGCGCCGGCCATCGAGATTGGGAGTGGTGGTGAGGATCATGGCGGTCCTTCCAAGAGGTGGAGAAACCTATCTATTATAAGCAAAAATCCGGGAATATCCATCCCCTTCGGGAGTTGGAGGTCATGTTCAAGCTGGCGGTCATGAGCAGCGTGTGCCCGGACTGGGACCTGGAAACCATCGCCGCGGCCATGCGGCGGCATGGGTACCAGGGGCTGGAGCCGCGGGTGGAGTGGGGGCATGCCTGCGGCATCGAGTTGGGGCTGAGCCCGGTCGGGCGGCAGGAGGTGCGGGCGAGGCTGGAGGGCGAGGGGCTGGCCTTTTCCTGTCTCGCTACCGGGGCGCGGCTGGCCACCCCGGACCCGGCCGAAAGGGGCAGGCATGTGGAGGATCTCAAACGGTATATCGACCTGGCCGGGGACCTGGGCTGCCCCTGGGTGCGCACCTTTGGCGGACCGCGGGCCCGGGACCAGGAGCTGGAGCGGATAGTCGAATACACGGCCGAGGGCTACCGGCCCCTGCTTGAACAGGCCGAGGCCCGGGGGGTGACCCTGCTGTTGGAGACCCATGATGACTGGAGCGCTGCCGCGCCGGTGCGGGCGGTGGTGGAAAGGGTGGCCCATCCCCGGCTCCGGGTGCTGTGGGACTTCATGCACCCGCAACGGCTGATGGAGAAGCCGGCGGAGACCATGCTGGTGCTGGGGCAGTACACCGAGTACTTGCACGCCCACGACGGGGCCTATGACGAGGCGGGCCGGATGCAGATTTTGCCGCTGGGGGAGGGAATCATCGACCACGCCGGCGCGCTGGCGCTGCTGGCGGGGGCGGGCTATGAAGGGTACCTGTCCGTGGAGGTGATCCACCAGCGCGGCCAGCCCCACGACGCCGAAGGGGTGATGCGCCAGTACGCCGAGGGGCTGGGGGAGATCGCCGCCGGGCTATGAAGGCGACGAGGTCTCGCGGCGGTACTTGAACATCACCCAGAGGAGCAGACCCAGGCCGGCGACCAGAAAGATGAAAAACAGGGCGATGACGTCGTGCTGGGGCGCGGTGGGGAGCGCCTCGAAGCTCCAGCCCACGTCGCGCAGGTACGCCTGGCGCAACTGGTCGCGGTTGATGATTTTTTCGGCGATCCCCACCAGGATCATCGCGATTCCCGCCCAGCCCGTCCGGGCGCCAGCCCGGCCGTAGGCGGCCAGCCCGATGCACAGCGAGCCGAGGGTGAAGAGGACGTGGGCGCTGATGAAGAGGGTGCGGGCCGGCCCCTCCTGCTCCAGGAAGATGGCCCGCAGGTGGGCGGGCACCGCGTAGTAGAACCACAGGCCCACGCCGATCTGCAGGATGGTGGCCGCTAGGAACCAGTTCCCCCCCCAGCGGCGCATGAAGCGGCCGCGCTCCTCCTCCTTTTCCCGCAGCCCCAGGCCCAGCACCACCATGCCGGCCACCGCCACCGCCGCTAGGGCGAAGTGCAGATAGCGCGGCCAGAGGGTGGCCTCGTCGAGGTTCCAGTGCCAGCCCGAGCCCTTGGTATGGGTGTAGATGGCCAGCCACTTCTGGGGGGTCTGCATCAGGGTCAGGTTGTTGACGTAGATGAAGGCCACGGTCAGGAACATCACCGTGCTGAGGCCGATGAACCAGTAGCGGCGGCGGGCGAAGCGGGCGAAGCCACGGGTGTAGAGATAGAGGCTGTAGTAGCCGATCAGGATCAGCAGCAGCACCCCCAGCCAGACCCAGGCCATCAGCACCGAGGAGGTGTAGAAGAACTGCCCGTAGATGCCCTGCACGAAGAGCAGGGGGGCGATGCCAAAGGTGACGGTCAGGGAGACGACGAAGGGCAGGATATGGGCCAGTTTCTCGGCCAGGTGCTCGTGGCGGTGGCGGCTCTCGGGGCTGCTCCCGCGGCGGGAGATCACCTCGGAGACCAGGGTCAGGACCAGGCCGCCCAGCAGGGTGTTCATCAACACTACGTGGACGAAGAAGGTCAGGTAGAGGAGAAAGAGGATGAGGCCGATCTCGCCGGGGACCGGGATGGGATCGGGGCTGGGGATGGGCAGGTCCATAGGCTATTGGTTGGCCGCGGTCAGCGAGGAAGGGGGCGCGCCGACGACGTCGCCGATGTACTCGGCCAGGGCGCGGCGCTCATCGTCCTCCCCCATGAAGGGGGGCATCAGGTTGGTGGCCTGCAGGCTGGCGATCCGATTGTAGATGAACTCCCGGTCCCAGCCCTGGGCCAGGTCGGTCATCGAGCGGTACCCGCTGGGGGTGTGGCAGCTGAGGCACTGGACGCGGAAGATCTGCTCGCCCACCACCAGGCGGTTCTCGTCAGTGATGCTCCTCTCGGGGATCCACTTGTTCTGGCGCAGGATGCCGTAGCGACTGGAGTCGGCGGCCACAGTCTTGAGGGCGCCGTTGACGTAGAGGTAGTCGTAGATGACGTAGGGCTTGCGCAGCATCTCGCGCACGCTCTCGGTGGCTCCGGTCACCACCAGCCCCAGGGCCAGGATGGCCAGGCCAAAGCCGAAGGAAAAGCTGCGGGGGTTGAAGAAGGGCCCCAGCAGGCTGACCACGTAGATGGTCACCGACAGCAGCATGATCAACAGCAGCAGCCGGGTCAGCACCGAGAGGTTGCCGGCGCCGATGTTGTCGATGCCGTTCTGCACCAGGGTCGCCACCGCCGGCGGCAGGGTGGTGAAGTACCAGTAGAGGAAGACGGGCAGCAGAAAGAAGGAGGGCATCAGCCACTTGGCCGAGTAGTGGAGCATGCGCACCCGCAGCCCCTCTTCCTTGATTCGGGCGCAGACGACGATGGAGAAGAGGCCGGCCAGGGAGCAGGTGATGGCGGTGCGCACGATCACCGAAGGCACGTAGGAGGGGTTGAAGAAGGCGTCCCAGATGTTGCGGGTGTGAATCCAGTCGCCTGGGGTGAGCATGAAGGTCAGGATGCCGTTGATGACCACCAGGGAGAGGAAGGCGATGCCGTAGTAGAGCCAGGCAAGCTGCAGGTGGAAGCGCTGGGAAACCTTGCCCCAGGAGTAGTAATAGAAGAAGGCGATCGCGATCTCGACCAGGAAGACCACCCACTCGATGGCCCAGAAGAACATGAAGTTGTGGATCAGCGCCGAGACCCCGGTGGGGTTGACGTTGCCGATGGCGAACCAGATACCCACCCCGCTGAGAGCGCCGAAGACGGTGGTCAGCAGCATGATGAAGTTGGAGTAGCTGCGCAGGAAGGCGAGCACCGGCTGGTCGTTGCGCCGCACGGCCAGGGTCTCGGTGATGGCCAGGTACAGGCCGCTGCCGATGGCGAACTGGGCCACGAAGACGTGGAAGATGGCGATGACGCCGATCACCCAGCCGCCGCCGGCGGCGCGCACGTTCCAGACGGGAAATTCGAGCATCAGGAATAGTACCCCCAGATAGTGAAGACGATCATCCCCGCCAGCAGGGCGATGCCGAAGTAGAAGGCCCCGCGGGAACGCCAGGCCGGCGCATGCTCAGAGTCGATGAAGGGCACCAGCGCCCACAGCAGCCCCACCAGACCAAAGAGGGACATGCCCAGCAACTCGCCGGTGATGGGGCCGACCTCGGCCGGGAAGAGCTTGAGCAGTTGGAACATGGCCAGGAAGTACCACTCGGGCTTGATGTCGGCCGGGGCCGGAGCCAGCGGGTCGGCCTCCTCGCCGAGTTCCCAGGGGAACATCACAGCCAGCAGGCCCAGGAAGTTCATCACCAGCAGCCAGACGTATACGTCCTTGATGGCAAAGTCGGGGAAGAAGCGCATGTACCGCTTCTTTTCAGGGGGCTGTTTCTCGAAGAAATCCGGCTCGTGCAGCCCCTGGATTTGGATGAAGAAGACGTGCAGGCCCAGCACCCCGAAGAACATCAGCGGCAATACCCAGACGTGCAGGGCGTAGAAGCGCTCGATGGTCTGCACCCCCAGTTCCTTGCCGCCGCGCATCATGTCGGCCATGAAGCCGCCGAAGACGGGCATGACCTCGCTGCTCTTGACCCCGATCTGGGTGGCGAAGAAGGCCAACTGGTCCCAGGGCAGCAGGTAGCCGCTGAAGCCAAAGGCCATACACAGGGCCAGCAGCACGAAGCCGGTGATCCAGGTCATCTCGCGGGGGTACTTGTAGGACTTCATGAAGAAGCAGCTGAACATGTGGATGAAGGCCACCAGCACCATGAGGTTGGCCGCCCAGGAATGGGTGGAGCGGATCAGCCAGCCGAAATCGACCTGGGACATAATTGCCTGGACGCTGGCGTGGGCCTGGCCGGGGTTGTAGTGGACCATTAGCAGCACCCCGGTGACGATCTGCACGATGAAGAGAAACAGGGCGATGCCCCCGGTGTAGTACCAGACCGAGTGGCGGTGCACCGGGACCTGTTTGTGCTTGAAGAACTCGATGATCCAGCCCAGGTCGTAGCGCCGGCGCACCGCCTCGGGAAGGAAGGCGGTATTGGGGTCGTTGGGGTCGTGGGTATGCGACATGGTCAGGCCCTGGAGACGATGACGTCTTCGCCCTCGATGGCGACTTTGTACTTGTCGAGGGGCGCCGGGGGCGGGCCGGAGATGTTCTTGCCGGTCAGGTCGTAGACCCCGCCGTGGCAGCCGCAGAAGATGTGGTTCTTAGCGGCGACGTACTGCACCGTGCAGCCCAGGTGTTTGCAGGTGGCGCCCAGAGCGACGATCTCCCCCTGGTCGTTCTTGAGCAGCAGCACCGGCTTGGAGCCGAACTTGACCAGCTTGGCACGGGTGCTGGCGAAATCGCCGGTCTTGCCGGCGATGATCGACTGCACCGCGTTGGTGGTGTCCTCTTCCTCGCGGGGTTTGAGGTAGCGGTACACCGGATAGATGAAGGCCCCGATCCACACCAGGAAACCGCTGGTGAAGAGGGTGCGGATGAAGTCGCGGCGCACCGTTTCCTTGTCGGGCAGGTGGAGGTGGTGGTGGTGCTCGCGGTGGGGGGCGGAAGGCTGGTCCATAGGTGTCAGGGCTCGGGGTTGGGGTAGGGGTTTGTCCCAATGTAACAATTGTTTAACCGTCCGTCCATGGGATATTGGCCTTTGGCGGCGGGGGGCGCTGTGCTATCTTAGCCGCCATGGCCGTTTCCGGGCCGGAAGCACAAGAGGGAGGGGTCTATGGACGAGTGATCCGCGCTGTCGGCAGAGGTTGAGGCTATACGGGTCGATCTGGCAGTGCAGCGGGTGCGCAGCGAGGTGTTGCAGATGGGCGCCCAGGAGGACTGGCTCAGGGTGATTGAGGTCCTGCACCTAAATCGCAGACAGCTGGTTTCCTTTGCCGGGTGCGGCGTCGCCCTGGTGAATCTGTAGGAGAACTCCTTTTATACCTATGACTTGAGTTCCGGGGGAGTGCAGCGGGGTTATCGGTGTGAGTTTCTCCTCAGATCCCTTGAGCAGGCGGTGCGCGACCAGGTGCCGGTATACCGGTGCAACCGCCGCGAGATGAAGCAATGGGGCGACAATCTGGGGGTCCTCCTTCGGTAATCGACGTCCCCTTTGCGGGCGGGACCCTGGTGCTCTCGGAGGCGCAGCAGCGCGTGCGCGAGCTGGAACGGCAGGAGATCGAGCGGGAGACTGCCGCGGAAGAGATGCCGGTAAAGTTGCACTAGTTAGGACCT
>VGJS01000094.1 GCA_016867395.1 Candidatus Handelsmanbacteria bacterium
GTTTCTATTTGCGCTATTTTTGGCCGCCGCCGCCGGTGCCCAAACCCTGGTGGCCCCCGCCGAGATTCTGGTGTGCTGGGAGGGGGGCCAAGGCCGGGCCAAGGCCGGGCCTGGGGCCCTCAGATTGGCCGGTGAGTACGACCTGCTCAGCGAGGAGCCCCTCTGGGCCAGCCAGGCCGGCAGCGCCAAACCGGCCCGGCTGGAGCCGGAGCTTTCCGGCTGGTCGCGCCTGACCTTTGCCCGCCCCGCTGATCCGCGCGCCATGGCGGCAGCGTACGCGCGGCTGCCAGGGGTGCGCTGGGCCCAGCCCAATAATCTGCGGCGCCAAACCGGGGTTCCGGACGACTCGCTCCATGGTCAACAGTGGAGCCTGGGCGCGTTGGGCTGGACCTGGGACCAGGGGGCGCCGGCCGAGGAGGTGGTGGTGGGGGTCATCGACTCGGGGGTGGATTGGCGCCACCCCGACCTGGCCGGACAGATCTGGGAAAATCCAAAGGAGGCGGCCGGAGAGCCTGGGGTGGACGACGACGGCAACGGGTACGTGGACGACCTGCGGGGCTGGGATTTCAGCGACGCGCCGGATTTGCCGGGGGTAGGGGACTACCTGGTCCGCGACGCGGACCCAGACGACGAGTCGGGGCACGGCACCCATGTGGCCGGTCTCATCGCCGCCGCCCCCGACAACCAGTTGGGCATCGCCGGGGTAGCTGCCGGGGCGCGCCTGATGATCCTGCGGGCGGGGTTCAACATCGGCGGGAGCGGGTATTTGCAGGATGACGACGTGGCCGCGGCCATTGTCTATGCCGCCGACCAGGGCGCCCAGGTGGTGAACATGAGTTTCGGCGACCCCAATTTCTCGCCCCTGATCCGCGACGTGGTGCGGTACGCGGCCAGGGCCGGCTGTGTCCTGGTGGGGGCCGCCGGCAACGAGAACAGCGCGGAGGTCTTCTACCCAGCCCGGCTGCCCGAGGTTATCGCGGTGGGGGCCACTGGCCGGCAGGGGGGGGTGCTCGCGTTTTCCAATTACGGCTACAGCCTGGACCTCGCCGCCCCTGGGTTGGCGCTGCTCAGCCTGCTGCCCGGCGGGCAGTACGGGGAGCGGTCGGGGACCTCGATGGCCGCGGCCCTGGTCAGCGGCCTGGCCGCTGGGGTGTTGGGCCGGCACCCGGAGTTCAGCGCTGCCCAGGTGCGCGGGGCCCTGCAGCAGACGGCCCTGGATCTGGGCGAGGCCGGCTGGGATGCCCGCGCCGGGGCCGGCCTTGTGCAGTTTGGCGCTCTGCGGGCGGAGCAACCGGCCACCCTGGAGCTATTCTATGAAGGAAGCGAGGTGGGGCTCAAGGCCAGCGGCGAAGGCAGTTTCGACCTGAGTTGGAACTGGCTTTCCGGGGTGGGGCCTTGGGTGGAGCTGGCCCGCGGTTCGGTGAAAGGGGTACAGCGGGCGGCGGCGGCCTGGCCGCCGGCGGGATTAGCAGACGGCTCGTACTTGGTGCGGGGGCGGTTCTTTGGGGGGAACGAGGTGCGCGAGGAGCGGCTTGCCGTGGAACCGAGGAGGGCGCCTGGCACTGCGCAGAACCTGGTGATCCAGCGGGCTCTAAATGGAGGGCAGTGGACCCTGGTGGCCGCCTGGGAGGCGGCTGGAGCGGGACCGGACACCCTGCTGATCAGAGGGGGAAGCGGAGAGGTGCTGTACGAGCTGCCCGATTACTCCAGCCGCAGCGCCCGCTGGCTGCCCCTGCCGGGGGATCTGCCCTCCGGCCAGTACCGCGCCCAGGTCGGGAGCCAGGGCCCGGAGGTGGAGTTCGCATTCGAGAGGGACCCGGTGCGGCGCTGGGGACTGGAGGCGTGGGGCCGACTGCCTGCCGGCTATCTGATGCCGGTCTTTGGGGATTTCAGCGGCGAGGGCCAGCGGGAATTGGTGGCGATGCGAAAGGGCTCCTCCCCCTACAACCCGGTGGACTTCTATGAAGAGGGTGTCGCGCCCCCGGCCTTCACCTCCTCCCTGCTCTTCCTGCCTTGGGGCCGGGCCGACCTGGACGGGGATGGCCTGGGGGAGATGGTGGGGGTGGACGCCCAGCGTGTGCGCCTGATCGAGGCTTTGGCCCCAGGCGCCTTTCCCACCGTCTCGGTATGGCAGCAGCAGGACGCCTGGGGGGGCGAAGTGGCGGATTTGGATATGGACGGCCAGGAGGAGTTGCTGCTGCGCTCGGCGCGGGCGGCCATCTTTCAGGTCTTTGAGGCCGTGGGGGAGAATGACCTGCGGGAAAAAGCGGTGCTGGCCAATCCCACCCCGGGGGAGAACGAGGCCGGAGAGCGGCAGGTGGCCGGGGATCTGGACGGGGATGGCTGGGGCGAATTGCTCTGCGGGGATGGGGACGGGGATCTGTGGATTTACGAGGCCATTGGCGGGGACGCGTACCGGCTGACCTGGCAGCGGGAGGGGGGCGGTGATGCGCGTCTGGTGGGCGGGGGGGTGGATCTGGACGGGGATGGCCGCCGGGAGTTCGTGGTGGGCCGCCTTCACCAGGACCCCTACGACCTGCGCCAGACCCGGTGGGCCATCGAGGTGTACGAGGCGCAGGAGAACAACGATTTTGCCCTTCAGTGGCAGACAGAGGCCCTGGGCGGGACGTCCTCGGGCAATGGCATCACCGCAGGTGACTGGAACGGAGATGGCCTGCCCGACCTGGCGGTGAACCTTCCCCCCCGTCTCTATGTCTTTACTGCCGATGAGGAAGGGGGATTCCGGCCGGTCTGGGAGGGGGAGGCGGGGGCAGCGCACCGCCCCGCCGCCGGGGATCTAGATGGGGATGGCCGGGTGGACCTGGCCTATCTCGCCCCGCAGGGTATCCATATGCTCGCTCTGGCGCCGGGGTTGGCGCGGCCGGCTGGGCTGAAGGGTAGGCCCCTGGGTTCCAGCCGGATCTCCCTGTCCTGGGACCCGGTCCCCAGTGCGGAGGAGTATCGGGTGTATCGCGATGAGGTGCGGCTGCCCGGCGCCACGCGGCAGACCTCCTTCACCGATACGGCCCTAAGCGCCGGGACCCGTTATGGCTACCAGGTGAGCGCCGTAGCGGGGGGAGAGGAGTCGTTAATGTCGGAACCGGTGCTGGTGCAGCCGCAGGCCGCCCCGCGAATCCTGGGGGTGGAGCGGCTGGGAGACCGCCAACTCGGGGTGGGCTTCGACCAGCCCATGGCCGAAACCCCGCCTTACCGGCTGCGCGTCGAGCCTGGGGTAGGGATGCCCTCCTCCGCAGTGCTGGATCGGTCCGGGAAGCGCCTGATGCTGGCCTTTGACCGCGCCCTGCCCGATTCGGGTGCCTTCTCGCTGTGGTTGCGCGGGGTGCAAGGCGCCACCGGCGGCCCTTTAGCCCAAGGGGAGGTGGGATTCAGCCTCGCACCGGTGCGGGGGCGGGTGAGGCTCAGCGGGGCCGAGGTGCTGGACCCTGGTCGGATCAGGGTGCGCTTCAGCGGGCCCATCGACGCCCCCCAGGTGGCGGATTTCGCCCTCGCCGGGGGCCGGCAACAGATCGTGGGCCTGCAATGGGAGGGGGCTGGGGTGGTGCTCGTGGTGGAGCCACCGCTGCGACCCACAGGGGTGCGCTATACCCTGCGGGTGGCGGGGGTGGTCAGCGCCGTGGGGGACACGGTAGAGGGCAAGGTGCTACTGGCATTGGCCGCCCCGGATCTGGAACGGGTTGCTTTCTTTCCCAATCCCTTCCGCAGCGGGGGTGATCCGGCCACCTTTGGCTTTCTGCCCCTACGCGCTCAGGTGCGGATCTTCGACCTGGAGGGCCGGCTCCAGCAGTTGCTGGTCGAGGAGGATGGGGACGGGGGGGTTTCATGGGACGGTCGGGGAGCGGATGGCCGGCGCCTGCCTTCAGGGGTATATTTGTTTCTCGTTCAGGCCGGCGCCGCCAGCAAGCAAGGGAAACTGGCGCTGATCTGCGACTAGCCCGGTCCTTAAAACACGGAGGAGAACATGGTTCGCATCGGCATCGCCGGGATGGGCTTCATGGGGGTGACCCACTTCCGCGCCATCGAGAAGATCCGGGGCGCCAAGGTAGTGGCCATCTGCACCCGGGACCAAAAGAAGCTCCAAGGGGATTGGCGCAAGGTGCAGGGAAACTTTGGCGGCAGCGGCGGGGTGCAGGACGTGTCAAAGCTGGGGCGCTACGAGGAGCTGGACGAACTGCTGGCCGACCCCCAGGTGGATCTGATCGACCTGTGCCTGCCCACCTCCATGCATGTGGAGTGGAGCGTCAAGGCCCTGGAGGCGGGCAAACACCTGCTCCTGGAAAAACCCATCGCCCTGGACCTGAAGGGCGCCGACCGCATCCTGGCTGCAGCCAGGGTCAAGCGGCGGTTGTTCATGGTCGCTCACGTGCTGCGCTACTTTCCCGAGTTCCGCCTGGTCAAGGAGCTAGTGGGGAAGGGGACCTACGGCCCGGTGCTGGCGGCGCATTTCAAGCGGATCATCGCCCGGCCGGCCTGGTGGGACCCCATGGACCTGGACCGCACCGGTGGGCCGGCCATCGACCTGCACATCCACGACGCGGATTTTGTCCAGTACCTCTTCGGCATGCCCCAGGCAGTGACTTCGAGTGGGTACGCGGGCAGGGGCGGGGTGGTGGAGCACCTCCACACCCACTACCACTACAAAGACAAGGCCATCACTGCGGAGGGCGGTTGGCTCTCCCAGCGGGGCTGTCCCTTTGAGCACGGGTACGACGTGTATTTCGAGAAAGCCACCCTCAAATACAACTCTTCCTGGGGACAGCCCCCGGTGCTCCTGACCAGGGACGGCAGGAAGAAGCACCCGTCCCTGTCGGGGAAGGATGGCTTTGTGGGGGAGATCGGCGAGGCGGTGAAGGCGGTATGTGAAGGGAAGGCGTCGGCGGTGATCGGCGGCCAGAGTGCACGCAACTCCCTGCTCTTGTGTCTGCGCGCGGTGGAGTCGGTCCGGAGCGGGAAGAGGGCGAAGGTCTGAGAGCGGCGGGAGCGACCCACTTCGACCTTTCGCCCGGCGCGTCCTTCCCGCCCTGCTCGCTCATCGCTTCGCGCTCCCCGCAACCCTACCCGCGGACTTCCCTACCCAAGCTCTCGCCGCGAAAGGTCTTCGGGGTCATCTCCACGCCGTTGCTATCCCCCGCATCGATAGGTGGGGGGCTTTTTCATGCCCCGGGTGTCCAGCTGTTGAGGGTGCGGGCGAAGTTGAGGTCAGAGCGGGTGAGGGCCTTCTTGCTGTGGGTGGTGAGGGCCACCCAGATCAGCCGCATCCCGGTATTGAGGCCAAAGTCCGGGTGGTGGTTCTGGCTGGTGATGGTCTGGGTCAGGTGGTTGAGGAAGCTGGTGAGGTCGCGGTAGTTCCGGAACACGAAGGCGCGGCTGATCACGCTCTCGCTCCGGCTCCAGCCCTCCAGGCTACGCAGTTCTTCATCGATCTGGGCGGGGGTGAGTCCGGTCTTGTCCTCGGTGGCCATGTCCTACTCCTTGGATGGAGGATTGCTCAAGCCGTCAGGAATCGGCGCAGCCGGTCGGCGATGATCTCGGCCTCGCCCTCCTGGAGGGTCTGGGGTCCGAAGTAGATGGCTTGATCCGAACCAGAGGCTTCGATGGCCGGCTCCCCCTCAGCCAGGGCTGCCAGGACCTGCCTGACCGTGCGTGGCGCGGCGGGGGAGAAATGGAGGACCACCAGGGGAGAGGCAGGGGGGAATTTGTTTGCAAAGGGGGGCTGGTACTCGGCGAGCAGTCCGGGGACCTGCTCGGCGACCTGGCCGATGGTGCGGCAGCGCGCCTCCCAGTTGCGAATCACCGCCTCCTCGTCCTGGGACATGAAAAGTTCGACTGCTGTGAGCAGGCCGGCGATCTCCTCCTTGCCCACCTTCATCCCGCGGCCGATGGCCGAATGGGGGCTGCTGTTGAGGGCGCAGGCGCGGACCAGTTCGGGTTGGCCCAGGATCAGTCCGGTAGATTGAGGGCCGAAGAGCCCCTTGCCGCCGCTGAACACCGCCAGGTCAACGCCTAGGGCGGGTAGGTCGCGCAGGTAGGAGCGGGGGGGCAGTTGGGCCGCGGCGTCGACAATTACCGGCACCCCGGCCTTTTTTGCCACTGGCACCAGTTCGGTCAGTTGCTCGTGGGGCTGTGACCCTAAGAAGAAGACCACCGCCGCGGTGCGGGGGCCCAGGGCGGCGGCGTAGTCCTCCACCTTCACCTGCCGGTCCGTGCCGACCTTCACCAGTTTGCCCCCGCACAGCTCAAAGCCCTGGTGGATGTAGTAGTGGCTATCCACCAGGCTGATGATGAACTCCCTGGGCTGGTCCCCCACCTGGGGCAGACGTCGGATGGCCTCCTCCTTCGACCCGGTCAGGCAGGCGGCGCCGGCCAGCATCATGCCCGCGGCGGCGCCCGAGCAGATATGGGCCGCCGGGGCGCCGGTAAGCTGGGCGATGCGGGCGCCGGCCTTGTCGAGCAACTCCTCCAGCGCGACGTAGTTGCGCGAGGCTTCGGCCATGGCCTGGACCACCTGGGGGGGCATGACCGAACCGCCCATGGTGGTGATGGTGCCGCGGGCGTTGATGAAGGTGCGCACGCCCAGGCGGGCGTAGAAGGGATTGGCGGTCATAAACTTCTCCGGTGCGTCGGCATTTGACAGGAAAGAAGGCATAAAATTAAGTTCTTGCCGGCCCTATATCAAGCAAAGCCAGCCATGAGCGAAAAGAGGAACACCAGAAAAGAGGCCCCCGTTGGGCCGGCACCGCTGGTGGGTTTGGGGGAGGTGGAGGTGCGGATCACCTTAGAACTGGGCCGCACCGAACTAACCCTGGAGGAAGCGACGAGTCTGGCCGAGCGCTCCACGGTGGTGGGGGACAAGATGGCCGACGAGCCAGTGGACCTGCGGATTAACGGCAAACTCTTTGGCCGCGGAAAACTACTGCTGGTGGGGGATCACTACGGGGTGCAGTTGACCGAGTTGATCGACCAGGGCGGGGAAGCCCCGCCGCCAAAACGGTTGAGGAAAAAATAAAACCAGGGCGGGGAGGATGCCCCGCCCTGGCGCAAATGCCCTTGCCGGGGTCTCTAGTGGTGGTGATGGTGGGCGTGCCCGCCGGCGGCTTCCTTCTTTTCTTCCTTCACTTCGGTGACCATCGCCTCGGTGGTCAAAAGCAGCGAGGCGATGCTGGCAGCGTTGCTGAGGGCGGAGCGCACCACCTTGGCCGGATCGATGATGCCCATGGCTACCAGGTCGCCGTAATCCTCGGAGGCGGCGTTGAAGCCGTAGTTGCCCTTCTTGGCCTGAACGTTCTCAACCACCACTGCCCCCTCAAAGCCGGCATTGACGGCGATCTGGCGCAGGGGTTCTTCGAGGGCGCGGCGGACCAGGTTGACACCCATGGTCTCGCCCTCACTGTCGCCAGTGATCCCTTCGAGCTTGGCGATGGCGCGTATCAGGGCCACCCCGCCGCCGGGGACGATGCCTTCCTCCACCGCGGCGCGGGTGGCGTGCAGGGCATCCTCGACCCGGGCCTTCTTCTCCTTCATCTCAGTCTCGGTGGCCGCGCCGACGCGGATCACCGCCACCCCGCCGGCCAGCTTGGCCAGGCGCTCCTGTAGCTTCTCACGGTCGTAGTCCGAGGTGGTCTCGTCGATCTGGCGGCGGATCTGCTCCACCCGGCCCTTGATCTCGGCGGATTTGCCGGCGCCCTCGACGATGGTGGTGTTCTCCTTCTCGATGACCACCCGCTTGGCCCGGCCCAGGTCGGAGAGTTGTACGCTCTCCAGGGAGATGCCCAGGTCCTCGGTGATTACCGTGCCGCCGGTCAGCACGGCGATGTCCTGGAGCATGGCCTTGCGGCGGTCGCCGTAGCCGGGGGCCTTGACCGCGGCGGCATGCAGGGTTCCGCGGATCTTGTTTACCACCAGGGTGGCCAGGGCCTCGCCTTCGACCTCCTCGGCGATGATCAGAAGGGGCTTGCCGGCCTTGGCGATCTTTTCGAGCAAGGGCAGCAGGTCCTTAAGGTTGGAGATCTTCTTCTCATTGATCAACAGATAGGCGTCTTCAAGGGCCGCCTCCATCGCCTCCTGGTCGGTGACGAAGTAGGGGGAGATGTAGCCGCGGTCGAACTGCATGCCCTCGACCACGTCGAGCACGGTCTCGGTGCTCTTGGCCTCCTCGACGGTGATGGTGCCGTCCTTGCCCACCTTGTCCATGGCCTGGGCGATGAGGTCGCCGATGAACTTGTCGCCGTTGGCGGAGATGGTGCCGATCTGGGCGATCTCGCTGTGGTCCTTAATCTTCTTGCTCTGGTTGCCCAGGCTCTCGACCACCAGGGTCACGGCCTTGTCGATTCCCCGCTTGACCTCCATCGGGTTGAAGCCCGAGGTGACGGCCTTCAGGCCCTGGGTGTAGATGGCCTCGGCCAGCACGGTGGCGGTGGTGGTGCCGTCGCCGGCCACGTCGCTGGTCTTGGAGGCGACCTCCTTCACCATCTGGGCGCCCATGTTCTCGTAAGGATCGGGAAGTTCGATCTCCTTGGCCACGGTCACCCCGTCCTTGGTGACGGTAGGCGAGCCCCAGCTCTTGGCGATCACCACATTGCGACCGCGGGGGCCCAGGGTGACCTTTACCGCCCGGCTCAACTGCTGGACGCCGGAGAGGATCTTATCGCGCGCCTCTTCCCGAAAGGCGATTTGTTTCGCTGCCATAGTTCTCCATTCCTTTGTTAGTCGTGCGCGGTGTCAGGGGGCAAGGCTCAGTCGATGACGGCCAGGATGTCGTCCTCGCGCATGATTAGGTAATCCTCGCCGTCGAGTTTCACCTCGGTGCCCGAGTATTTGCCGATCAGGACCTTGTCGCCCTTCTTGACCTCGGGGGCGACCCGCTTGCCGTCTTCGAGGCGGCCCGGACCCACGGCGACCACTTCGGCCTCCTGCGGCTTTTCCTTGGCGGTGTCGGGGATGATGATGCCGC
Organism: Candidatus Handelsmanbacteria bacterium; assembly: GCA_016867395.1. Taxonomy (GTDB): domain Bacteria; phylum Latescibacterota; class UBA2968; order UBA8231; family UBA8231; genus SICG01. The sequence continues at coordinate 8,969 of VGJS01000094.1, forward strand.
CGATCTTCTGCTCCTCGGCAACGTCGAGGCGCTTGACCAGCACGCGGTCGGCCAGAGGTTTAATCTTGGTCTTCATGGCTTTGCTCCTGTAGGTTGAGATGTTGCGTGATACCCTTCGATACGCAAAGAGTGTACCACGCCGGGTGGAAAATATGCAAATTAAATAGAAACAACAGGTAGTTGTGCGGATGGCCGCGTCCTGGGCGCGCCTCTGGGGTCAAGGAAATTGCCACAATAGGAAATCCATCCCTCAGAGCAAGGGGACGGTGTGGGGATAATAGAGGATAAGTTGTTGTTCGACAATAATATTATCAAAACGGGAATCATCTTCGCGGGTGCTTCCCAATTTGGTAAATATCCGAGAAGGGGCTGGCCGGGGATATACCTGTTGCCTTAAAGAAACCACTGCACTATTATATCGATTGTTTTGCGCCAATCCTCTGCGGATCGGTCCATGGAAGAGCCGGCAGTTCCCGAAAAACCCCTTGCGGCAGAACCTTTGAGCGGCCAGCTACGCGACCAGCTCCTGGCCAGGGTTTCCGAGCGCCTACAGAGGGGAGAAGTCCTGGTCTCCAACGCCCATTTTATAAAAGCCTGTGAGGAGGAGTATTAATTCCTCAATGTGGGGTTGCCGGTGAAGGAGTTGCGGGTTCGGCTGAGCGCCACCATCGAGGACCTCAACAAGCATTACCCCGAGGTGCTGGCGGTGTTAGGGGTGGAGAACTGGCTGGTCAAAACCTTCATGTACGGGGTGCGCAAGAACAACTGGAACAGCGGCACCTTCCAGGATTAAGGGCACCAAGCCCTGCGGGATTTCACCCGCCACGACCGGGTGAAGGCGGTGCTGACTCAGATGCAGGTGCTGCCGGCCCAGGTCAACCTGAAGCGCTGCCTGCGTATCGCCTCCAACCAGGTGGCTGGCAAGGCCGCGCCGCTGCCCAAGCGCAACGTGCGCCTCGACCAATTCGCCGAAGCCCAGACCGAGCGGGTGGAGTACCTGCCAGGTAACCTCAGGATCTTCCTCAAAGGCCCGGCCTCAGAGCCCACGGCCGCCGAGGTCGAGCAGCGCAACCAGCAGGAGCAGCAGTGCCAGGAGAAACTCCGCAATCAGCAGTTCTACAGTATCATCCAGAACCTGGAAACCTATGTCGCACAGAAGCAACTGAGCCCGGAGGAGGCGGACCGCTTCAGCAAGGTCCACCAGGTGGACCGGGCGGTGAAGTCGGGCAAGATCTCAAGCGACCAGGGGAGCAAGATCCGCAACAGCGAGTTGTCCGGAAATGCCCGTTATGTGGTCGACCGCAAGCTCAAGGCGGTCACTGAGTACGCCGTGACCTACCTGCAACTCTTCGCCGCGCTGAAGCGGATCGAGACCAAGGACGACGCGGCCCTGCGTTTCCCCAACACCGACAAGGAAATCGCCAACTCCAAGAAGGAGCAGTTCGGTCCTGCCTCGGTGGCCAATCTCCTGATCAAGGACTTTGAACAGTTGAAGCTGCTCTTCGGGATCATGGACCGCCAGGACGGGGAGGTGCGGATGATGGTGGCCGGATTGCCGCCCTACAAGCAGGTGTCGCGCAAGGGCCAGGACCAGCGCATCGAGCGGCTGATCGTGGAACCCGGCTTTATCCCGCAGTTGCGCCAACGGTCGTGCGAGGAGATGGCCAACCGGCTCAACGCCACCGACAAAATGGTGCGGGTTCGGGCAACGGCGGACATGCTCTGCCTGATCGTGCTGATAAACCGACTGGTCAAGCCGATGCCCTTCTGCAAGGAGATCCGGCTGCTCAAGATCGACATGATCATCGAGGAGTTCTACAAGAGCACCGAGGACCTGGCTGCGTCGCTGGGCAAGGCGCAGAAGTTCCTCAAGTCGCGACTGCGGGTCCTCTACCCCGACATCACCTCCGACGAGGTCCAGGAGATCGAGGAGAAGAGCCTAAAGATCATCGAGCGGGTCCAGCGGCGGGTAATCGCCCAGAGACTGGAGCAGGCCAGGGCAGGCCAGGGCGGCCAAGGCCGCCGAGGGCGAGAAGGAGATCAACGTCCAGGAAAGCCTCGAACTCAGCCCCAGAGAGATCGCCCGCGGCGCCCAGGTGGGGCGGGTCAGCCTGAAGGTCGGGGCCAACTGGCGCATGGTCTCCCGGAAGGTGATGCCCGACCCCGACGATCCCCAGCGCCACCTCCTGGCCAAGCGCGACCAGCAGAGCAAGGACTTGGTGCCGGCGATCATCGAAGGCGCCAAATGCTACGTCGTCGGGAACACGTCCGGCATTTGGGACCAGCGCTGAAGGCGGGATGCCGCGGCTGAGCGGGGCGGTGGTGGTTGTTACCGGGGCCAGCAGCGGCCTGGGCTGGCACCTGGCCCTGGGGGCGGCCCGGCGCGGGGCGCGGGTGGTGGCTGTGGCTCGGCGCCTTGAGCGGCTCGAAGCCCTGGAGGTGGCGATCGGCGCGGCGGGCGGCCCTCCCCCGCTGGTGGTTCAGGCCGATATCGGGGATCTGGCCCAGGTCGAAAGCCTGGGGCGGCGGGTCGAAGTGGAATGGGGGGGCGCCCAAGTGCTGATCAACAACGCCGGCCGGGGGGCCCAGGGTCGCCTCGAAGACCTGCCGGCGCCGGTGCTGGATCGGGTGCTGGCGACCAACCTGGGGGGGGCGCTCCACTGCACCCGAGTCTTTCTGCCCCAACTGAAGCGGCACCGGCCCGGCCATCTGGTCTTTGTCTCCAGTGTCCTAAGCGAGTTGCCGGCCGCCGAACATGCAGTGTACTGCGCCACCAAGTTCGCCCTTAACGGCCTGGCCGAAAGCCTGGACTGCGAGCTGCAGGGGAGCGGGGTCGGGGTGACCCTGGTGGAGCCGGGGCTGATGGACACCGAATTCGCCCTGGTGAGTGGCCGGCCGCCCGGCCGGTTCTCGCGCCTGCCCGCCAGCGGGGCAGACCAGGTGGCGGAGCGCATCCTTCGCGCCGTGGAGGGCGGCCGTTTCCGGCTGATCCCCGACCGGCTGGCCTGGGTGGGCATCGCCTTCAGACGGCATTTTCCCCGCAGCGCCCGCCTCTTCTTTCGGGCGGCCTTCCGCCGCCTGTTGCGCAATTCCCAGCTAGAAGCTAAATAGAACGGGGTCCGGCAAAAGGCCGCTGGCCCGGAGACTCGGTGCGCAGGCGGTAGATGGACCCGCCGCTGGCTTCGGCGATGTACAACTCGTCGAAATTCGGGCCGCCGAAGACCAGGGCCGTGGGCTCGTCCCCAGGGATGGGTATCTGGGCGGTGAACTGGCCATCGGGGTCGGCGATGGTCAGTCCCGCGCCGGGGCGGGTGATGTATAGTCTTCCTTTATCGTCGAAGAGCAGGTCCTTGGGGGGTTGCCCCTCATCGAACTGGATGAATACCTGGGGGGCACTTAGAATACCCCCCTTCGCGAATGGCAGGGTAAGGATGCGGTTGAGGCCAGCCTCGATGACGAAAAGGCTTGAAGCGTCCTGGGAGAGCACCAGCCCGGTGGGATTGGCGAGCCCCGCGGCCAGCAGGGTGGCCTCGGCGTCTATATCGACGCTGTAGATGCTGCCGCTGGCCTGCTCGCCCGCGTCGGTGAAGATGAGATCACCAGAGGGGCCAAAGCACAGGTCCTGCGGGCCGTTGAATCGTTTTCCCTTGCACTGATGGGCGTAGACCTCGACGGCTTCGTCGGCGGAGATCAGCAACAGATGCCGCCGGCCCTTCTCGGCGACGAAGAGATCATTAGAGTCGTCGAAGGCGATGCCCAGGGGTTTGCCGCCGGTGGCGGCGAAGGGGATTGGCTTGCCATGAGGGCCGATTTTCCGGATGCGGCCCTCATGGGTTTCGGCCACGAAGAGTTGCTCGTCTGCGTCGAAGGCCAAGCCCCCCGGCATGGACAGGCCCTGGATGAATAGCTCTGGCGACAGCATCTGCAAGACCTCTAGCACTGCGGCTGGGGAAAGGGGTGGGGTTTCACAATTCGCGCTAATATATCCCCAAACCCACGTCTGGGTAAAGGAGAAATAGCCATCTCAGGGTTTAGGGTGCCGGTGCGGTCCTACTGCGAGGTATAACCTCCGTCGACGAAGAGCGTCGAGCCGGTG
>VGJS01000095.1 GCA_016867395.1 Candidatus Handelsmanbacteria bacterium
GAAGATACCTTGTCCATTGCAGGCTCCTTGTTGTGATGGGCACGTCAATACTTGGCGGTATTCCCGTACCCAATCTATAGTGAGGAGCCTGTGCTATTTCAACTAACTTCGGGACAACGTCCCTTTGCCAAGAACAAGATCAACGAACTCTTCGCCGACGTGGACCACATCTCCCACCAGAATTTGCAGGCGCGGATCAAACACCGCCTCGGAAGCGTCAAGGTGCAGCCCAACCTGCCCGAGATCGCCCTGCACATAATGGCCATGATTGACGAGCCAGCCGCCAAGGTGGGAGAATTGGAGGAACCGATCCACAATGATCCGGCCATCGCGCACCGGCTGCTGCAAGTGGTCAGCACCCCCCTCTTCGCGGGCTCGGGCCAGAGGGCCGGCGGCTGGACCGTGCAGCACGCGATCCTGCGACTGGAATGGAAGACGGTGGGAGTCATCGCCCAGCAGATCATGCTTGTGAACAGCCTGGTGCGGCCGCAGAACAGCGCCTTCGACCTGCGCCGCTACTGGGAACACTCGGTGGGCTGCGCCCCGATCGCCGATCGGCTGGTCAACGAGAACCTGATCGCCCTGCCGTCCCCGGTGAACTTCAATGGCTACTAAATCTCGGCCCTCTTGCACGACATCGGCAAGCTGCTGGTGGGTATCATTTTCTTTGGGGGCACTTCAAGGTGCTGGTGCAGATGACCGCCCAGCGCAGCACCTTCAGGGAGGCGGAGGTGGTGCTGGGAAACGTGGGCAACCACGAGTACCTGGCCCAGTTGCTGCCTTTGCCCTCCAACGCCACCAAGGAGGTGGTCGAGGCTGTGGGCACACACCACCACACCGGCCCGGCGCCCAGTTCCCTGGTCTGCCAGGTCCACGTGGCCAACAATCTGTGTATAGAACTGGGCCTGGCGTACCTGCCCGACGAGCCCTCGCGTTACAGCGACACCGTGCTGAAGAATCTGCGCGACCTGCTGGGCAAACCCATGGTCCTGCAGATCAAAAAAATCTTCAACCGCTGCGCCCACGCCTGATCAGGGCAGCCGGCACTTCTCCCGCATCCCCCGGAACCCCTGCCGAAGCCCCTGCTGGTACACCCACATGTCGCCCCAGTAGGCGATCATGCGAAAGCCCCGGTCGATGAGCCGGCAGCCTTCGTCCACCGAGGTCACCATGTACCCGGCCATCTTGCCGTAGCGCTGGCAGGCTTCCAGCACTCGCCCCAGCGCCCGCTGGAAGCGGGGGTGGTCGAACTGGCCGGGGATGCCCAGGAAGTTGCTCAGGTCGAACTGGCCGATCCACAACACGTCGATCCCCTCCACCGCAGCGATCTTTTCGGCGTTCTCCAGTCCTAAGGCCGTTTCGATCTGGGCGATGACCAGGCCCTCCTGGTTGGCTCTATGCATGGTGCCCAGGATGTCGCCGGTCTGGTAGTTGTCGTGGGCGAAGCCGAAGGCCGCCCCCCGCCGCCCGGCTGGGGGGTACTTGGCCGAAAGGGCGATGAGTCTGGCCTGCTCCTCGGTCTCCACCATCGGCACCATGAACCCCATCGCCCCCACGTCAAGGGTGCGGGCGATGAAGTGATACTGTGCGGCCGGCACCCGCACCAGGGGCACCAGATCGCAGGTGCAGGCCGTGGACATCAACATGCGGATGGTCTCGATGTCCCAACCGGTGTGCTCCATGTCGTAGATGGCGAACTCCGCCCCGGTGGCCGCGGTCAGGCGGGCCATGCCGGTGGTGTTGAACTCGAAGATCATCGTGCCCAGGGAAACCCCGCCCTGGCCGAGGGTGCGCTTGACCTTGTTCTCCCTCATCGTCTCACTCGCTCTCGCTGGCGGCCGGCTGGCTGTTGATCCGGCGGATGGTCTCCGGGTCGAACTTAGGCCGGCGGTCGTAGGTGTAAAGGCCGTTGACTTCCTGCTCCACGTCGGTGAGCTGGGTATAACAGAAACCAAACATTCTCGGGTTGGACAAGAGGGTTTCGGTAAGGGCTTGGTACCGGGCCAGGAATTCCTCCTCGGTTCGGGGCCGCTCCCCGTAGCCCCAGGCTTTTTGGTCCTCCTGCCATGGGTTCCACCAGATCCCCCCGTATTCGCTGACAAAATAGGGCTGGCCCTGGTGCGGGGCATCGGCCTGGGGGAAGTTGCGCCAGACCTCCCCGCCCTCCTTGAAAGGAGCAAAAAGGGCGGCAAACTTCTCGGGATTCTGCTCGTAGGAATGGCAGTCGTAGATATCGGTCTCCACGTGGACGTAGCCGCTGGTATCGATGACCGGCCGGGTGGGGTCGGCGGCCTTGGTGGCCCGGTACACCAGGCGCAAAAGCTCGGGGTTTTGCGAGGTGGGGGTCTCGTTGAAGGGGCACCAGCCGACGATGGCCGGGTGGTTGAAATCCCGCCCCACCACCTCCAGCCACTCCCCCAGCACCCTTTCGAGGGCCTGGGGATGGGCGTGGTCCAGGCCCCAGTTGGGGTACTCTCCCCACACCAGGTACCCCAGCCGGTCAGCCCAGTAGAGGAAGCGCGACTCAAAGACCTTCTCGTGCAGGCGCGCCCCGTTGAACCCCATGGCCATGGACAGCTCGATATCCCTCTTAAGCGCCTCGTCGCTGGGAGCGGTGTAGATCCCGTCTGGATAAAAACCCTGGTCCAGCACCAGGCGCTGGAAGAGGGGCCGGTCGTTGATCAGTACCTTGGCGCCTTCGAGATGTATCTTGCGCAGCCCGAAGTAGCTCTGAACCCGGTCGATCTCCTCGCCCTCGCGCTCCAGCTCGAACTCCAGGTCGTAGAGAAAGGGGTCCTCTGGTTCCCAGGCCCGCACCCTGGCCAGTTCGAGGCTGAAGAAGAGGTACCCGTGCGCCCCCAGGCTCACCTCCCCGGCCAGTTTGCCATCGGCCAGGGCTCGGCAGTGCAGCACCATGCCCTCGGCGGCCCCTTCGACCCGTGCCTGCACTGTCAGCTTGCCCTGGTCTAGGTCCGGGTACAGACGGAAGCTGTGCAGGTACGCCTGGGACACCGCCTCCAGCCACACCGTCTGCCAGATCCCGGTGGTGCGGGTGTAGAGGCAGGCGTAAGAATGATACTGCATCGATTGCTTGCCCGAGGGCTGCAGCGGGCTGCGGGTGTCGTCCACCGCGCAGACGGCGATCACGTTCTCCCCCTCCTTGAGCAGGGCGGTGATCTCGAAGCTAAACGAGGAGTACCCGCCCCTGTGGGTCCCGGCCCGCTCGCCGTTCACCCAGACGGTCGTGTCGTAGTCCACTGCCCCGAAATGGAGCAGCACCCTCTTCCCCTTCCAGGTTGCGGGCAGGGCGCAGAGCCTCCGGTACCAAACACAGGGCATGAAATCCTTCTCCCCCACCCCGGACAGGGGGCTCTCCGGGCAGAAGGGCACGGTGATCTGGCGGGAGAAGGCCACGCCCTGGTGCAGGCCCCTCGCCTCGCCGGAGCGCCCCGAATCCAGCTCGAATTCCCAGGCGCCGTTGAGGTTGAGCCAGTCCTGGCGCACCATCTGGGGCCGGGGGTACTCGGGGCGGGGGGTCCTCTGGTTCATGGGCTACGCTCCTGAGCGGATACGCGCCTCGGCGGCGCGCAGGATGGTGTCGTGGTGGTAGCTGGCGATACGCTCCTGCCAGGAGGCGGGTGGGTCCTGTCGCAACTGCGCCACGGCCTGCAGCAATAGGGGCATGGCCCGGGCCAGGTTATCGACGATGGCGACGCTGGCGGCGCGGGCGGTGCGAGAGAGAGGATTCAAGTCCACGGTCACCACCTCCACCCCCATGCGCTGAAGGGCCTGGCACCGGTCCCCGTCCTCCAGGGGCACAAAAACCACGTCGGCCTTAAAGATCCCCTCCGGGTGGACGAAGCGGCGGTTCGATTCGATGTAGGAGAGCTGGGCCTCCTGGGTGGGCATCAGCACCTCCTCTGCCCCCTGGGCCCGCAGGTGGGCGGCGATGGCTTCCTCCCGCTCCTTTGAGGGGTGAAAGATGTTCACTTCGAGAGGGGCGGGCAAGAGCCGGCCTAACGCCGTCAGCCCGCCGGCAACCAGGGCTGCGGCATTGCCGTTGACCGAGATCACGGGATGCCGGGCCCGCAGGAGCATCGCCGCCCCGGCCCGCACCGCGGCGATGGCAAAGGGGTGGCTGGTCTCGCCGATCAGGTAATCGAGGGCCTCCCCCCGGCCGTGGGCGATGAGCCCGTGTAACGAGGTGATGCCCTGTTCCACCCCGGCGACGATGGCCTCACGCAGCTTGAGCGAGGCGTAGCGCGGATGGCTGGGGGGGACCTCGCTCATCCCAGCACCCTGGCCCGATGGGTGCACAGAGCGGTCTCCTGCGCCTGGTCGAAGGGCCGGTTGCTGAACACCGCGTTGCCCAGCATGATCATCGAGGCCACCCCGCCCTCTGCCTCGATCCGGCCGATGGCTTCCACCACCCGCCCGTCCGCCAGCAGACCGCTCTCCGCGGCAAAGGAACGGGCCTGGCGTATACACCCCTCCAGATCGACCTGGGGCAGGTCCACTTGCCCACGCAGCAGGTCCAGGGCCTGGTCGGCGGCCCGGTTGATCCGCTCGCGCCGGGCCGGGTCCCCCAGCACCTGGCGGGTGAGGATGGGGCCAAAGTGCCGGTAGTAGATCGGCTGCTCGGACACAGCAAGGCGTGAGGCCGCCAGGGGCTGCCCTGGGGTCAGCTTTAGCAGGCAGCCGCCGTGGTGCTGGTTGCACACGTCCCCCAACCCGGTCAGCTGCTCCACCTCGGCCACATGGGCGGCCAGTGCCAACTCCTCGCGGCTGCGCCCCAGCCCCAGCAGAGCGTCGGCCGCGTGCGCCGCGGCCAGGGCCGCAGCCCCGCTCAGGCCAAAGCCGCAACTGAGGGGCAGGGTGGTCTCCAACTCCACCCGCAGGGGCGGGGCCGACAGACGGGCCAGGGCCCCCCGCACAGTGGGGAAATCCAGGGGTCGGCCGTTGAAGAACACCTCGGTCTCCCCCGCTGGGGACAGGGTCGCCCGCACCCCGTCGCGCACGGTGAACCCCATGCCCAGGGAGTGCATGCGCCTGGGGTCCTCATGTGGTATGACGTTGAAAACACAGGAGATATTGCCTGGGGCAAAGGCCAGGGCCTCGGACATGCGGACCTCGGTAAACGAATACCATATTGAGCCGATAATAATAAATAGTTATTCTCTAGAAAAGCCAGTTCACCCCTCAAAGAAGCCAAGGTTATGGCCGAACTAGACGCTCCCGCCGAAGAAGCCGAGGAAGACCTCCCGGTGATGACCCGGGTCGCTGTCCTCTTTGTGGCCCTGGGGCAGGAGGCCTCGGGCGAGGTGCTCAAGTACCTCAGCGACTACGAGGTGGAGGAGATTACCCAGTCCATCGCCAACCTCAAAAACGTCTCGGTGGCCCAGCAGGACAAGGTGCTGGAGGAGTTCGAGCAGCACATGATGGCCGGTGCCTGGGTCAGCCAGGGCGGCATGGACTTTGCCCGCCAGGCCCTGGAGCGGGCCGTGGGCCCCCGCCGCGCGCAGGAGATCCTCGACCGGGTGCTTGCAGGAACGGTGTCCTCGGGATTCTCAATGCTGAAGAACGTGGCCCCCGACCAGATCGCCCCCTTCATCTCACAGGAACACCCCCAGACCATCGCCCTGATCCTCTCCCAGCTTGACTCCGCCCAGGCGGCCGGCATCCTCACCCAACTGCCCGAGCGCGTGCAGGCCGAAGTGGCCTACCGCATCGCCACCATGGAGAACATTACCCCCGCGGTGCTCGCGCAGATCGAGGAGAGCCTCGAAGCCACGCTGAAAGAAGTCCTCGGCGGCAACAAGAAAGTGGGCGGGCCCAAGGTGGTGGCCGACATGCTCAACCTCACCGGCTCCGCCGCCGAGAAGAACGTCCTCGACCAGATGGACGCCCAGGACCCGGAGGTGGCCGAGACAGTGCGCAATTTCATGTTTGTCTTCGGCGACATCGTCAACCTTACCGACCGCGAGATCCAGACCCTCATGCGCGAGGTGGAACAGAAGGACCTAGTGGTGGCCCTCAAGGGTGCCAAGGACGAACTCAAAATGAAGTTTCTCAACAACATGTCCGAGCGCGTGCGCACCTTCGTCAGCGAGGAAATGGAGTTTTTGGGCCCCATGCGGCTCAGCGAGGTGGAGCAGGTGCAGGTGCGCATCGTCCAGCAGGTGCGCCAACTGGAGGAGCAGGGCCAGATCACAGTGGTGCGCGGCGACTCCGAGGATACCTTCGTGTGATGCGGGGCGCTGCAGACGGACAAAGGGCGGCCGGCTCCTGGCTGGCGGCCCTTTGCTTTTTGCTCGCCGCCCCGGCCGCGGCCCAGTTGCGCCTTGTCAACCTGGCCGAGGTGCAGTCCGGCGGCCTGCCCGTCGACGAGGCCGTCAGCCAGCGCTCCGTTTACCAGCAACTCAACCTCGCCTACACTGCCCGGGGCTTTGAAGTCTCTCTGCGGGGGGAGACCTTTGGCAGCAGCGCCGCCGGCAGCTACGACTAACTGGTGCAGCGCACCCTACGCTACCAGGCGTGGCCGCCTTTAGGCCGAAGCCGGCCACTTCCACACCGTCCTCGGCAAGGGCCTGCTCTTACACGCCTTTGAACTGCCCGGCGTCCTCACCGAGGACCGCAACTGGCGCCAGCGCTATCAACTGACCCGCGACCTGGACGGTCTCTTCCTGCGCTCCCAGCACCCCCGCCTCTCCCCGCTGCTTTTGCTCGGGAGCCCCCTCAACTCGGCCCTGTTCCCCGGCCTGGAGGGCCGCCGCAGCCAGGCCCTGCATGCAGGAGCGTCGCGCTGGCGGCCCCTCTCCCTGGTGGAGGCCGGCGTGAACCGGCTTGACCTGGACGCCCAGGTAGGCGCCGACACCTCCCTGCGCCTGCGGCCAGGCCCGGTGCTGGGAAAGGGTTCCTCCCTGGAACTCTATGCCGAGTACGCCCAGCGCGACGCCCACCCCGCCCGCTGGGTCTCTCTGGACCGGGACCTGGGGCGGGGCCTGGACCTCTCCTCCTTCCTGGCAGCCGGCTCCTGGGGACAAAGCCTGGAATACAAGAACTACCGCGACTTCCTCATCGCCGACATCAACAACCCGCCCCCCCTCATCTGCGAGCACGAGACCTACCTGCTCAACCGCCAGACCCAAGCGCTCCTGCCCGACGACGAGACCGGGGTGCTGTTGGAGGCCAGCTACACCTTTGCCGGCGGCGCCTCTTTGCTCTACAACCACACCCGGAACCCCCGCGCCTCGGAGCCGGGCAGGGCGGACGACGAGCACCTGCGCTCCTCCTTCCTCCAGTGCGACGCCCCTTTGGGCGAGGGGCTGCGCGCCCAGGCCACCGCCGACCTGACCCGCAGCGCCATCCTCCGGGACGAGCGCCGATTCCTGCTGGGCACCCGCTGGGTATGGCAGTGGTGGGCCCACCGCACCCTACCCTCAGCGCCGATTTCCAGTTCCAGAACGTGGACCGGCGCTTCGGCGAGTTGGAACTGCCTTTTGGGAATCTCTAACTGGGGTTGGGGTGTGAGGGGGCGGCCTGGTCGGCCGGGGTGGTGCTGCAACGCTCCACCGACGCGCTGGAAACCGGCGCCTTCCCGGAGGGGGCCAACTACTGGACTGGGATCAGCGCCGGCTGGCAGATGCCCGAAAACCACCGCCTCGACCTCTTTGCCGGCCAGCGCCGGGCCGGGTTGGCCTGCACCGGGGGCACCTGCTACGAGGTGCTGGGTTTCGAGGGGATCGAGATCCGCCTGGTCAACCAGCTATTTTGATTTGACCTCCCCCCACGAGACCGGCGCCACCGCCGAGACCGGCGGCGGCTCGGGCGCCGGGATGGCCTCCAGGGCCTGGGCTATGGCCTGGCGCACGGCCCCTTGGTCGAAGCGTTTTCCCGGGTTGCTCCGCCAGTCCGAGAGGTAGCGGATCACCCCCTCGTGGTCCACCAGGAGGTAGTTCTCCCGGTCCAGGCCGTACTCCCGGGCCACGGCCCGCCCCTCAAGGAGCAGCGGATAGGTGGTATTGGTGCCCTGGCGGAACACCGCATCCACCTGCCTGGCCGTGCCGTCCCACATGTCGATCCCCAGCAACACGAACTGCCCGGTGCCCTGGTACTCCTGCCATACCTTTTCTAGACTCGCGGCCCCCGCGAGGCAGAAGGTTCAGTTGTAACCAAAGAGGTTGATCAGCACCACCTTGCCGCGGAACTCGCTGAGGGACACCTGCCCCCCGCCCAGGGCCTCCAGGTTGAAATCCGGGGCCTCCTCCCCCACCTGCACCAGGGCGGCGGCCGGCCGGACCCAGGCTGGGCCCAGCAACAGCGCCGCGATCCATGCCATCAGCACGCGCATCTCTTCCTCCTCGATCAGGGTTTGGCGGGGATCAGGGCATCCAGGGCGTCCCGCAACTTTTTGTCGTCGCCGGGCCGGTGCCCCTGCAGGCGGTACACCACCCCGCCCTGGGCGGTAAGCACCAGGGTTGCCGGCGGTCCCGCCGGTTGGAACTGTTTCATCACCTCGTTGGTCCGGTCCAAAAGCACCGGTACCTGGAGTTGGTGCCTTTGGAGAAAGGGGCGAATCTTGGCCTGGTTGCGCGGCCCATCGACGTTGACGGTGTACAGGCGCACCCCCCGGTCCCGGTACTCAGCGGCCAGAGCGGCGATCACCGGCAGGGACTTGATACAGGGTTTGCACCAGGTGGCCCAGAAATCGAGCACTACCGGACCCTGCGCCAGTTCCTCCCGCAGCGACACCTCCCGCCCCTCCAGGTCTGGCAGCACGAACTGGTGACCGACCTCCGCCTGGACCGGCACCAGCCAGACCAACGCCACTACCAGGGCCCCACCTAGATACGCCGCCATTGTTGGCCTCCTCCTGGAGTAAATACATTAACCCGCACCGGACCACCAAGCCGCCGGCCACGGAACTGCCCAGGCGGCAGCGCCACCCCTCTTTCCAACAGGAGACCCCATGATCCTGCGCCACTGGATGGATTGCCCTATCTACACCTACGGCCGGCTGCGCGAATGGCGGATCTTCACCCGCCGCCAAGGCGATACCCCCAACGCCGAGACCGGTGAGGTCTGCTTCGAGATCAACACCTATGGCCGCGCCGCGGTCATTCCCGGGGTCACCACCGAGCCGGCCACCTATCCCAATGAGGTCTACTGCGTCGGCACCGCCGGCGGGCAGGGCCTCCTGCACCTGGGCAGCAAGAAGATCCCCCTGCGGGCCGGCACCACCTTCTTCATGCCCCCCAGCCAGCGCCACCGCTTCGAGAACACCGGCGAGGTCGAGTTGGAGTTCATCTTCTGCCGCAAAGACCCCGGACCCTCCGATCTCAAGCACTTCGACTGCCACCATTGGAGCGAGGACCGGCCCAGAGACCAGTGGGGCCAGTCCATGCAGGGCCACTGGAACCATGTGCCGCGCGGCCCTGGCGCCGGGTTGCTCATCGCCGACATCCCGCCCCGCAAATTCTCGCACCCCCACAACCACCCGCCCACCATCGACGAGATCTGGTACGTCAACAAGGGTTCGGGCTGGCACTGGATGCGCCAGGAGTACCACGTCCACTCCCCTGGCTACGCCCTCTGGCTGGAGCCCTCGGAGTTGCACTCGCTGATGAACCCCCACGACGAGAACCTCGAATTCATCTACTGCGCCTCGGCCAACGAGTGGTCCCGCCATGAGGCGGCCCGCAAGCCGGAGAAGTTGCCCGCCGCCCCCGGGGCCCTGAGCGCGGCCCTGGAGGAAAAGTTCGGCGCTATCGCCGCCGCCTACCGCCACACCGGCCTGAGTATCTTTGGGGTGGACCGCCACCTCGAAGAGGTGGAGCAGATCATCAAAGCACTCAATAAGTAACCATAGCGGTGGCGGGATTGCCCCTGAGCGGATTCCATTCCCATCTGGTCCAAGGATGGAGGGCGAGAATGAGCGAAGGGGCCGCCCGACGACGCTTCATACAGGAGTCCCGCGATGATCATCAAACACTGGATGGATTGCCCGATCTTCACCTATGGCCGCCTGCGCGAATGGCGGATCTTCACCCGCCGCCAAGGCGATACCCCCAACGCCGAGACCGGTGAGGTCTGCTTCGAGATCAACACCTATGGCCGCGCCGCGGTCATCCCCGGGGTCACCACCGAGCCGGCCACCTACCTAAAAGAGGCGTACTGCCTCTTCACCGCCGGCGGCCAGGGTCAGGTGCTGGTGGGCGGCAAGAAGGTGGCCCTGCGCGAGGGTTCCTCCTTCTTCATCCCCCCTGGGGTCAGCCACCGCTTCCACAACACCGGCGACACCGAGTTGGTCTTCATCTTCTGCCGGCGGCCCTCCCACCCGGCAGACCCCAAGACCTTTCTGTGCCGCCACTGGTCAGAGGACCGCCACAAAAGCGACTGGGGCAACCCCTTCCAGGGCCACTGGCACCACGTTTACAAAGGCCCCTCGGCGAGTATCGGCAGTGGCGATATCCCCCCGCACAAGTTTTCACACCCCCACAACCACCCCATCATCGACGAGATCTGGTATGTCAACAAGGGGCAGGGCTGGCACTGGACCCGCCAGGAGTACCACGTCCAGTCCCCCGGCTACGCCCTGTGGCTGGACCCCTCCGAACTCCACTCGCTGATGAACCCCACCGACGAGAACCTCGAATGGATCTACTGCGCTTCCACCATCGGGGCTACCCGCGAGACTGCCCAGCGCAAGCCGGCCAAAGTCCCCTCCTCCCCTGCGGCCATCGGCGCGGCCCTGGGTGAAACGTTCGGCGCCCTGATCGAAGCCTACCGGCACACCGGTATCGGGATTCACGGGGTCGAGGTGCAGATCGGGGATATCGAGAACCTTATCAATGCCCTGAAGAAATAAGCGGTCCTACTTCAGCAGGAGCATCTGCCGGGCCAGGTGGAGGTCGCCCACCTCCACCTGGCAGTAGTACACCCCGCTGGCCACGGGCTGGCCCCCCTCGTCGGTCCCGTCCCAGACCGCAGTAAAGGCCCCCGGCGAGGCGGGCTGCTGCCAGAGCCGGCGCACCACCTGCCCGGCGCTGTTGCGCACCATCAGGGAGGCGGTCCGCCCCCGGGCCCGCAGCGCCTCGTCCACCCCGATGGCAAAGCGTATCGAGGTGCTGCCGTTGAAGGGGTTGGGGTAGTTCTGCCGCAGTTCCAGGGCCGCCGGCAGGGAGCGCGGGTCGCTCTGTAAAAAGGGCCGCCAGTCCACCGCTCCCCGCATCCGGGCCGCGATCCGGCCTTCGTCGGTCTCGCCCCACCAGTTGTTGGTTGCTCCCACCGCCCCGGCGGTCTGGTTCTCCAGCAGCAGGCCGGCGGCCTGCACGGCGTTCAGCTCCACCCGGTCGGGCACCTTGGGTCCGCTGAATTGCAGGGCGATGCCGCTGTCGGCGAAGAAATTGCGGGCAATGCGCGGGGCCGAATCGCTGCTGACCAGACCGACGCGGTTTCCCGCAAAGCTGTTTTGCTCGATGCGCAGGGGCCCGGATTCCCGGCACAGCACCCCGACACCACCGGCAAAGGAGTTGCGCGCAACCATTCCCCGGGGCGACCCTCTCCAGCACCAGGTTGCCCCCCGCCTCCAGGCCGTTGTCCTCAAACTCGCTCACCCGGCAATCTATTGCGCCCCCGCGCTGGTGGAGGCCTGCTGTCCCATTGCGGGTAAAACGCGACGCCTCCACCAGCAACCCGCCCCCGCCTTGGACCTGCGCCCCTGCCAACCCCGAGTCCTCGACCCAGACGCGGGTCAGGCGCAGGGGCAGGTTCTGGTCGGTGAAGTTGAGGCCGTGCTGGCTGGAATGCCGCACCCTGAGTTCCACCAGGTCCTGGGGGTTGCGCAGCCCTTGGGCGCTGATCCCCTCCCCGGCGTACTCCAGTTCGAAGTTTTCCAGATAGGCGATGCCGGTCTCCCCGAGCCGGATGCCCGCCCAGTCGCCGGGCTGGGGCGCCTGGGCCGCGCAGGTGAAGCGCACCGCGGCTTCCCGCAGCAAGCCGGCCCGCAGCCCCCCCTGCACGATCAACTCCACCTTGCCGCGCAGCCGCCCCTCGGGACTGTCTGCCCTGGATTGGGGACTGACCCGCACCAGGGTGTCCGGCAGGATGCGCAGAACCGCGCGCTCGGGCACGAATACATCCCCCACCAGTTCCACTGTGTCCCGCCACACCACCTCCCCGGCGATGGCCCCGGCCCAGCGCCGGTCGTGCACCCGCAGGTTTGCCACCATGCCCTCCCCCTGCCGGCGGATGCGGGCCACGCTGACCCCCGGCGGGGCCGACGGATTGGTCTCGGCCGAGAACTCGGTGTAGCGCTCCCCGTCGAAGAAGTCGGTGGCGTCCCCCAGATTGCCGCCGTGCACCCGGCTGAACTGTGGATCGTGGGCCCAGAAATCGAGGTTGTCCCCCCCCTCCGCCGGCGTGGACACCTGGCCGATCGGGTACCCGGCGTCGGCGTACCGGCCGTCGGCGCAGACCAGGTCCACCAGCTTGCGCTCCTCCTGGTCGTTCTCGGTCTCCGGCTGCACGTGCCAGATCAGCAGGCCGCTGCCGGGCAGGTGGCGCTCGTAGTAGCTGTTTCCCGGCTGGCGGAACTCGACCAGGTAGTACTCCTCGGGCCGGATGGTTTCAGAGGGATTGCGCAGGGGCAGCTTGTACACCCGCCCTCCCTGCCCCACCTCCTCGAAGCGGGCATCCCGCAACTCCCCCTCCACCACCACGAGATTGCGGTTGGCCGTCCCGATCCAGCCTAAGCGCTCCAGGGCCCAGGCGCAGAAGGGATTGGGCCCGCCGAGTCCTGCTCTGGCTCAGGGTCGCGGGCCTCGCGGCGCAGAAAGTCCTTGTCGAAGAGGTCGGGCAGCCCCAGGGCGTGGCCGAATTCGTGGGCCATGGAGCCGGCGGCCTCGGCAGTG
>VGJS01000096.1 GCA_016867395.1 Candidatus Handelsmanbacteria bacterium
GAGCGCCTGGCCCAGCTTGAAAAGCGTCGTCGGGCAGGCGTCCGGGCAGGAGGTAAAGCCAAAGAAGAGCAGGACGATCTTGCCGCGCTGGTCCTGCAGGTGGAAGGGGGCGCCTCGGTGGTCGGTCAGGGCAAAGTCGCCGCCAAAGGGGAAGCGCTGCAGTTCGGCCTTGTCGGGGGGCGGGGGGGGCTGGGGCCGCTCGCCGCAGCCAACCAGGGCCAGCAGGCCCAGCAGAGCGAAGGCCATCCTGGTCATGGCTTTTTCACCGGCACGGAGAAGGTCCGGTGGCCGGCCTTCTTGAAGTGTAAGCCAAGCTGCACCTCCTCGCCCGCTTTGAGCGGCCGGCGCAGCCCCAGGAACATCAGGTGCCCGCCTCCCGGCTCCAGGACCAGGCGGCCCTGGGCGGGAATGGTCCACTGCTCCATCCTGCGCATCTTCATCATGTCTCCCTCGTGGAACATCTCGTGCATCTCCACCGCCTCCGCGTCCGGGCATTCGAGGCCCAGCAGCACCTCCTCGGCGCTGCCGCGATTCTCGACCACCATGAAACCGGCGGTTAGGGCCCGGCCGGGCATGGGCTCCTTTATCCAGGGCTCGGAAACGACGATGGTGTCCGGGGCCTCGCCGCAGCCGGCCAGGGCCAGCCCTGCCCAGGTCAGGATCAGCCAACGGGTGATCTGCCCGGCAATGGGGCGCTTTGACATTTCCCTTCCCTCTCAGTATTCTAAGCCTACGTTTCCCGAATCCATGCCTACGCTCGCTCTGCTCCCTCTTCTCGCTGCGCTCTGGAGCTCCTGCGGCGGCGACCCGCGCGCCAATCTGGACAAAGCCGCCCGCCAGGGCGACCTGCCCGGCCTGCGCGCCGCCATCGCCGCCGGCGCTGCGCCCTCCATGCAACTGGAGGACAACGGCCGCCAGGCCATCCACCTGGCCGCATGGAAGGGCCACCTCGACCTGGTCAAGACCCTGGTCGAGGAGTACTCGGCCAGCCTCGACGAGCGCTCGGTGGTCAAACCAGACCGCGTGCAGCAAGTGCCGGTGCCGGTCGATTCGACCACCCGCAAGCCCCTGCCCGGCCCCGAGGGCACCCTGATGACCCCGCTGATGGAGACCGTCAACGAGAGCCGGTTGGAGGTGGCCCGCTACCTGCTGGCCAAAGGCGCCGATGTCCATGCCCAGGATCGCTACGGCAACTCGGCCCTGATGTTCACCACCTACTCCCAGGACGCGGCCATGGCCGATCTGCTGATTTCCTACGGGGCCAGCGTCTCGGGCATCTGCGGTTTCTAGTACTGCCCTTCTCCCGCGAACTTGATCCGCCCCTTCGACGCCTGCGCGAAGAACTCCTCCACCTTTTCCCGGGAACGGGGGAAGTAGCGGCCCAACTCGTCCACCACCGCCTTGACCTTCTCCGGCGGCTCGCCCTGGTCCAGGAGCAGCCGCGCATAGAGGAAGAGCAGTTGCTGGTTGCGCCGGTCCGCCTCCAGGGCCTTTTCCAGCAGCAGCCGGGCCTCTTGCAGTTTGCCCTGTTCGAGGCGGGCCTGGCCGGCGGTCAGGTTGGCTTCGGCCCCCTCCGGGTACAGCCCCTGCAACACCCTGGCCAATTCCTGCAGGGCCTCCCCTTGGAGTTGGGGGGCACCGCGCGGGTGGCTGCGCGGCTGCAGGTGGCCATAGGTATGGCCCAGGCGCCACTCCACTGTCGCCGCCCCCAGGGCCAGCCCCAGAATGGCGAGGAGGGTAATGTGGGAACGCAGGTAGGAACCCAGGCTCATGTCGCCCCTACAGGCCCTGCTGCACTTCGGGCCGGCGCACCTTCCAGATGAAGGCGTCGAACCAGTAGTGGATCAGCGCCACCGAGCTGACCAACGAGTAGCTGAACAGGTCGAAGTTCTCGCTGTACCCCACCACGCCAAAGCCCAGGTCGCGGATGGCCCCCTCGGTCAGGGCCAGCCAGACCAGCACCGAGGCGGCGCACAGAAGCAGGAAGACCTTGAAGTGGCCGGGCCGGGCCAGGTAGTTCAGCAGGGAGGAGTCCCCGCCGGTGCGCTCCACCCGGTTGCGGTTGAAATAGTAGATCATGGCGATGTACTGGATGCCGTGCATCAGGCGGTGGGCCACGGCGAAGACCATCAGGTATTCGCTGGTGAAGCTGGTGTAGTACCACAGAAAGTAGCTGGACAGCAGAAAGAGGTACTTGAGCGGATTGAGGGGATGCCCCTGCCGCAGGCACCAGACCAGGTAGCCCAGGTAAGCCAGGCCGTAGGCAACGGCCACTGTCCACGAGATCTGATGCACCAACTCCACCCCGGCCGCGCTGAGGGGCAGATGCCATTCGTGCAACATGCGCACCCAGATGGAGGAAAAGAGCGGCGAGACCAGCAGCATGTTGACGAAGAAGACCCAGTTGAAGTAGAGGTCGAACTTGCCGGCCCAGGGCCCGCCGGTCTTGGCCTTGAAGTCGTAGATCCGCGCAAAGCCGTACTGTTGCATCAGGCTGTGCTGGTGGTCCCACAACATCACCAGCAGCACCAGGGTCAGGGGGGCGTACACCGCCAGGCCAAAGGCAAAGAGAATCAGCAGGATGGGGCTGAGGATGAAGCGCTCGCGCCAGCGGGCGAACTCGGCCGGCGAACCGTACACCCGCAGCCCGGTGATCAGGAAGTGGGGCACGGTGATCCACAGGGTGACCGCCACCAGGGCCCCGCCGGGCAGATAGCGGTGGGCCAGGAGCGCCAGGGCCACGGCGATGAAGGGCAGGGACAGGAACCAGAGGGCGTCGTGGCGGGCATCGATGATATAGGCCCGGCGGAAGGGCAGGGCGATGCCGCTCATGCGGGACCCTCCTTGGGGGAATGGGCCAGCCTTTGGAGATTCTCCTGGTTGATCTGGATCTGCGAGGCGCTGCGGTTGCGCAACTCCTTGAGAAATTCCTGGAAGAGCAGGTTGCCCTGCTCCTGGGCCAGGTCGGCCTTGACGCGGTCCTGCACGGTCTCGAATGGGGGCGTCTGGGCCAGGTGCCGGCCCAGGATCTGCAACACAAAGAAGCCTGTGTCCGAGTAGAAGGGCCCCTGGAAGGAAGCCACCGCCCCCTCCCTGAGGGCCCGGGCTACCTTGCTGTCCCCCTCCAGGGCCTGGTGGCCGTAGTTGAGGGAGATGAACTGCTTCACCAACGCCAGGGTGTCCTGGCCGGCCTGGAGCCGTTGGAGCACCTGCTGGCCCTCCTGGGCGCCGGCCACGTTCATGCGCCGCACCTCCACCAGGGCCGGCAGGGTGTAGCGGTCCTTGCTTTCCTCAAAGTAGATCCGCACCGCGTTGGCGTTGGGCTGGGAGACCTGGGCGGCCATCTGGGCCTGTAACTGGCGGACCAGCACCCGGCGCCTGGACTTTTCCAGGCCCTCTTGCAGCGCCGGGGTCTTGAGCAGTTCGAGCCGGCCGATTTCCAGGGGCGCCAGCATCTGCCGGCACAACTGGTTGAACAGGTAGTTGCGCAGGGCCTCCGGATGGCGGGGGGCGTCGGGCTGCAGCAGGGGCCGGCACTGCTGGGCGGTCAACTGCCCGCCCTGGTAGCTGACCACCACCTGCTGCGGGTCCAGCGGCGGCCCGGATGCCGGGGGAGGCGCGGGGGCTGGCCTTGGCATCTGGTGGCCGGCGTGCCCCATCGCCCCCATCGCCATCGCGGGTCCTTCGGCGGGGGCGCGGGCAGACCAGTCCGCAGCCAGGGCCGCAAAGCCGGCCTCGTCGAACTTTAGGGAGTACTGCTCCCCCAGGCTGGTGTAGTACTGGGTCAGGCGCTGGCTCAGCTTCTCCTGCATCACCTGCTGGACAATGACCTCGCGCTCCTGCTCCAGGCTCACCGGGTGGGCGTCGGTCAGCCTGATCAGGAAGTACCCGTCGGCCACCTTGAGCGGGCCGACCAACTCGCCGGGCTTCATGGAGAAGGCCCGCTCGGTGAGGGCCGCATGGGAAGGCATGGTCTCGCCCCAGCGGTGGTAGCCCATGTCGGCCTTGCGGTCGAGGATGCGCTGGTCCTGCGAATGGCGCATGGACAAGGAATCGAAATCGGCGCCGGCCTTCAGTTTGGCCAGCAGGGGCGGGATCTGCTCCGGGGTTTTGACCATCAGCAGGCTGAAGCGCACCCGGCGGCTGTACGGGCTCTTGGCAAAATAGGCTTGCAGCTCCTCCTCGGCCGGGGGCGGGGGCGCCTCGATCTGCTGGCGGTGGTACAACTCGCGCAGGGCCAGGACCCGGGCTTCCTGCTGGAAGGCGCGCTCCACCTCCGCCGCCTGCTCCAGGCCGCGCCGCTTGGCCTCCTGCACCAGCAGTTCTTCGTCGATGAGGGCCTGCAGATAGCGCTGGGGGTCCAATTGCCCCTGGAACCCGGCCGGCACCCTGGCGGCCTGCTGGCGGTACTCCCCCACGGTGATGGCCCGGCCCTCGACCTGGGCCAGCACCTCCCCGTCCTCCAACTCCCCCTGGCCGCAGCCGGCCAGGAAGAGGGCCCCCAGGGCCGCCCACTCAGCGGGTCTGCGCCTGTGCATCCTGCCCCACCTTTGTTTTTTGCAATTCCTCGATGGCCTGCACCTCCCGTTTGCTCTCCTCGATGCGGCCCGCTTTCAGGTACGAAACCGCCAGCTTCTGCCGGGCATCGAGAAAATCGGGGCGGAGCCGCACCGCCCGTTCCAGCAGCGCCGCCGCCCCGGCAAAATCCCCCTCGCGCGCGCGGATCAGCCCCAGATAGTAGCTGGCGTCGGCGTTGTCCGGCCGCAGTTCCAGGGCCTTCTCCAGACTCTTCCTCGCCTCGGAAAAGCGCTCCTGGTGCAGCCGGACCAGCCCCAGGTTGTAGTGGGCCTCCGGGTAGGCCGGGGCCAGGCGCAGGGCCTCTTCGTAGGCCGGCACCGCCTGCTCGTACTCGCCCAGGCGCAGGTAGATGTTGCCCAGGTTGTTGTAATAACGCAGGCTGTCGGGAGCCAGGCGCAGGGCCGAGCGGTACTCCTCGGCGGCCTCCTCGAGTTTGCCCTGCCGGATATAGAGCAGGCCCAGCATGGCCCGGGCCTCGTGGTCGTCGGGGTCGTTGCCGATGATGCGCAGCTGCTTGCGGATCTCCACCTCCTCCTTGTCCAGGGCCTTGAAGCGCTCCAGGGACTGGCGGCTCTCCTCCTTCATCCCCTGGCGGCGGTACGCGTCGGCCAGGACGAAGAAGGCGTCCTTGCCCTCGGGGTTGAGGACCAGGCTGCGCTGACAGGCCGCCACCGCCTCCTGGGTGCGGTTGAGCTTGATCAGGGTCTTGGCCATCTCCACCGGCGTCTCGGCGTCGGTGCTGTCGAGGGCCATCGTGCGCTCAAAGGCCCGGAGCGCCTCCTCGTGGCGCATTTCCTTGGCTCGCATGCGGGCCAGCAGCCAGTAATACTCCGGGTCGTCAGGGGCCAGCTTCTGCCCCTGGGCCACCAGTTTCTCAACCTCGGGGTATTCGCCGCGGGTGAAGTAGATATGGGCCAGGTCGCGGTAGGTGGAGACGTGGTTCGGATCGATGCGGAGCACCTTGCGGTGCTCCTCGATGGCCTGGGCGAAATTGAGTTGCCGCACGTACAGGCCGGCCAGGTTGTGCCTGGCCGACACCTGGGTGGAGTCCAGCCCCAGGGTGCGCAGATAGGACTGGATGGCCCGGGGAAAATCGCGCTGCCGGGCATAGGCGTTGCCCAGGTTGTAATGGATGAGGACGTCGTCGGGAGCCAGACGGGCGGCCTGCTGGTACGCCTCGACGGCCTCGGTGTACCGCCCCCGGGCCGCCAGTTCCAGACCAGTCTGCAATTTCAACTGGGCCTCGCTGGGCGGCGGGGCAGGGGGCGGGACCGGCGCGGGAAGGGCCGCGGGAGGAGGCGGGGCCGGGCTGGGAGCCGGGGCCGGCTCTTCCCGCGACCCGCAGGCGCCCAGCCACAGGGCCGGGAGGAGCCACAGCGCCCTCAATTCTTTCCCTCGACTAGGGTGAGATCCCGGTTGGCGGGCACGTTCTTCACCTCCTCGACCAGGCCGCTGGGCCAGGTGACCTTGACGCGTTCCGCCGCGGCGCGGCCGCCCAGGCCAAAGGAGAGGCGCAGGTCGCTCTGCGAGAGAAAGCTGGCCCCGCTGCGCACCAGGTCCATCTGGTAGAGGCCGCCGCTGTACACCTCGACGATGGCGCCGATGCCGTCGCGGTTGCTGCGGGTGCCCTGCAGCCTCACCCGCAGCCAGTTGTTCTCGTTGCCCCCGTCGTTGCGCAAGAGGTCGGGGGTGTCGGCGCAGTTGGCCACCAGGATGTCCACGTCGCCGTCGTCGTCGTAGTCGCCAAAGGCCGCGCCCCGGCTCACCTTCTTGATGGCCAGGCCCGTGCCCTCGATGCGGCGCTCCAGCTCGAAACGGTGGTCGCCGCCGTTGACGAAGAGCTGGTTGAGCTGGCGAAAGGTGGCGTTTTCGTACCTTTCCACGTCGCTTTCGAGGTGGCCGCTGGCCACAAAAATATCGCGGTCCCCGTCGTTGTCAAAGTCGAAGATCCGGGTCCCCCAGCTCAGGTAGGGGAGGCTGTCCTTGCCCAGGTTGGCCTCGTAGGTGTGGTCCACGAAGGTTCCGTCGCCGTTGTTGTGGTAGAGGGTGTTGGTCTCCCACTGGAAGTTGGTGACGAAGAGGTCCAGCCAGCCGTCCTGGTTGTGGTCGCCCATGTCCACGCCCATGCCGGCCGACACCTTGCCGTCGCCGTTGTACGCCACCCCGGCCAGCAGGGCGTTCTCCTCGAAGTTGCCCCGGCCGTCGTTCAGGTACAAAAGATTGGCGGTCTTGTCGTTGGCCAGGTACAGGTCCTGGTCCCCGTCGCGGTCCACGTCCCCGAAGACCACCCCCAGCTCCTTGCCGGTGGTGTTGAGCAGCCCGGCCTGGGCAGTGATGTCCTTGAAGGTGCCGTCCCCGTTGTTGTGGTAGAGGAAGTCGCGCACCCCATCGAAGGATTCCGGCCCGCAGTAGAGCTGCAGGCCGCTGCCCCCCTCGGCGCAGAGCTTGTGGTTCTGGTAGGAGAAGTTGTGGTAGTTGGCCACGTACAGGTCCAGCAGGCCGTCGTTGTCCACGTCGGCAAAGGCGCAACTGCTGCTCCACAAACTGTCGCTCACCCCGGCGCGGGCGGTGACATCGGCAAAGCGCCCCCCGTCGTTGCGGTACAGGACGTCGGGGCCAAAATTGCTGACAAAGAGATCCTGATCCCCGTCGTTGTCGTAGTCGGCCGCGGCGCAGCCCATGCCGTACCTGGTGCTGCCCACCCCAACTTCGAGGGTCGCGTCCTCGAAGCGCCCCTGGCCCAGGTTGCGGTAGAGCCGGCTCATGGGTTTCTCCGGCAGCCGGGTCCCCGGCACCTCTGCCCCGTCCACCAGGTAGATGTCGAGGCGGCCGTCCCCGTTGTAGTCGAAGAAGGCGCAGCCCGGCCCCACGGTCTCGATCACGTACTTGCGGCCCCCGGCCCCGTTGTGGTGGACAAAGTCGATGCCGGCCTCCCGGGTCACCTCGGTGTAATGGGGCGCCGCCGACAGCGCGGCCGCCGCGCCCAGGTTCAATGCCAATACCAGACCAAAACCCCGCAAAGACGCCGATCCTTTCTGGACAGACTGGAGCATCGGGGATACAAGTTCATCAATATACAATTCACCGGCCAGGCAGCCAGTTCATGGTCATGGATCCGGGGCACCCTGAGAAAGGCGGCGGTAGGCGGCCTCTTCGGCCTCGGCCTCGGCCAGTCGGCCCTGCTGCCGGTACACCTGGGCCAGGGAGGCGTGGGGCCGGGCGTAGCGGGGATCGAGCTGGATGGCCCGGGTCAGAGCCTGGACTGCCGGCTCGGGCCGGCCGGCCAGCAGATAGGCATTGCCCAGGTTGTTGTGGGCCCGCGCGTACTGAGGATCGAGGGCGATCACCTGCCGGTACGCGTCGATGGCCGCCTCCACCTGCCCCCGGCGCAGGTAGACATTGCCCAGATTGTTGCGGGCGTCGCGGTGGCGAGGGTTGAGCTGCAGGGCCGCCATATAGGCCTGCCGGGCAGCCTCTAGCCTTTCGATGCGCGAGTACGCCGCCCCCAGATGATAGTACGCTTCGGCATCGCTGGGGTTGAGCACGATGGCGGTCTTGTGGTCGAGCAGGGCCTGGTGGTTGTCCTGCAACAATTGGAAATAATGCAGCAGTTGGCGGCCTCGGGCCACCTCCCCCCGGCGCAGGCAGGACTGGCCCAGGGCGTAGTACACCTCGGCGGCGTCGGGGTTGACGCGCAGGGCCGCCTCCAGATGGGCGGCGGCCTCCTCCACCTCCCCCCCCTCGAAGAGCAACACCCCCAGCCGGGCGCGCAGGGCGGCATCGGTGGAGTCCCGCCCCAGCCCCTCGCGCAAGAGGCGCATCGCCGCCCCGGCGTCCCGCTGCTGAAGGAGCACCTGGGCCTGCAACTCCAGGGCCTCGCCCTCATCCGGGTCTAGCAGAAGAGCCTGCCGCAGTTCCTCCAGGGCCTCGGGGTGCCGGCCCTGGGCCAGGTGGATGCGCCCCAGCCGCAGCCGCAGCTCGGCGCTGCGCGGCAAGGCCTGGATGCCCCGCTCCAGGACGGCCAGGGCCGGACCGTAGTCGGTCTGCCTGGCGTGCAGGCCGGCCAGGTTGACGTAAGCCTGCAGGTACTGGGGATCTCGCTCCAGGGCCCCCTCGTAGAAGGGCGCCCCCCGATCGAACTGGCCCTGGCGGACGCAGAGATTGCCCCTCAAGTACAAAGGCTCCGGATCGCCTGGGTCGAGGCGGGCGGCCTCCTCGAAGGCGGCAAAGGCGCTGTCGATCCTTCCCTGGACGGTGTAAATCTTGCCCAGGCCGGTGTGGGCCGCCGCCAGCCCGGGCGCCAGCGCCAGGGCGCGGCGGTACTGGGCCAGGGCCTCCCCATAGCGGCGGTGGGCCAGCAGCCCATCGGCTAAGCGGAGATACCCGCCCGCCCCACCCGATGCAGCCTCTACCTCCAAGGGGCGCAGGTCCGGCAGCGCCTCGCTGGCGCGCACCGCCAGGGGCAGCACCAGGGACGCCTCCTGCCAGGCCCGCTCGGCCTCCGGCTCGGCCGTCGAAGCCGCCGCCTGGATTGCGGGGGCCGGGACCGGCGGGGCGGGCTCACCCTGGGGCTCCACCACCTCCACCACCCGATCGGCCTCCACCTGCCGCAGTTCCTGGCGCACCCCCGAGGGCCAGCGGATCTCGATCAACTCGGCGCTGGCCTGATCCCCCAGGCCAAAGAAGAGGCGCGGGTCGTCCTGAGACAGGTAGCTGGCGGTGCTGCGCGACTCGGCCCGCTGCACCCACCCCCCGGCGTGCAGGGCCACCCTGGCCCCGTACCCGGAGCGGTTGCTCCGGGTGCCCTTCAGACGCAGGGCCAGCCAGTGATTGCCAGCAGGGGTGTCGTTGCGCAGGAGCAGCGCCGGCTGCCCCGAGTTGAGGATGAACAGGTCCAGGTCTCCGTCCTCGTCGTAGTCGGCCACCGCCGAGCCGCGCCCCACCCCCGGCAAGGCAAGGCCAGGCCCGGCCCGCTCAGTGGCCTCGGCGAAATGCCCCTGGCCCTCGTTGAGGTAGAAGAGATGGCGCTGGGCATAGGTGGCCTGGGGGTCGAAGCGTTCGATGTCCTCGTCGATGTGGCCGTTGGCCACAAAGAGGTCCTGGTCCCCGTCGTTGTCGGCGTCGAAGAAGTTGATCCCGAAGCCGAGCCGATTCAGACTGCTGGCGCCGATGCCCGCTTCGAGGGACTCGTCGCGGAAGAGACCATTGCCCAGGTTTTTGTACAGGGTGTTGCTCTCCCATTGGAAGTTGGTGACGGCGATATCCTGCCAGCCGTCCCCATCCACATCCGCCACCGTTACCCCCATGCTGCCCTCGGGTTTGCCGGCCCGGTTGTACGCCACCCCGGCGGTCAGCCCGATCTCGGCGAAGCGCCCGCCGCCCTCGTTGCGGTACAAAAAATTAGGGGTGGCGTCGTCGGCCTGGAACAGATCCGGATCCCCGTCCTCGTCGAAATCCAGGAAGATCGCCCCCAACTGCCGGCCCTCCAGGGTGTAGAGCCCGGCCTCCTGGGTCACATCCGCGAAGCGCTCCTCCCCGTCGTTGCGGTAGAGGTAGTCGCGTTGCCCCGGATACTCGGTGGGCGCCAGGTGGCGGCGGGGCCGATGCAACCGCCCCCCTTGGTCGAGCAGATCCCCCTCAAAGGAATAATCGAGGTAGGTGGCCACGTACAGGTCCAGGTCCCCGTCCAGGTCGTAATCGGCAAAGGCGCAGCCGGTGTACCAACCCCGCTCCTGCCCCAGGACGGTGCGGCCCGTCACGTCGGCGAAGCGCCAACCCTCCCCCTGCGCCCCCTCGTTGCGGTAGAGCGCGTTGGCACCAAAGTTGGTGACAAAGAGATCCGGATCCCCGTCGTTGTCGTAATCCCCGGTGGTGCAGCCCATCCCGTAGCTGGTGTCGGCCAACCCCACCTGGGCGGCCACCTCGGCAAAACGCCCCTGCCCCTGGTTGTGGTACAGGGCGTCGCTGACCTTGGCCGCAGCGCTGTACCCGGGCAGAGCGCCCCCGTTGACCACAAAGAGATCCACCCTGCCGTCCCCATCGTAATCCCAGAAGGCCGCCCCCGAGCCGATGGTCTCCACCCCGTATTTGCGGCCCGAACGGCCGCTGGTGTGGACGAAGTGGATGCCGGCCTCGGCGGTGACCTCGACAAAACGCACGGGGATAGAAGGGGGAGGGGGAGGAGGTGCATCCTGGGCGCAGCCGGCCAGCAGGATCAGCCACGAGAGGGGAGCCAAAAAAAGCATGGGGGACAGTTTATCTAGCCCCGCCGGCCACGTCAAGGCACCTTGCCCCCGGACTGCCCAGCCCCTATCCTATCCATTCGTCCCTGCCCGCTTTCTCCGTGGAGGTGTTCCTTTGACTGGTGTTTGCCTGCTGCTCTCCCTTTTGCTTCTGGCCGGCTGCGCGGCCGGCCCCGAAAAACCCGCCGATCCCCAGTTGCTGGCCCGGGTGGGCGACAGGGAACTGACGGCCCAGAAGCTGGACAAGGCCCTCAAGACCCTCTACCCAACGGGTGCGCCCGCCGGCGCGGAGGGCCAGGTCCTGCAGCGGCTCATCGACACCGAGCTGATGGTGATGGCCGCCGTGGCCCAGAACCTGGACCGCGACCCACGGGTGGATGGCCTGGTCCGCCAGAAGGAGCAGGAACTGCTGCTGGCCGAGCTGTACCGCCGCGGCATCCTCAAGATATCCGGCGGGGTGAGTCCGGAGGAGGCCCGCGAGTACTTCGCCCGGCACCGCCTCGACGAGGAGCGCCGGGTCAGCCGCATCCTGGTAGGCAGCGGCCAGGTCGTCGAGCAGATCATGAAGCGCCTGCAGGGCGGCGAGTCCTTCGCCGCCCTGGCCGGCGAGTTCTCCGACGACCCCAAGACCGCCTCCTTGGGCGGCGACCTGGGCTGGATGAGCCGTGCCTCTTTCAAGAACCACCTGCTGCGCCGGCAGATCTTCGGCGCCCGCATCGGCCAGGTGCTGGGCCCCATCAAGGAGCCGGACGGCTATTCCCTGCTGCTGGTGGCCGAGGAACGCCGCACTTCTTTTGACCAGGTGGCCGCCACCGTGGAGCGGGTCGTGGCCGAGGAAAAGCAGAGTTTCTCCACCCTCAAGTACCTGGAAGGACTGACCGACGACGCCCAGGTGCGCGAGGACCCGGAAGCCCTGCAACTGCTGCTGACCCGGCTCAGTGAGGCCGGCACCGAGCTGCCCCAGTTGCGCAAGGGCGAGTCGGGCCGCATGCTGCTGGGCGCCGGCCAGGTCCAGTGGACCCTCCAGCAGTTCATGGACGCCATGCTCAGCGAAAGGGACCAGGCCGAGATCAGCACCCTCGAGGACCTGCGCCTGTACGCACGCCGGCTCTTTGCCCTCAAGGAGTTGCTGCCCAAACGGGCCGAGGAACTGGGTTTCCGGCAGACCGAGGAGGTGCAGAAGGGGGTGGAGCAGACCCGCCGCGAGGCCCTGATGGACCGCCTGCGCCAGGTGGAGGTGGAGGAGCGGCTCAACCCCGGCGAGGAGGAGGTGCGCCGCTACTACGAGCAGCACCGCGAGGTCTACGTGCGGCCAGAGCGGATCAGCATCATCGAGATCCTCACCGAGACCAGGGAGGAAGCCGAGGCGGCGCTGCAGGAGACCCGGCAGGGCCGGGACATGGCCGAGATCGCCAACCGCTACTCGGTGCGCAGCGCCAGGGTCCGCCGGGCCGGCGGCCGCATCCTGCTGACCCGTCCGGATAAGTACGGGGAGGTGGGTCTGGAGGCCCAGCATGCCCAGGTGGGGCAGATCGTCGGGCCCGTCAAGTCCAGCCAGGGCTATTCGGTGTTCAAGGTCGTGTCCAAGACCCCTGCCCAACCCCATAGTTTCGAGGACAGCAGGATCCGCGCCGCCTACCACCTCAAGCAGGAACTGGCCGAAGAGAGGTTCGAGGAACTCATCCGGCGCCTGAACCAGAAGTACGCCGGCCAGATCCAGCGCTACGAAGACCACCTCCAGGCCTACGCCGCCACCCGGCAGTAGGGCTGATCGGGTTCCGCGACAAGGGAATAGGGTTGTCAAAAATATCCTGATCTCCCATTGATCCCCCCCCGCCGCCCCCGTTATATTCCAGAGTGAGCTGTGCTGCCCTGTAGCTCCACCTGCACCGCCTTTTCCCGACGGAGCGCCTGATGCCAGGCTTTTTCTTCTCTGCCCAGCGCCTGCTTTCCGGCCTGCTGTGGGCCGCTGCCAGCCTGCCCCTGGCGGCTG
>VGJS01000097.1 GCA_016867395.1 Candidatus Handelsmanbacteria bacterium
GCATTGGCGGTGCCATTCTCGATCGCAGGATCCATCTCGCAAAACCGGAATCTGACAAAAGCCTGCGCACCGCCTGAGAAATGGAAGATAGGGGGAGACCACGACCTCACGCCGATTCATGCAACAATGCCTCGGAAAAGGGCGCTCAGAAAGGGGCTGGCCGGCGGATCACGCCTCGCCCAGGGCGCACAGCAGCGCCGCCGAACTGCGCATCCCGCGGTGGAAATCCCGCAGGCTGAAGCGTTCGTTCGGGCCGTGCCAGTTGTCGGTGATCTGGCCCAGGCCCACCAGCAGGACCGGTGCCCCGGTGCGCTGGTGGATCTGGGTGACGATGGGGATGGAGCCGCCCTCGCGGGTGAGCAGGGGATCCAGGCCAAAACCGGTGCGGATGGCCTGCAGGGCGCGGGGCACCAGAGAGTGGTCGGGGTCCAGGTGGTAGGCTGGCGAGGAGTGGCGGTTG
Organism: Candidatus Handelsmanbacteria bacterium; assembly: GCA_016867395.1. Lineage (GTDB taxonomy): Bacteria > Latescibacterota > UBA2968 > UBA8231 > UBA8231 > SICG01. Next base: position 461 of record VGJS01000097.1, read on the forward strand.
CCGAACTCCACCTCGGTGCCGGGCGGCAGTTGGGCACGCAGGTATTTCTGCAGGGCCTCCTCAATGGGCCCGGGGTCCTGGTCGGGCACCAGCCGGCAGGAGATCACCGCGCTGGCCCGGCCCGGGATCACCGTGCGCGGGCTGCCCCCGCTGAGGTGGTTGATCTCCAGGGTGGGCCGGGTCCAGCGCCGCTCCAACACCGAGTACCCCGGCTCGCCGGTCAGCCCCTGCACCCCCAGGTTGCGGCAGTAGGCCGCCTCGTCCACCTCCAAGGCGTCGTAGATCACCTTCTCCCGTCTGGACAGGGGCCGGACCTGGTCGTAGAAGCCGGGCACCCGCACCCGCCCCTCCCCGTCGTGCAGGGTGGCCAGGGCCCGGACCAGCAGCTGGTTGGGGTTGTGGATGATCCCCCCAAAAAGCCCCGAATGCACATCCTGGCGCGGCCCCCGCACCGTTACCTGAAAGAAGAGGATGCCCCGCAGGCCCAGGGTCAGGGAAGGGCGTTCCGGCCCGTACATGCTGGTGTCGGAGATCACCACCGCGCGGACCGGCCCGAAGCCCTCCAGCCCGCCCCCAACGATGTACTGCGAGAGGGCGCGGCTGCCGCACTCCTCCTCCCCTTCGATGAGAAAAACCAGGTTCACCGGCAGTTCGCCAGCCTGCCGCAGCGCCTGGGCCGCCTTGAGGTGGGCGAAGCAGGGCCCCTTGTTGTCGCTGGCCCCACGCCCCATCAGATAGCCCTCCTTTTCCTCGGCCCCAAACGGGTCGCAGGCCCAGGCTGAGCGCGGGTTGTCCACCCCCTGCACGTCATAGTGCCCGTAAATGAGCACCGTGGGTTTTTGGGGCGAGAAGGAGGCGGGGCGGGCCACCACCAGGGGGTTGGTGTCCGGGCTGACCTGCACCTTCTGGGCGCTCAGTCCGAGGCCCTCGCACTGGGCCAGGGCAAAGTCGGCGGCCCGGCCCAGCGCTGCGGAGCTGTCCTCCTGGGCGCCGGCGCTGATGCTGGGGATGCGCACCCATTCCCTGAGTTCGTCGATGCAGACCCGCTGCTGCGCGTCGAGCCCTTGCAGAGCCTTTTCCAATTGCACCACCTTGGCCTCCCTCCTTTTGGCGGGCGAGATAAGCCCTTGCCCGTTTTCAAGCGACACGTATATAATATATAGATGAAGATTGCCTCCAAAACTAGTCCACAGATAGGAGTGCCATGGTTGGTATCCCTGTAGCGATTAACGGTTTTGGCCGCATCGGCCGCCTGGTACTGCGCGCCGCCCTCAAGCGCGGCAAGGTCGAAGTCAAAGCCATCAACGACCTTACCGACGCCGCCACCCTGACCCACCTCCTCAAGCACGATTCCATCCACGGGCGCTTCCCCGGTGAGGTTGAGGCCGGAAAGGACCAGCTGATCGTCGAGGGCAAAGCCATCCGCATCACCAGCGAAAAAAACCCCGCCGCCCTGCCCTGGAAGGAGTTGGGCGTCCAGGTGGTGGTGGAATCCACCGGCCTCTTCACTGAGCGCGACAAGGCCGCCCTCCACCTACATGCCGGGGCCAGGAAGGTGCTGATCTCGGCGCCGGCCAAGGGCGAGGACCTCACCGTGGTCCTGGGCGTCAACGACGCCGACCTCAAGCCCGAGCACCAGATCATCTCCAACGCCTCCTGCACCACCAACTGCCTGGCTCCCATGGCCAAGGTGCTGCACCAGCGCTTCGGCATCGTCAAGGGCATGATGAACACCATCCACTCCTACACCAACGATCAGAACATCCTCGATCTGCCGCACAAGGATCTGCGCCGGGCCAGGGCCGCGGCCCTTTCGATGATCCCCACCACCACCGGAGCGGCGGTGGCGGTGGGCAAGGTGCTGCCCGAACTCAAGGGCAAGCTCGACGGCCTCTCCATCCGCGTGCCCACCCCGGACGGCTCGCTGACCGACCTGACCGCCGAACTGGCCCACGCGGCCACCAAAGAAGAGATCAACGCCGCCTTCAGGGAGGCGGCCAACAACGGGCTCAAGGGTTATCTCGAATACTCCGAGGAACCACTGGTGCTGGCCGACATCGTCGGCAACCCGGCCTCCTGCGTCTTCGACGCCCTCTCCAGCAACGTGGTCGAGGGCAACTTTATCAAGGTCCTCGGCTGGTACGACAACGAGTGGGGCTATGCCAACCGCTGCGCCGAGCTTTTGGAGCGGCTGGGCTAGACGCTCACAAGGAGATCGCCGATGGATAGCTGGATGTGGTGGGTGCTGACCTGCGCCTTCAGCCTCTGCTATGTCATCCTGCTGCTCGAGTTCAACAAGCCAGCCAGGAAGCTCATGGAGCAGATCGACGCCCAGGAGAAGCGTTGGATTGACATGGAGCAGCGCCTGGGCAAGATGCATGTGGACGCCGCCACCCTGCGGGGCGCGCTCGAAGCCCTCGAAGGCGAGTGGGACCAACTGGAGGACCGCCGCAAGGACGTGTCGCCCCAGGCAAACGTCCGGTGCATGGTCGAGATCAAGGCCGGCCCCTTCCCCATGGGCTCGCGGGCCGAGGACAGCCCCAGCAACGAGCGGCCCGTACCCGTGGTCTATCTGCCCACCGACTACATCAGCCCCTTCCCGGTGATTGACCTCGAATGCCGCGAGTTCGTCAACTGCACCGGGTACAAGGCGCCCATGCACTGGCAGCTCGGCTACTATCCCACCGTTACCGAGCGGCACCCCGTTACCAACGTCTCCTGGTACGACGCCAAAGCCTACGCCGGGTGGCTGGGAGCCCGCCTGCCCACCGAGGTTGAACGGAAGAAGGCCGCCCGCGGCACCGACAAGCGGCTCTACCCCTGGGGCTCGCGCTTCATGGAAGAGCGCTACAACCGCAACAACATGATGGGCGGCACCCTGCCGGTGGACGAACTCCCCATGGGCCGCAGCCCCTCCGGGGTATGTGACATGTCGGGCAACGTGTACCAGCGGTGCGAGGACTTCTACGACGAGAACTTCTACAAGAACAGCCCCAATAGCAATCCCAAGGGCCCTGAGGGGGGCCAGGAGCGGGTGGTGTGCGGGGGCAACCGCCCCGGGGTGCGCACCACCCACCGCGAAGGCACCGGCGAGCACATCACCCGCGAGGTCCAGGGTTTCCGGATCGCCATGAGCGAACCGCGGAACAACAACTCCCGGCAATCCCGCTCTTGCGAAAAGAAACCGGCCGCCGAGTCCAGGTGGGAAGAAGCGGAGGTGGCAACGTTCTAAGCCGTTTATCAAAGGGGGAGCCGGCCATGTTTCAGGGAGTCTGGAAGAGCTACGAAGAAAACGAGCTGACCCACAGCGCGGCGCACCACCTAATGGCCGTACACGAGCTGCGCTCCCGCCACGGCTACGCCCGGGTCTCCGACATCGCCCAGCACCTCAAGATCACCAAGGGTAGTGTCTCCTCGGCCATGAAGCACCTTAAGGAACGCGGCTACGTGCGGGAGGACCACAACAAGTTCCTCGAACTGACCGAGAAGGGTGCCAGGGTGGTGGCGGAGATCGAGGCTACCCGGGTGGCTTTCCAGCGTTTCTTCACCCATGCCCTGGGCATGGACGGCGACGACGCTGAGATCGACGCCTGCAAGGTGGAGCACCTGGTCAGCGCCGAGACCCGCAGCCGCCTGACCCATTTTCTGGCTTTCCTCTACTCCGACGAGCCGGCGGCCCTGGCCTTCCTCGAAGCCCTGCGCACCCACACCCTCGAACTGGGAGAACCTCTCCCCGCCGAGGAGGTCTTTGCCGGCGCCCCCCCTGCCAGGGTCCGCGACAGGGCCTGAATGGATCGTCTGCCGGCCTTCCTGAAAAAACACTTTCTCCCCGTCGGCCTGGTAGGCGTCGCCCTCATCGGCCTGGTTTTCCCCCGACCCGGTATGTACATGGCCGGGCTGCCCACCCAGTACCTCGCCGTCAGCATCATCTTCATCTGCTCGGGAATGCTCCTGCGCACCAGTGAGGTCCGCACCGCCGTCAGCGCCTGGAAGGCCACGGCCTGGGGCTGTTTCTCGGTGCTCTTCCTCACCCCCCTGGTGGGCATCCTGTTGATCTTCCGCCTCCCCATGGACCCCGCCTTCCAGGTGGGCCTGGCCCTCTTCTGCTGCGTGCCCACCACCCTTTCCTCAGGCATCGCCCTGACCAACCAGGCGCGCGGCAACATGGCCCTGGCCCTCTTGCTGACCGTGCTGACCAACACCATGGGGATCTTCACTGTGCCCTTTGTGCTGGAGCAACTGCTCGAAACCGCCGGCGCGGTGGAATTGTCCGGCGGCGACCTGCTGCTGGACCTGTGCCTGTCCATCCTGCTGCCCCTGGCCCTGGGCCGGCTCCTGCAGGGCTTCCTGAGCGAATGGATCAGCCGCAACCGGGCTCGCATCACCACCATCAGCAGCCTGGCGCTGATCTCCATCCCCTGGATGAAATTCAGCCAGTCAGCCGACAAGCTGGCCCACACCGCCGGGGCCAGCCTGGCCCTGGTGGTGCTGGCCGGGGTTCTAATCCACCTGCTCTACCTGGCGATCAACGATGGCGCCAGCCGGGCGCTGCGCCTGCCCCTGGAGGTGCGCAAGGCCCTGGTGCTCCTGGCCAGCCAGAAGAGCCTGCCGGTGGCCATGACGGTCCTGGCCTTTCTGCCGGTGCCCCCCGAGACCAAGGGCCTGATCGCCATCCCCTGCGTCACCTCCCACCTGAGCCAGATCTTCCTCGACGCCTTGCTCGCCAGCCGCTGGAGCCACGCCACCTGAGTCCATGGCCCACTACGCCGGCCACCTTATCTACACCTGCCGCGACGCCGAAGGGGTGATCGAGGTGGTGGACGAGCCCACCGCCCGCTCCCTGCACTTTGGCACCCGGGCCCGGCAGACCACCATGTTCCTGCGCGACCCCTGCGCCCTGGCCCTCAACTACACCCAATGCCTGATGAGCGCCCTGCTCCTGGTCCCCTCGCCGGGGGCGGCGCTGATCCTGGGGCTGGGTGGGGGGGCCCTGGCTCGCTTCCTGCTTCGCCACCTCCCGCAATGCCAGGTGGTGGCGGTGGAGCGGCGGGCCCTGGTCATCGACGTGGCCCGCGCCTTCTTCAGCCTGCCCGAGGACCCGCGCCTGCGGCTCTACCTGGCCGACGCGGCCGATTTTCTGCGCGGCCCAGCTTCCCCCCACGACCTGGTGCTGGTGGATCTGCACGACCCTCAGGGCATGGCCCCTCTGGTGAGCAGGCTTGACTTCTTCGCCCAGTGCCGGCGGCATCTGGCCCCGGCCGGGGTCCTGGCCGTCAACCTGTGGGCCGGCAGCCGCGATGACGACCTCAAGCGGATCATGCGCCATCTGCGCCTCTGTTTCGATCACCAGATCCTCTACCTGCCAGTGGCCGGCAAGCGCAACTGCGTGGCCTTGGGCCTGAGTGTGCTGCCTCCCTCTTTGCCAGTCCTGCGGGAACGCGCCAAAGGGTTGCAAATTGCCCTGAGCATCGATTTCCCCCACCTGCTGAGCGAGTTGCTGCGCCTCAATCCCCACCTGTTGTTGGGCAAACCACCCGCCGCATGAGGCCCTTTGCCCTGCTCTCCGGCCCCGCCCAGGTGCGCCGGCTGCGGCAACTGGCCCTGGAAGCCCTGAAAGTCCACGGGCTGGGCAGGGCGTCCCTGCGCCCGCTCAAGCACTGGAACAACACTACCTTTGCGGTAAGCGCAGGCCCCCGCCGCCTGGTGCTGCGCCTAAACCGGCCCGGCTTTCAGGACGAGGCCGCCATAAGCTCCGAATTACACTGGCTCCAGGCCCTGGCCGCCGCCGGTTTGCGCGTGCCCGCGCCCGTGCCCACGCGCAACGGCGCGTTGGTGGTCGGTGCCAGCGTCCGCGGAGTGCCCGAAGCCCGGGACTGCGCCCTCTTCGCCTGGCTGCCCGGCCGCTTCCTCGACCGCAGCCTGGGTCCGGCGCATCTGGAGGCCGTAGGCCACTTCACTGCCCGCCTCCACAACACCCCCTTTGTCCTGCCCTCCGGCTTTGCTCGCAAGCGCTGGGACCTGCACACCCTGATGGGCGGCGATCCAGGGATAGACCGCCAGGCGATTAGATCCTACTTGAAACGAGGAGAAGGGCGGGTGATCGGGGCGGTGCACAACCGCCTGGAAAAGACCTTGGGGGAACTGGGAGAGGGGAAGGAGCACTGGGGCCTGATCCATGCCGACCTGCACCCCGGCAACCTGCTTTTCCACGGCAAAGAGGTGGGGGCCATCGACTTCGACGACTGCGGCTGGGGCTATTATCTCTACGACCTAGCTGTGATGCTGTCGGGGCTGCGCGGCCGGCCCGCCTACCCCGAGCTGCGCCGGGCCCTGCTGCAAGGCTACTGCCAGTTGCGGCCCCTGCCCGATGGCTGCGAGCACCACTTGGAGACCTTCATGGCCGGCCGCCTCCTGGGCCTGGCCATCTGGACCGCCGGGGTGCCCGACCACCCCGAGAACCGCCGCCGGGCCCCCCAGGTGGTGGCGAGAACCCTGGGACAACTGCGCCTCTTCGTGCAAACCGGAAGGATGCCATGACCAACCTCTACGCCCTGCTCGACCAGCACCAGATCCACTACGCCCGGGTGGATCACCCCCCGGTCTGCACCTGCGAGGAGGCCGACGGCCTGGTCCCCCCGACTGCCGGGGGTCCACACCAAGAACCTCTTCCTGCGCGACGCCAAGGGCAAGTAGCACTTCCTGGTGGTGGTGGACTGGGCGAAGCAGGTGGACCTCAAGGCCCTGGCCGGGGTCCTGCAGGTGGACAAGCTCGGCATGGCCTCTCCCGAGCGCCTGCGCAAATACCTCGGCGTGGACCCAGGGGCCGTGACCCTGTTGGGCATCGTCAACGACCTGCACCATGTCGTCGAGGTGGTGATCGACGCGCCCCTGTGGCAGGCCCCTGCCCTCCACTGCTACCCCCTGGTCAACACCGCCACCCTGGCCATCGCCTGCGAGGACCTCAAGCGCCTCTTCCAGATATGCGGCACCCCCTACCGGGTGGTGAACGTGCCGAGCAAGGAGTAGGCGTCGGGGGTCGCTCCTGGACGCCCTAATCAACATTACCTACCTTAGACAGCCGACCACTCCACCGGCGAGGAGCACTATGACCACCGCAACCCAGCGCGAGAAACACCGCCTCAGCTGCCAGCAGCGGCGCTTCTACGGCCAACAAGGCTACCTCAAGGTCGAGGGCCTGCTCACCCCCCAGGAACTCGGCGAACTCGACCAGTACTCCATGGATCTGGCCCTCAACAAGGTGGACTTCAGCGGCGTCGAGGGCCTCAACCCCCGCACCCAGGGCACCACCCCCGCGGACATGGAGGACAAATACTTCCGCTTCATCCAGTTCCACCGCCACGTCGAGATCCACGAGCGCTACATCCTCCACCCCCCCATCCTCGACGTGCTCGAAGCTCTGATTGGCCCCGACGTGATGGCCATTCAGTCCATGCTCTTCCTCAAGCCCCCCGGCAAACCTGGACAGGCTTTCCACCAGGACTCCTACTACATCAAGACCTTCCCCGACACCCTGTGCGGGGCCTGGATCGCCATCGACGACGCCGACGAAGAGAACGGCTGCATGGGTTTTGTACCCGGCACCCAGTTCGACCCTATCTCCCAGGATGTGGGCCTGCCCGAAAGCACCAAAGATTTCCAGGCCGGCCTCACCGAGGTGCAGGGAGTGGACACCGGCGGCGAGATCCTGGCCGAGGCCAGGGCCGGCGACGTGGTCTTCTTCCACGGCCACCTCCTGCACCGCTCGCGCCAGAACCGCAGCCAGCACCGCTTCCGCCGCTGCTACGTCTGCCACTACGCCAACGCGCGGGCCTACACCGAGTGGGGCGGAGGCAACAGCGCCCACATCCTGGCCAGGGGCACCACCCACCTGCCCCACACCAGGGCCAAGTTCAGCGACTTCGAGCCCGAGCCGGCCGGCGGGGTCTAGCATCTAAGCGAACCTGTACTCGGCGACGCGGCCCAGCAGTTCGTAGCCGACCTGCTGGTAGATGCGGTTGGAGGCGGGATTGTCCAGGTCGGTGAAGAGGGTGCATAGGCGAAACCCCCGTCGAGCAACAACTGGCTCAGCCTGGCCACCAGGGCCCGGACGTAGCCCTTGCCCCGCAGCGGGGGCGGGGTTGTACACGTAGTTGACGGCGATCCTGCGGCTCGCCGGGCGGGCGCGGCTGGCCATGCTCGCCGCCATCCCCTCCACTTCCCACACACAGAGATCCCCGGCGGCGACCGGAGGTTGCTGCCATACTTCCTAGTCGAAACACACGGTCTACCTTGCCAGCAGGTCCAAATCCCCGGCAATTGCCGGGCGCAGCCTAACGGGCGGATGGGACCAGGGCTGCACCCGGCGCAAAATCGCGGCCCGTCACCTCCTGCCAGGCCTGGGCAAAGGCCAGGGCCAGGGACGCGGCGCCCACCGCGCGGGGAGGTGCCAGGGGCTCTGGCTCAGCGCCACGGCCAGGGCTCCCGGCTCGGGCAGATGGCTGTAAAGATTCAACTTGCTGGGCGGGGTCATCAGGCCGGACAGCAGCAGCTCCCCTTCGGCCTCCACGGTCGCCAGCAGCGCCGAAGTGTCCCCGGGCGGCAGACGCAGGCATCCCGATAGAGGCCGACCTGCAAGGCGCTCAGGCCGCGCTCTGCAACCGGAAGAGTGGGGTGCTGGCCTGGGCCTGCTGCTTCAGGGCGCCGATCTCCGCCTCGCTGAGAGGCGCGAACCTGTCGGCGATATCCATCGCCAAACGGAAAAGCGGCGGCTCGCCGGGCGGGATGGCCGCGGTAATGGACTGCGAGAGGGTGAAGCGCAGGGCAAGCGAGGCCAGTTCGGGCTGGTCGATGGGCTCGTACCAGCACTTGGCGTAACGCTTTTGCGCCCCCTGGGCCAGCCGGCCGTACGCCATGCCCTTGAGCGCCAGCCGCGCCGCCCCCTTCTCCCTGGCCGTGTCCACCACCTGTGGCCCGAAGTTGGCATTGAGGTAATTGGACCAGTTGAGGGGGAAGAGCACCGAGGCGAAGGGGTAGTGGTCCAGGAGAGCCAGGGCGATCTCGGCCGAGTGCGCCGAGAAGCCGACATGCCGCACCAGCCCTTCCCGCTGGGCTTTGACGATCACCTCCAGCGCTCCGCCCGGTCCCGTGGCCGTGTCGAAATCCTCCTGGCTGGTCATGCCGTGCAGCTGGTATAGGTCGAAGTGGTCGGTGCGCAGCAGCTGCAGGGAGCGGTGCAGCTCCTGGCGGGCCTCCTCACCCTTGCGCTGGGTGGTCTTGCAGGCCAGGAAGACCTGCTGGCGATAGGGCTCCAGGGCCGGCCCCAGGCATTCCTCGGCATTGCCATAGGTGGGGGCCACGTCGAAGTAGTTGATGCCCCGGTCCACTGCTTCCGCCACCAGGGCGCTGGCCTCCGCCGGCTGGGTGTCCATGACCAGGATGCCGCCGAAACCGATGATCGAGAGCTGCTCGCCGGTGTTGCCGTAGGGACGTTTCTGCATGGCTTTACCTCCTTGGGGTGGGTGAATGGCCCCAAAGATAGGGCGGCAGACGAGCATCTACCATATTTATCTTGCCAATTATAGCCATTCAGGTGACTATTTGTACTAGTTAGAGACTGATCTGACATTTCTTAATTTTTGGTTTGCCGAAAGGAGTAGTGTCAGATCACGACCTCGGAGAAGATCAACAAGAACAAGTTGGGGCTTTTGAAACTGGCCGAACGGCTGGGCAATGTCTCGCAAGCCTGCAAGGTGCTGGGCTACTTGCGAGACAGTTTCTACCGGTTCCAGGAGTTGTATGACCAGGGGGGAGAACTGGCCCTGCAGGATGAATCGTATTGGGATTGCCGGAGGCTCCATTTCTTGCGAGATTGGAGTCATGACAAGACCAGTGAGGTATTCTCCAGAGGCGCGCGACCGGGCCGTACGGATGGTGCTGGAGCACCAGAAAGAGTATGGTTCCCAGTGGGAAGCCCTGTTCTCGCTCGCGGCCAAGATCGGCTGTACCCCCAAGACCCGGCGCACCCGGGTCCGTCGGGCGGAGCTCGATCGCCGACCGCGTTGATGGTGGCTTTCGTGGATGCGCGTCGTGGCGAATGTGGGGTCGAGCCCATCTGCGAGGTGTTGCCTCTGGCCCCGTCTACCTACTATGCCCACAAGGCCCTGCAGGCGGATCCGGATCGCCGGTCGACCCGGTCCCGCCCCGATGCGGGGTTGTGCCCCCAAATCGAGTAGGTGTGGAAGGACAACTTCGAGGTCTATGGTCCGCGCAAGGTGTGGCAGGAGTTGAAGCGTAAAGGCCATCAGGTGGCCCGTTGCACCGTCGAACGGCTGATGCGCCAGCTAGGGCGTCGGGGGGTTACCCGAGGCCGCTGCTTCCAGGTCACCACCCTGACCCATGTGGCGACCTGGCGAATGCATCGGTGGCCGACCCGAACAACCAGCTGTTGTTCCGCGCCTTTTCTTTCCCATCGCAACTCCTCATTCTTGAGACGTTGCGACGACCGCTTGAATCCAATCAGTATGTCTCTATCCGCTACTCTCAGCGACCGGCACAGGCCAGCATCGAACCCCCAGTCGGCAGCGTTGGCGATTCCTATGACAACGCCCTGGCCGAGACCCTCATCGGCTTTTATCAGACTGAACTGATCCACCATCGCGGTCCCTGGCGTCACTTGGAGCAGGTCGAATTTGCCCCCCTCGAATGGGTGGATTGGTTCAACCACCGGCGCCTTCTCGAACCCCTCGGCTACCTGCCACCGGTCGAGTTTGAGCAGCGTTACTACCAGCAACAACGAACCCCGGTCACAGTGCCGGTACCCAATTAAGCCAGTCTCCGATACACCCACTAGGATTTACTTGGAACGCCACGGCTACCGAACGCCTTTCCAAGTGCGGCACGACCTGAGCCAATCCCGGATCGCTGAAGCGGCTGGGTAATCACGAATCCACGGTCCATTTTACCGTAGGGCTTTACGAGTTCATCGCTGGGGACCACCGCGACGGCGGGGCGCAAAGCGGCCCGAGCCGGGCCAAGGGCGCACAGCAGGAAGGCGAGGGCCCGAAGGGCAAGCATAGGCAGAGTCCTTTCTCTATCAACCGATAGAGGGGAATCTTTACCAGCCGATCGACAATGGCAAGGAAAAGCGCCGCGGCCGCTCAACTGGCGGTACGCAGGGACGGGGGCGGGGCGTTGAGCAGCGAGGGGTAGGTGCGGCGGGCCACCATGCGCAGGAGGCCGATGTGTTGGCCCTGATCCTCGGCGAGGGCTTCGACCTCGGAGGGGAAGTGGTTGGCGCCCAGTTCTTCGAGCGTTTGCTGCCATTCCAGCCACAGCCTCCAGCCCTCGGGCATGGCCTCGGCTAGTTCCACCTCCACCAGGCCGGTGCGGGCCCACAGGCGCCGCCACCACTGGGAGGTGTGGAAACACCAGCAGTCCTGGCCCCAGAAGATCCCGCCGCTGCGCTGGATGCGGGTGAGGTACTCGGGGACCGGGCCGCAGAAGTCGTGGGTCATGCCGGGCACCACGATGCCGATCTGGCCGCCGGGTTTGACGAACTTGCTGAAGTATTCGAGGTACAGGTCGTCGGTGCCGAAGTATTTGTAGGAATCGACGCAGAGGATGGCGTCGAAGAACTCCTCGGCGTAGGCAGGGCCCGGGCCTCGGCCTGGACGGGGCAGATCCGGTCCTGCAGGCCGGCCTCGCAGACCCGCTTCCAGTTGTCGCCTGGCTTGATCCACAGGTCGTTGGCCCATACCCGCAGGCCCAGCTCGCGGGCCATGAAAATGCTGGACAGCCCCTTGCCGCAGCCCATGTCCAGCACCCGCATGCCTGGTTTCAGATCCATGGCCTGGCAGAGCCACTCGGTCAGCCAAAGCACGGTGGGTCCCATCTGATGGGCCAGGACCCAGTCCGGATCGTACTGCGAGGCGCGCGGGAACTCGGCCCGCCACAGCGGATTTTTGTCCTGGATCGCTCCCAGGGGGCGTTCGGCGCTCATCTGGTGTACTCTCCCGATCGGCCGGCAGGGGTCTTCGATGAGGGGGAATTGTACACAGTTCCCCCTAAGCGCGGTAGCCCCGACCGCCAGCCGCTTGCTGCCCCTCTGCCGGGAAAGTATAATTGAACAATATGCCGAGGAGCAGCCCGTGTCCTACTGCCTCCGTAGCACCCTGCCCCTGCTCTTGTGCGGTGCTGTCCTGGGCGCCGGCGCCCAGGAGTTGCGCGTCTCCACCCGGAGCGACTGGCAGCGGTGGTCGATGCCCGAAGGGGCTCTGGCAGCGACCCGCCAGGGACTGGAGGCTGTCCAGGTG
>VGJS01000098.1 GCA_016867395.1 Candidatus Handelsmanbacteria bacterium
TCCTGGGGCCACACGTGCCCTTGCCCCTGCCACACCGCCACACCGCCACACCTCGAGGGTGTCCCCCCCGAAAATGCTCCTACAGCCCGATGCGGTCCACAGGCTGGCGCCTGAGGATTCTGCCGAAGCGCTCCACGCCGGTCAGGGCTTCCATCTGCGTGCTCCCTCCCGTTTGTTTATCTTCAGGGTATTGGTCAGGGCCGGCGCCCTCACTTCAAGGCGCGCCCTAGAAAATGTTCGCACAACCCCATCCCGAGCAACGAGGATCGATGGCCCCCGACTCCTTCCAGCCGGCAAAACTGCCCTACAGGTATGAGTTTGACGTCGCCGAGGCCGAGGCCATCGCCGCGTGTAATCGCCAGCACGGTTTTGCCGTGGTCAAAGGGGTGCTCACCCCCGGCCAGGTCGAGCAGTTCAGGGAGAGCGTCTGGCGCGTCCTCGACCCCGAGCGCACCCTTAAGCCGGGGGAGACCCGGGTGCAGACCGACTTCATCGAGCACGCCCCGCCGCTGTGGGATCTTTTGGCGCACGAGGATTTTCTCCGCCTCAACCGGACCATCCTCGGCGCCGATGACCTGACCGTCCACCGCTCGGCCGCCATCTTAAAGAACGCCGGCGCCGGCCCCGTGGTCTGGCACACCGACTGGCATGGGTACGGCCCCCTGCCGGCCCGCACCCCCAACGAGATCCTCAACCGGGGCGAGTGGCCCAACGGCATGTGGTTCTACCTCAACGGCACCCACCCCGAACGCGCCGGCCTGGCGGTGATCGCCGACTCCCATCCCATCGCCTGGACCGGGCCGGAGGGCTTTGCCTTTACCCCGGAGCGCCGCTCCTTCCACCGCCCGGGGACCGAGCCCAAATCCTACGACCAGTTCGACGTGCCCGGGGTGGTCCCCCTCTTCACCGAGCCGGGGGACCTGATCATCTTCGACACCCGCACCTACCACGCAGCCTTCCCCCACGGGGGCAGCGAGGCGCGCCTCTCCTGCGGCTTCATCTTCCGGCCCACCTCCCCCCCCTTCCGCGCCCCCTGGGAGCGGACCGAGAGCGCCCGCCGCTTCTGCGCCGCCCTGCCCTTCCAGCTGCAGCCCTTCGTCCGCGAGTACACCGGCCTGGACCCGGCCTGGAAACTGGCGGAGGGGAAATGACCCCGGCGGCCTTTCCCCGGGTTCGGCCGGGCAGGGAAGGACGCGGCAGGGGCACGGCCAGTGCGGAGCCATAGCGGGCAGGGTGGGCAAGTCCGCGCCTTAGGAAAGGCCAACGCGGGCCGCTCCCCGCCGCACCTCAGATAGTCTACTCGCCCATGAAAGAAAAACAGCCATGACCCATCCCCGCATCATCCAGGGCGGCATGGGCGCCGGGGTCTCCGGCTGGCGCCTGGCCCGGGCGGTGGCCGCGGCCGGGCAACTCGGCGTGGTCTCTGGCACCGCCCTTGAGAGCATCCTGGCCCGGCGCCTGCAACCGGGCGACCCAGCGGGCCACATGCGCCGCGCCCTGTCGCATTTCCCTTTCCCCGAGGGTGGCCCGACGCGCCCTGGACCAGTAGTTCATTCCCAGCGGCAAGGCCCCAGACGCCCCTTTCCTCCCCCTGCCCGTGTACACCGCCGACCCGGACCCGCACCTGCTCGAACTGACAATGCTGGGCAACTTCGCCGCGGTCTGGCTGGCCAAGGAGGGCCACGCCGGGGTGGTGGGGGTCAACTACCTCGAAAAGATCCAACTTCCCCTCCTGGCCTGCCTGTATGGGGCCCTGCTGGCCGGGGTGGATTACGTGTTGGTGGACGCCGGTATCCCCCGCGAGATCCCCGGCGCCCTCGACGCCCTGGTCGAGCACCCGGAGATCTCTCTCAAGTTACATGTGGAAAGCGGCCCTGCCGAAGCGGATTTCCGCGCCCGCTTTGCCCCGCACCAGCTCTTCCTCGGCGAGTTGCCCCCCCTTTGCGGCGCCCGTACTTCCTGGCCATCATTGCCTCAGTGACCCTGGCCCTGGCCAAAATGGCCCCCGGCCAGGTGGATGGCTTTGTCATCGAGGGCCCCACTGCCGGGGGCCACAATGCCCCGCCCCGGCGCCACTTGCAACTCGACGGGCGCGGCCAGCGGCTGTAGGGGCCGCGCGACGAGGTGGACCTCGACAAGATCAGGGCCCTGGGCCTGCCCTTCTGGCTGGCGGGGGGGTATGCCGATCCCCTGCGCCTGCGCCAGGCCCGGGAAGCCGGCGGGGCCGGGGTGCAGGTGGGCACAGCTTTCGGGCTATGCCGGAAGTCTGGTCTGGAGACGGGGCTCAAGCGCACGCTGCTCGCATAGGTGGAGGGCGGCCAGGTCGATATCTTCACCGACCCCCTGGCCTCGCCCACCGGCTTCCCCGTCAAGGTGGCCCAACTGGAGCACACTCTATCCGACAGCGCCGAGTAGGCCCGGCGCTCTAGGGTCTGCAACCTGGGGTACCTGCGCTCCACCTACCTGACCCCCGCCGGCGAGTTAGTGGCCCGGCACCTGCAAAAAGGCAGCGTCCTGGAGGAGACCCAGGGGTGCAAGTTCCTCTGGAAACGCCTGCGGGCCAATATCGGCCTGCCCCAGCAGCGGCCGGGCGGGTACCGCGAAAAACCCGTGTCACCCTGGGGGAGGGGATTGAGGCGGTCTAGCAACTGCGGGAGGCGGGGCAGCAATCCTACAGCGCCGCCGAGGTGATCGCTTACCTCTTGGCAAAGGGCCGGGCATGATTAGGGTCGGCATGGAGGGCCTGGGCCTGGGCCTGGTGGCCCAGGCCCACCTTAAATAGTAACGCAACCACCCGCTGGCCAAGGTGGTGGCCGTCTGCGATTTGAATGAGAAAGCAGCCCGGGCCTTTGCCAGCCAACACCGCGTCCCCCAGGTCTACACCTCCTACACCGAGATGCTCGAAAAGGCCGGCATCGACCTGGTGGACATCGGCACCCCCACCTTTCTGCACGCCCCCATGGCCCTGGAGGCTGGGCGGGCCTGCAAACATCTCCACTGCGAGAAGCCCTTCTGCCGGAACGTGGGCGAGGGGCTGGAGGTCTGCTTGGAGGTGGAGGGGCGGGGGCTGAAGCTGCTGGTGGGCGAGACCTACGTCTTCCTCGCCTCCCACCTCAAGGCCCGCGCCTTGATCGAGGCGGGCCAGATCGGCCGTCCTTTGCAGATCCGCCAGCGGCACGGGGCCTGGCTGGAGCGGCCGCAGGCCCAGGTCTACAGCGGCCCGGCCGAGCGCAATTGGCGGATCGACCCGGCCAAGTCGGGCGGCGGGGCGTACCCCTGGATCTTCGATCACGCGGTGCATTTCTTCGCCACCGCCGAGTACCTGATCCCCGGCGGGCGCATCGCTCAGGTCTTTTCGGTGCCCGCCCGCAAGGCCCAGGCCCCAAAGCAGCGGGGCGCCGCCCACGATCCCTACACCACCGCCGAGCTGGACATCCCCCTGATCACCTGGAGCTACAAGGACCCTGCCTGCCAGGGGGTGTGGATGCGGGCCGAGCGCCTCAGCGGCAAGTACGATTTCATGCGCGGCTTCAGCACCTGCGTGGTGGGCGAAAAGGGGATGATTGAGGTGCTGGGCGAGGGCGGAGGGAATCTCTGGTGGGAGGGACAGCAGTAGCACCTGGTCCTCCACCGCGACGGACAGCCTACCCAGTGTTTCCGCTTCGAGGAGGGGAGGGACGAGATCTGGGATTCGGAGATCTCCTACTACAGCCAGGGGCATATCAACCAGGTACACCACCTGCGCGACAGCATTCTCCACGATACCCCGCCCCGCTACGGCGGCCAGGACGGCGTACACGCGGTGCGCTGCACCCTGGCCGCCATCCGCTCTGCCCAGGAGGAGCGGCCGGTGCGGGTGGCGGAGATCGGCCGCGAGTACACCGCCTACTGACCCGCATGCGCCATCTGGCCTTCCTGCTCCTGCTCTTCCTGGCTGGGCCGCTGCGGGCAGCGCCCCCCTTGCAGGTGGCCGTGGACCCCCGCACCGAACTTTTGACCACGGTGCAACTGCTCAGCTCCGAGGTGACCCTGACCGCCTACCCCAGCCCGTATCTCTACCAGCTCTACCGCTATTTCTTTTCCTTCCGACAGCACCGCGCCGTGCGCCTGCTCCACGAACTGATGTCCCAGCACCCCTGGCCCGACCCCTATCACTACGCCGTCCTCTCCCTCACCGCTCCTCCGGAATTGGCCTGGCGGCTGCCGCCCCCCGAGGCCGGCGCGGGAGGGCTGATGGGCGAGGAGATGATGCGGGACTGGGTGGCGGCCCTGCGTGAATTTGCCGCCCAGAGCGCCTTCGAGCGCTTCTTCGCCCAGCAGATTCCTTTCTACTACCACCTGGTCGAGCAGGTGGGGAAAAAGCTGCGGGGCGAGGATCTGCTCGGGCCGCTGGAGGCCTATTACGGCATGGGCCTGGACGAGTACCACCTCGTGCTCAGCCCCCTGCTCCACCGGGGCGGCTTCGGGCCCCTGCTGCCCCTGGGTGAGGGACGCCGGGCCGGGTACGCCATCGTCGGGCCGGACGCCCTGATCGGCAAGCGACCCACCTACAGCCTGCGCCATCTGCGCGAGCTGGTGTGGCACGAGTTCGGGCACTCCTTCATCAACCCGCTGACCGCCACCCGAGGCGAACAGTTGCAGGCCCAGGCCGGGCGTTTCGCACCCTTGCAGGAGAGGATGGCCGCCACCGGCTACCCCACCTGGGAGAGCTGCGTCAACGAACACCTCATCCGCGCCATCACCGCCCGCCTCTGGCGCCAGGCCGAGGGCGAGGAGGCGGGCCATCGCGCCACCCAGGCCGAGTTGACCCGTGGCTTCACCTACGCACCCGCCCTCTACCACCTGCTCGCCGAGTACGAGACCCACCGCGCCAAGTACCCCAGCATCGCCGCCTTCTTGCCGCAACTGCTTGCAGTGTTTGAAGGGGATCCCCAGAAATAGGCGGCGGGGAGAGGGCGCCTGAGCAGGCGGGCAGGCCGCGAATACACGCAGCGGCAGGGGGTGGGTTTCCTCTAATTTTGGCCCAGGGATGAAAGGCCCGAGGGGAATGGCCTCGGAGCCGGCCAGGGATGGCCGGCGAGAATGAGCGCAAGGGCCCTCTCACCGACCCCAACAAGAACGCCCCGCGGTAAACCGCGGGGCGCCGTCATCTTGCAGGATCAGAAGGGAGGCTCAACCACCCATGATGCGGAAGCCCCCGTCCACGTAGATCACCTCTCCCGTGATCCCCCGGCTCAGATGGCTGCACAGGAAGAGCGCCGTGTCGGCGACCTCCTCGATCTCGGTATTGCGCTTGAGCGCTGCACGCTCGGCGTGCATCCGGTGCATGGCCGAAAAGTCCTTGATGCCCCGCGCCGCCAGGGTGCGCAGCGGGCCAGCCGAGAGCCCGTTGACCCGGATGCCCTTGGGACCCAGCTCGCCGGCCAGGTAGCGGATGCCCGCTTCGAGCGCGGCCTTGGCCACCCCCATGACATTGTAGTTGGCTATCGCCCGCTCGCTGCCCAGATAGGTCAGGGCAACGATCCCGCCGCCCTCGGTCATCAAGGGCTCGGCGCCCCGGGCCAGGCAGTTGAGCGAAAAGGCGCTGACGTCCAGGGCCAGGTGGTAGCCTTCGCGGGAGGTGTCGGTGTAGCGGCCGTCCAGGTCCTCGCGGCGGGCAAAGGCAATGGCGTGGACCACCGCGTCGAGCCGGCCGCACTCCCGGCCCAACAGGGCAAAAGCCTCGCCCACCGACTCGTCCCTGGTCACGTCGCAGGAGACCAGCAGGGGCGCCTGTTTCAACTCCCCCACCAGCTTGTCGATCTCCTGTTTCTCGCGTTCCCCCAGGTAGCCCAGGGCCAGCCGGCAGCCCTCCCGGTCCAGGGCCTTGGCGATGGCCCAGGCAATGCTGCGGTG
Organism: Candidatus Handelsmanbacteria bacterium; assembly: GCA_016867395.1. Classification (GTDB taxonomy): domain Bacteria; phylum Latescibacterota; class UBA2968; order UBA8231; family UBA8231; genus SICG01. Next base: position 5,896 of record VGJS01000098.1, read on the forward strand.
GTTGGCCACCCCAGCCACGTACGCGAGTTTGTCCTGCATCAGCATAGAAAAGGCTCCTTTTTACTTTTTTCCCTCAGGGTCATCAAAGATACGCTTTTCCCGCTGAAAAATCCTCTCCCACTCCGCGATCTGCGCCTCGCTGAGGGGCACCTCGCGCCACTTCTCCTCCGCTGCCGGCAAGGGCTGCGGCCGGGGCGGTGGCTGGGCCAACTCCCGCTCGAAGGCGCCGGCGCCCGTTACCCGCACCCGGTGGCGCTGGGCAAAGCGGGCGACCTCGCGGTCCGTGGAGATCACGCGCAGATCTCGGGCTCCGTGCCGCTCCTGCACCGCCTCCTTGATCAGGTCGTCGGCCTTGAGCGGGACCCGCGAGAAGACCACCTGCACCGGGCCGGCAGGGGCGGGCTCTCCCTGCCCCGCGCCGCCGTCGAAGAACAACGTTACCCGCGCCCCGCGCTGCCGGGCATAGCCATTCAGGGCCTGGACCAGGGCCTGGCGCGCCCGCTGGAGGCTGGTCCTTTCGTAGTGGCTGAACAGGGCCGAGGTCTTGATCAGGTTGTAGCCATCGACCAGGAGGTGCTCGCCCATCACTCGCCCAGGCGCAGGCCGCTGCGGTTGAGGCGGTAGTCCACCACGCCGCTCCCCTCGTACCCGGGCAGCTGCCGCAGCCGCCCCAACTCCTCCTTGAGCGCGGCAAGCTGTCCCTCCCGGCAGATCAGCAGGGCGAAGCCCCCGCCCCCGGCCCCGGTGAGCATGCCCCCCTCGCAGTGCCGGCGTAGGTGGGGCGCCGAGAAGAGTTGCCAGATCAGCGGGCTGGTGGCCTCCGGGTCCAGGGTGCAGCGCAATTCCCAGTACCGGCTGGCCATCTCCCCCAACCCCGCATAGTCGCCCCCGCTGAGGGCCTCCACCATCCGGTCGTGGATGGCCAGGGATTCGCGGATGGCCGGGTACCGCGCCGGGTCGCGGGTGAGGTACGCGTCGAGCACCACGTTGAGGCCCCGCGTGGCCAGGCGGGCAATGCCAGTGTTGAAGAGCACCACCCGCTGGGCGAACCGCGCCTCGTCGATGGGGATGAAGCGCACCTGCGGGGCCGGCAGTCCCAGGGTGGGCGGGGCGTAGAAATCCTTGACCGCGCTAGGGCCCCCACAGGCGCCCCGCGCGTCCTGCCAGCCGCTGTTGAGACCCACGCTCTGCTCCAAAAGCAGGCTCTGGTCGTAGAGGGCGGGGTATTCGCCCTCGGGCGTGGCGATGGGATGGCCGGCCAGGCGGTACAGGGCCTTGAGGATGGCCGCGGCCAGAATGCTGCTGGTCCCCAGCCCCGAGCCCTGGAGCACCTTGCTCCTCGTCTGCACCTCCAGGCCGCCCCCGCCGGTGTAGGCGGCCACCTGCCCGACGATGTCCGCCTCTCCCTCGAGCACGATGCCGGTGTGGACCAGGGCCTGCTTGATCAGCCGCAGGGACTCGTCCCCGCCCCGGCGGTAGGCGAAGAAGCGCTTGTGCTGGACCGCCGGCGCCTCGGCGGGGGAAAGGACCAGCTCGTCTTCAAATCCCGTGGAGCGGGAGCGCAACCATAGGCCTTGTTCGGACAACCGGCGCACCGCCACACGCAGGGGCGGGCCAGGGACAGCCTCGCCCTCCCGTTGCAGATCGAAGCCGGCGTTGAGGGTCTTGCCCCCCTGCTCCTTGGTGCGCAGGTGGTTGTCCGAGGCGTTGGCGCTGGAGATCCCCAGGCGCAGCGGCGCCTCGACGGTGAACTGCACGCCATAGTCCTGAGGGCTCATTGCTGCGGCCGGCGCCAGGGCCCCCAGAGCTTCAAGGCTCTGGCGCAGATCCTGGCGCTGGAGCTGGTTGATCCGCGCCTCGTACGCCCCCGGCAGCCGGTCCAGGGCCCGCTCCCCCTTGAGCGCGGCGATCTCCTCGCCGTCCAGGCCGCAGACCGGCAAAGCCCCCCCCCCACCGCATGCAGCCAGCAGCCGGTACAGGTCCGCCTGGATGCGGCACAGGCGCATGCCGCGCAACAGGCGCGCCGAGCCCTGCAAGGCATCGGCGTACCCGCCCAGCCGGTCCAGCATCTCCAGAATGGCCGGGCCCTGGCCCGCCAGCGGCTCCAGCAAGGGCCGGTGGTCCTGGTCCTGCAACTGATCGACGAGCTGGATCAGCGCTTCAGCCGGAGTGCTCACAGTTTCTCCCTTCCACCAGGTATTCCAGCGCGTCCCACATCCTCAGGCTTACCCCCGGCTGGCCGCGCTCAGGGCCCTGCACAAAACGCGAATGGCCCAGCCCCGCGGGCCGGGCATTGGCCTCCAGAAACACCGGCACCACTGCCCCGGATTCCCCCAGGGCCAGCACCAGATCCAGGCCCGCCAGCAGCAGGCCAGCAAAAAGCCCGGCGGCCGCTTCCGCCTCCTCTATTATTCCTGCCCAGGCCGGTGCTGGCATCGGTGCCGGCCGCCCGTCACCCCGCCGCACCAGGTGGGGCAGCACCTCGTCGATGGGCAGGCAACGCGCCCCCTGGCTGCCGGCTGCCGGCTGGTCTGGCCCCGCCCCCACCTGGGCGTACCCAGATTCGGCCCAGCAGCGGCCCTCGGCCGCCGCCAGGTTGAGCCGCAGGCTCAGGGTATGGCTCCGGCCGGTCCCTGGATCGCGGAAGACCAGGTCGTCTGCCCTTTCCTGAAGCAGCGCATCGCCCTGGGACCAAAGGGCTTGGAGATGGCGCTCCAGGCCGGCCTCCTCACCGCGGGCGAAAAACGCCACCCCTTCCCCCTCAGTGCCCCGGTTGGGCTTGACCACCACCTCCCCCAGCCGCCGCAACCACGCCCTGGCCTCCTCCTGGTCGCCGGGGCCGCAGCGCCTCCAGGCGGGCACCCGGACCCCGGCGGCTCCCCAACCCTCCAGGCTACTCCCCTTGTCGTCGGCCAGGCCCGCCGCTCCGGCCGGATTGACCTGCGGGCAGGCCAGGCGCGCCGACCACCGATGGTGCAACCCCTGCTCCCGGCTGCCCAGACAGAGGAAGTGGGCGCTATGCGAGACCAGGGGCGAATCCAGTTCTGCCTCGCGCAGGCACGCGCCCTCCGCGTCGAGCCAGAGGGCCCGGCTGAGTTTTCCGCCCTCGTCCAACCAGTCGAGATGGACCCCCAGCGGGGCGAAGCGCGGCCGGCCCTGGCACGCCGCGTCGCGCACTAGCGCGTCCACTGCCAGCGGATAAAACTCGTGGGTGAACAGCGGAGAGGCGGCAAAACACAGCGCGTGGCGCCACCGCCCGCCCCAACCCGCAGCTTCGGGCGACAGCGGCCTGGGGGCTATACACACCTCGGGGGCCAGAGCCTCGCTGAGCACCGCCCCGGCCGCCAGTTCGATCAGTCGCCGGCCGTACCCCGGCGCGGCGTCCAGCAGGTTCACCTGAGCCCAGCGGCGCCGGCGCAGGTGGTGGCGGCAGTCGTCCAGCGCCTTTTCCAACGCCCCGTACAGCGCCGGCCCGGTCGGACCGGGCTGGCGCTGCCAGCGCCCTCGCCAGGCGGGCAGGTCCTCCAGTTGCGCCAGGAGCAGGTACTTGAAAAAGACGCTCAGCTGGTCGTCGCCCAGGGGGCTGCCCTGGGGCAGTCCCAGCGCCTGGACCGCCTGCTCGCCGGCCCGTTCCAGGCCGGCCTCAGTGTCCGCCGTGGCCCGGCTCCGCCTTTTTGGCCGGGGGCTTTTCTTTTGCCGGTTCTTCTTTATGAACCGCCGCCTCGTGCTGGGCTGCTTGCCCGTGTTCGGCAGCTTCGGGCTTGCCGGCCGCCTCGTGTTTGGCCTCGACCGCCGGCATGGCCTCGGCGTGGCCGTGAGAGGCGGGGGAGCTGGTCAAAAGCGCCGCCTGCCCGGGATGGACCCCCAGCCAGCGCACCCGGCCGGTCTGGATGTCGTACACCGCGCCCAGCACCCGCAGCTTGCCGCTGATCACCAAATGGCGGACCTCCTCGCTGCGGGAGAGAATGTCGCCAATGGCCTGGAAGACATTGGCCTCGATAGCGGCGGGAATCAGTTGGTCCACGCTGAGGTCCGGGTGCTGATGGCGGGCCGCTTCGACGGCAGGAACGACGTTGTCCACCAGCGCCGGGATATGGCCGTGTACCTCGGCCCCTTTGACCACCGCAGTGACCGCACCGCAACCCGTATGGCCCAAAACCACACACAGAGGGGTGTTGAGATGCCCCACGCCGTATTCGATGGTGCCAATCTCGTCCACGTCCGCCACGTTGCCGGCCACGCGCACGGTGAACACGTCGCCCAAGCCCTGGTCGAAGACGATCTCGGGGGGCAACCGCGAGTCGGAGCAGGTAAGCACAGTGACAAAAGGATGTTGCCCCTTGGCGGTTACCTCCCGGCGAGCCTGGTCCCGGCGCAGTTGGAGCATCTTGCCCCTGGCGAAACGGGCATTTCCTTTCTGCAACTCCTTGAGGGCCTGGTCGGCGGTGGGGGCATCGGCGGCCCAGCCAAGGGCCGGCAGGGTCGCCACGCCGACCAAGACCAGCCAGTGCCGGGGGTTGCGCTTTGGGGTCTTACGCCTCTCTTCTTCATAGGCAGGTTTCATGCAAAATATCCTCTCCTCCGGCGCCGGTCAAGCAGGCCGCCGGCCTGGGTGGTGCAGGGGACGGGACCAACTCCAATTCCACCCACCCCGCGCGCTCCGCCCCGTCCCTGCTCTGGTCGGATCTGAGGCTCAGCCAAAAACTTGAGTATCCCCGCGCCCAGTGGCACGCCCCTTGCCTCCATGCTGGCCGGCCCCCAACCCACCCCCTTTCCGAGGAGGTCGATCATGCGTTTTGCTAATGTTTTGCTGACTCTGGGCTGGGCCGCCGCCCTGCGGGCTACCTCCCCAAGCAAGGTGGTGTTCAGCCAACTGACACAAATAATAGTTAGAGACTATGATAGAGGACCATCAGACTAGTTCTGTTGACTCCGTACCTTAGATATAATAAAAACGGGCGGCACCCGCATTGGGCGTCGGCGCTCTTTTTCTGAGATCCTAACCTGCTCAGCAGCAGCTCGGGGCCCTTGGGCATCCGCTCTGTGAGACAACGCCTGGGGCACTCGGGCTGAAAAACCAGGATGGAATACCTGCATGCCATCGAGGCCGAGGCGCATCCCTCCGACGCGCTGTCATACTAACTGCCCCCCCTGACCACCTCATGCACCACGACCAGCGCCTCGTCCGGCGCCGGCTCGCCCATGGGCGCGATCCAGCCCTCTCCCTCCCGCACCTCGCAGCGCTCACCTGCACAGGCCGGGCACAGCGCGCTCAGGCGCGGCCGGCAGGGGCAGTCCAGGCCCTCCAGGACGTGCGAGGGCTCCTGCCAGGCCGGGTAGACTTGGACTGTGCGAATGGCGGTCCTTCGGAGGCCCCAGAGCATCGAGGGGGCTGCCAGCGGGGCCATCACCGCTCACTCCCCACCTGCGGTTATCCCGCCGGCTGGCCGGCGGCGATCAGCACATACTACCCCAGGGCCTTCAGGGCCTCCATCACGTTGATCTCGTACATGGCGGGGTCTCCTTGTTATTGCGAAAAGGGCCAGACGTTAATGTCGGCCGAATCGGCGTTGGCTATCCAGCTTTGGGAGGTAACCAGGGAGTCGATGTACAGGACGTTGCTGTAAAACCCCGAGGCCTCCACCGATGGAGAGGGGAGGACGCTGGTGCAGGCGGCCTCCCCGCGATCCAGGCCCCACTCGACCACCCCGGAAGACCCGGAGGTATCGCAGAGGACATTGGAGAGGATCTTGTTCTTGGCGTCGGGATGCCCGACGCGGCGAAGGCCGACGGCGATACGCCGCACCCCCAGGCGCATCCCGACGGTGTTCTGCTCGTAGAAGTAAACCGTCTTGATTACACCCAGGGGATTGCGGCCCGGAAAATCGTTATGGTCGGCCGGCGTCTGGTCGCGGAAAAGGGAGTCGCCCTGGACGTATTGCGGCGAGGCAAAAGCATAGTGTAAAGTCTTAGGGTAAATAGACAGTAGATTGATGTTCACCCGGCCGCTTCCGCGATCCGGGAATCTTTCCGGTCGTGCCGCACTTGGGACGGAGTCCGGTAGCCATGCCGTTCGAAGATCCACTGGGAGTTGTGCAGGTCCTTGAAAGCCAGCAGCGCCAGCCTCAGTTCCTCGATGGTGTCGAAGTTTATCACCCACAGCAGGTTTTCCTTGAGCAGGCGGATGAAGCGCTCGGCACCGCTGACATGACCCCGTAAAGTTGCGCCAGTCGGGATGTGAGTATTTCTTCAGATCGACGGAGGGATACTCATGAAGCGAAAAGTCCACAGCGTCGAAGAGATCATTCGGATTCTGCGCCAGGCCGACGGTGGCG
>VGJS01000099.1 GCA_016867395.1 Candidatus Handelsmanbacteria bacterium
CGCTGAGGGTCATGCCGGCAGGCCCGCTGGCCAGGGCGTAGGTGATGGCGCCGTTCTCCTCGTCGGTGGCGCTGGCCGCATAGAGGTAGAGGGAGTCCTCGATGGCGCTGCTATCGGGCTGGCTGGCGAACACCGGCGGATCGTTGGTGGCGGTGACCCGCAGAAAATAGCTCTGGGTAGCCGTGGTCTGTGCAAGGTCCTTGACCTCCACCCGCACCGTATGGCGGCCAATCTGGGCCTGGGTGGGGGTCCAGCGTATCTTACCCTGGTTGGTGATGGTCATGCCGGTGGGGTTCTGGGCCAGGCGATATGTGAAGGTATCCCCAGTGTCAGGGTCGGTCACGGCCAGGGCATAGACGTAGTTCGCGTCCTCGGCGGTCAGGGTATCTGGCTGGCTGGTGATCACCGGGACATCGTTGACGTTGCGCACCTGGAGGACGAAGTGGTGCAGGGTGGCGGCCCCCCTGCTGTCGGTGAGGGTGACCTCCACGGTGTCGGTGCCCACGTCGGCCTGGGTGGGGGTCCACTGGAGCAGGCCACCGGCGCTGAGGGTCATGCCCGCCGGTCCCTTGGTCAGGGCGTAGGTGATGGCGTCGCTGTTGGGGTCGGTGGCGGCAATGGCGTAGCTAAAGGTCGAATCCTCGGCTGCCGAGTTGGGCGCGGTGCTGGTCACCCGAGGGGCCTCGTTGGCCGGCTTGACCCGCACGGAGAAGTACTGCCGGCCGTAGCCGTCGTTGGTCCAGACCTTGACCCCGATTAGGAAGGTGCCTGTGTCGCCGGCCGCCGGTGTCCAGCGGATGGGGGGCTGCTTGCCGAAGACGGTGAAGCGGTGCAGGCTGGACGGCACCGTTAGCCCCTCGATCAGTTCAGCCTCGTCGATGCGCGGGTTGTTGGGCAGGGTGGGGTTGTAGGTGTAGACCTGCCCCTCGGTGGCGACGCTGTCGGGCAGGTTGGTGATGTTGAGTTCCTTGAAGCTGGTGTCGGCCGCCGGAGCGCCGGCGTTGCCCGGCCCGCCGAAGTGGCCCATGTTGTTGCGGTTGCCCGGGCTGTCGCGCAGGGCGACGATGGGGTTGCCCGCGTCGATGGCCGGGGAGCCGGGGTCCTCCAGCTCGAAACGGCTGATGGAGGTGTTGATGAACCTGGGATTGAGGTACTTGTTGTTGCCGGCGCTCGCAGCAGTGGAGAAGTTTGGGACCAGCCCGTTGATACGGCTGACCGCCGTCACGGTATCGGGGACCAGGCTGAGCCTGACGGTGGGACCTTTGCCGACGGTGTCGGGGAAGGTCTCGGCCGTGTAGACCCGCACGTTGTAGTCGAGGTACTGCAGGGAACCGACTGGGTCCTGTATCTCAACATATATATTCTTCCTGCCAGTATCGGCGATGGTGGGGACCCAGCGGATCTGTTTCTGATCCTTGACCTCGGTGGCCGAAATGCCCGAAGGCAGCAATCGACCCGAATCAAAATTGGCCAGGAAGATGTAGGCGGCTTTGTTGCCGGTGGTGGTGGGCACATAAAGATAGGTGGAGCCCACCTTGGCCACGGTGTCCGGGTGGTTGGTGATGAAGGTGGGCACCTTGACCTCGGCCTTAGAGAGGGTGATGGTGTCGCGCACGGTCTTGGCCAATTTGATGCTGTCGGCCTGGTCGGAGATATAAAAGATGGGCGTGCGCCACAGCAAATTGTAGCGGATCAGCGGGAAAGCAGTGGCGGAGGCGTCGAGGATGGCCGGCGGGGCGACGAAGGTGCGGGACTCGGTGGTGTCCGGATTGGAGAAGATGTTGCTGCTGATGTCGGTGCGGTTGCCCGAGGTCTGGATGGCCGGGGCGAGGTTCCAGTAGAAGGTGTTGTTGCGGATGTACTCGCGCCGGGTGGTGTCGGCAAAGGTGTTGTGCAGGGAGAGCACTGCCCCGGTGTCGCCGGCGGCACCGTTGTCCCGCAACATATTCTTATCGAACTGGAGCCGGCCGTTTTTGACGTAGAGCACCTGGCCGCTGCCGGTGGCGCGGTTGTTGGCAAAGATGTTGTCCACCACCCTCAGGGAGCAGCTCTCAGCGTAGATGGCCCCACCCTGCTCGGCCAGGCCGTTGCGGAAGGTGATGCCCTTGAGGACAAAGTCGCTGGTGGCGGCGGTGATGCGGATAAGGTTGGACTTGTTCTCGGCGTCGAAGGTGATCACCCCGCTGGTGGACAGGTAGATCCGGTTCTGGGAAATGGTCAGGGGAAAGGTCTCGCCGCTGCTGGGGGAGTAGGTGCCGGCGGGAACGTGGATGACGTGGGGCCGGCCCTCGGTAACCAGGTGGGCGATGCGCAGGGCATGGGTAATTGTGCGGAAGGGGGTGGCGGAGTTCTGGGCGCTCTGCACGCTGCGGCGGTTGTCGCCGGTAGCGGGATTGACATAAAAATTGAGGGCGCCGGCCGGCAGCACCGTCGCCAGGGTCAGCAGGCAGCAGACAAGGAGGTAAGCAAAGGACATGAGGGACCTCCTAGGAAATCGGTAGACGGGGGAAGCTGGGGGAGACGCGGTGGCGATCTTAAACAACACTCCGAATATATGGCCGCGGGCCGGCTCACTCCATTTTTGTTGAGTGGGGCCCCGGTGGGTTTTCGAGGAGTTCCCTCACCGAGGGGCGGAGGTAGACCCCCTCCAGGGGCAGGCGCCGCAACTCGCGGATAAGAAGGCGGATGCGCCCATTCGTGGCAAGGTGGCGGCCGGCGATCACGTAGTACCTGCCGCCGTACCGGCACAATCCGCCCTCACCCTCCAATTCCTCGTAGCGCACCTCCACCCCCAACTGGGCGGCCAGGGTTTCGAGTTCCTGGAGGAGCAGGGCCTGATTCATGAGGTAGGAAGGGAAGGGGGCCGCCCAAAGATAGGGCGGGTTACCGGTGGTGGACAAGAGGGTACTTTCGTAATATAAAGCCCATCCGAACCTATCCCTTGCCGGTGAGGTGGAGGTGGCACCAGCCGTAGCGCCCTGGATTCTGGTCACCAACGACGACGGGGTGGATTCGCCCGCCCTGGCGCCGCTGTTGCGTCGCCTCTCGGCCATCGCTCCGGTGCGGGCGGTGGCGCCGGCCGGCGAGCGGAGCTGGGCCTCCAAGGTGCTGACCCGCTTCGGCCAGCTCCAGGCCCGGGCGCATCGGTGCGACGGGTTTGAGGTCTGGGCCCTGGACGGGTCCCCGGCCGACTGCGCCAATCTCGGGCTACACACCCTCTTCCCCGCGCCGCCGGCCCTGGTGGTCTCCGGGGTCAACGTGGGGACTAACGCCGGGCTGGCCTATTTCCTTAGTTCGGGCACGGTGGGGGCGGCCATCGAAGGGGCCCTGACCGGCCTGCCGGCCCTGGCCTTTTCGGTGGCGCTCAAGCCAGAGGACTACACCCGCTGGCGCCAGTATCGCGACGCCGGACCTCTCACCTTGTGGGAAAACGCCGCCGAGGTGGCCGGCCAGATTGCCGCCCAGGTGTGGCGGGCCGGCCTGCCCGCCGGGGCGGCCCTGCTTAACGTCAACATGCCCGCCGGGGTCAACCCGCACACCCCCCGCCGCTTCGCCGCCCTCACCCCAAGTTGTTACGGGGCTTTTTTCGGCCCCGGCCCGGCCCCTGATTCCTTTGCCTACCGGCTCTCAGGGCTGCGGGCCGACGATCCCCAGGGCCTGGGAGACCTGGCGGCGCTGGAGCGGGGGGACGTGGCCCTCACCCCCATCCGCTTCTCCCTGGACGCCCCGCCCCATGCCGGGGATCGCCGGCGTTTCGAGCAGCCCTAATGGCCCCCTCTGCGACCTGGTCGCGGCTGCTCCTGCGGCTCCTGTTGGGTGAGCTGCTGGCGCTGGGGGTGGCAACCCCGGGCCGGGCCGCCGGCCCCGGCTGGGTGGACCCGGCCGACACCCTGGCCCGGACTGAGCAGGGGGAGGGCACCGCCGCCGACAAGGTGCTGTGGCTGGCCAAGCGCAAGCAGTTCAACGTCGGCGGCACCCCCTACGGCGTCACCGGCCTGCCGGTGGTCTTTTATAGCCCCCGCACGGGCTGGAACTACGGGGCCCGCCTCCAGTGGGCCGATCTCCAGCGCCGGCCCTACCGCTACAAGCTGATCTTCCACGTGGTGCGCTCCACCGAGGACAAGATCAACTACTTCATGCGCGTCAAGGTGCCCCGCATTTCCGGGACCCACTTCGGGGTGCTGCTGGTGGGCAGCATGGAGCGGAATCTGAGAACCCGCTACTATGGCCGGGGGAACAACACCTCCAACAACTTCCTCGACCCGGCCGGCAACAAGGTCGATGACGAGAACTACTACTACTATGTGCTCGAAGAGCCGCGCTTCATCTTCAGCCTGTTGCGCGAGATCTACGGCCCCCTCTCCATGTCGGTGGGCCTGGGCATGGAGCACACCGAGGTGCGTCCGCACGGGGAGCGCTCCTTCTACGTAGACGCCGGCACCCCGGGCGGGGTGGTGGGCGGCAGCACCGGCTTCGTCAGCGCCACCCTCGAGTGGGACACCCGCGACGACGAGGTGATGCCCTTGGTGGGCTCGTACCACGAGTGGTCCTACGAAAATTCGCGCAACTCCCTGCTGGCCCTCTTCCTTGAGGAGATCGACTTCCGGCGCTACACCTTCACCGACGTTCGGTACTGGCTGCTCTCCCCGCGCCTGAGCCTTGGGCACCGCAGCGTCTTCGAGGTGCTCGAAGGCTCCATCCCCCTGTACGCCTACGGGGAGGTCGGTGGCAGCCGGCGCCTCAAGGGCCTGGGCGGGGGCGACGTGCTGCGCGGCTACGACACCCAGCGCTTTACCGATGATGTGCGTTTCTTCACCAATACCGAGGCGCGCTACCTGCTGCATACCTCCTACTGGTGGGGCCAGCACCTGGATTGGAAGGGCGTTCTCTTTATCGACAGCGGCAGGGTCTGGCACAAGCTGAACCAGGTTAGTCCTGAGGGGCTGCACTGGACGGCCGGGGTGGGGGGACGGGTGTACTGGAACGCGGATTTCGTGATCCGGCTGGACCTGGGCTTCTCGGCCGAGCAGGCCTACATGGGGGTGAAGTACCGCAACCTCTTCTAAACTAGAGGGCTTCCGGGGCCCGCAGCATGGCAAGGAGGCGGCCCAGCGCGGCGGGCAGTTCGTCGCGGCGCACGATGTGATCGATGAAGCCGTGCTTGAGCACGGTCTCGGAGCGCTGAAAGCCCTCGGGCAGGGACTCAACCTTAAGGAACTGCTTGATGACCTCGGGGCCGGCGAAACCGATGCGGGCCCCCGGCTCGGCCAGGATCACGTCCCCCAGCATGGCAAAACTCGCCGTCACCCCCCCGTAGGTGGGGTCGGTGAGCACGGCGATATAAGGGAGCCTGGCGAGGGCGAGCCGGTGCAGCTTGGCGCTGATCTTGGCCATCTGCATCAGGGAGTACGCGCTCTCCATCATGCGGGCCCCACCCGACTGGCAGACCAGCACCAGGCCGCTGCGCTCGGCGAGGGCCCGGTCGATGAGGCGGCTGATCTTCTCGCCCGTGGCGCTGCCCAGGCTGCCCAGGATGAACCGGGTGTCCATCACCCCCAGGGCCAGGGGCTCCCCGCCCAGCCGGCCGATCCCGGTGCAGACCGCCTCGTTGAGTTCGCTGGCCTTCTTGCCGTCGCGGATGCGGTCGGTGTAGCGCTTGGTGTCGCGGAAGCGCAGAGGATCGGCCGCGGTGAGAGAATCGTCCAGCGGGGTGAAGGTACCCTCATCGGTAAGCAATTGCACGTAGTACTGGTGGCCCACCGGGTAGTGGAAGCTGCATTCGGAGCAGATCCAGTGGGCCCGCTCCAGGGCTTGCTGGTAGGTGGAAAAGCTGCACTGAGGGCACTTGGACCAAATCCCGGCCGGAATCTCCCGCTTGCGCCCGGTCTTGAACCCGGACTTCATCTTCTCGAACCAGTTCATGCCGGACTCTCCTACTGAGGGGACCTGCGCCCTGCGGCTGACATAAAATGAATTCTATCAGGTGTTTATGTCAAGTGCTGGCCCAGGTCTTGGCCCTGGCCGGGGCCGGCGGGGGCCAGGGCCTTGAGGCCCGCTTGCAGGCCCGCATCGAATACCTGGCCGGGCTGGGCTCCCGGGTCACTGGGTATGGGGGGGCAGCCGCGGCGGCCCACTACCTGGAGGCCCAACTGCGGGAGGCGGGGGTGGGGCAGGTCCACTGGATGCCCTTTGGGGTACCCGTGCCAATGGACCAGGGGGCCGGCCTGGAACTGGAGGGGGGCGAGCACCTGCCCCTCCATTGCCTGTGGCCCAACCTGGCCCGCACCTCCACCCTGCCCCCCGAGGGGCTGACCGGCAGGCTGGTGTACGCCGGTCGGGCCGAGCCAGGGGAGGTGGACCACCTGGAACTGGCCGGCAGCATCGCCCTGCTGGAGTACGACTGCGGCCAGAACTGGGTGGAGGCTTTTGACCTGGGGGCGGTGGCCGTGGTTTTCCTCGCTCCTCCCGGCCGGGAGCGCGCCCATCGCCGCGAAGGGGAGGACAAGTTCCTTTCCACCCCGGCGGACCTGCCCCGCTTCTACGCCCCGGAACCGGCCAGCCGCCGCCTGCGGGAGGGCCTGGCGCGGGGCGGGTTGCGGGGCCGGCTCCGGGGCCGCATGGACTGGCAGTGGGCCGAAGCTCAGAACCTGGTGGGGATCATCCCCGGCGCAGACCCCGCGCTGGGGGGGGAGGCGGTGGTGGTGGGGGCGTACTACGACGCCATCTCGCCGGTGCCGGCCCTGGCGCCGGGGGCCGAGCAGGCCCTGGGGGTGGCGGCCTGGCTCGAATTGGCCGGGGCCCTGGCCGCCCGCCCGCCCCCCCGCACGGTGCTGCTCCTGGCCACCGCCGGCCACTTCCAGGCCCTGGCCGGGATGCGGGCCTTTGCCGACCGCTGGCGGGAATTGGGGAAGGGGGCGGCTCCCCAGGGGGGGGTGGAGGAGCTTCTGCGCGGTCTCAAGCCGACCTATTACCTGGGCCTGGACCTCAGCTCGCAGAGCCGGCACTTGGGCCTGGTCCAGGCCGGGGAGCCACACCGGGTGCGCACCATCCAGCCCCCGCTGTACGGGCCGCTTTTGCGCCTGACCCAGGAGTGGGAGGGGCGGGAGGCGGGCGGGCAACTGGTTCTGGGAGGGGACCTCAAGCCCCTCAACCAGCGCCGGCTGATGGGGCAGTTGCCCGAGCGGGTGCCGGTGGAGGGGGCAGCCTTCAACCTGACCGGGCCCCTGGGCCTCACCCTGGTGAGTGCCGGGGACGAGCGGGCCCTCTTCGACTCGCCCCTGGACCTGCCCGCCGGGGTGGACCTGGGCAACCTAACCTTCCAGACCCGCTTCCTCCTCCACCTGATCCCCGGTCTGCTGGCCGAGCCTGAGGCCGGGGTGCAGATCCCCGAACCCAGGGATTTCTCCGGCACCCTGCGAGGGCAGTTGCTCACCTGGAAGGAGTACGCCCCGGACCAGCCGGTGGTGGGGGCCTGGGTGCGGGTGCGCAGCCTGGCCAAGACCCTGATGGGGGTGCGCCTGGACTATGCCGCCCTCAGCGACAGCGCCGGCCGTTTTGCCCTGCAGGGCCTGGAGTCCCAGACCTTGTACCTCCAGCCGGTGCAGTTGGAGGCGTATCGGGCCGACCCAGGGACCGGCGCTCTGAACCTGGCCCTGGACCAGGGGCCGTACGGGGCGATGCAGTACCCGGCCGAGATCCTGATGGGCCACGCCGAGGAAGAACTCACCCTCGTCGCTTTTCCCTGCCTCCCCTTTACTTTGCTGGACCTCTTTGACCCGCGCCGCCTGGCCACCCTCGAAAACCTGCGCCTGCTCGACGCGGCCCAGGACGCCCCCCTGGTTAACTACGGCCATTGCCTGCCGCCCACCCCGGCCGAGATCCGGCAACGGGGGTACTACAACGCCCTGGGCAGCCGGGTCGAAAGGGCGGGGGTGGCCTTTGTGCCGCCCGGCGCGCGGGTGAAGCTGACCATGAGCGCCGGTCGCTACGGCCTGGGCCGGCGGCTGGTGCTGCTGGGTGAGGGCGGGGGATTCGATCCCCAGCGCCAGCCCCGCCTGGAGCACGGCGCCCGCGCGGTGGCCGGGGATCTGGCCGGACTCAACGCCGCCCGCCTGGGGGAGCTGGAGCGCCACGGCATCCACAGCTCGCTGCTGCGGCGCCTCCACCAACGGGCCGACTCCCTGCTGGTGCTGGCCGACAGCGCCCTGGTGGCGGGGGCGCACCGGGCCTTTGTCGCCCAGAGCCAGCGGGCCTGGGGGCTGGCCCTGCGGGCGTACGGGGGCTTGCAGGATCTGGTGGGGGACGCGGTGCAGGGGATCGTCTTCTTCCTGCTCCTGCTACTGCCCTTCGCCTATTTCGGGGAGCGGCTGCTGGTGGCCCACCCCCGGCTGTCGGGCCAGGCCGCCTGGGCAGGGCTGATCTTCCTGGCCGGCTTTGCCCTGCTGCGCTACGCCCACCCGGCCTTCCAACTGAGCATCCATCCCCTGCTCGTCCTGGTGGGGTTTTTGGTGCTGGTCCTCAGCGGGGTGGTCATTGCCCTGGGCCTGGGCCGGCTCAATGCCCAGTTGCGCGCCGCCCTGGCCCCCCGCCTGGCCAGGCACCGCGATCCGGCCCGACCCGGCGGGATGCTGGCGCGGGCCCTGCTGCTGGGGGCGGCCCAACTGCGCAACCGGCCCTGGCGCACCGGCCTGACCTGCGCCACCCTGGGGCTCTTGAGTTTCTCGCTGGTCTCGCTGACCTCGATCAACGCGGCCCTGCGCATCGAGCGGCGCGACCAGGGGCCCTCCCCGGCACAGGGCGCCGGGGCCCTGCTGCGCCTTCCCGGCTGGGCGGCGCTGGAGCGGGAGGTGTACCAGGGACTCAGCCGGCAGTTGGGGGCGGAACGGGTGTTGCCGCGCTGGTGGTACCTGCAGCCGGCGCTCCTGTGGGGGGAAGGAGGGCGCAGTGTCCGGGTGGAGGCTGCCCTGGGCCTGGACGCTGCCGAGGCCGGGTTGACTGCCCTGGAACCGGTGCTGGAGGCGGGGCGTTTCTTTGCCCCCGGCGAGGAGGCGGTCTGTCTGTTGGCCGCCCCCCAGGCCCAGGAGCTGGGCGTCGCGGTCGGCGGCTGGGTGGGCTACCTGGGGGGGCGGTACCAGGTGATCGGCCTCTTCTCGCCGGCGGCCTTCGACGCCCTGCGCGACCTCAACGGCGCCCCCCTCACCCCGCTGGACCGCGAGGCGCAGCAGCCCGAGGAGGAGCGGGCCGGTCGCGACCGCCAGGGCGGGGAGCCGGCCTTTGCCCACCTGGGGGCCGCCCAGGTGCTGCTCCTGCCCTGGAGGGCGGTGGCCCGCTGGGGGGAGCACAGCCGGCTGGCCTCGGTGGCCCTGCGCCTGGAGGGGGAGGAGGAGATCGGGGCGTTGGCCGAGGTCTGGGGCCTGAACTTCACCGCCGCCCTCGGCGGCCGGCGCTACCTGATCCAGGCAGTGGAGTCGCAGACCTTCTCCGGCCAGGCCGGGCTGTGGGTGCCCCTGCTCATCGGGGCGCTGATCGTCTTCAACACCCTGCTCGGCTCGGTGTACGAGCGCCTGCCCGAGATCGGCACCCTCAACGCCATCGGCCTGGCCCCCTCCCACGTGGCGGGCCTCTTCTGGGCCGAGGCCGCGGTCTACGCCACCCTCAGCAGTGGCCTGGGGTACCTGGCCGGGCAGCTGCTCTCGCGCCTGGGCTGGGTGTACGGGCTCTTACCCGGCCTGACCGTCAACTACACCTCCCTGGCCGCGGTGGGCACCCTGGCCGGGCTGGTGCTGGTGGTGCTGGCCTCGGCCCTGTACCCGGCCAGGCAGGCGGCGCGGCTGTGTGTGCCGGGCATCGAGCGGCGCTGGCGCCTGCCCCCCGCCCAGGGCGACCTCCTCGAACTGCCCCTGCCTTTCTCGCTGCGCCGGGGCGAGGCCGCCGCCTTCTGCGCCTTCCTGGCCGAGTACCTGGAGGCCCACGACGAGCAGTCCATCGGCGGGGGTTTCTACGCCGAGGCCGTGCAGGGCGGGCCGGAGGGGTTGCGGGCCAGGCTGTGGCTGGCCCCCTTTGACCAGGGGATTTCCCAGGAACTGGACCTGGGGCTGCGGCCCGAGGCCGACCCGCGCTTCTGCGCCCTGATGCTGAGCCTGCGCCGCCTGGCCGGCGAGGATCACGCCTGGCGGCGGGGCAACCGGCTCTTCATCGACCAGTTGCGGCGGCAGTTCCTGGTGTGGCGGGCCCTGGAACCGGCCCATCGCGAGGAGTACCGGTGAGCGAGGCGGGGCAGTTCGAGGAGGGCATGAGCCGGCGGGTGGTGCTGGGGGCCTTCTTCATCGGCTTTCTGATGATGCCGGGGGCCATCTACATGGGCCTGATCGCCGGCTCCAGCCTGGGACCTGCGGCCGAGTGGGTGACCTTGATCCTCTTCTCCGAGGTGGCCCGGCGCACCTTTGCCCCGCTGCGCCGGCAGGAGATCTACACCCTGTACTACATCGCCGGAGGCCTGACCCACGCGGCGGGGGGGATGATGCTGGCCGGGGGGCCTTTTGGCGGCCTGATCTGGAACCAGTATCTGGCCCAGTCCCAGGTGGGGCAGCTGCTGGGCCTAGCCGCGCAGTTGCCCGCCTGGGTGGTCCCCCCCGCCGGCTCCGAGGCCCTGGCAGAACGCACCTTCTTCCACCCCGACTGGCTCCTGCCCATCGGCCTGCTGGTGGTGGGGCAGGTGCTGGCCCGGGCCGAGTGGTTCGGGCTGGGCTACGTGCTCTTCCGGCTCACCGCCGACGTGGAGCGCCTGCCCTTTCCCCTGGCCCCGGTGGCGGCGCAGGGGGTGATGGCCCTGGCCGAGAGCGAGGCACAGACCTGGCGCTGGCGGGTCTTTGCCTCGGGGATGGGGCTGGGCCTTGGCTGCGGGGCGGTGCTGGTGGGGCTGCCCGCCCTGTCGGGCCTGATCGCCTCCCGGCCCCTGGTGCTCCTGCCGGTGCCCTGGATCGACTTCACCCGGGATCTAGAGCGGGTGCTGCCGGCCGCCACCCTGGGCATCGGCACGGACCCAGGGCTGGTGTTGGCCGGGGCAGTGCTGCCCTTCTGGGTGGTGGCCGGGGCCTTTGCCGGCTCCCTGGTGCAGGTGGCGGCCAACCCGGTGTTGCACCACCTGGGCCTCCTGACCCGCTGGAAGCCGGGCATGGACGCGGTCTCCACCCACTTTGCCAATGACCTGGACCTGTGGCTGAGCGTGTACGTGGGGGCCGGGGGGGCGGTGGCCCTGGTGGGGCTGTGGCAGGCCGCCCAGGCCCTGCGGGGATACCGGCAGGCGGGTTCCTGGGCGCCCCCGCCGGGCCGGGGGGATTTCCCGCTGGGGCTGGGGATCGGCCTCTATGTGATGGCCGCCTGCGGCTACATCGCCCTGTGCCTGATCCTGCTGGAGGACGATTCCTTCCCCCTGGTCTTTCTCCTGGGATTCGCCTTTGTACTGACCCCGCTGGTATCCTACGCCAACGCCCGCATGGTGGGCCTGACCGGGCAGAGCGCCGGCATCCCCCTGGTGCGCGAGGGGGCTTTTCTGCTGAGTGGGTACCGCGGGGTGGACATCTGGTTCGCCCCCATTCCCTACGGGGACCA
Organism: Candidatus Handelsmanbacteria bacterium; assembly: GCA_016867395.1. Classification (GTDB taxonomy): domain Bacteria; phylum Latescibacterota; class UBA2968; order UBA8231; family UBA8231; genus SICG01. The sequence continues at coordinate 11,611 of VGJS01000099.1, forward strand.
CGGCCGGCGGGCGCAGTTCTTCCGCGAGGTGGAGCTGACCGGCACCCGCCTGAGCAGCATCCTCAAGGCCGAGCTGCTGCTCCTGCCCTTGGTCCTGGGCTGCGGCCTGCTCTTCTGGTCGGTGATCTGGAGCATGGGCCCCATCCCCTCCATCCTCTTCCCCTATGCCCAGCAGTACTGGCACCTCTTCGCCCTGCGGCAGTTCATGTGGCTCTCCTTCACCGCCCAAGGGGGGCTGCGTTTCGGCGAGGTGGTGGACCCGGCCTGGGCCCTGGGCAGTTTTGTGGTGGCCGGCGGGGCCCTGTGGGGGCTGGCCGGCTGGGGGGCGCCCCTGGCCGGGGTGTACGGCTTCATCCGCGGCCTCCAGAGCCTGCCCCACCTGCTCATCCCCGAGATGCTGGGGGCCTGTCTGGGCCGTTTCTGGCTGCGGCGGCGGCTGGGGCCGGAGGAGTGGGGCCGGCGGGCGCCCATCCTGCTGGCCGGCTATGCCTGCGGGCAGGGGCTGATCGGGATGGGGGCCGTGGGCGTGGTGCTCATCGTGCGGGCCGTGGCCCAGTTGCCGTACTGAGATGGTCAAGGAGCGATTC
>VGJS01000100.1 GCA_016867395.1 Candidatus Handelsmanbacteria bacterium
TCGACCTGGGGAACGGGGCCTTACCGTACATGCACGCCCGCCAGGGGGAGGTGGCCGGGGTGCCCTGCCGGCTGATGCGCCTGGGCTTTACCGGCGAACTGTCCTACGAGATCCACTGCCCCTCCGGGTACGGGCTGCACCTGTGGGAGGCGCTCATGGAGGCAGGCAAGGCTCTTGGCATCACCCCGTTCGGGGTGGAGGCCCAGCGGGTGCTGCGCCTGGAGAAGGCCCACATCATCGTCGGCCAGGACACCGACGCCCTGGCCGACGCCCTCTCGGTGGGCCTGGAAGGGGTGGTGAAGCTGGACAAGCCCGATTTCCTGGGCAAACGGTCCCTGATGCGGGTGGCCGGGGCCGGCTCCCAGCAGCGATTGACCGGCTTCAGGATGGTGCGGCCGGGGCTGGTGCCCGAGGAGGGCCTGCAGATCGTCGAGCGGCGCGGGGGCAAGTTGGAGATCATCGGCTGGATCACCTCCAGCCGCTTCAGCCCCACCCTCGGGGAGGCCATCGGGCTGTGCTGGCTGCCCTCGGGCCTGGCCGGGCGGAGCGGGTCGGAGTTCTCCATCTTCCGCGAAGGGGAGCTGCTGGAGGCCCGGGTGCATCTGGGGGCCTTCTACGATCCGGCGGGGGAGAAGGTGCGGGGATGAGCGGCAATCCTTTCAAGCGGGGTCCTATCCCCCACCCAGAGGCGCAGTTGGCCAGCAGCGCCGGCTGGCAGGTGGCAGAGGTCTACACCTCGGCTGAGGCAGAGGCGGGGCTGGCCCGCAAGGGGGTGGGGCTGGTTGACCAGAGCGCCAGGGGCAAGGTGCTGATAGAGGGCCGGGAGGCCGCGGACTTGCTGGGGGTGGAGTTGGGCATAGGAGGTGGGAGTGCGGTGGGCAGTGGCAGGGTCTATCGCCTGAGGCAGGACTTGTTCTTCGTCAGCACCCCGCCCGGTGGGGAGGGGGAGGTCCTGGAGGGGCTGCGCGCCAGGGCCGCGGGCCGGCATCTCAGCCTCACCGACCTGAGCCAGGGCCGGGCCGAGTTGCGCCTGATGGGGCCGGCCGCCCCGGCGGCGCTCAGCCAGTTGTGCGGCCTGGACCTGGCGGAATTTCCCGATGGAGAGGCCCGCCAGAGCAGTGTGGCCAAGACCGCCCAGCTCATCCTGCGCCGGGACCTGTCGGGATTGACGGCCTATTCCCTAGTCGGGGCCCGCTCCCTGGGGGGGTATCTATGGGAGGCCTTGTTGAAGGCAGGGGAAGGCCTGGGCATCGCCCCCATCGGGGGGGCCGCGCTGCGCCTCTTGGGGGACTCGGACTGATCCTCTCACCCTCACCCAGATAGGAGACTGCTTATGACCCTGAACCAGGTCAAGAGACTCGCCGAGGAGAAGAAGATCGAATTCTTCCTCTGCTCCTTCGTGGAGATGAGCGGATTGCCCAAGGCCAAGGTGGTCCCCACCACCCACCTCGAGGACATGGCCGAGGAAGGGGCCGGCTTCGCCGGCTTCGCCACCGGACACATGGGCCAGGGCCCCCACGACCCGGACATCATGAGCATCCCCGACTTCAACTCCCTGGCGGTGCTGCCCTGGCGGCCCAACGTGGCCTGGGTGGCCGGCAACGCCCATGTGGAGGGCAAGCCCTGGGCCTATTGCCCGCGGACCATCCTGCAAAGACAGTTGGCCAAGGCCCGGCGCAAGGGGTACACCTTCAACGTGGGGGTGGAGCCGGAGTTCATGCTGCTCAAGCGCAACGAGCAGGGCAGCTACGTGCCCGCAGATTCCCTCGACATCCTGCCCAAGCCCTGCTACGACCTGGTGACCCTGCACCGCAGCCTGGATCTGATGACCACGCTCATCAAGTACATGCAGGAGCTGGGCTGGGGCCCGTACGCCAACGACCACGAGGACGCCAACTGCCAGTTCGAGATCAACTGGAGTTACGCCGACGCCCTGACCACCGCGGACCGCCACACCTTCTTCCGCTGGATGGTCAAGAGCGCCGCGGAGCAGCGCGGTCTGATGGCCACCTTCATGCCCAAGCCCTTCTCCCACCTGACCGGCAGCGGGGCCCACTTCCACCTGAGCCTGTGGGACAAGGACAACGAGAAGAACCTCTTTCTGGACAAGCGGGACCGCAACGGCCTTTCCCAGCAGGCGTACTGGTTCATGGGCGGGCTGCTAAGGCACGCCCGGGCCCTGGCCGCGGTGACCTCGCCCCTGGTCAACAGCTACAAGCGCCTGATCCGCGGGGCCCCCCGGTCGGGGGCCACCTGGGCCCCGGTCTATACGACCTACGGGGGCTCCAACCGCACCCAGATGATCCGCATTCCCGGGCCGGGCCGCATCGAGAACCGCACCGTGGACGGGGCGGCCAATCCCTACCTGGCCTGCGCGGCCATGCTGGCCGCCGGGCTGGACGGGATCGAGAAGAGGATGGACCCGGGCAAGCGCAACGACGACAACCTGTACGAGATACCCGAGGCCGAACTCCAGCGGCGGGGTATCGGCTTCCTGCCCACCACCCTGCGGGAGGCCCTCGAATGCCTGGAGGGGGACAAGGTGGTCAAGGAAGCCCTGGGCGCCGAGTACGCCGATTACTACATCGAGGTCAAGCGCGAGGAGTGGCGGCAGTACCACCAGCACGTCAGTCAGTGGGAGTTGGACAAGTACCTGCCCATATACTGAAAGGCATCCTATGGGCACGAGCGCGATCCTCGCTGGAGAGCCTTTCGGCGAAGAACAGACCCTAGAGCTCGTCGAGGCGTTTCACCGCGACGGGTTTGTCTACATCCCCGGGGTGCTGACCCAGGGAGAAATCAAAGCCCTGCGGGCCAGGAGCGACGAACTCCTCGCCGATCCGGTGCTGTACCAGCGCACGGCTCCGGAGCTGGCCGACAAGCGGTACCTCCAGTTGATGAAGAACCAGGCGACAGGGGAGGAGATCCCTTTCATCCTGCGCAACACCATCGAACTGGACCCCATCTTCAGGGAGATGCTCGTCCGGGAGCCGATCTTCAGCCTGGCCGAGGCGATCGTGGGGAAGGATTGCAGATTCTGCGGCCAGAACGTGCTGCGCAACCTGCCGGGCCTGTCCATCGATCGCTGGCACACCGACGGGCCGGTGCACAACCCTTTGCCGGACCAGGTGCCGCGCCACGACCCGCGCATTCGCATGCAGGTGTTGTGGATCACCGTGCAGATGGCCCTGAGCGACATCGAGACCATCGAGCAGGGCCCCACCCAATACGTGCCGGGCAGCCACTACTCCGGCCGTGGCCCCAATAGCCAGGAACACCCCGAGTTCGAGGGGCGCGGCCCGGTTTCGATGCTCTGCAAGGCCGGGGACATCTACTTCCAGGACCCTCAGTGCTGGCACCGGGGGGCACCGAACACCTCGGACCGCACCCGCTACATCATCCAGTCGCAGTACGCCGCCAACTGGGCGTACTGGCGCTTCAGCCTGTGCAACCGGGTGCCGGTGCCCGAAGAGGGCCTGCGCCAGGCCGGCGACAGGCTGCTGCACCTGCTGGGTCGGAGCCGGCCCGCGTGAAATCTTTAAAACTGAGCGCCCAGTACTATCAGCAGTTCGACGCCGACTTCACCCGCCAGGTGCCCGGAGAGGGGTACGGAGGGTGGAAGCGGGCCGAACTCGACCTCTCCGCCGAGCACACCGCGGTGGCGGTGATGCACGCCTGGGACACTGGCACCCGCGAGCAGTTCCCCGGCTGGCACCGGGCCGTGGAGTACATCCCCCGCTCGGTGGAGATCAGCCGCACCGTGTTTCCCGGCCTGCTGGGGGCCGTGCGGGCCTCGGCGCTGCCGCTTTTCCATGTGGTGGGGGGGGGCGACTATTATCACCAGTGCCCTGGGTACCAGCGGGCCAAAGCCCTGGCCGGCCCCTCGCCTGGCCCTTTGCCCCAGGTGGATGGCGACCCGGCGCTGGAAAGGCTCCGTGCCTTCCGCAGCCAACACGTCTTTGTGGGCAGCCACAACCGGGCCGACGTGGACCGGGGCTTCAAGGCCCTCGACTTTATGCCCAAGGCCCGGCCTCTGGACCACGAGGGGGTGGCCGAGGACGGGCACCAGCTCTTTGCCCTGTGCAAAGAGCGGGGGATCAACCACCTGATCTACGCCGGCTTCGCCATCAACTGGTGCCTGCTGCTCTCGCCGGGGGGCATGGCCGATATGAGCCGGCGCGGGGTGATGTGCTCGGCCCTGCGCCAGGCCGTTACCGCGGTGGAGAACAAGGAGACGGCCAGGCAGGAGTTGTGCAAGGAGTTGGGGCTGTGGCGGGTGGCGCTGGCCTTTGGTTTTGTCTTCGACGTGGACGCCCTGGTGGGGGCGCTGCGCCAGTGAGCGCCGCGCCGAGGAGGTTTGCAGCCGAGCGCCTGGGTCCACGGGCGCTTTTCTGTTTGTCGGCGCACGGAGTTGCCCAGATTGCATCCAGGTGTTTCTTTCTAGTGGACATCCCAGGAGGCGGTCGATGAGCATGGCCCCGATCCGGCTGAGCGAGGAGCAACTGGCTGCCTACCACCGCGAGGGCTACGCAGTGGTGGAGGACCTGATCCCCCCCGAAAAGGTGCAGGCCCTGGGGGAGCGCCTGCGCGAGTACACCCACGGCGGCCGGCCCGCCGACCGGCTCCGGATTCAGGTGGAGCCCAGAGTGCAGCGGGGGGAGGCCCAGGTGGAGGAGTGGGGCGACGGCATCCGTAAGGTGGACGGGCTGGTGGAGGGGGACGAGTTGTTCAACGCCTTGGGCAGGGATGAGAACATCGTCGGCATCATCGCCCAGATCCTGGGGCCGGATCTCAAGCTGTTCCGCAACTCGCTGCTGCTCAAACCACCCCAGGTGGGCTCGCAGAAGGGCATGCATCAGGACTCCCCCTACTGGCCCATCCAGCCCATGGCCCTGTGCTCCTGCTGGTTCCCCCTCGACGATGCCACTCCCCAGAACGGCTGCATGGGGGTGCTGCCCAGCGGCCACCTGCGCGGCCCTTTGCCCCATGTGCGGGTGCCCGACGACTTCGTGGTGGAGGAGGGGCATTATTCCTTCGACGAGATGCTGCTGGTGCCAATGAAGGCCGGTAGCGGCCTCTTCTTCCACTCGCTTTTGCCCCACTATACCGCCCCCAACAACTCCGCCCAGTGGCGGCGGGCCATCGCCCTGTCCTACATGTCCTCCTTTTGCCGCCACGCCGGCGACGGAGAGGCGCCCGAGTACTACCACATCCAGGGCCGGACCTTCCCCGGCTGCGTGCGCTGAATGGCCACCTACCACCTGACTTAGAAGGAGTGAGATGTCCGAACAGGTCCGCCACAACTGCGGCTTCAGCGTAGCCCACACCCTGCACGACGCCCACCGCTTCATCCGCTCGCTCCAGCACCGGGGGCGGGAGGCGGCCGGCATCGCCGCGGTGGGGGACAACCGCATCGACGTGATCAAGTGGGCCGGTGGGGTGGAGCGCTTCGACATCACCGACCTGCACAAGATCCTGCCTAGCCCCAACTACCACACCTACATGGCCCACGTGCGCTACGCCACCAGGGGCCGCAAGGACCAGATCCTCGAAGAGGCCCACCCCCACGTGGTGGGCGGCCGGCCCGAGCACCGGGGCAACCACATCCTGATCTGGGACTGCGACATGGCCGCCGTCCACAACGGCCAGGTGGACCGAGAGTACTACAAAGAAGTGCCCCTCGACCAGCTCAAGACCACCTGCGACACCGAAGCCCTGTTGCACGTGTACCGCATGCACGGGGAGTACAATTTCCTGCGGCGCATCCCCGGGGCCTACACCATGGCCATCGCCGACAAGCGCAAGCGCGACGTGATGGTGCTGCGCGATCGCACCGGGATCAAGCCGGGGGTGCTCAGCTGGAAGGACGGCAAATACGGGGTGGCCTCCGAGGACATCGCTTACCGCAAGAACGGAGGGGACTACGTCGAGGACCTGGAGCCTGGGTCCATCTACCACCTCACCGCCGAGGGGGAATACACCAAGGAGACCCTGGTCGAGCCGCGGCGGGCCCACTGCTTCTTTGAGTGGAACTACATCGCCGACGTGGACTCCATCCTCAACGCGGTGAGCGTGCGCCGCATCCGCGAATCCTTGGGCGAGGTGCTGGCCGAGGAGTTCCGGCCCGCCGATGCCGAGGTAGTGACCTTTCTGCCCCGCTGCCCCGAGGTGGCGGCCCGCGCCTACGCCCGGCGGGCCCGGCTGCCCTTTGAGCCGGTGTTCTACAAGATGCGCGGCGAGCGCTCCTTCCAGGGGACCACCGCCATCGACCGCAAGCAGTCCATAGGCGAGAACCTCCACCTCCTGCCCGGCGCCGAGCGGATACTGGAGGGCAAGACAGTGGTGATTATCGACGACAGCATCGTGCGGGGCAACAACTCCAGACGGGCGCGGGACCTGCTCTACAAGGAGGCCAAGGTCAAGAAGGCGTACCTGGTGAGTTATACCCCGCCCATCGGCATCATCGGCGGAGACGGGGTGCCGCGCGGCTGCTATTTCGGGGTGGACATGCCCCCCGAGCCGCCCCCGGGCGAGGAGTTTATCGCCAGGGGCCGCACCGAGGAGGAGATCGGCCGGCAGATGGGCATGCCGGTGGCCTATATCTCGGTGGAGGGCATGATGGCCGCGTACGAGCGCTCGGGGTTGCCCGAGCGGAACCTGTGTACCTACTGCATCGGCGGCCGGCATCCCTTCACCGGCTGCGACGCCCACGTCACCAAGGTTGCAGCGGCGCAGTTGTCGCTGCTGGGCCGGGATCAGTAGGGTAGGGCCGCCCCGTAGGCCGGGGCGGGCTGCCGTAGGGGGCTCAGGAAAGCTTGGGTCCGCTCCAGGCTGCCCGGCAGGGAGAGAGGGTGGTGGCTGCCCTCCGGATATATGTGGACCTCGAACTCGGGCGCGGCGCGGCCCAGTCCTTCCATGGCCTGGGCCAGCCGCCGAGCCTGGCCAACCGGCACCAGCGGGTCCGCGGTGCCGTGGTGGACCTGCACCGCCGGCAGCCGACCGGCGAAGTAGACCGGCGAGCGCCGGATCAGTCCCAGCCGCGCCTCCTCCAAACTTAAGGCGCCCAGCCGAAGGGGCAGGAGCAGGGTCCGGGTCAGGTACTCCACCCCCGGCAGGGGCCGGGGCTGGCCTTGCAGGACCTCGGCAGCCACCTCCTGCCCAAATTCATCCAGCAAATCAGTGGGCCCGAAGAATTCCACTACCCGGCGCAGGCGCGGCTCCCGCTGGGCCAAAAGCAGGGCCACCGCTCCCCCGCGGCTGATCCCCACCGCTCCCAGGCGCTGGGGGTCGATGGCCGGCTCGACGGCCAGGGCAACGGCCACCAGACCCAGGGCGTCGTCCACGTCCCGGTCCCAGGGGCTGGCCTCCCCCTCTGAGAGGAACACCTCCTGACCGTAACGCAGCGCCTCGCTGCGGAAGGAGGGCAGGGCGTAGGCGTACTGGTCGCGGTCCTCCCCCAGGCCCAGGCTGACCAGCAGGAACTCCTCCATACTGATCCCCTGATCCCCCCCGTGCAGGTACACCACCAGGGGCAGGCTGCCTGGGGCGGCCCCGTCGGGAACCAGCAGGGCCCCGTACTGGCGCAGGCCTTCCACCTCATAGGCCAGGACGCACAGGGAGGCACGCCGGCGGCCCAGGGACAGGGAGGCGCGGTACAACGTGTCAGCGGCGGATTGGGGAGCGGGCCGGCTTTCCCAATCGGCGGCAATGAGGGCGAGTTCTGCGGAGGTGGGGGGGGCGAAGAGGCTGGTGAAATCCACCCCGCCGACCAGGCGGGAATCCTCCCCCTTCGGGCCAGTGGCGCGGTCCCCGCAGCCCCACCAGAAGCACAGGCAGAGGAGTAGCAAAGGCATGAGGGAAAGATAGCGGCGGACCTTGGCAGGCTCAACTCCCGGAGGAGCGGTAGTGCCGCACCCCCCAATGCCAGGCCTGGAGGCACAGGGCCAGGAAGAGCAGCCCCACCAGGGGGGCCAGCCAGTGCAGAAGCGCGGGGGTGCCCAGGGGATCGGGCCGGCCCTGGAGGGCCAGGGCCGGGTAGTAACTGACGCAGGCCAGGGGCACCCCGAAGGTGAAGAAGCGGCGGAACCAGTCGCGGTAGATGGAGAAGGGGTATTGGGCGGCAAAGACCCCGCCGTTGGTAAAGGCGTTCATGAATTCCAGGGACTCGGTGGTCCAGAAACAGACCGTGCCCTGGATGACCATCAGACCGTAGAAGAGGCAGGTCCCGCCCAGGAGGGTCCAGCCCAGGAGCAACCACTGGCCGGTGGACCACTGCAGGCCCAGGGCCGAGGCGGACCAGCCCAGGACGCAGGCGCCCTGCAGGAGCCGGCCCACCCGCCGGAGGGTCAGCTCCTGGCCGGCCACCTGGAGGGCCGTGCTGCGGGGGCGCAGGAGCAGGCGGTCGAAGTCGCCCGACTTGATCACGGGGCTGAAGAGGTCGAAGCCGCGCGCCGCGGATTCGCCCAGGGCAAAGGCGATGTTGATGATTCCATAGAAGAAGGCGATTTCGGGCAGGGACCAGCCCTGGAGATTGCCGAAGCGGTCAAAGAGTACCCAGACGCTGAGGAATTCGATCACGGTGATGAGCAGGTACCCGACGCTGAGCATCACAAAGGAGGCCCGGTACTCGAGCTGGCTTCGCACCGAGATGTCCAGGTACCGGGCGAGCAGGCGCAGGTCGTTCATCCCCCCTGCACCTCCAGCCGGCGCAGGCCGCGGGCCAACACCCAGCGGCCGAACCCGATGAGCGCCAGGGTCCACAGAAACTGGTGTGCCAGCACCGGCAGGGCCTGGGAAGGGGGGATATGCCCCAGGTACAGGCGCGAGGGCACGTCGAAGAGGCCGCGGAAGGGCAGGAAGTCGAGGACGGGCAGGAGCCAGTCAGGATAGAAGGGGAGGGGAATCTGTAGACCCGAGCCGAGGATGATCATGCAGATGACCAGGGAGTTGATCCCCTCGCCCGAGATGGTCCACAGCAGCGAGGTGGAGAGCAGGGCGGTGAAGGCGGCCGAGAGGAAAAGGGCGCCCGCATTGGCCGCCAGCCAAAGCAGCAGGCAGGTCCAGCTGGGGGGAAGCTGCATCCCCAGGAAGGCGTAGGCCAGGGCCAGCATGGGCAGCGCCCGCAGTAGGGTGGGGGCGCTGCGGCGGGCCAGGCAGCGGGTGAACCAGAGTCGGTACAGATCGAGGGGCCGCAACAACTCGTACGCCACCCCGCCCGAGCGGATGAGATTGCGGATCTCCGGGTCCACGTTCCAGGGAATGAGGCCCAGCATGGCCTGGCCCAGCCAGGTGTAGGTGACCACCTGCGCCAAGCTCAGGGGCGGCGTGGTGGTGGTCGCGCGGTAGAAACCCTCGTACACCATGACGATCACCAGGCCGAAGAAGACCTGGGTGAAGAGGCCGGCCAGGGCCGCGCCCCGGTACTGGAGCAGGGTGCGGAACTGGGCGCTGAGGATGGCGGCGTAGGCCTTCATCCCTGGTTTTTCCGGTACAGTTGGGCGATGGTCTCCTCTATGGGGGGATTCTCGACGAAGAGATCGCGCACCGCGAAGCGGGCGGTGAGCCGGCTGATGAGGGTGGGGGCCGGGACCTGGTTGGGGTCGAAGGCCAGTTCGACGCGGCGGCCCTCCCGGCGCACCAGGCGGACCTGGGGATCGCCGAAGTCGCTTTCCTCTTCGACCAGGTCGAGGACCAGGCGGCGCTCGGGGGAGACCTGCCGGCGCAGGCCCTCGACGGTGTCGTCGAGCAGGATGCGGCCCCCGTCGATGAGCAGCACCCGGGTGCAGAGGGCCTCGATGTCGTCCATGTCGTGGGTGGTGAGGATCACTGTGGCCCCCCGCTCCCGGTTGAGGCGGCGGACAAAATCGCGGACCGCCAGCTTGGAGAGGGCGTCCAGGCCGATGGTGGGCTCGTCGAGGAAGAGCAGGTCAGGGCCGTGGACCAGCGCGGCAGCCAGGTCGCAGCGCATGCGCTGGCCCAGGGAAAGCTGGCGCACCGGCACGTCGAGCAGGGGTTCCAGTTCGAGGACCCCGACCAGTTCGTCGCGGCGCCGGGCATAGTCAGGGCCTGGGACCTTGTAGATGTCGCGCAGCAGGTCAAAGGACTCGATCACCGGCAAATCCCACCAAAGCTGGGTGCGCTGACCGAAGACCACCCCGATGCGGGCCACGTGGGCTATGCGGTCCTGCCAGGGCACCCGGCCCAGCACCTCGCAGCGGCCACTGTCGGGCACCAGGATGCCGGAGAGCAGCTTGACGGTGGTGGATTTCCCGGCGCCGTTGGGGCCGATGTACCCGACCAGTTCGCCCGGCTCGATACGGAAGGAGATGTGGTCCAGGGCGCGCAGGACGTGGTGCTGGCGATGCACCAGCCCCCGCAGGGCTCCCCAAACCCCGGGCTGGCGCTGGGAGCGTCGGTAGGTCTTGACCAGGTTTTCGGCGAGTATTCAGGGCATGGCGATCAGGATGTGGGTTTAGTTCGCGATAGCGAAACAAGATATCGCCGGGGTGTGGCGCTTTGGCAAGCAACAAAAAAAACCCTGCCGGATGAGGACAGGGTTTCCCTATCAGCGAACTGATAGAAGAGTCTTGCGGCAGACTCTGCGTTCAGCGTTGATCTGGCAGGTCGTATATCAACGCTGACGTAGCGGGTAGGTCGAGGGCGGGCGGTTGCAGGTGGATATCACCTCAACCGCCTGGTGTAGTCCGGTGGCATATTCACCTCCGTGTGAGTAAGGTCAAAGAGCCACTGAACCTCGTCGCAAATTACACTGTTAAATGTAGCGCGGTGGTGGGGCATTGTCAAAGTCTTTTTGCGGTGTATTTAACGTGGTGGAAAAGTCAGACAGAGGAGCTAAGTGATTATATAGACGCGAGTTTATGAAAGTAGCCAGCCTGGGCGCCACCGCGGGCCTGGGCTCCTGGGGCTGGGCCGGGGAGGAGAAAACGGGCATTCGGCGCTACCGCCCCCTGGGTCGCACGGGTTTGCAGGTCTCCGACATCTCCCTGGGCAGTTACGGCCGCCTCTCCCCCAGGGTGATCGATAGGGCCTTCGAACTGGTTGTGAAATAATAAGATACCGCCCCGGACTACCGGGGCGAGGGAATGGTCAGGAAAGAGTCCCTGTGCAAGGTCTTCGGCAGCCCGGCTAAACGCGTCAAGGTGGCCATCGCCACCAAGATGTGCCCTGTGTGCCTAGATTGGCTGAGACAACTCGCCTGACGAAATTAATGAGCAACCCCACGGGCGAAGGAGCTTCCACAGGATGTCGCAAGCAGCCTCCAATGGCCTAGCTGGCCACCGAATAGCGCAGTCTTCCTCCCCCGCCCTGTTGCCTGGAGCGGTGGTTAATGCCGAGGTGTTACCCCGTGCCCAACGTCGGCGTTTCAGTGCCGACTATAAGCGTCGTATCCTCCATGAGGCAGATCAATGCCGACAGCCCGGTCAGATCGGCGCGCTGTTACGGCGGGAAGGGTTGTATTCCTCGCACCTGAGTTGCTGGCGGCAACAGCGGGAGCGCGGGGAGCTGGGCACCTTGCAGCGAGGTAAGAAGGCTGCCGATCCGGCGGTGAAAGAGGTGGCCCGGCTTCAGCGGGAGAATACCCGGTTGCAGGGTCGCCTCAAACAGGCGGAAACGATCATCGCGGTGCAAAAAAAACTCTGCGACCTACTTGGCTTGCCCAGCGAGGATCCGCTGAAGGTCGACAGCAAATGATCGCCACCGCTGATCAACTGGCCCAAGAAGTGGGAGTGACCCGGGCTTGCCAGGTGCTGGAAGTGCCGCGCAGCAGCCTGTATCGGGCGCGACATCCGGCTCTTGAAAACCCCACCCCGCCGTTGGTGGAGATCCCCCGACCCACGCCGCCCTCGGCGCTGGCGTCGGAGGAACGGGCACAGGTGCGAGAGGCGCTCAACAGTCCCCGCTTCCAGGATATGGCCCCGCGCCAGGTCTGGGCGCAGTTGCTGGATGAGGGACGCTACCTGTGCTCCTGGCCGACGATGTATCGGGTGCTGGCCGTCGAGCACCAGGTCCGGGAACGGCGCCACCAGCTGCGGCACCCGGCCTACACCAAACCAGAATTGCTGGCCACCGGCCCCAAT
>VGJS01000101.1 GCA_016867395.1 Candidatus Handelsmanbacteria bacterium
AACCAGGTTGTGGATCTGGCTACCACCCACACTACTGCGACTCAGGCCCACCAAGGAGTCCCTGCGCATTGGTGATTAGCCGGCATGGCGCCGGCCTGAACTGCTCGTCTTAAGTGGTGAGACCAGTTGAATATAGGGTGCCGCCCACAAATGTCAAACTATATTTGTTTTGGCAGAGGCCCCGTAACTCTTTATGTTTAAACTATATCAGGTCAGATTATCGCCGTCCCCGCCCCTTTTTCCCGCCCGGGTCGTTCGGAGCCGGAGAGGGCCCAGAGCAACCCGGTCCGGGCTTCCCCTTCTTCCCATACCTCGCAAAAACCATTCCGGCCATCTGAGACACACATATATCATTGTTAATGTGCGCTTTAACACCAACATTGGCCTACCGCACGCAATGGCTTCGATGACAATTATAATGTATGCTTTAGTCCCGAGTGACCTCTTCCTCAAGCCGGCGAGGACTGGTAATACAGAGAAAACAGCAGCTCGAGGTTATGCACCAGTTCCTCGGCGCTGATCTCCCTGGCCACCATGAAGCGGTTCCACTCGTTCCAGTACTGCCGGTAGAGGAAGGGATGGGCCCCTTCGAGGCCAAAGGAAAAGGGATGGAAACGGGTGGTATCCGCCAGGAGGCGCTCGAGCCCCTGCTGTGCGGAGGGCAATGCGGCCCCGACCAGTGGGCTGACCATCAGCGCCTTTTCCACCATCTGCTCCTGGAACCAGCGGCTGTCGATGATCCGCAGCAGCTCGGCGGCCAGGTCTGGGTGGCGGGCCCGCGCCGGAATGCTCAGGGTTTGGACCGTGCCGATCAGTTCGTGCGGATCACCCTTGCCGCCCTCCACCTGGGGGAAGCGGTGGGCGTACAGACGAAACCCCTCCCCCATCACCTCGGCGCGACCGCTGGTGAACCAGGTGCCGACAAAGACCGTGGCTGCCCTCCCCTGCCAGAAGAGCAGCTCCGACTCGATGTGGTTCAGCCCGGCGAACCCCTCGGCGAAGTAGCCCCGGTCCAGCACCTCCCCCACCAGGCGGGCGGCCTGGGTAAAACCGGGCTCCGTCCAGGGCACCGAGCGCTCTGGATCGCGAAAAGCCTTGCCGGTGGCCTCGGCGCCCACCAAGCGCTGGGCCAGGTGGTCGAACCACCAACTGGTGTACCAGTGGATGCCGTCCTGGGTGATGGGGATGATGCCGGCGGCCTTGAGGCGGGCGCAGTTGTCGAGAAATTCGTCCCACGTCCGGGGTTCGAGGCTGGCCCCGACCTGCTGGTAAAGGGCCGCGTTGCAGTAGATCTGGAGGGAGATGACGTTCTGCGGGATGGCGTAGAAGCGGCCCTGGTAAGTGAGGGTGTTGTAGTAGAGCGGAGCGATGGTCTCAAGCCAGGTTGCCCCCGGGGTGTCGGCGGCGGGCCCTTGGAGGTACTGGGTGAGGTCCAACACATGGCCCTGCTCGACATAGGCGTAGGTCAGCCCGGTCTCGGCGGTGGCAAAACTCATCACATCGGGCGGGTTGCCCTCCATCACCCGGATCATCAGTTCCTGGTACCCGCCCCCCCCGCCGCTGGCCGGCTCCACCCGGATGCCGGGGTGGGCCCCCATCAGCCGGTCGGCCGCCTCCCCCCACAACTGGTTGATGGGGATCTGGGCCGCCCGCGACTGGAGGGTGGATACCTCCAGCAGGTGCTCGTCGGGCAGGTAGCGCCCGCAGGCGCCGGCCAGGGAGCCGGCGGCCAGGCAGCGGAGGAACTGGCGGCGATGCATCCTCAGCCCTTCAGAGCGCCGGCGGTCAGGCCGGCGGTGATGCGGTCCTGGAGCAGCATGAAGACCACCATCAACGGCAGCATGACGATGACCAGGCCGGCGAAGAGTTCGGTCCAGCGGGATTCGGTGGAGAGGTTCCAGAAGAGGGTCTGCAAGCCCCGCGCCAGGGTGTAGAGGCGACCCGAGTGCAACAAGATGAGGGACCAGAAGAACTCGTTCCAGAAGCTGATGAAATTGAAGATGGCCACTGTGACCAGGCCGGGCCGGGCCAGAGGCAGCATCACCATCCAGAAGGTCTTCCAGGGGCTGGCCCCGTCGATCAGGGCGGCCTCCTCCAACTCGCGCGGCAGGGTGCGGAAGAAGCCGGTCAGCACGAAGATGGTGAAGGGCAATCCCATCGACACATAGAGCAGCAGCAGCCCCAGGTGGCTGTTGGTCAGGTGCAGATGCCGCATCTGCACGAAGAGCGGAAAGAGGTAGAGCATGGCCGGCACCATCATCGCCGCCAGAAAAAAATATAGCGCCACCTGCCTGAAGGGGAAAACCACCCTGGCCAGCACAAAGGCGGCCATGGCCCCCACCAGGGTGCTGCCGGCGGTGGCCAGGGCGCTGAGGTAGGTGGTGTTGAAGAAATAGTGCCCCATCTCGGCGTTGGCCCAGGCGTAGGCGTAGTTGCTCCAGCGCAGCTGGCTGGGCAGGGACCAGGTGCTGGCGAAGAATTCGGCGTTGGACTTGAAGGAGGTGTACACCACCCAGGCCAGGGCCACCGCCGAACTGAGGCAGTAGAACCCCATAAACAGCACGGCCACACCCTTCAACGCCTTTGCCCTTGCTTCCATGGCGCTCTCCTTCAGTATTCGATGGCCTCGCGGCGCATCAGCCGGTTGACCAGCAGGCTCAGTCCCAGAACCAGCGCGAACATGATCACCCCCATCGCCGAGGCGTAGCCGATGCTCTGGCCCTGGAAGCCGGCCCAGTAAAGATAGGTGCCCAGCACTTCGGTCACGTTGGGGTAGCCGCGGGTGATGACGAAGATCAGGGCAAAAGCCTGCACCGCGTTGATCACCCACAGCACCACCAGGATCTGCACCACGTCCCAGAGCAGGGGCAGCTTCACCAGCCAGAACTGCTGCCAGGCGTCGGCCCCGTCCAACTGGGCCGCCTCGTAGAAGCTGCGCGGGATCTTCTGCAGCCCGGCCAGAAACAGGATCACGTAGGTGCCCAGCCCCTGCCAGACCATGGCGATGCCAATGGCCGGCAGCGCCGCCCCGCGCCGGCCCAACCAGGGTTGGGTCCATTCCTCCAGGCCGATGGCCCTCAAGGTCTCGTTGAGCAGGCCGATGACGGGGTTGTAGATGCTGCCCCACAGCACCGCCGTCACCACCACCGACAGGAGCGTGGGGGCGAAGATGACGAACTTGAGCAGCCGTGCGAAGGGCGGGTTCTCCTCCAGCACCACCGCGAAGAGCAGGCTGAGGGGAAAGACCAGCACGAAGCCGAAGATTCCAAAAAAGAGGATATTGGCCAGCGCCGTTTGCAGGGTCCGGTCCCCGAAGGCCCGGGCGAAGTTGTCCAGGCCGATGAATTCCTTCTCCAGGGTGATGCCCGACCAGGAGGTCAGGGAGTAGTAGAAGGCGTTGAGCACCGGCAGGGCGAAGAAGACCAGGTGCAACAGCAGCCCCGGCAGCAGCAGGGGCAGGATGAGTTTGCGGAGTTCGCGCTGCAGCATCAGCCCTTGCCTCCCGCAGCGGGCGGGGGTTCCTGGCTCAACACCTTTCCCAGGGCCTCGATCTGCTCCTCGAGGTACTCCACCTCCCCCTTGCGCGTCCGCCGCAACTCCTCCAACCAGCGGGCAAACACCTCGTTGCGGCGCTCCTCCTGCAGCCTGGCCCGGAGGGGGCGGCGCACCTCCTCGAAGGGCCGCACCTGGGCGCCCTGGCGGCCGATCACCACGGCGATGGCGTAGAGGGAATCCACCGGCACCGGCCCCAACACCGCGCCGATGGGCGCCCCCATCGCCTGCTCGACCAGGTTCCCGAAACGGGCCTCTTCGAACCAGTGGAGGCGGTAATGCCCCTCCAACTTGCCGCTGTCCACCCGCTGGCTGCGCTCGGCGGCCAGGTGCCGGAACAGGTATTCCTCGGCCAGCACCGCCGGGCTCTGGGCCCTGGCCAGGTCGTCGAGCAACTCGGCCCTGGCCCGCGGCTGGGTCGCCTTGCGCCGTAGCCAGGGCAACGCCGCCGGCTCCCCGGCCCCCACCGGCAGGGAGACCACCTGGTCCAGTCTCTTGCCCGCCGCGATCCGGTCGGGCAGCGCGGAGGCGGCGGCGCTCAACACCTCGACCAGAGGGCCGAGCCTGGGGCGCTCCGCCTCGATCTGGGCCAGCGCCTCCCGGGCCTCCTCCTCGCTGGAAAGAAGCACCTCCACCACCTCGGTGGACTGGGGGTTGCGGTAGCGCTCCTGGTTGGCCTGGTAGTAGCTGCGGGCCTCCTCCTCGCTCACTACGGCGGCAGCGACGACCTGCTGGCGCAGGGTGGTGATCAGCAGATCCTCCTCCCGGCGCTGGCGCCAGGCCACCAACTGCGGGTCGGCGTCGAGTTTTAGCTGCCGCCCCCGCTGGGCCAGAATCCTCGGGGCCAGCACCTCGGCGTGGAGCACTTCCACCACTTCGAGGCTGTCGTCCAGGCCCCGGCCCTGGCGGATGGTCCCCGACTGCTCGATGGCCTGCCCCAGGGTCACTGCCCCCGCCCGGTCGCGGTACAGGGGCAGTTCCAGATCCACAGCCGGCAGTACAAAGCGGCCATCCTGGGGCCCCTGGAGCAGCAGGGCCACCAGCCGGCCCAAACCCCTGGGGTCGGGCTCCAGCCGGGCCTGGGCCGCCAGCTCGGCAAAGCGGGCCTTGCCCCTGGCCGCCAACCGTTCGTGGATCAGTTCCTGGCGCACCTTGCCGGCCACCTTGTCAAACTCCACCTGCCGTACGTCGAGCACCTTGAAGATCTCGTACCCCTTGGCGATGGGCACCAACCCGGAGACCTTGCCCAGTTCGAGCCGGAAGAGGGCCTCGCGCACCTCCTTGGCGGCATTGGCCCGCCCGTAGTAGTAGGGCATCTCCCCGCCACGCGCGGCGCTGGGCGGGTCCTCGGACAGGCGTTCGGCCACCGCGGCGAAGGGCTCGCCCCGCCCCAGCGCCGCCAGCACCTCCTCCCCCCGTTCCCTGGAGCGGACAAAGATGTGTGCCACCTTCAACTTGCGGTCCCAGTGGTCGGCGGTGAAACACTCCTTCACCTCCTCCTCGCTGACCGAGACCTCGCTCTGCACCTCGCGCCGGTCCACCTCCTGGGCCAGCTTCTGGGTGAAGGCCAAGTCGAGGGAGGCGATCAAGTCGGGCCGCCGGTCCAAACCCTGGGCGCGGGCCTCGCGCAGCAAGAGGGCCCGGTCCACCAGGGTCTGGAGGTACTCCCGCACCTGGGCCCCGCCCTTTTCTTTTAGTCCTGCCCACTCGGGCTGTTTGGCGGCAAAAGCCCTGAACTCCTCCTCCCCGATCCCCTGCCCGGCCACCCTGGCCAGGACCCGACCCTCGGCCACAGGCCCCTCGGCCCGGCCGCAGGCTAGGAGGGAAGAGCACAGCAACCCCCAGCTCCAACGTGCGGTCATTATCTACTCCTTCACCAGCCGATATAGTTGCCGGTGCTTCCGGTGAACACATCGACGATCAGCCACAGACCCTCGTCGCAGAACTGGCCCAGGATCAACAGTATAAAAAATGGCCCCACACTGCGATGCAGGCCAGGCCCCCCGCGCTTGAGGATGGTCAGTTTGAGCAGCCAGGCCATGAAGACGCTTTACTACATCCGTTGAAAAGTCCCCTATCACCGCCGGGCCCTCGAACTCGTCCCCGTGGACGCCGGCCACCGCCAGCAGGGTCGGCCCCGGCCGCCTGCCCCTGGCCAGGGCCCCGGGCTCCTTGAGGGGGCCCAGCAGCCCATCTGCCAGTTCCAGCCAATGCCAGCCCTGGTGCCCGGCGGGGAAGGCGCCGGGGTGGAAATCCCCGAGCCGCACCGCCTTGTGAAACTCGCGCCTCATCGCTGCCCTCTCTCCCCTTCTCGCCTGTTATGCCCCGACCCGGAAATCAGGACCCCCTCTCCGACCCTCAGGGCCGTGGCCCAACCCTCTTCCTCCCCGTCGCGGTGCCAAACCTGTGCCATCGCCACAGCCCTCTTTATCGGTACCGTTCGAGGTCGCCCCGGTAGACCAGCCCCAGGATCTGGCTCGAGCGCGACACATTGCAGGTCTGCTCCGCCTCGGGGGTGCCCACGACGTGGAAGATATCGAAATCCACGGCCCTGGTCTCCAGCCCCAGCCGGCAGGCTTCGGCCAGGTCGTGCCGGCACACCCAGCCATTGGCCCGCCGCCGGCCCCCCTCCCCCAGCTTCTCCCGGGTCCACCCCCAGCCCATCCCCAGCCGGCTGTCCACGATGTAGTCTGGCCGCAGCACGATGATGGACAGGCCGGCCCCCTCGTGGAACTGCCGGCACATCTCCTCCTGCAGGCGCTTGGTGATCCCGTAGAGGCCCGCGTCGGGCCGCCGGACCTGGGAGGTGAAGAAGACACCCTTGGGATGTACGGTCTGGCAGGAGCCCACATGTACCACCCGCCGGATGCCCCACCGCCGGACCGCCTCCAGGACGTTCCACAGCCCTTGGAGGTCGACCTGGAAAGGCAGGGGGTCCTCCGGGCCATAGGCCCCCGGATGCCCTCCCCCCAGCACCGCGGTGTGGATCACCCCCTCCACCCCTTCGAGGGCCTGATCCACGGCCCCGAAGTTGGCGATATCCCCGTAGACCTTTTCCCCTTCCCATGCCCCGTCCACGTCCTGCCATGCCTCCCAGGCTTCTGGCCCAAAATCGAAAGCGCGCACCTCGTGCCTGCCCGCCAGGTTGGCCAGCACGGCCCGCCCCAGCCAGCCGGCAGCCCCGAACACTGCGGTTTTCATCTCGCTGCCCTTTCTCCTTTTGGCATTCTTCTTGTTGGGCTCAAAGAAGGCTCATGTATTGTTAGCGTGTGCTGAGATGCTAAATTTGGGGTATGATCGACCTTCAGATTGATGAACTGCCCGATGAGCAGGCCAGCATAGGCGGGCTGGAGCGCAATCAATGCGATAGCTGAGAAGAGGCCATTATCGGGTTGCGGACCTATTGGAGGCCCCGGTGATGTTCGCCGAGGACTTCCGCCGCTGTCTCCTCCACCGGTACCCTTCCCCCAACCCTCTCCAGGAGAAGACCATGCTCATCCAGGACGCCCTGCCTGCCAACAAGGTCGATGACGAGAACCTGAGCTTCTACAAGGCCATCGGCGTCGATTACCTCACCATCGACCCAGCGCCCCTGGCCGCCTCGGGGCAACACGCCGTGCCGGCGTTGAAGGAACCCTGGGAAATGGAGGAGTACTTCCGCAAAACCCGCGCCCTGGTCGAATCCCACGGCCTGAAGCTGCAGAACATCGTGCTGACCGGGCCGGACGAAGCCACCCTGGCCCTGCCCGGCCGCGACGAGAAGATCGCGGAGTGGTGCGATACCCTGAGGGCCATGGGCAAGGTCGGCATTCCCACGGTGGGTTACAACTTCAAACCCATCGGCAACTTCCGCACCCCCACCACCTATGGCCGGGGCGGATCGGCCTACAGCACCTTCGTCTACGACGAGTTCCTCAAGGATGTGCCCAGCTTTCCCGCCAAGCAGATCAGCGAAGAGAACATGTGGGAGCACATCGAGTACTTCCTCGAACGGGTCGTCCCCGTGGCCGAGGAGGCCGGCGTCACCCTGGCCCTGCACCCCGATGATCCCCCCATCCCCGAGCCGATGGCCGGGGCCGCCCGCATCGTCTCCTCCCTGGACCAGTACAAACGCATCTTCAAGATGGTGCCCAGCCCCGCCAACTCCATGCTCTTCTGCCAGGGCTGCGTCGCCGAGATGGGCGAGAACGTGGTCGAGGCCATCCGCGACATCGGCTCCCTGGGCAAGATCGCCTACGTCCACTTCCGCAACATCCACTCCCTGGGCGAGATCACCAGGCACAAGGCCGGCAAACTGCGCGCCAATCCCCTCGACTTCCAGGAGGTCTTTGTGGACGAGGGCGACCAGGACATGTTCGCGGCCATGCAGGCGTACAGTGAGGTCGGCTTTAAGGGGCCCTTCATGATGGACCACACCCCCGGCATCCCCGGCATGACCGACAGCCTGCGCACCTACGCCACCGGGGCCCTGGTGACGGACAACCCCGGGATGCCGGACAACGCGGAGGCCCAGAAGACCAAGGTGGTGATCCCGGACAACCGCTCCGGCCACGCCTTTGCCGTGGGCTATATCCGCGCCATGATCCAGGCCGTGTACCGTTAGCCCTATGCGCATCATCGACACCCATGTCCATGTGCTGGACCACTACACTCCCGTGGACCCGCCCAAAGAGCGGGGCGGCAACTGGGCGGAGGGGGGCTGGCCTTTCCTGCTGCGCCGCATGGACGACTGCGGGGTGGAGAAGGCGGTGCTGGTGCCGGTGGTGGCCGCCTACTCGCCGGACAACAACCGCGAGTGCGCCCAACTGGCAAAGGCCCATTCCGACCGGCTGGCCCTGCTGATCGACGTGTCGCTGGATCGACCCGACGCGGCCCTGCAACTGGCCAGGGCGCGGGAGGAGTCCGGGGCCGTGGGCATCAGCTACTATCCTGCCACCACGGAACTGGGCTGGATGACCGGACCGGCCTGTGATCCGCTGTGGCGGGCTTTCTCAGAGTACGACCTGGTCTGCAACCTCCAGCTCCGGCCTCCCAGCTACCCGGTGCTGATGGAGCTGGCGCGGACCCACCCCCAGCTCCGCTTCGTCTGCAACCACCTGGGGCTGCCGGACCGCTACTTTGAGCCGGACGACCCCAGGTACGGGGGTCTTATGGAGGCAAAGGCGCTGCCCAATGTCTCGGTCAAAGCCTCGGGCTTCTTTGCCGCCGCGGACACCAACTGGGATTTCCGCTGCCCCCGCATCCTGGGTTTCATCTCCAGGCTCCTCAAGGACCTGGGCCCCGACCGGGTGATGTGGGGTTCCGACTGGCCCCCCTCCGCCCTGTACCTGACCTACCGCCAGCACCTGGAGACCCTCCGCGCCTTTACCCCCGGGCTGGGCGAGGCCGACCTGGCCCTGGTCCTGGGGGAGAACGCGGCCAGGGTGTACAAGATCTGAGCCCCCCGAGGAGACTGAGCATGATCGTCGATTCCCACGCCTACTGCTTTGAGCCCATGGACCAGCCCGCCGGCTTTGCCAGCGGCCAGGAGCACCTGCGCTGGGTCCAGGCTGCCCACGCCTGGCACCACCAGCCGGCCTTTCGCATCCGCGACCGCGCCCCGGCCTCCTCGCGCCTGCTCGATCCGGAGGGCAGGTACGATCTGGCCAACCTGCCGGACCACCTTTTCCGCGTCGATCACCAGCGGGGCCGGGTGGTCTGGACCGTGGAGGGGGAGGACTACACCAAGCATTTCTTCCCCCCCGACCTGCCCCACCTCGAATACACCCCCCATAACCTGATCGGAGAGATGGACTACGCCGGGGTGGAGGTGGCCCTCCTCCACACCAACCCCATGCTGGGCCGCAACGCCGCGTACCTCGGTGAATGCGTCCGGCTCTATCCCGAACGCCTGCGCTCCATGGCCCCAGTGGACGAGTGGCGTATCCTCCGCCAAACCGATCAGGTGATCGCCGAACTGAACGAGGCCATCACCCGCCACGGCCTGCACGCGATCAAGTTCAACGCCCGCCTCGCCTACCTGCACGACGCCACCTCCTGGGACGAAGCGCCCTATCACCCCTTCTGGGATGCCGCTACTGCGCTTCAGGTCCCCGTGTTCTTCACCCTGGGAACCGGCAAGGCCGAGATGTCCGGAAGGATGTCTGTCGCGGAACAACGCCAAGGGTACCTCGACGAACTCAACGCGGTGCTGGGCTGGATGGAGCGTTATCCCCAGGCGGTGTGCAGCCTCACCCACGGTTTCCCCTGGCGGGCCTTTCTGGAGGGGGATCACATCGAGCTGCCCGATGCCATCTGGGAACCCTTTGAGAACCCCAACTGCAACCTGGAGGTGTGTTTCCCCGTCCGCCTGGGGGATCTCTTCGATTATCCCTATGCCCAGGTCTGGCCCACCCTGGAGGAGATGGTGGAGCGGGTCGGGCCCCAACACCTGCTCTGGGGCACGGACATGCCCTTCCAGAACCGCTTCTGCACCTACCGGCAGTCGCGCGACTATATCGAGAAGTACTGCACCTTCCTCAGCCCCGAAGACCTGGGCTGGATCATGGGAGGCACCGCGGCGCGTATCCTCGGGCTCTGACGTGGACCTCTCCCCGGCCAGCATGCTCTGAGCGGTGGGTGGGGCTGTTCCCCCCAACCCCAAATCCGTACCCTCCCTGCCATGTCCAGTGCCTTTGCCCTCCTCCTCACCCTCTTACTCTCCCACGCCGCCATGAACCCCAGCAATGCCGCCCAAGGCGATTGGCCCCGCCCCCGCCAGAACCCCGCCCTCACCGCCAGCCAGCCCCTGCCCGGCCGCATGGCCCAGTCCCCCAGCCTCAAAGCCCGCTACGACCTGGGCCGCAGCCAGCCGGCCTACACCCTGGTGGACCCCGACCTGGCCCTGGCCCTGCACGGGGGGGCCCTGTACTGCTACGACCGGCAGGGCACCCTTCGCTGGCGCTCCCATCCGCCGGGGCTGAACTTCACCCAGATCACCGCCCTGAGCGACCTGGACGGGGACGGCCAAGAGGAGGTGGTGCTCCAGGCCGGCAGGCCCACCGCCCCGTACGGGGCCGCCGCGGTGGTGTCGCTGGCCAGCGGGGAACTGCTCTGGCACTGCGAGGTGGAGCCCATCTCCTACGCCTGGTACCTGTACGTGGACTCCTTTCTGCCCGGCGAGGCGGGCCGCCAACTGGTGGTGGTCATGCACGGCTACCCCCCCGACGAGGGCAACGGGTACATCGCCCTGTACGCCAGCCCCGGCCCCGGTCAGCCCCCCCAGCAGCGCTGGCGCTACGACTTCCACGAGTACACCTGTTTCCCCTCCCTCCTGCACAGCGACCTGGACGGGGACGGGGTGCGGGAACTCTGCGTCCAGACCCACAGCCGGATGTGGGTGTTGGACCCGCGCACCGGGGCGGTGGTGCAGTTCCTGGGCTGGGACGTATCCCCCGGCAACGTGCGCAGCTACGGTCTGGTGCGCTTTGTCGATCTGGACGGGGACGGGCGGGACGACTTCCTCTGCATCGCCAATTTCTCCCAGCACCACGAGGTGCTGCTCAACCGGGGGGGAAAACTCGAACTGGCCTGGGCCCAGGGCTGGCCCGAGAGCGTCACCACCGGCAAGGTGGCCTCCACCTGGGCCGAACCGCCCCAGGCCGACCTGGACGGGGACGGCAAACTGGAGATAACCCTCTCGATGTACAACTCCGAGGACGAGGGGGCCTGGCTGCTGCGGGGGTACGACGCCCTCAGCGGGGAATTGCGCTACCGCCTGCCCGGTGCCGTGGCCCTGGCCACCGGGGATCTGGACGGGGACGGGGGCGCCGAGATCCTCGCCAACCTCAGCGCGGACCCCACCCGCACCCAGGTCGAGGCAGCGGCAGTGCTCAAGGTGGTCGATGGCCGTTTCCAGACCCTCTGGCAGCAGGCAGGGGCCCTGGCGCTGCCAGGGCCGGGTTTCGCGGTGCGCCAGGGCGGGATCACCTGCGATCTTTTCTGGGAGGACGACCAGGTACAGCTCCGGCCCCAGGCCCCGCCTCCTGCCGGCCCGGACCTCTCCCGCCTGCCCGCCATCGCCGGCGCTGCCCCACCCGCGCTCCTGGCCGCCGACCTCGACGCAGACGGCCGCAACGAAATCCTGCTCTACCGCGACCAGCAGGCCGAGGTGCTGGCCCTCTGCCCGGATTACACCTGGGAGAAGCGCGGGACCTATCCATCCTCAGGGCTGCCCGCCCTCGCCGATGTGGATGGGGATGGATTCCTGGAGATCCTCACCGGCCAGGTCTCCCCCACCCACCCGCCCCGCCTCGAAGCCCGCACCCCGGCGCAGGGCGACCTATTGCGGTGGGCGGTCGAACTGCCGGCCCTGGACCGCCCCGGCCTGCCCTACGGCCACCCGCTCTACCTGCAAGCGGGCCCTTTTACCGGCAGCCCCGCCGCCGACCTCTACCTCTGGGCCGGCACCC
>VGJS01000102.1 GCA_016867395.1 Candidatus Handelsmanbacteria bacterium
CCGTGGTGGCCGCCGATCCGGCCACGCCGCTCAAGGAATCCCTCCAGCGCATCCCCTCCTCCGATGAGACGATCCACGATTTGTTCGAGGTGCGGGAGTCCTTCGAGGCCGAGATCGCCGCCCTGGCCGCCCAGCGGGCCACCCCTGCCGAGAAGCAGCAACTGGCGCACCTGGTGGCCCAGATGCAAGCCCTGTCGGCCGACGCCGAGCGCGCCGCTTTCGTCCGTCTTGATCTGGCTTTCCACAACCTGTTGGCCCAGTGTTCCCACAACCCGGTGTTCAGCGCCCTGCTGCAATCCATCCGCGAAGTCATCGTCAGGGGCCGCTATCGCGACATCAGCCTCAAACACACCCTGTCCTGTACCATTGGCTATGAACAGGTCTTCCTGGCGGTCTGGGACGGGGAGCCCGGCAGAGCCCGCACCGCCATAAAGCGACATATACGCGCCGTAAAAACTGCCTTTGCCAATACAGCGGGTGCCGCCCCGCGTGAGTAAGTCAGAAAGGAGGTGAAGGGCATCAGCATAAGCGTCCCGGCGAGGTGGGGGTAGACCCTAGGCGCTGGACCTCGCAACCCACACACATTTTTCACTGGAGAGTGCGACGTGAGAAGATTCGCGTTAGCAGCAGCAGTTCTCACTGCCGGCGTGGCCTGGGCCCATGTGCCCGTGGGTCAGGTTTTCCCCGCCGTGCAGTTCCCCGACGGGAAGACCCCCACCATCGACGGCAGCATCGCCGAGTGGGACATCATTCCCTCGCCCTACTGGATCACCCACGAGCAGTTGACCGAAACGGTAATCGGGGTGGGCACAGCCTTCGACGCCACCGACATGGCCCTGCGGGCCATCGTGGGTTGGAACAACACGGCCAACAAGATGTACATGCTTGAGGACCGCTTCGACAACGCCATCTGGGTCACCACCGGCTGGGAGCCCCTGGAGTGGGAGTTCGACGCCGACCACAGCGGCGGCATGTTCAACGTGTGGCCCGATGTCACCGACCAGACCCAGAAGGACCGCCTGCACGGGGCCCAGGCCCAGGACTACGGCTGGAATCAGGGTGGTCCCGGCCTCAACGCCTGGCACAAGGCCCAGTGGCACTACAGCCCGCCCTGGGGCCAGTTCGCCAAGACCCAGACCTGCGATGAAGGCGGCGAAGGGTTCTTCCACGCCGAGTACATGTGGACCGGCTGGAACGATCTGGACTGGAACGGCCCATCGACCAGCGTCATCCACGATCTCAACGAGAATGATATCGTCGGTATGAACATCACCATCATCGACGACGACAACCCGACCGAAGGCGGGTACGAGGGCTACTGGGTGCTGAGCGGGGCCACCGACAGCTACTACCAGGGCGACCTGCTCTCCGACTTCCTACTCTCGCCCATCGATCCGGACATCAACTGGGGCGCCCAGGTCACCGCAGTCGAGGACCAGAGCTGGGGCCGCATCAAATCCACCTTCGCCGAGTAAGCCGGCGCTAGGTCGGAGGATCGGTGATCCTGTTGTTTGCCATACCGTCATGCCGGGCACTGTGCCGGCATGACGGTATTTTGGTATGCGCCGGCGCGGCCGGGAGGGAAGGATGAGCAGTAAAACCAGGTTCGCGTTGGCCGGGTTGTGCGGGGTCCTGCTCTGGTCCTCGGCGGCGCCGGCGGTGGACATTTTTGTCGTCGGCGGGCAGGGCCAGAGCTGGCAGGAGGCCGCAGGCAGCGCCCCGGTGATCGACTTCGCCTCCCAGCCCGGCTGGATCCTGCCCAGCAGCATCGGCGAGGTCACCAACGTGGCCAGGGAAACCTATGAGCGCGGGGGACGGGTGACCTCGCCCAATGCCCAGACCGTGCTGCGCCTGGGCAAGGAGGCGATGGAGGCGCGGCTGCGCAGCATGGTCGACGGGGACCACCAGACCGCCTTCGAGGCCAAGAACGTGGCGGCCACCGGCATCCTGCTGGTGATTGACCTGGGGGCCCGCTTTGGGGTGGACCAGATCCGCTTCTTCCCCCGCCCGGACTACCACACGGACTTCATGAAGGGCTACGTCCTCTCGGTGAACGACGGGGCGTTCGGCGCCGATATCGTCGCCGCCTCCCCCGACAAACTGCCCAACAAATCCCTGTTCACCATCATCGCTCAGGACGGCAGTAACAACAGCGACACCGTGGACGTGCGCTTCCCCCTCCAGTACGTGCGCTACATCCGCCTCGAATCCACCCAGCGCTTCAACTGGGAGGTGGACGAGCTGGAGATCTTTGGGGAGGGCTTCGTGCCCCAGGCGCAGTATTTGTCGCGGGTATTCGATTTCGAGCAGCCTTCGCTGTGGGGTCGGCTAAAGTGGGCCGCCCAGCAGCAGGGCAACCCGGCCAAGTCGCGGATCTTCATCCGCACTCGCAGCGGAAACGCCCCCGATCCGGTGGCCGACCCGCAGGCTTGGAGTTCCTGGTCCCCGCCCTTCCGCTTCTCAGGGGAGCAGATTCCCTCCCCCTCGCCACGGCGGTACCTGCAGTTCAGCGTCGATTTCGAGAGCGACGGGCTGGGCGACGGGGTGGCCATCGACTCCCTGGCGCTGGAGTACTCCCGGCCGGCGCTGGCCACTGCCATCGCCGGCGAGATCTGGCCCCAGGAGGTGGCGGTGGGGAGGGACACGACCTTCACCTACGCGGTCCAGGTGACCAGCGCCCGGGGTTTCGACCGGCTGGAGATCGACACCCCGGCGCCGGTGACCCAGGTCAGGTCCATGCGCCTGGACGGCCAGGACCGGGCATTCACCCTGGAGGAGTTTGCCGCGGGGCTGGCCCTCAGTTTTGCCCGCGTCACCGGCAGCCACACCCTCGAGGTGGATTTCGACACCGCGGTCCTGCGCTACGAAACGGTTTTTACCGGCCGGCTGCGCGACACCCAGACCGCCTCGCTGCCCCAGAACGTGGAATCGGGCGAGGCCAGCGCGGACTTGCCCGGCGGCGACCTGAGCGTGCGGGTGCCCCTGCGGGGCGGGGTGGTCCATCAGGTGGAGGTGGCGCCCAACCCCTTCAGCCCCAACGACGACGGGGTCAACGACCTGGCCACCATCACCTTTGACCTGTCCCACCTCACCGAGGAGGTGCCGGCCTCCCTGGTGGTGCTGGATCTGGCGGGCAGGCCCGTGGCCCAACTGCCGGTGGCCAGCGTTCACAGCGGGCGGCAGCACTTGGCCTGGGACGGCCAGGACGCCGGGGGAGACCGGGTTCCCCCAGGGCTGTATCTGGTGCAATTGGAGGTGGAGACAGACAGCGGCACCAAACGCGGCCACCGGGTGCTGGCCGTGGTCTATTGACACTGGGTCTGAAGTATTTCGACGTCCTAAGCGCACAGGGAGGAAGAGCTTGTGGTCAGACCGAAGGAACTGAGGAGCCAGGCGGCGGCGTTGGCCCTGGCAGGAGTGCTCCTGGCGGCGACGGGAGCCCAGCCCCAAGAGGACTACGGTTCCCGCCTCGGCAGGCAGCGGGGCGGCGAGGTGTCCTACGAACCCACTGGCCCTGGGGTGCTGTTCGGCGCTCTCGATCCGTCGGTGCGGCGCTGGTACGTGCCCCAGGAACTCTACAATTTGTACCAGTGGAAACAGTGGGAGTACACCAACTACGCCCGCGAGGCGTACCGCCGCTACGTGTCGATCACCAACGAGGGCGAGTACTTCTACGATCTGTACGGCTCCTTCATCTCCAAGGGGTGGCTGATCTACGACTGGCGGCAGGACCAGCCCCAGCAGTTCGGCAGCGTCATCTTCAAGGACCCCAAATTCAGCAGTTGGTTCAACAACGTGGTGATCTCCTCGGACCACCGCGGCCAGAACCACATGTCCCTGACCATCGGCAACCAGATCCGCACCACCCTGACCCCGATGACCTTCTCCAAGCCCACCTTCGACGGGCTCCAGGCGGATTTCCAGACCGACAAATACGAAATGACCATGCTGCTCTCGCGGGTCAGCAGCCCCGGCCTGGCGCGCTCGGTGCCGGTCGAAACCACCAACAGCACCAATCTCTTCGGGTTCCACGGCCGGGGCCAGGTGGGGGACTTTGTCCGGGTCGGCGCCACCTATATCAACGCCCACAACTCCCAGACCCTGCTGGAGAGCTTCCAGGGGGACCCGCTGAGCGGCTCCCTGACGGTGGGCCAGAACCTCGAACACATCGGGCAGATCTTCATCCGCCTCAGCGACGACTCCCCGGAGGACCGCAAGGGGGGGGCCGCCCTCTTCTCCTACGACATCATCATTGAGGCCGAGGAGGAGGCCCTGGTGGATGGCGAGCTGGTGCTCCAGCGGCGGGTGGTCCGGGGTAGCGAGCTGGGCTTCAACCCCATTGTCGAGGGCGGTTTCCAGCGCCTGGGTTACCTGGCCGCCGACGGCGAGGAGGCCATCATCCTCACCTACGACTTCCGCGACCCTTCCTACAACGGCCCGGATCTGTCCACCATCCGGCGGGCCCAGATCGAGCTGGCCCTGGCCAACGACTACCACGTGGAGATCGGCTCGGACCGCCAGACCAACCTGCCCGACCGCCAGCCGGTGTACCTGACCCTGAAGCGGGCCGCCGGCAACGTGCGCGACGGCTCTAACCTACGCCTGCTGCGCTTCGACTACGGCCTGCCCACGGCCAACGACATCGCCGGCTTCACCTTTGAGGTGCAGGACGTGCTGGGCTTCAGCTTCTACGGCGAGTTCGACCGCAGCCGGCAGTTCCGCAAGTACCCCAACCGCGCTTTCAACACCCACCGCACCGCCCAGGAGGTGGGGGACGCCTGGATGATGAACCTGTCGCGTCAGAGCTATCCCTGGTTCCTGTTTGGCGAGGCGTACAGCATGGACCACAACTACGCCACCACCACCCTGATCAGTTCGCCGTCCGGGGACATAGATTACACCGACCCGACGACCAGCTATTACGAGTGGGTCGAGGACAACGACGATCAGGACAGCAAGCCGGACTGGCAGCGGCTCAACCAGTTTGGCCCGGACCTGGACATCTTCCCCGGCTGGGACGAGAACAACGACTTCATCTCCGACTTCAACCAGAACGACACCGAGTTCCGGCCCAACTTCATCCCCGACTACGAGGAGCCCTTCCTGCGCTACAACGCCGACCGCCCGGAGTTCCTCTTCGGGGTCGATATGAACAACAACCTGTGGATCGACCGCTTTGAGAACGACGAGGAGCCGGATTTTCCCTACGACCGTAACCGCCGGGGCGGCAACGGCTACCTGGGGGTTCACCTCACCCCAGAGATGCAGTTGACGGTGGGGCACAAGCAGGAGCGCATGCTCTCGGCCAAGCGCGAGGACCGGGGCACCTACGGGCAGTTCACCCTCGACAGCGACCTGCCCGGCCTGGGCCGCTGGCGCTTCTACGCCCAGTCCAAGAAGGTCAAGGACGACATCCCCGACGACCTGGTGCAGTGGGTGCAGCCCGAGGGGGCGCCCGGTGCGCTGCAGCGCATCCCCGACCCCCTGGCCGCCCCGGACACCTGGATCAACACCGCCTATCTGGGCTTCGACTACACCGGCATCAAGGGGCTGACCCTGGGCAACAAGCTCAAGTACCAGGTGTGGCACCAGCTCCAGGACCAGCCCGATTTCCGCGAGGACTACCGCTTCTTCGGCATGATCAACAAGGGCGAGTACCCCCACACCCTGGGCCGGGTGACGCTTTCGCCCAAGCTCAAGAACGAGCTGCGCCTCGAATCGCCGCTGATCAAGAACGATCCCAGCCGCCGCGAGAACACCCTGATCTTCTTCCTGCTGGCCCGCACCCGCTTCCTGGTCCGCTCCGAGGTGCAGGCCGGCTTCGAGTACACCCTCTTCAGCCAGTTGCGCGATCCGGTGCCGGCCGGACTGCAGGACGACTTCTCCGAAGCCGTCTGGGCGCTGCAGTTCTCCAACACCGGCGACTACATGGGCTACAAGCTGACCACCCAGTTGGGCTTGCGGGCCAGCCGCATCGACCGCAAGGGGGAGGAGGCCTTCACTGGGGTCTCCCAGTTCGTCACCGTCTATGCGGCCATCCAGTAGATGGAGGGTGAGCAGATGGCAAAGCGGCTTCTGAGGCGGGTGTGGCCGGTCCTGGCCCTGCTCGGCATGGGGCAGGGGGCCGGCGCCCTGGAGGTGTACCGCATCGGCGGGGCGGATCTTCCCCGGCCGACGGGGGAGGGGATCAACTTCCACCAGATATCCTGGGACCAGGCCCTTGAAAAACAGGGGCTGGACCTGGAGGCCCTGGCCGCCGGAAGGCTGCGGCCCATCTCCATCGACCCGGCGCACAACATCGCCCAGAGCAGCGTGGCGCGGGGGGGCGGGCCGTACGTGCGCGTCAGCGGGGTGGCCAGCTACGCGGTGACCGAAGAGGCCAAGGCCATGATGGACGGGAACCCGTCCACCTCCCGCGAATGGGTGGCCACCGCCACCTCCGACGAGGAGAAGTTCAGCGGCCGGGCAGTGATCCAGACCAACCGCATCACCGTGGACCTGGGCGGGCTCTTCTTCGTCAACCGCGTCCGCCTCTTCACCCCGCCCGAGCACAGCGGCAAGTACCCCGACAAGCTCGACGTGCTGGCCAACCCCAGGGGGGTGCAGGTCCTCGACGACGTGAGCGGGTACGGGGCGGCGGTGGGGGTGGGTGAGCGGGTCTACCGGCTGCCCGAGAACGTGCGCGACACCATCGATGTGAGTTTCCCCCTGGCCCTGGCCCGCAGCGTCACCCTCCTGCTCACCCGCGTCTCGTCGCGGGCGGTGTTCATCGGCGAGGCCGAGATCTACGGCGAGGGTTTCATCAACGGCGCCGCGTACGCCAGCCAGTTCATCGACCTCAAGGCCCCGGCCATCTGGGGCGACCTGCGCTGGGGGGGCGTCAAGGACGGGGATGCCAGGGTCTGGATTCAGTCGCGGGCCGGCAAGGACCTCGAACCCAACGTCTACTGGCGCTACACCGGCCGGGGCACCGAGATCTCCCAGCTCGACGAGAAGGGCCAGCCCCTCAACGCGGGCACCTATGCCCTGCTCAAGCCCGGCGAGGCGGCCCAGGTCACCTACGATACCCCGAACTGGAGCTTCTGGTCGGCCCCCTACGACTTTGCCCTCACCGGCGGCACCCCGGTGCTTTCCCCAGGGCCCAACTCGGTGTTCCAGTTGCGGGTGGATTTCTTCCCCACCCTCCGGGAGGGCGGGGAGTTGGAATTCGTCGAGTTCAGCGCCACCAAGCCGCCCCTGGCCGAGGAGGTGCTGGGCGAGATCTTTCCCCCGGAGGTGCCCCTGGGCGAGACGCCGCAGTTCACCTACGCGATCCGGCCCACCATCCGCAGCGAACATTCGGGCTTCGACCAGATCGAGATCGCCGCTCCCTACGGGGTGCGCGGAATCGACGGGGTGCGCATCGGCGGGGTGCCCGTCGAGTACGTCGCCCAGCTCGCCCCGGATTCGACCCGCTTCAGCATCATCCTCCCCCGCCACCTGCGGCAGGTGGATTCGGGCGGGGTGATCGAGGTGCTGTTCCGGGCCCCGGTGCTGCGCTACAGCACGGCCTTCGACGGCTGGGTCCGCGACAGCGAGCGGCCCATCGAACTGCCCCAGCGGGTCAATCCGGGGGACGCGGCCACCGAGCTGAGCAGCGAGGTGCTGGCGGTCCGCACCTCCTTCTCCGACCGCCTGCTGGCCGACCTGGAGGTGAGTCCCAGGGCCTTCACCCCCAACGGGGACGGGGTGAACGAAGGGGTGCGTTTCCGTTTCAACCTGCTGCAGCTCACCAATGCCGCGCCCGTCACCCTGGAGGTGTACGACCTGGCTGGGCGGCGCTGCCGGGTGATCGACTCGGGCCTGAAGCAGAGCGGGCACTTCGAGTTTGCCTGGGATGGTCGCGACGAGGAGGACAGCCTGGTGCCGCCGGGGCTGTACCTGTACCGGCTGGGGGTGGAGGCGCAGCGGGGCCAGCTCCAGGAGAGCGGCACCGTGGCGGTGGTGTACTGAGGGGTTTTTTCACGAGGAGTCATGGATGAAGAGCATCGCGATTCCCATCCGCTACTACAAGGATTTTCCGGGTGGTTACGACTACGGCTACGAGACCCTGACCCTGCCCTTCGACGAATGCACCTTTCTCCTGGTCGATGTGGACGGGAAGACGCCCAACCCGACCACCGAGAACTTCATCGCTCCGGCCCTCCAGGCCGTCCGCCAGGCGGGCATGAGGGTGGCCTATGTCCACAACGACCTGCGGCTGGTAGCCGACCCGGGGAACATCGTCGGCGAGGTCTGGGGCAAGACCAAGAATCCCACCGGCAAGAACCTGCTGGCCGAGGGGTGGGGCCGGGCCGAATTCAAACCCGAGTACCTCGACTGCGTGGCCCCGCGGGCCGGCGAACGCAACTTCCCCAAGTGGATCTGGAGCGGCTTCCACGACACCTTTCTCGACCAGCACCTGCGCAGTTGGGGGACCCGCACCCTCTTTGTGGTCGGGTACAGCCGCCGGGCCTGCATGCACTACACCTGCGCCGAGGCAGTGGGCCGCAACTACCGGGTCATCCTCCTGCGGGACTGCTCCAACAAGGGGCCCGAGATCGAGATGCCCGACACCGTCGATCCCAACCTGCCCGAAGGCGGGTGGATCAACCGCATCACCCTGCGCAACTTTGAGCACCTGATCGGCTACACCACCACCTCGGCCGAGTTTGTCCAGGCCATCGGCCAGAGCGGGGCCCGATGAAGGGAAGCCTGGTTGTTGCGGCGCTGCTGGTGGCCGGGGCAGCCTGGGCCCAGGGGTACCGGGTCGAACCAGGGCGTCTGGTGGTGGAGGGCCAGGACTGGCGGGACTGGAACTTCCCCCAGGGCACCCTGGACATGGACGGGGTCCGCATCCGGCCGGTCTTCACCCAGGGCAAGGCCAACGCCGTGCTGGACGCGGCCCGCTTCGTGCGCGAAGAGATCCCCGGTGGCATCCGCAACGCCGGAACCAATCCCCAGCAGGCCCCCAACATCATCGACGGGGACGAGAGCACCTATTGGGAGCCGGCCGCCGGCGCTACCCTGGACCAATGGTGGGTGGAGATCGACCTGGGTCGGGCGGTGTGGGCCAAGAAGATCGTCGTCCGCTTCGCCGCCGAGGGGCAGGGGGACCCGATGCTCCAGTTCAAGGTCCTCACCTCCAACGGCCTGCCGGCCTTCTCCCAGAGCAAGTCCCTCAACTACCTCATCGCCGGCCGCAGCGAAGGGCTGAACAAGACCCGGCGGGTCTACGAATTCGAGCTCAAACCCACGGTGGCGGCCGATCCGGGGTTCGCCGGCGACCTGGTCCGCTTTGTGCAGGTGGTGGCCTCCGCCAGCGACCTGGGCCAGGCCGAGGAGTTGGACCAGGCGAGTTGGGAGGGGCTGGCCGCGGCGGACCGGGGCGACGTGCTCTATTTCCGCCGCGAGGCCAGCGGGGTGCTCCGCCAGGTGGACCCCGCCGAGTACGAGGCCATCACCGATGCGGGGCAGCGCGGCCCGGTCCGCTATTTCCGCCGCGAGCGCCCCCGCCTGGCCGAGGTGGAGGTGGTCACCGCCGGGGACAACATCAGCCTCGGGGCGCTGGAACGGGGGGGGCGAATCTTGGGCTACGGCAATTTGGGCGCCGAAACCCTGGTCATCGACGGGGATTTCGGCACCTTCTGGAGCGTGGAGGTGGGCTTTTCCATCCAGGGGTTTGGCGGCAACGAAAGCCTGGGCACCATCCAGGACCCCGACCGCACGGTGCTTTTCGACCTGGGCTCCTGGTACTGGGTGAACCGGGCCTTCCTGGTCTTTGACCCCCAGGCTTCGGGCGGCTCCTTTCCCAACTACGTGATCAACCTCTCCGACGGCAGCCTGGCCCCCGACGGCAGCCTGGTCTACGTGCCCCTGCGCTCGCGCGGGGCCGGCGGCAACGAGGACCAGAGCCGGAACATCTTCTTCCAGGACAATCCTTTTTCCCTGATGAAGGCCCGCTACTTCAAGATGGACTACCACATCGTCACCCAGTCCATCCGCTCGGGCATCCGCGAGATCCAACTCTTCGGCCAGGGCCACGCCCCGCAGGTGACCCTCACCTCGGGGCTGATCGAGCTGGGGCGCACCCCGCGCATCCTGTCCAATATCTACTGGGACGCGGACACCCCCCCCAACACCAAGCTGAACATCCGCACCCGTACCGGCAACCAGGTCGCCCAGGAGATCCGCTACTTCAACAAGAGCGGCCTCGAGGTGACCGAGGCCCAATACCGCAAGCTGCTCAGCTTCCAGCGCGGCGACTCGACGGTGTCGGTGATCCCCGGCAGCGACTGGAGCAACTGGAGTTCGTTCTACCAGCAGTCCGGGGCGCCCGTCACCTCGCCCAACCCGCGTCGCTACGCAATGATCGAGGCCACCCTGATCACCGACGACCCGGCGGCGGCGGTGGAGCTGCGCTCCCTCAGTATCACCCTCGAAGACCCCCTCGCCAACCAACTGGTCGGCGAGGTGGCCCCCCGCCAGGCCCAGGACAATGGCCTGAGCGAGGACTTCATCCTGTATCTGCGGCCCACCTTCCTGGCCTCCAACCGGGGCTTCGACCAGTTGCTGGTCGAACTGCCCCCCGGCGCGAAGGTGCGCCTCAGCGGGGTGGAGGTGGGCACTGAGGCCCAGCTGCAGGCCGGCGCCGGCAGATCCTATGGCTTGGCGGAATTGAGGCGGGTGCCCACCGAGGGCGATTCCCTTTGGGTCCAGTTGCCGCAGCAGGTGAGCCAGGCTAGCCAGGATATGGTGGCCCTGCGCTTTGAAGGGGCTTTCTACCTGGCCAACAACACCTTTGTCGCCGCGGTGGGTCTGGAGGACGCTGGGGAGCTGATCTGGCAGCGGGTGGACGCCGGGGACGCGACCCAGCTGGCAGGGGGAGGCGGCATGACGGTGCAGACCCCCTTTGACGCGGGCCTGCTGGGCAAGGTGGAGACCCAATCCAATCCCTTCACCCCCAACGGCGATGGCGTCAACGACACGGTGATCTTCACCTTTCCGGTCTTCACCGTGCAGGGTGGCAAGACCCTGGTGCTGGAGGTTTTCGACCTGGGAGGCCGCCTGGTCCGCCGCAGCGAGGTGGCGGTGGAGCACGCGGCCGGCCAGCAGCGCCTGGAATGGGACGGCCGCGATCAGCAGGGCCGACAAGCCCGTCCGGGGCTCTACCTGTGCAAGGTGGGCATGGACGTGGACGCCGACAATGTCGCCCAGCCCGCAGTAACCTCGGTGGTGGCCAGCGTCTACTGAGTCCGGCCGGCACGGCGCTGGGCCTGTTCGAGGCTGTCGAGCCGGCTCTTGAGGCCGGGGGTCCGGGGGTCGATGGCCAAAGCCCGGCGGAAGGAGGCCAGCGCCTCTGTGGGCCGGCCCAGTTCTAGGTGTAATGCGCCGCTTTCAAGCAAGGCGGTGAGGTGGTTCGGGTCCAAGCCGAGGGCCTGGAGGTAGAAGTCGAGCGCCCGTTCCCTCCCTCCAGCCTGGCGGTGGAAAAAACCCAGGGCCAGGCAGGGCTCGATGGCCCGGGGATCGAGGTGGCGCAACTGTTCATAATAGGTGATGGCATGATCGCGCTGGCCGGCCCTGGCTGTGGCGCGCGCGGCGCTGCGCAAGGTTTCGAGGTGGTCGGGGTGGGCGGCGAGCACGGCGCGG
>VGJS01000103.1 GCA_016867395.1 Candidatus Handelsmanbacteria bacterium
ACAGCCGCGGCGCCTTCCCCACCGATGAGGCGGTCACCAAGCTGATCTTTCTGGCCATGAGAAACATTGCCAAGAAGTGGACCCGACCCATCCGTGACTGGAAGGCGGCACTCCACCAGTTTGCCCTGATGTTTCCTAATACCTGCACCCAAAACTGATCCCGCCATTTGCACAGAAATGTTCATTGACTCACAGCGCAGTGGCTATCATCGTCGCAGTCTGGTGGAAACCGTGATCGGGCGATACAAAGCCATTCTGGGGCCCCGCCTGCGAGCCAGGAAGTTGGTCAACCAGCAGGTCCAGGCGCGCATTGGCTGTGCCATCCTCAATCGCATGATCCATCTGGCAAAACTGGTTCCCCTGTTCGACGCCTTTGAGCAGCGCCCCCGGCGCCACCTTCGAGGTGCAATTCCCCCTACTGCCCCTGGAAGTGCCTCCGGTCCAGAAAGGCCCAGAAATCCGGGGCCGCCAAGTCCAGTTCCACCTCGAACTCCCGCGCTGTCCGGCCCCCCACCCACAGGCTCACCCACCCCTTGGGCGCACCGGTACCACCGGCAGGTGCAGGTAGCGTTTGGTCAGCTTGACCTTAATGGTTCAGCTTAGCCTCCGGTCCATCACCGCCCGCAGGATGTCGATGGTGGTGACGATGCCGGCCAGCAATTCCCCGTCCAGCACGATCAGGCGGCCGATGCGGTTGGTTTACATGGTCTGGGCCAGTTCATCGACAGGGGTGTCCGGCCGGGCGGTGATCACCCCGTTGGACATCAGGTCCTTCACCCGCCGGTCATCCTCCGGCTCGATGCGCATCACCTCCCACTGGTTGGGGTGGATATCGACGTGGGTGTGGTAGTCGGTCTCTGCCACCGGCGCCGGCCCCAGCACCATGTCCCCCAGCAGCACGTCGTTGGCGGAGATCACCCCCACCAGCGCCCCTTCTCATTCACCACTGGCACCCCGCGGATCCGGTGGTCGTAGAGCAGCTCCACCAGATCGGCGATGGACATGTCTTCCTGCACTGAGATGACCCCGCGTTGCAGGATGTCCGCAGCCTTCACCGCCGTCTTCTTCTCCTCCATTCCAGCAAATGAGCCCGGCCGGACCGGCCCAGCATGCCCAGCGCTTCCAGCCACGCCAGCACCTGCTCGTCCCGTTACCAGGGCACCGGCGGGGTCGCCGCCGGCTGACGCCTCAACCCCAGTTCCGCCCCGCTTCTCTCCGCCGCAATCGCCATCTGCCGCACCGGCTCCCTGAGTCGGCCCAGCAGCTTCAGGTGGAAGGCGGCCAGATCGTGGGCCAGCACGTAGACCAAGCACTCCGGTGCCAGCGGCGCCCACCCTCGGACCTGCTGCTCGTCGAGGAAGACCACCTTTATCTGGAAGCGGCGCTCGGACTAGCGCG
Source organism: Candidatus Handelsmanbacteria bacterium (assembly GCA_016867395.1). Taxonomy (GTDB): domain Bacteria; phylum Latescibacterota; class UBA2968; order UBA8231; family UBA8231; genus SICG01. The sequence continues at coordinate 1,399 of VGJS01000103.1, forward strand.
GCGCCTCGGGGCGCTTCTCCATGCCCCGGAACATCTGCTCCAGGGCCTTCTGCCGCTCCTCTATCCCCTCCTAATACAGGGAGAGGTAGTGGGCCACCTGCTCGGCGAGTTCGCCCTCAATCGCCCCAAGGGTGGTCTGCCGGCCGGTCCGGTCGCGGACCTTCTTTTCCAAGTTCCCCGGGTACATGGTCACTCCCACCACTACCTGAATCCCCTCTACTTCCTCCCCTCGGCCTCCTCTCCCCGCCGCACCAGCCGCGCCAGGTCGGCCACCTGCCGCCGGGCCTCGGCCACCCTCGCGCTCCAGGTGCTGGCCGTCCTTGGCCGCCTGGAGGAATTGGATCAGCAACTAACGTTCGAGAGGGTGCTGCGGCGCGCGTTTCTCCCCGCGCATGAAGGCCGCCCACTACGCGTTCTTGGCCGATTTCTTTTCGATGCCGGCCTGGTTGACCTTCAGGGCCCGCATCCGGGCCTCCAGCTTCTCGCGCTCGGCCTGGAGCCGGTGGCGGTCCTACTCCCGGGACTGACCCCCCGCCTCGCCCAGGTGGACCCGAGTGGTGGTCCCCGCCTCGTTGCCCAGGTCGGCGACCACCTGCAGCCGCGCCCCGCACACCACCAGCCCTCCCGAAAGATTGCCGTCCACCCGCACCTGCTTTCGCGCCTCCAGGACCGCCGCCCGCGCGTCCTGGAGCACTAGCACCTCGCGGGCGGCGAAGAGTCCCTCCACCTCCAGGTGCGAGCGCTCCAACTGGCCGTAGAACTAGCGCTGGGCCACGCCCTCCAGTGTTGCCAGCTCGCCGCTCAGATACACAGCGGACAGGGGCCGGCCCGCACCCTGGCGGCAGTCTCCACCACCCCCGCCTCCCGGGCTTAGCCCACAAATACGTCCTCCGAGGTCGCCACGCTGGCCCCGTTGGTGATCAGGCGGCGCACCCACACGTTCACCGCCGCCACTCCCGAGCGGGGCAGGTCCCCGGTGGCCGGGTTCACCTCGTCCACCGCCAGTTCCTGCACCACCCGGACCCGGCCCTTTAGGTCCTCGCGGCACACCTCGTCAATGGCGGCCACCAGCCTCTGCCCCTCGGTGTTGGCCCGCCAATGGCCTGGAGCCCCATGTCCTCCGGCGGCCTCTTGGGCTCCACCTTCTCGCCGCGCACGTCCACCCCCGGCTTGCCGGCCACCGGAGGATGGCGCAGCACCGGCATCTCCCCCTTCTTCACCTGGTGGACTTGGCGCAGGGCCTGCTGCTGCTCGGCCGGCGACAGCAGCCGCAGCGCCGTTCCCTGGGGATTACGCACGTATTGTAGGCTGCCGTCCTCCCCCGCCGCCGGCGGCTCGCCCTGGTCGATCCTGGCGGTGGCCATATTGCCCAGGCCCTGCTGCACCTGCCCGACGAAGGTGTCGGTCACCTGGGCGATCTTGTCCTTGTCCACCCCGTAGCTGATCCCCTGGCACCCCAACTCGGCCTGCACCTGCCGGCGCAGCAAGGCGCGCAGCTCCCGCTGCAAATCAAAGTCCTCCAGCAGGCCCCAGATCATCTCCGGATTGGGGGTCTTGACCCGTAGGGCCGCCGCCTGCCCCGCAATGAAGCAGGGCAGAGGCCGCCCCTGCCACATCAGCACTTCGGCCCGGCACGGCTCGGAGGCAGGCTCACCGTTCAGGCTCAGGGTCTGGCCTTCAGCGCTCGCCCCGTCCCCTTGGGGTCGTACGCTCCCACTATGCCGCTGCCATGGCCGTCGCAACTGAGTTGCACCACCCCCTGGCCGGCGCGGTTGTACAGATCGACGATGCCGCCCTGGCCCTCGGCGTCCACCCCAGCCGAGAGCACCGGTTGCTCGGTCCCGGAGAAAAGCAGGAACTGCCCATGCCCCTGTTTGTCGGCCCCGGCCGAGAGCAGGGGCCGCTGTTTGCGCGAGCCGATCAGCAACCGGCCGTTGCCGTCGGCGTCCACTACTGCCGAAAAAACCCCCTGGTCGGCGTTGGAGCTGATCAGGAGTTGGCCGTTGCCCCACTCATCGGCCCCGGCGATAAAAACCTGCTTGTCACCTCGCGAGTTGATGGCCAGCCGGCCGTTGCCCTCCCCATCTTCCCCTATGCTGCACACCACCCGCCCCTGGGCATCGACCACCAACAGATCCCGGGCGCGCACCACCTGGAAATCCTGCATCCCGGCGGCGCCCAGCGAGAGCAGTGCCACCACCCCCGCGCCCAACAGGGCGGCCACGATACGCAACCGCCAGAGCTGCCGCTCCAATGCCTCCACGCGTCGTTCCAGTTCCATGATCTCCTCTCAGGCGGTGATCTGAAAGACCCCGAAGAGGGCGATCCAGACCACCTCTAAAAAGTGCCAGTACAGGGCACACCCCCGCATCCGCCGCCGCGACAGGGCGGCCGGCCCGCGACCCCAGGTGCTAAAGGTCAATGCCCCCAGGGCCACCATGCCCCCCAGCACGTGCAGGGCGTGGACGACCACCAGGGCAAAGGCCAGCCCGTAGATGGCCCCTCCCTGCTGTGCCAGGGCGACCTGGTGGACCCGCAGCAACTCCGCCAGGCAGGGCATCTGCACCGCCACGAAGGCCAGCCCGACGCCCAGGCTCAGGCCCAACCACCCCCGCAGCGACCCGCCGACCCGCCGCCGGGCGCGGCGTTCGGCCATGTGGATGGCCCAGCCGGTGGCCAGAAGCAGCAGGGTGGAGACCCACAGTCCCCCGGGCAGGAGCAGGTGGCCGGGGGGCGGGGCGAGGGGGCTTTGCAGGCGGATGAACAGGTAGCCGATGATGCTGGCGCCAAAGAGCACAGCCAGCGAGGCAAGGAATAGCAGCAGTCCCAGTCGGGAGGAAGCGCCGGCCTCCTCCTCCCAGGGGGTCAGGAAGTCCTCGTCCAGCTCCGGGGTCCGGGGGCGCTCCGTCATGGCGCGGCCTGGGGGGTGATTTCCATCGGGGTCTCCCAGCGCACAAGGTAGGGCATGGGGGGGCCCTGATCAAGGGCCCCCCTTGTCCGCAGCGTTGGGCGGGCCTTAGCTTTCCCCACGCAAAGGAGGGCCCCACCATGGCCAAAACCAAACCCATCTTCGCCACCGACAGACGCCTCCGCCTGGGGATCTGGGGCCTGGGCCGCGGCCTGTCCTTCTTCAACACCTGCCGCGCCCTCAGCATAGACGTGGTGGCCGGCTGCGACTTCAACCTGCACATGCGCCAGCGCTTCGCCCAGCTCAATCCCGGGGCGTACGCCACCGACGACGTGGAGCACTTCCTCGCCCAGGACTTCGACGCGGTGCTCCTAGCCACCTACTGCCCCGCCCACGCCGACGACGCCATCCGCTGTCTAAAAGCCGGCCGCCACGTGCTCTCTGAAGTGACCAGCTTCCACACCGCCGCTGAAGCCGTGCGCCTGATTGAAGCGGTAGAGGTCAGTGGCAAGGTCTACAACCTGGCCGAGAACTACCCCTTCTCGGCGGCCAATATGTGGCTGGCCCGCAAATGGCGCGAGGGCCTTTTCGGCGAGCTGATGTACGCCGAGTACGAGTACGTCCACGAATGCCGCACCCTGGCCTACACCTACATCGACGGGGAGCCTATCCTCCCTGGCAACCAGGCCCATTCCTGGCGCAGTTGGCTCAACTTCCACTACTACAACACCCACTCCCTGGGGCCGATGATGCACATCACCGGGCTGCGCCCCACCCGAGTCACCTCCCTGCCCTCCAGTCCGCGGCTGGCCGGCTACCTAATGCCCGGACGCGAGGGCATGGGCGGGGCCACCCCCTCCCTGATCGCCATGTCCAACGGGTCGGTGGTGCGCAACCTGATGGGGGCCACCACCAATGACAGCCACCAGCAGCGCCTGTGGGGCACCCTGGGAGCCGCCGAACTCATCGACGGCCAGCTCCGCCTCCGCCTGGGGGCCGCCGGCCAGGCCCCCAAGTACGCGGTGGTGCCGCACTGGGACGAACTGGGCGAGCAGGCGGCCAAGACCGGCCACGGGGGCGGGGATTTCTGGACCCTCTACCAATTCGCCCGCCAGATCCTCGAAGGTGAACGGGCCTTTTTCGACGTGTACCGCGCCGCCGACTGCACCCTGACCGGCATCCTGGCCTACCGCTCCTCCCTGGCCGAGGGCCAGCCCTTCACCGTGCCGGACCTGCGCGACAAAGGGCAGCGCGAGGCCAGCCGCCACGACCACTTCGCCCAGCCCCGCTTCGACCACCGCAACGGCCTCTTCCCTGCCGAGCAGGACCTGGAACTGACCACCCAGTTCTCCCGCACCATGCGCGACCTGATCCGCACCTCCACCGCCTACCGGGCGTACCGCGATTGGGCGCAGGTACAGGGCGACCTGGCCGAACCGGCGCGGGTCCTTGAGGTGCTAGACCGCCTGCTCGAAGCCCTGCCCCGCCTCCAGGTGGTGCGCCCCCTGGCCCGCCGTATCATCACCGCCTACCCGGACAGCCCGGCCGCCGGTGTGCTGGGGGAGATGCTGGCCCTGTGCGACGATGAGGGCCTGGACCATCCCGACTTTGCCGCCCGGCTTAAGGGCGAACGCCGCCGCCTGGCCCAGAAATTCCAGCCGGCGGCCAGGAAAGTTGCGCCCAAAAAGAAAACGCCAGCCCCAAAAAGGAGACCGGCTGGGAAACCCGTCCCCAGGAAGCCGGCAAAGCGCTAGAAAGGCAGGAGGTCCTGAAATGGGGTTAAACCAAGCCGCACGCCACCACTACTGGGAAAAGGGCTGGACCGTGGTCGAGGGGGTATTCAGCCCGCAGGAGACCGAGGCCCTCGCCCAGGTGGCCCTGAAGGTGGCCAAGGAAGACCTGGCCGCGGACCAGTCCTCCTTCACTGCGGACCAATCGGCGGATGGCCAGTTCGCCCTGCGCAAGATCGCCTTCCCCTTCACCAAGCACCCCGCCTTCCGCGCCTTTGCGCTCGACCCGCACCTGCGGGTCCTGGTCTCCGACCTGCTGGGCCAGCCCGCGCTGCTGGCCGTGGACCAGGTCTTCATGAAGCCGCCCCGCTTCGGCTCGGCCAAACCCTACCACCAGGACAACTTCTACTTCCGCCTCAACCCGGCCGACCAGGCCCTCACCGCCTGGATCGCCCTCGACGAGGTCGGCCCAGACAACGGCTGCCTGCGCTACATCGCCGGTTCCCACTTAGGACCCATCCTACCCCACGCCGCCCTGCCCGGCGAGCCCTACAACCTAGTCCCCGACCCGGCCCTCATCGACCTGAGCCGGGAGGTGCTGGCCCCGGTGGGCACGTGCGGGGTTATCTTTCACCACCCCGCCTCCCTACACACCTCGCACCGCAACGAGTCCGCCCGCTGGCGCCGCGGCTACGCCACCCACTGGGTGAGTCCCCAGGTCACCAGCGAGAACACCACTCTCGACAAGGCGTACTATCTCCGGGACGACTACCCAAAGGATCTCCTATGAGAAAAAGCAAGCTGCTCGCCAAACTCCGCGCCAGCCAGACGGCCCGCATCTGCAGCATGGGCCACTTTCTGCCCTTCTACGTGCGCTACGCCGCCCACTTCAAGTACGACGCCATCTGGTTCGACCTGGAACACCGCGCCTTTGACCCGCGCGAGGTGCAGGCGGTGCTGGCCCTGTGCCACGCCTACGACATCGACTGCATGTTGCGCCCGTCCTCCACCGAGCGCAATCACCTCTACCGCCACCTTGAAGACGGGGCTACCGGCTTCCTCGTCCCCTTCGTCGATACCCCCCAGATCGCCCAACACCTGATCAACGCGGCCAAATACCCGCCCACGGGCAAGCGCGGCATCGACGGAGCCGGACTGGACGCCGATTTCGGCATCGACGCCTGGAGGGAGGGCAGCACCTACTATGAGGACGCCAACCGCGAGACCTTCATCGTCGCCCAAATCGAGACCCCCGAGGGTTTAGAAAACACCGAGGCCATCGCCGCGCTGCCTGGCATCGACGCCCTCTTCGTCGGCCCCTCTGACCTGGGCCACCGCCTCGCCGTCTCCAACTCGGGCCTCAGCCTCGAAAAGGCCATCGCCAAGGTGGCCGCAGCCTGCGACCGCCACCAGAAAGCCTGGGGACTGCCCGCCGGCTCCCCCGCGGACCTGAAGCGCTACCAGCAGATGGGTTCCCGGCTGGCCATCTGGGGCGGGGACTTCTCCCTGATAAACGTGCTGAAAACCTGCAGCGAGCAACTTGACGAGGCCGTGGGCACCTAGCCTATCTCGGTCCGGTTCTCCCTATAAGCCCGGCAGAGCTGCTCCAAGAGGGCAATCTCGCGGCGCAGCTCCTCCCCCTCCTCGGTGTCGGCCACCTGGCGGGATTCTCCCCACTGGCGGATCTCCGCCACGGTGGGGATGATGTCCACCCCTTCGCGCACCGCTGCCTCCACCGACTCGAAATGGTGGTGCTGGGCGAGCACTGTGCGCTCTGGCTCCAGGACCAGGGTGTAGCCGTGGTCCCCGTACGCTTGGGAGAAGGCCCCGTCGATGGTGATGGCCTTGCCGCTGCGCTTGAGCGGCGACTCCCCCTTCTCCACGTTGACCGGCACGTGGCCGTTGACGATGAGGCCCCGCTCCGCGTCCACCCCGAACTCCCGCAGCACCCGCTCGCAGAAGGGCGCTTCGTGGATCAGGCGGAAATAGGGGTTCTTGGTCTCCACGTGGGTGGAGTGGTCCTCCACAAGGTCGTTTTCGAGGGTGGTGATGCGGTCCTTGCCGAAAAGCGGCGAGCGCGGCCCGCACCACAGGTACCAGAGCAGGTCCAGGTCCGGCTGCATCGGGTTGGAGGGCACCCGGGCGATCACCTGCTCGATGGCCGCAAAGAGCGCCCTGCCCCGGTGCTCCTTCCCGTCGATGGCCATCGGCAGAAACACCCCTTCCTCGTCCACCGGCACACAGCCGTGAAAGATCAAATGGTCGTCCCGGCGCAGGTACATGGCCCCGCGCCGCACCAGGAAGCAAATATGGTCCCACAACCTTTTGCTCGACAGGAAGGACTGGCGCAACCGGCTCATACACGCCTGCTCCTCCGCCGAGAGCGCGTACGGATCGGCCGGATGGATGGTGGGGAAATGGCGGTCCTTCAGCGTGTAGGTTTTCCCGTCGATCACGATGGTCCCCGCTCCCAGGTCTAGCTGGTGCAAGAGCCGGCGGTGCTCCAGCACATAGTCCGGGTTCCGCGCTATGAGCTGGCCCTCTAGCTTGAACTGCATCACCGCCGCGGCCTTCTGCATCCGGGCGATCTGCGCCGTCTCGCGCAGCCCGCTGCCCTTGGGCTGGTAACACTTGGCCTCGTCCTCCCCGTACACCGTGCGGGCCAGCCGCTCCAGGGGCTGCATGGTGATCCCGTACCCCTCCTCCAACTGCGAGAGCCTCCGGTAGCGCAGCGACACCCGTAGCACCGAGGCGATCAGGGCCTCCTGCCCTAAGCAAGCCCCCAGCCAGGCCGCGTCGTGGTTGCCCCAGACGAAGGAGAGCCGGGGCTGCATCAGCAGATAATCCACCACCCGGTCCCCCCGAGGCCCCCGGTCCCAGCAGTCCCCGCAAATGACGATCTCGTCGATGGCCAGGTTGCGGGCCACCCGCACCGCCAGCCGCAACATGCGGAAGACCTGCCCCTGCCCGGCCAGGGCTTCGGCGATGGCCCTCACCCCTCTCCCCTCGTCCTCGGGCCGGAAGAACAACTCCTGAAAGAGCACCCGGTACTCCTCTGGGAAGCGGCTGACCGCCCTGGCAAAGGAGTAATTGCGGGCCAGCACCTGGATCAGCCTGAAGACCTGGCGCAGGGCCCGCCGGCAGAAAATCTGTTCCTCCTCGGTGTTCTGCCACTGGAGGCTGGCCAGGGTCTCAGAAGGATAAAAGAGCAGGGTGAGGAACTGCCGGAGCTGCTCCGGGCTCATCTCCCCCCTGAACAGCTCCTCCACCAGGGGCCGCAGGGCGCCCGAGGCGTTGTTGATGACGTGGCGGAGCTTGGCGTGCTCGCCATGGATATCGCTGATGACGTGGACCGCGCCCTTCTGGTAGGTCAGCTCCGCCGAGAGCCGGGCCAGCTCGGCCAGGGCCGCATCCAAGGAGGGGAAGAGCCGGCCCAGCGCCCGCAGGGCCGCCGAGTCCGGGGCAGAGGTGGTAGTGATCGCTCGCTTCTCCGGTTGAGATCTGGCCCCAACTATACCACCCGCCCGCCAAAGCGGTCAAGCGCCCGCCTTTACAGCCGGGCCCGGGCTACCTACCTTTCCCCCATCTACCCTAGCTGAGGAGCCTTTTCCATGCACTACACCATCGCCCGCACCGCCGCCCTCGGTCCCGCCGACGCGCGATGGGACCGCCCCGTTTGGACCGCTGCCACCACCCTCCAAGTGACCCACTTCCCCTGGAAGGATTCGGGCCACCGCCCCAGGGTGCTTGCCCGCCTGCTCTACGACGACACCGCCCTGGGCCTGATCTTCCGCGTCGAGGACCGCTATGTGCGCGCCGTGGCCCAGAAATTCCAGGACAGCGTCTGCACCGACAGTTGCGTCGAGTTCTTCGTCGCCCCGGTGCCCGGTTCCACCGCATACCTTAACTTTGAGGTCAACTGCGGCGGCACCATGCTGGTCTTCCGCTGCCCCTCCCCCGAGGAGCGCCAAGCCGGCAAGCAGCAGGTGGTCCTCACCGCCGAGGACGAGGCCCTGATGCCCGTGGCCCACTCCCTGCCCAAGATCGTCGAACCCGAAGTCGCCGAGCCCACCACCTGGACCGTCGAGTACCATCTGCCCTTCGCCCTCTTCACCAAGTACTTCGGCATCAGCATACCCCAGGCCGGCACCAACTGGCGGGCCAACTTCTACAAATGCGCCGATCACACCTCCCATCCCCACTGGGGCTCTTGGGCGCCGGTGGACACCCCCGCCCCCAACTTCCACGTGCCCGCTTCCTACCAACCCCTCATCTTTAATTGAACGGAGCAAGCCCTATGCACCTCACCCCCCAGCAACTGGCCTTCATGGACACCTTCGGGTACCTGGTCTTCCCCGGGTTGCTCAAAGCGGAAATCACCCGCATCACCGCCGAGTTCGAATCCGTCTTCGCCACCCACGGGGGCGGCCACGATGGCAGGCCGCACGACGGCTCCGCCCGCTCCTGCATCGTGCCCTTCATCGACCAGAACGAGTACCTCTCGGGCCTCCTCGACGACGAGCGGGTTGAGGGGATCTTCGTCAGCCTGCTGGGCGAGGACTTCAACTACATCGGCAGCGACGGCAACTTCTACGTTGGCGACACCAACTGGCACTCCGACACCGACTGGAGTGGCAAGATGCGCGGCACCCCGCCCCGCGTCTTCTACAAGATGGCCCTGTACTTGGATCCGGTGACCCGCCAGAGTGGGGCCCTGCGGGTGATCCCCGGCAGCCAACGCTGGGGCGACCGCTACGCCGAAATCCTGCAGGCCCACCTGCGTACCAGCCAGGAGGACTGGAGTATCAGCGGAGCGCAGGTGCCGGCCGTGGCCCTGGAGAGCGTTCCGGGCGATGTGGTGGTCTTCAACCAGAACACTAAGCACAGCGCCTGGGGCGGTAGCAAGCGCCGGCGGATGTTCACCATCAACTGCACCGCCCAGTACAGCGAGGCCGACCTTCCCTATCTGCGCAACGAGATCAGCGCCTTTGCCCGCTTCTGGGTCGATACCGTGTACGGGCCGGCCATGACCCGCAATCCCGGCCCCCGCCGCCTGCGCCACCTGCGCCAGACCCTCGACAACCAGGGTCACCTCGCTGAGGAGGTGCGCCAGGCCAGGGGCGCGATGAAGGAGCCTTCCCGGGGCTGAACTGCTGCCTTACTGAGGAGTTTTCTGCATGGGACAAAGGATCCGCAGGTATCGCGAGTGGCTGGCGCTGAGCCATCTCACCCGAGGTGTCAGCGCGGCGGAAGTCCGCGCCATCCGCATTACGCGCAACCTGCAGATTGGAGTTGACCCGCTTTGGTGGACACCTTATCACTTGAGTGAAAGGAGTCCGCGATGCCCAGATCACGCCCACCCTATCCGCCGGAGTTTCGGCGTCAGATTATCGAGCTGTCTCAAGCGGGT
>VGJS01000104.1 GCA_016867395.1 Candidatus Handelsmanbacteria bacterium
ACTACGGCGCCCAAGGCCCGCCGGCCGGGGTGATCGAAGTGGACACCACCGCCATGAGCATAGCCGAACAGGTCGCTCACCTCGCCGCCCTGGCACGCCAACGCGGCGCCTGAGTAGCGCCTATTAACCAGCAGTAGGTCAACAATCGTTTCGCGCAGCGAACTGGGCTGAGACGCAGCCCGACCGGAGATTCCGGACCCCTTTCCACTCTCTCAACCGCAGTTGAGAAAAACCTTAGGTACACAGCGCATGACCGAACAACTCTCCCCCCCCGCGGAAAAACTTCAGTACGGCCAGATCAGCGCCGCCGAGTTGGACGTCCCCGAATACTCGGAAGCGCAGATGCAGGACTTCATGGCCCTGTACGAGCAGAGCTTCACGGGCATCGCCGAGGGCCAGATCGTCAAGGGCCGGGTAGTGGCCGTGACCCAGACCGAGGTGCTGGTGGACATCGGCTTCAAGTCCGAGGGCGCCATCCCCCTCAAAGAATTCGGCGACGCGCCCCAGGGCATTGAACTGGGCAACGAGATCGAGGTTTTCTTAGAGAACGTCGAGGACCAGGAGGGCCAGGTGGTCCTCTCCAAGCAGAAGGCCGACTTCATGCGGGTCTGGGACCGCATCAAGGAAGCCCACGACACCGGCAACACCGTCAGCGGCCGGCTGGTGCGGCGCATCAAGGGCGGCATCGTCGTCGATCTCTTTGGGGTCGAAGCATTTCTGCCCGGCTCGCAGATCGACATCCGCCAGGTCAAGAACTTCGACCAGTTTATCGGCCAGGAGTTCCCCTTCCGCATCATCAAGCTCAACAAGGCCCGCCGCAACATCGTCGTCTCGCGCCGCGCCGTGCTCGAAGCCGAGCGCGAGCGCATGCGCTCCCAGATCATCAAGGAATTGGAGGAAGGGCAGGTCCGCGAGGGCGTGGTCAAGAACATCACCGACTTCGGCGCCTTCATCGACCTGGGCGGGGTGGACGGCCTGCTGCATATCACCGACATGTCCTGGGGCCGGGTCAACCATCCCTCCGAACTGGTCAATATCGGCGACCGCATCAAGGTCAAGGTGCTCAACTACGACCGCGAGCGCGAGCGCATTTCCCTGGGCCTTAAGCAGCTCACCGCCCACCCCTGGGAGCAGATCGACCAGCGCTATCCCGAGGGCACCCAGACAAAAGGCAAGGTGGTCAGCATCACCGACTACGGCGCCTTCGTGGAGTTGGAGGAGGGCATTGAGGGCCTGGTCCACATCTCCGAGATGTCCTGGACCCAGCACATCCGCCATCCCTCCAAGCTGGTCAACATCGGCGACCCGGTCGAGGTGGTGGTGCTCAAACTCGACAGGGAGAGCCAGAAGATCTCCCTGGGCATGAAGCAGACCGCCTCGGACCCCTGGGAGAGCCTCGACAACAAATTTCCCATGAACACCCGGCTCGAAGGCAAGGTCAAAAGCCTGACCAACTTCGGCGCCTTCGTTGAGATTGAGGAGGGCATCGACGGACTGGTCCACATCTCCGACATGTCGTGGACCCGCCGCATCCGCCAGGCCAACGAACTCTTTAAGAAGGGCGACGTGATCGGGGTGGTGGTCACCGAGATCGACAAGAAGCGCCGCCGCATCTCCCTGAGCCACAAGCTGGCCTGCGACAATCCCTGGCCGAGGTTCGCCAGCCAGTACGCGGTGGGCACCTCCACCCAGGGCGCCATCACCCGGGTGCTGGAGCGCGGCGTGGTGGTCTCGCTGGAGGGCGACGTGGACGGCTTCGTGCCCATCTCGCAACTGGGCGTGGACAACCTCCAGACCCCGCGCCAGTGCTTTGAGCTGGGCCAGGAGCTGCCGCTCAAGGTGATCGAATTCGACGAGGAGCAGAAGAAGATCGTGCTCAGCGTCATCGACTACCTGCGCGACAAGGACCAGGCCGAGGTGGACGCCTACCAGGTCAGCCATCCCATCCGCCCGGTGACCATCGGCGAGGTAGTCGCCGACCAGGACGAGGAGATGGAGAGCTGGGGGGATAACCTGGGCAAGCGCTGACCCCCCCCGCAATGTATGCCGCGAGCCAGGAGTCCTCACGGATTCCTGGCTCTTTTTTTGTATGTTGATGGGACCGGCCCCTTTCTCTATTGTCTATCCCTAATACCGAGGAGGTTTTTGCGGCAATGAGCGATCCAATATTTACCGCCCGGGCCGGCCAGCAGGCCAGCCCCGAACAGCTCCAAGCCTGGGTGGAGCAGTTCAACCGCGACGGTTATCTGTTCCTGCAGGAGGTGCTGCCCCCGGACTGGTGCGCCGAGCTGCGCTCCGACCTGGACCGCCTGCTGCGCGACAACCCCGAGGGCCTCAATTCCGTAGGGGCCACCATTGAACTGACGCACCGGGCCTTTGTGCACAGCCCGGCCAACCTGCGCCTCTTCGACGTGGAGCCCATCGTCAGCTTCGCCGAGGCCCTGGTGGCCCCCAACTGCCACGTCATCCACAACAACTCCTTCCGCACCCCGCTGGGAGGCGGCCTGTCCGGCTGGCACCAGGATGACGCCCCCCACTACCTAGTCACCGAGGGCGAACCGCCCAAAAACGTGCGGCTTCCGGTGCTCTTCTTCACCTGCAACTACTACCTCACCGACGTGGTGGAGGTCGCGCACGGGGGCACCGAGGCCATCCCCGGCTCCCACCTCTTCGGCGCCCCCTGCCCGGGCTCGTTGGAGGGCACGCCCTGGGAAAAGCAGATCCAGCACAACCTGGGCAAGGCCGGCAGCGTGGTGATGTTCAACAATCAGGTTTGGCACCGGGGCGGGCCCAACACCTCCCAGCGCATCCGCTACATCACCCAGATCACCTACGGCCGGCGCATGATCGGCCACAAGTATTTCCCTTTTATGAACTACGTCATGCCCGAACATGTGTACGCCGACGCCGACCCGCGCCGCGGACGCCTGCTGGGCTTCCTGAACCGCGGGGCGTATGGTTAAGAATGGGGGGGGCAAGCTCACCCCGGCGATGGAGCAGTACTATCACTTCAAGCGCCAGCACCGGGACGCCATCCTCCTCTTCCGCATGGGCGACTTCTACGAGACCTTCTTTGAGGACGCCCGCGAGATTTCGCGCCTGCTGGGGCTGACCCTCACCGCCCGCAACCACGGCAAGACCTCGGGGGAAGTGCCCCTGGCCGGGGTACCCCACCACGCGGTAGAGGGGTACGTGGCCAAGCTCCTGCGCCTTGGCCGCAAGGTGGCCATCTGCGAGCAGGTGGAGGACCCCCGCAAGGCCAAGGGGGTAGTCAAGCGCGACGTGGTGCAGGTGGTCTCCCCCGGCACTGCCCTGGCCGATTCCATGCTCGACCAGCAGCGCCACAACTTCCTGGTCTGCCTCTGCGCCGGCCAGGGGGTGGCCGGCCTGGCCAGCGTGGACCTGTCCACCGGGGATTTCATCCTTGACGAGGTCCCCCTTAAAGAACTGCCCGACGAGCTGGAGCGCCTGGCCCCCGCCGAGTTGCTGCTGAGCGAGGCGGCCGACCCGCAATGGGTGGATACCCTGCGCCAGGCACTGCCCCGCGCCGCCCAGAGCCGGCTGGAGGACTGGCAGTTCGAATACCGCCAGGCGCATGAAACCCTCGCCGAGCAGTTGCAGGTCCATTCCCTCAAGGGCTTCGACTGCGAGGACCTCCACCAGGCCGTGCGCGCCGCGGGCGCGGCCCTCCACTACCTGCGCGAGAACCAGCGCGGGGCCGTGGAGCACCTCAACCGCCTCACCCGGCAGCGGCGCGAAAACTGCCTGTACCTCGACGCCACCGCCCGCCGCAACCTCGAACTCCTGGGCAACTCGCAGGACGGAGGCGAGCAGGGCGCTTTGATAGAAGTGCTGGACTGCACCCGCACCCCGATGGGCGCCCGGCTCCTGAGGCGGTGGCTGGCCGCCCCCCTGCGCGACCCGGCGGCCATCGCGGCGCGCCTCGACGCGGTGGAGGTGCTGCTGGGCGAACGCTCCGCCCGGCCCCGCCTGCAGGAGACCCTGGGCCAGGTGGGGGATCTGGAGCGTGTGATGGCGCGGATCTGCTGCCAGCGGGCCAATGCCCGCGACCTGGTCGGCCTGGCCCGCTCCCTGGGGCAGGCCCCGGCCTTGCGGCAACAGGCCGGCGTCTTGGCCGCCCCGCTCCTGCGCGAGTTGGCCGGCCTGCCCTCGGTGAACGAACTGGTGGCCCTGATCTCCCGCACCCTGGTGGATGAGCCGCCGGCCACCATCGCCGAGGGCGGCATGATCCGCTCCGGCTGCGATGCCGAACTCGACGAACTGCGCCAGGCCAGCGCCGGGGGCAAGGAGTGGATCGCCCGGCTCCAGGTAGAGGAGCGCGAGCGCACCGGCATCGGCTCCCTTAAGGTGGGTTTCAACCAGGTCTTCGGCTATTACCTGGAGATCAGCAAGGCCAACCTCGACCGGGTGCCCGCCGACTACATCCGCAAGCAGACGCTGGTCAACGCCGAGCGCTTCCTAACCCCAGAATTGAAGGAATGGGAGGAGAAGGTGCTGGGGGCTGAGGAGAAGATCGCCGAGATCGAGACCCGGATCTTTCTCGAACTGCGGGCCCAGGTGGCCCTCTGGGCCGCTCAGGTGCAGCAGATCGCCCGCCACATAGCCCAGCTCGATCTACTGGTCTGCCTGGCCGAGGTGGCCGAGCGCGAGCGCTGGGTGCGCCCGCAGGTAGACGAAGGGCCAGGCATCGAGATCGAAGGAGGCCGCCACCCGGTGGTGGAGCGCCGGCTCCAGACCGGGCGCTTCGTGCCCAATGACCTGTGTTTCGACGACACCGCGCGGGTGCTGCTGATCACCGGCCCCAACATGGCCGGCAAGAGCACCATCATCCGCCAGGTGGGGCTTATCGTGCTGCTGGCGCAACTGGGCAGCTTCGTGCCGGCCCGCCGCGCCCGCCTGGGGGCAGTGGACCGTATCTTCACCCGCGTGGGAGCCGCCGACAATCTGGCCCGGGGGGAGAGCACCTTCATGGTGGAGATGAACGAGGCGGCCAATATCCTCAACAACACCACCGCGCAGAGCCTGATTTTGATGGACGAGTTAGGGCGGGGTACCAGCACCTTCGACGGCCTGAGCCTGGCCTGGGCCATCGTCGAGCACCTGCACGACTGCCCGGCACGGCCCCGCACCCTCTTTGCCACCCATTACCACGAGCTGACGGCGCTGGAAGAGCCGCTGCCCCGCCTGAAGAACGCCAACGTACTTGTGCGTGAGGAGGGCGGCCATGTGGTCTTTTTACACCGACTGGCCCCCGGCCCCTGCGACCGCAGCTACGGCATCAACGTGGCGCAGATGGCCGGCATGCCCGCAAAGGTGGTGGCCCGGGCCAAGGAGCTTCTCGCCCGCCTGGAGCAGAGCAGGCCCCAGACCCCGGCCCCCGCCGCACAACTGCCCCTCTTTGCACCCCCCGCGCGCGAATCGCCGGTGCTGGCCGAATTGCGCCACTTGGATCTGGACCAGCTCACGCCCTTGCAGGCCTTGGCGAGGCTTGGTGAATGGCAGGAAAAACTGAGAGGGGGGAACTAACCATGCCCTCGCCCGCCGACCGCTTTACTCAACTCCAGAAGGTGGCCATCTTCCTCATCGCCCTGGGCGCGGATCGGGCCCGCCTGCTTCTGGCCAGCATGGAACTGCAAACCATCGAGCGCCTCAACCAGACCATCGCCCTCCTGGGCCCGGTGGCGGCTGAGGAGAAGGCCGCGGTAATGCTCGAATTCGCTGACTTCTTCTTCGAGGGCAAGGCCCTGCCCCCCTCCCTCGCCGGCCCGCCAAAGCACCAACCCGCACCACCCAAACCCGCCGCGCCCAAGGCAATCCCCCCCCAACCCGCCACTAAAAATCCGCCTCCCAAACCCACCATACGCCCCAAAACAAAAACGCCCCCTACCTTGCCGGCGGCGGCGGTGAACGACGAGCAGACCGCCCGCGACGCCCTCAAAAAGCTGCGCGAGCAGGTGGACCCCAAACAGATCAACTGGGGCCGGGCCGGCTACGATTTTGGCGAAGGCTTCAAAGGCCCCAAAGGGGATCGGCGCTAACTTAACTCCTGAATGCGCTCCCCCAGGGCGCGGATGATCAGCACCAGAAAGCCCAGGGCCAGGGCCAGTTGGCCCAGCAGCATCGCCTTAACCATATCCTCTCCTCGCAGCTGATGGGGACTGCTCTAAGGTTTAGCAAAACCCACACCAGATTTCCCCTTTTTGTTCAAGTCTTTTACTTTCAAGTGTAAGCCGCCGGCTCCCGCGGTCTTGGCCCCGGCCCCCCTGGCAGATCGCTCCCCCGGAGAGGAGGTTCTTTCCTGGCCCAGCCTTCCCCCGCCCCCGAGATGATCTGGGGCCGCCGCCCCGTCCTCGAAGCCCTCAAGGCCGGCCGCCCCTGCCAACGCCTACTGGTGGCTCAGGGCAGCCACGGCCCGGCTATCGACGAGATCTTCGCCCTGGCCAAAGAGGCCGGGGTGCCCTTCGACATGCAGGACCGCCTCCTACTCGACCGGGCCGCCGGCCCTCAGCACCAGGGGGTTATCGCCTACCTGGCCGCCCGGGCCTACGCTTCCTATGAGGAGGTATTGATCCGCCTCGATCCCCGCGTTCCCTTCCTGGTCTTTCTCGACGGCATTAAGGACCCTCATAACCTGGGGGCCATCATCCGCAGCGCCTGCGCCGTGGGCGCCGACGCGGTGGTGATCCAGGAGCGGGGCGCCGCCGGCCTGACCGGGGCGGCGGCCCGCGCCTCGGCCGGGGCCGTCGAGCACCTGCCCGTCTGCCGGGTCAACAACCTGGGCCGGGCCCTGGCCTTGGCCAGGGAGGCGGGTCTGTGGATCACCGGCCTGGCCCCCGACGGGAAGCACCCCTTCACCGCGGTGGACTACCGGGGGCCCTGCGCCCTGGTGGTGGGCAGCGAGGGCACCGGCATGCGGCGGCTAGTGCGCGAGGGGTGCGACTTTGTGGTGCAGATCCCTATGGGCCGCGCCCAGCTCGGCTCCTTCAACGCCTCAGTGGCCGCCGGCCTGGTGCTCTACGAGGTCTTCCGCCAGCGCCACTCGCCCCGTAGCTGATGAGGCCCGCCGCCTGCCTGCTGCTGCTGGCCCTGCCCCTGGGGGCCCAGCCCGCCCCCCCCGACACCAGCGAAGCCGCCCGCCAGGCCGCCCTGGCCGCCCTGGTCCCGCCCACCGACCCGGGTTTCTCCTACCAGGCCCAGCGGGTGCGCAGCGCCGGCGACTCCCTCGTGCTCGAAGGCCAGGCCAGCGTGGTCCACCAGAGCGCTCGGCTGGAGGCGGCGCGCATCGTCTACTGGCGGCAGCGCGAGGTGGTGGAGGCGTGGGGAACCCAGGACAGCACCGGGGCCTGGTCCGGGCTGCCGGTGCTCCGGCGCGGCGGCGAGACCTTGCAGGGGCGGAGCATCCTCTACGACCTGAGGGATACCTCCGGCACCATCCAGGTGGGCCGGGTCACCTATGATAAGGGCTTTTACGCCGGCCAGGAGATCCGCGCCCGCACCGAGAAGGAATTCCTTGTCCGCCAGGGGAGCTACACCACCTGCGATCAGGAGGATCCCCATTTCGATTTCTACAGTCCGCGCATCAAGGTGCTGGCCGGCGAGATGGCCATGGCGCGCCCGGTGTACTTCCGGGTGGATCAGCGCCGCCTCTTCTGGGCCCCCTTCGCCGTCTTCTCCCTGCGCCAGGACCGCCAGTCCGGGGTGCTCACCCCCGGCTTCGGCCGCCGCCCCCTCAGGTACGGCTCGGCCCAAACCGAGTGGGTGCTGCGCAACCTGGGCTACTACCTGGCTCCCAGCGACTACTGGGACCTGGCCCTGTCCGCCGATCTGCGCCAGCGTAGCGGCTGGCTGGCCCGGGCCCGGCTCAGCCACGCATGGCGCTACCATTGGAGCGGCGAGGTGGAGACTCGCCTGGAGAACCGCCAGCGCGGCAGCTCCGGCCAGTTGGAGTGGTGGACCAGCATCCGCCACAACCAGGAGCTGGGGCCCACCGCCTCGCTGCGCGCCGCCGGCACCTTTCAGAGCAGCAAAGACTTCAACCGGAACAACAGCACCGACCTGGAGGAGCGGCTCAACCGCACCCTGCGCTCCAACCTGAGCTTTACCAAGCGCTGGACCGGCGGCCACAGTCTCAGCCTTAACGCCAGCCAAACCCGCAATTTAGACACCCGGCGCTCCGAGGTGGTCCTCCCCGAGCTGAGCCTGCGCAGCGCCCGCAAGACCCTGTGGAGTGGCAGGGAGAGGGAAACGCAGGGGCCCTGGTACCGCAAATGGTATTACGAGGGCACCGGCCGGCTGCGCCACCAGCGCCGTTGCGCCCCCGCCGAGGTGATCGACCGCACCGCCGCCGATCTCGCCTTTGGCCTCAGCGCCCAGCACCGGCCCTTCCCTTGGCTGAGCCTCAACCCCTCCCTGAGCGAGAACTGGAGCGACGCCGACCTCTTTGGCGAGGGGCTCCAGACCCGCGGGGTGCGCAGCGAGCGCCTCAACGCCGGCCTGGCCCTCACCCCGACCTGGTACGGCCTCTTTTACCCGAAGCTGTGGCGCCTGACCGCCCTGCGCCATGTCTTAAAGCCCAGCGCCACCCTCAACTACCAGGCCGCCCACACCGACACCGGCGAGGTCTTTGGCCTGGGGGGCCCGGGGGCCGCCTGGAAGCAGGAGCGCCAATTGGCCCTCCGCCTCGACAACACCTTCTGGGTCAAGTGGCTTAAAGGGGAGGAGGAGGCGAAGGTGCGCCTGGCCCAGCTCAACCTCTCCACCGCCTACGCCCTGGACCGCCAGCGCCAGCCCCTCAGCCCCCTGCTCACCTCGCTGAGCATCGGCGCTGGCCAGCACCTCGACACCCGCCTGAGACTGCGTTCCGAGTTCTACGGCGGCGACGGCCGCTTCCGCGCCTGGCCGCGCCTCCAGCAGTTTGAACTCAGCTCCTCGCTGCGTTTTTCCGGCCAGCAGGGCAGCACCGCCGACCGGGAGTCCGGAACCGAACGGGGCCAGGGGGCCAGCGAGGATTTTGGCTTCGAGAGCGGCCTGCAAAGCGACATCCAGCGCCCTGGGCGGGGCCGGCAATTGCAACTGAGCCACTACTACGCCCGCAGCCGCAGCGGGACCGCCACCCTCACCCGCTCCTGGCTGCGCGGGGCCGTAGGCTTTAACCGGGGGCGCTGGCGCTGCGACTACTCCCTCAATTACGACCTGCGCGCCCCTGGCACGCCCCTGTTCGCCCGCCCCCGTGTCAACGCCGAACTGCTCTCGCTGCTGCGGGAATTCCACGACTGGACCTTCACCTTCAACCTCCAGCCCAGCCGCTTCTCGCGCGAGCGGGCCTTCTACTTCAAGTTCCAGTTTAAGGACATCCCCCAACTCCGCTTTGAGCGCGGCGACAGCCGGGGCTGATTGCCAATTTCGGGGGGGAGGTGATAAATTGGAGGACGAGGCGACACCGAATCCAACTGTCCAACCATGCGAGTTCTCGTACAGCGGGTCAGCCGGGCCCAGGTCCTGGTCGAAGGCCGGTTACAGGGCGCCATCGGCCCCGGCTTAGTCCTGCTGGTGGGCATCCGCCAGGATGACGCAGGCGAAGCCGTGCGTTTCTGCGCCGAAAAATGCGCCAATCTGCGGATCTTTCCCGACGAAGAGGGCAAGCTGAACCGCTCAGCGCTGGAGGCCGGCGGCGCGGTGCTGGCCATCTCCCAGTTCACCCTGTACGGCGACTGCCGCCGGGGCCGGCGGCCCAGTTTTACCGAAGCCGCCCCGCCTGAGCGGGCCGAACCTCTGTACGAGCAGTTTCTGCGCGACCTGGGGGACCAGGGGCTGCGCGTCGAGCGCGGGGTCTTTGGGGCGGAGATGAGCGTCGAGATCCTCAACGAGGGGCCGGTCACCCTGCTGGTCGAATCCCCCTAAGCCATCGATGGACGCCGATGCCTCTCCCCTGCTGATCCTGGGTTCGGGCTCGCCGCGCCGGGCGGCGCTGATGCAGCAGATCGGCCTGCCCTTCGTGCAGTGGACCAGCGCCGCCGCCGAACCCGAGCACCAGGGCGGTTCTCCCGCCCGGCACGCCCTCGAGACCGCCCGCTTCAAGGCCGGGGCGGTGCTGAAGGCGGTGCGCCACCATTATGGCTTTCAACGCCGGCTGGTGGTCATCGGCGCCGACACCGTGGTCCACCTCGACGGGCAGGTGCTAGGCAAACCGGCCGGCCCGGCCGACGGGGCCCGGATGCTTCGCCTCCTGGCTGGCCGCACCCACCAGGTCTACACCGGGGTGTCGCTGGCCTGCAGCGACGGCCGGCGCCTGGAGGACTGCGCCGAAACCCAGGTGCGGATGCGGTCCCTCTCGGTCGCCCAGATCGACCGCTACCTGGCCAGCGGCGAGCCGGACGACAAGGCCGGGGCCTACGGCATTCAAGGGGCCGGGGCCCCGTTCATTGAGAGCATCGAAGGATGTTATTATAATGTGGTGGGTCTGCCGCTGGCCCTCTTGTCCAAGCTCTTGGAAAAGGCCGGCTACCCTTTGCCCACTTTCTCGTGAACCTCCCCATGACCTCTGCAAGGAACTATGAGCGAAGAGAGCATCGCCACCAAGCTGCGCCACGCGCGCGAGCAGCAGGGCAAGACCCACGAGCAGCTCCATCGGCAGCTCGGCCTGAGCCTCAACGTGCTCCAGGCGGTGGAGACGGGCAACTTCAAGGTGGTCGAGCCGATTTACATGCGCATGATCCTTAAAACCTACGCCGACCATTTAGGCCTCGACGGGGCGGCCATCCTCAAACAGTACAACGACCAGTTCGGGGCCCCGCCCCCGACCCTGGAGGTGCCCCCAGAGCCCACCCCCGGCCCCCACACGGCGGTGGCCCTGGGCGACGCTCTGACCCTGCCGGTGGCGCCGGGCACCACCTCGGACCGGCAACCCTCGCCTTTGGCGGCCAGCGGCTACGGCGAACCCAACCGCTCCGGGGCGCGGGGCGGACTGCTGATCCTGGGCGGCGGGGCCCTGCTGCTGGTGCTGCTTTTGGCCCTTTATCTTGCCGATACCCGCAGCACTGGGGAGGAGCCGCGCACCGCCCCCCAGGCCAGGCCGCCGGTTGCCTCTCGGCCCGAACTGGCGCCCCAGCACCCGGCCCAGGCGCCCGCCGAGGCCCTGGCTCCGCC
>VGJS01000105.1 GCA_016867395.1 Candidatus Handelsmanbacteria bacterium
CTTCATAGCACCAGGTATAAACCGACCTTGGTCCCGACGCACCGCCCGAAAGATACGCCTCGTCTCCGCAGGGGGTGAGCACGACCCCTCCCGTTTCATCCCTGCCGGGACGGCCCCTAAGACCGATCAGAAACTTGACACATACCAGCGACCAAGCCCGGAGCGGCCGCATCGTCGATACGGTCAGCTAGAGTCCGGGCCTGTTGCAGGTGATCGAGGAGGAAGGGTGAGAGGGCAACGAAATCGCCAGGCGGGCCGCTGACCTGGTGCGGGAGCTGGAAGGGGACGAGGTGCTGCCCCCGCTGCGCGCGGTGGCCGAGAGCTAGACCACCCGGCTCCTGGCCAACAATTTCCTGCCCCGCTCCGAGAGCTTGCCGAACTCCGCGCGGCTCAGCTCCAGCGGGTGGCGCACCGCGAACCAGGAGCGCGAGAAGCAGAGTACCAGCTCGGGCCGGGCGTGGTCCGAGCGGTTGGGGGTGCCCCGGTGCAGGGTGCGCGGGTCCTGAATCCAGAGAGTGCCTTTTTTTAGATTGAGGCGATGGGTGCTGGGGAAATGGCCCTGGCGCAGGAACTCGTCGTACCTGCCTTCCAGGCCGGAATCGGCCAGGTACTGGCTGCCGGGCAACACCTCGAAGCTGCCGTTCTCCTCGCAGGTATCGACCAGCGGGAATTTGATCCCGAAGTGCGGACAGGTCTGCAAGCCCACCCCCGGAGCCAGCAGGCCGATGTCGCGGTGCCAGGGCTGGTACTGGCTGCCGGGGTACGGGTTGTTGGAGTGGTAGCACGTGATCTGGAAGTCGTCGCTGCCCCAGTAGCGCTCGAAGAAGGCCAAAAGCCCTGGGTGCTCGTAGATCGCCGGCTCGGCAAAGGGCGGCTGCCAGGGCACATGCAGGGTGTAGCGGTTGGCGAACTGCTGCCGGCCCAGGCCGGTTTTCACCTCGCCCCGCTCAGTGGGATGGATCTGGGTCTCCCGCACCCTCAACTGCTCCAGCAGCGGCGTGAAAGCGGCGCGGATGCTGTCAATGGTCCCGGCGGGGATTAACCCCTCGAAGACCGCGTACCCGTTGATCTTCAGTTCGGCGACCTTGAGATCTAAGTCGGCGTCGGAGTACCAGTCGCTCATTTCCATCTCCTGGTTGTTATCTGGAAATCCCCGCTCAGGTCTTGCGCTCTTTCTTCCTGGCCGCGGGGAAGAGCACGTTGTTGAGGATGAGCCGGTACCCCGGCGAGTTGGGGAAGAGGGCCAGTTGGGTGGGCGGGTCGCCCACATGGTGCTGGTGGTCTTCGGGGTCGTGGCCCCCGTAAAAGGTGAAAGTGCCCTTGCCCACCTGCCCGTGGATGTACTTCACCTCGTCGCCGCCCTCCACCTGTCCCATGATGGCTACCGATTTCTTAATCAACTGCTTGCGAAAACCGGTGGTCTGGCCCAGGAAGCCGTTGACAACGTTGGTATGGCACTGGGTGAGCATGGTGGGCACTGGGTCGTATTTGGCCGAGAACTCGAAGAGGGTGAAGTAATCGGCCTCGGCCGAGCTGATCTGCCGGCCTTCGCGCGGGCTGGTGTCGATGTCCGAGAACTCGTAGACCAGGGGGTTTGTCTCCAGGGCAAAGCCCTGGAAGGCTACGCAGTTGGCAAAGTTGAGCCGCTGTTGGGCCTGGGGATCGGCCGGGTCCCCGTCGTAGACCGCGGCGGCGATGTCCACCCCGTCGGCGGCCAGGGCGATGTCGAAGCTGTCGGTGGCTGCGCACATGGCGAAAACAAACCCCCCCTGGCGCATGTACTCGAAGATGGCTCGGGCCACGGCCTTCTTTTCCTCGGCGACCTTGGCAAAGCCGAGGCGGCGGGCCTGGGCCTCGTACTCCGCCTGCTGCTGCTGGTACCAGGGCTCGTGACCGAAGCTGGCGAAAAACTTCCCGTACTGGCCGGTGAAGTCCTCGTGGTGCAGGTGCAGCCAGTCGTAGTCGGCTAGTTTGCCCTGTAGCACCTGCGGGTCCCAGACCTTGTCGTACTCGATCTGGGCGTACTCCAGGGCCATGGTCACCGCGTCATCCCAGGGTTTGGCCCCCAGCGGGGTGTACACAGCCACCCGGGGGGCCTTCTCCAGGCGGACCACGTCCATGTTGCCCTCTTCGATCTCGGCGCGAATCCCGGCGGCCTGCCCCTCGCTGATCAGGGCCCCGGAAACGCCGCGGATCTGGGCCTCCTGCACCAGGTCCGGCCGAGCCTCCATCAGGAAGGAGCCGCCCCGGTAGTTGAGCAGCCACTCCACTGGCGCCCCCTGCTTCAGTAACCAGAAGGCCAGGCCGTAGGCTTTGAGGTGGTCGCGCTGCTCCAGGTCCATGTATACCAGCAGGCGGTCGGCTAACGCCGGCCCGCCCAACAGCAGGAGCAGCACCCCGGCCCAGCAGGTATTTCTCATTGGTTCCCTCGCTGCTGCCGCAGCCGCTGGATGTGCAGCCGCACCTCGGGCAGGCGGGCGTCCTCGGGAAAAAGGGCCAGGAAGGCCTCGTATTGCGCCAGGGCCTCTGCCAACTCTCCGCCGACCTCGCGCAACGCCGCCTCCTCGAGCCGTGCTGCCGCCGCGTGGGGGCTCTTGGGAAACTCCTTGGCGAGGCGCTCGTACAGGCGCAGCGCCGCCGCTGGGTCGCCGCCTGCCACCCAGCGGGCCTGGATAAGCAGGGCCAGGGCCTGGAGGACCCCCTCGGCCTCCAGTTGCGCCCATTCCCCTGCCGCGTCCCGGCCCTGGCGCAGGCGCAACTGGGCGCGGGCCAGGACCTGGAGCGGCCCCGCCCTATCCTTGTGCTCTTCAATTAGGGCCAGCAGGGCCAGGGCATCGTTGGCGCTGGGATCTCCCGGCAGTTGGCGGGCCAACTCCTCCAGCCAGGCAGCGGCCTCGGCGAATTTCCCCTGAAAGTAACGCAGCTCCGCCCGGCGCAGCCGGGTCCAGGCCGCTGTCTGGGGGACCTGGCGGCACACCTCTTCAAGGCAGCGCTCCGCCTCGTCGAGCCGGTCGGCCCGGAGCGCGTTTTCGGCCCGCAGACCCCAGGCCGCCGCGGTCCAGGGGCCGCTGCCCGCTCGGGTCAACTGCTCCAGAGCGGCGCGGCCGGCGGCCGTATCCCCCAGGGCCAGGGCCTTCTGCCCCTGGCGGAAAAGCTGCGCCCCCCGCTCCCGCCCCGCCACCTCCCAGCCGGCCAGCTCGCCGGTCTCCAGAAAACGCTGCAGCCCGCGGTCCAGCCCCCAGGCGGCCCCGGCAAACAACAGGGGCAAAAGCCAGCACCCCTTCACGGCTGCTCTTGCCTGCCGAGCAGGTCCTGGTAGACCCGCTCGTAGTACTGCTCGATCAGGGCGCGGTACTCCTCCGGGTAGGGGCCTTCGAGGGCCCGCTTCATTGCCCCCCGCAACTGGTCGTATGCCTGTCCCAGGTCCGCGGGCAAGGCCCCCGGCCCGCTGTAGCCCTGGTCCTGACCGCTTTCGGCGCGGCGCTTCTCCTCCTGGCCCTGGGTATGGATGGAGCGGCTGGCGTCGAGCATGCGCTGCATTATCCGCTGCTGGGCGGCCAGGGTCTGGGGGGTGAGGCGTTGCTGGCGCAGCTCCTCGGCCACGGACTTCATCTCCTCGGCGATCGACTCCACCCGCCGGCGCGCCCCGCCCTGGCCGCGCAGTTGCTGCTCCAGCATCTCCAGGGCCTGGGCGAGGCGGTCCTGCTCGGCGGCCAGCCGGCCCGCCTCCCGGCCCTGGTTGCCCGGCTCCAGGCCCTGGCCCAGGGCCTGCTGGGTGGCCTGGTTGAGGCCGGCCTGCTGCTCCGACAGGCCCAGCAACTTCTGCATAGCCTCGCCGAAACTGGAGGGGTTCTGGGACTTGGAGAGGTTGTCCAGGCTCTGGCGCAGGAGCAGGGCGGTCTCGTTGAGGTGGCGCATGGCCTCGGCCTGTGGCACGCCCGCCACCTGGGAATCCTGCTGGCCCAGGAGTTGGGCGGCCTGCTGCATACTGCGCCGGGCCTGCCCCAGGGAGAGGCTCAGCTCCGGGGCGAGGCTGAGGGTCTGCTTGGCCGCCCGGCCGATGCGCTCGGCGGCAAGGTCGGCCCCCTGCAAGAGGGCGAACTGGTCCTGGGCCAGCTCGGCGGGGGGCGGGGCAGTCGGCGAGGCCCCCTGCCGACCCAGGTCCTCCTGGCGGCGGGAGAGGTGCAGCACCTCAGCCAGGGCCTGCTGCAACTGGCGGCCGATCTGCTTCTTCTGCCTGGCAGTGAACTCACCCTGCATCTTGCGCATGCTCTGCGACAGGGTCTTGAGGTCGCCCTCCAGGCTCTCACCCTGCCGCCGGGCCTCGCTCATCTCCTGGGCTTCCAGCTGGCCGGCCAACTCCTGCATGCGCTGGGCTAACTGCTGCTCCTGCATGGCCCCGGCCTGGTCCCACAACTGCCGGGCGGTCTCCGGGTCGAACTCCCCCATCTCCCCGCCCTGTTTCTCCAGGTCCTCCTGGAGGTGCCCGGTGTCCTGCTCCAGCCGGCGCTCCTGCGGGGCCAGCCCCGGTGTCTTTTGTGCGGCGGCCTGGTTGATCTGGTTCTGGCGCTTTTCGAGTTCCTCGGCGCGTTTGACCGCCCCCTCCAGGCGCTGCTCGGCCTGGATCTGGCGCAGGAGGGCCAGGGTGCGGTCCAGCCGCTCCTGAAAGGCGCGGTGGTCCTCGTTGAAGGCTTTGAGGGCCTCGGCCAGGTC
Source organism: Candidatus Handelsmanbacteria bacterium (assembly GCA_016867395.1). Classification (GTDB taxonomy): domain Bacteria; phylum Latescibacterota; class UBA2968; order UBA8231; family UBA8231; genus SICG01. The sequence continues at coordinate 4,714 of VGJS01000105.1, forward strand.
CTCAGGGTTGGGCGACTGGGCGACCTCCTGCAGGCGGGAGAGGGCCTCCTGCAACTCGGGGGTGGCCACCTCGGCCATCAGCCGGCGAATCTCCTCCATCTTCTGCAAAAGCTCCTGCGAGGCCAGGCCGCCCTGCTCCAGCTTTTGGGCCGTCTCCGCCAACTGCCGGGCCAGTTCCTCCAGGGCTTGGGCTCGGGCCTTCTGGCCGGCCAAGGCCGACTCCAACTCCTTCTTGCCTTCCCAGCTCAGTTCCTTGTTGCGCAGCGCCTCGCGCCGCACCTGCTCCAAGTACTTCTGGGATTGCTCCTCCTGCTCCGCCCACGCCTCCAGGCTGTCCTGCTGCGCCTCCTGGGTCTGGGCCACCTCCTCGTAGAGTTCGCGCAGGGAGGGGTATCGCAGCGAGTACTCGGGGGTGGCACTCTGCTTTGGGCCAGCGAAGGCGTCGTTGTCGAAAACCTCCACCCGGTAGAAGACCCGGTCCTCGGGCAACAGGTCCAGGCCGCCCAGGTCCCAGGTCTGGGCCAGGCTCAGTTGCCGGCCCGGCCGCAGGGGCAGGTCGCGCCTCTCCTCGGCCTCGCTGTTGATACGCCAGACCAGGCTCAGGCGGGCCACTCCGAAATCGTCGGCCGCCTCCACCCGCAGCCCCACCTTCAGGTTTTCGGGCAGGTCCAGGTCGCGGCCCGGCTCGGCCAGGGCCACGCTGGGCGGTGCGTCCTCCAACACCTGGATGGCGTAACGGATGGGGTCGCGGCTGGCCACCTGCTTGAGGTCAAGCAATTCGAGGTGGTAGTGGCCCGCCCGCGCGATGGTTAGTTCGGTCCTGGCCCGGGCACCCTCCACCTGCATGGGTTGGGGCAGGGTGTCGCCGCGCACCAGCTCGGTGCCGGCCAGGGGCTGGCTGGCCTCCAGTTCGATCAGCACCCGGGTGCCGGCCAGGCCGGTGATGTCGCCGTTCTCCTCGTCGCTCTTCACCGGCAGGCCGCTGTAGGCCGGGTAGTGGTACTCCAGGCGCAGCCTTTGGACCACCGGCGGCTCGATCAACCGCACCTGGTACTCGGGGGTGCTGCCTTCCCCGGCCTCCACCCGGTAGGCAAAGGGCCGCTGCACCCGCTTGAAAAGGTAGCGCAGGGAGTCGGCGTCCAGCGCCAGCTCCTCCTCCTGCCAGGGGCTGGCCTCCTCGCGCCACTGGAGGCGGGCGCTGGGGGGACGTTCGCCGGCCAGGCGGAGACGCAGCGCCAGGTCCGCGCCCTTGACCACCTCGGCGTCGCCCGGCTCCAGGGCGAGGCGGGTGCGGGAAGGGCGCGCGTACGCGGTGAGGGGGTGGGCGCAGCGATCGAGGGCCGCCCCCAGGCTTTGGCCGGCCCCCAGCCAGGCCAGCAGGCCCACCACCCCGGCTCCACCCAGTTGGCGCAGGCGGGCCAGCAAAGGAGCGGTGGCGAACACCTGAGCCGGCTCCACCTGGGCCAGGAGCCGGGTGGCCCGCTCCAGGGTGGCCCCTAGCAGAGAGGCCGAGTAGAGCGAGGCGGCGCGGGGGTTTTCCCACAGTTCGAGGGTGCTGATCAGGTGTTGTTGCAGTTGGGGACAGCGCCCCTCCACCCGCAGCGCGAGGGCCTTGAGGGAGAGGAGAGAAGGCAGCCGGCGGCTTAGTTGCAGCCCCAGGACCAGGTTGGGGATTGCCACCCCTGCCAGGCCCAGCCCGGCGCGCCAGGGGGGCGGCACAAAGAGCCAGGCTTCGAGGCCCAGCGCGACCAAGGCCAGGAGCAGCCCCAGCCCTAGGGCCAGGGCCAGAACCTCGCCCAGCAGCAGCAAAAGGGCCCGCCGCCGCAGGCGGGCCAGGTGCGCCAGGAGGTGGGCGTGGAGGGCTGGGGAGGCGGACATCTCAGTGGGTCAGGGCCCAGACGGCGATATTCGCGCCCTGGCGCAGGGCGGCCAGCCGCTTCTCGGGAGGGTCGTTGTGGACCTGGGGGTCTTCCCAGCCGTCGCCCAAGTCGGTCTCGTAGGTGTAGAGCACCACCAGCCGTTCCCCCTCGAAGATGCCCAGGGCCTGGGGCCGCTTGCCATCGTGCTGGTGGATCTTGGGCAGCCCCAGGGGAAAGTCGAAATGGCAGCGGAAGATCCCGTGGTTCAGAGGCAGTTCCACCAGTTCCTTGAGAGGGAAGACCTTCTTGAGTTCGCGGCGAAAGGAGGCGTCCATGCCGTAGTTGTCGTCGGCGTGCAGGAACCCGCCGCTCTCCAGATAGCGGCGCAGGCGCAGCACCTCCTCTGGCGAGAAGGAGACATTGCCGTGACCCGTCATGTAGATGTACGGATATGAGAAAAGTTCCTCGTCCCCGATCTTTACCTGGGCCGGCTCCCCGGCCACCGCGATGGCGGTGTTTTCCCCGATGAAGCGGAGGAGGTTGGGCAGGGAGGAAGGATTGGCGTACCAATCGCCCCCTCCGCCGTAGTGCAACTGGGCGATGGTGAAGAGCAGCGCGGGGAATTTCATAGCTGAGATAAAATACCCGCCCGTCGCCCGCAGATCAAACACCCCCCAACACTATCTCCCGAACCAGAGGGCCGGGAGTGCCCTGAAGATGGCTCCCGGGGAGTGGTCGGGGATGGGAAGGACGTTGGGAGGAGAGGAGGGGAGCACGGAGCCTCAACGCCCCAACGTATGGGGCTTCGAGGGGGTAGGGCAGCAGGCTAGGGCGTACGAGCGGGGCGCAACACCATAAAAATGGTGTTGCGGGGGGGCAGTGGGCAGACGAGTGGAGCGAGCACGGCGGCAAGTCCGCGCCTTGGGAGACACCGGAAGGGCGCCCCGGCCCGACGCCCCACTCAGTGCGTCAACTGCTCCAACTCGCGCACAAAGTCGTTCTTGTCCTTGAACTGCCGGTACACCGAGGCAAAGCGCACGTAGGCCACCTCGTTGAGGTGCCGCAGCCGCTCCATGGTCAGCTCGCCGATCTGCTTGCTCTCCACCTCTTTCTCCGCCAGGTTGCATAGATCCGACTCGATCAGGTCCACCACCTCCTCGATCTGGTCGGCGGAAACGGTGGTCTTGTAGCAGGCCAACTGGATCTTGTCCAGGAGCTTGCCCCGGTCGAAGGGCTCCCGCCGGCCGTCCCGCTTGATCACCGTCAGCGGGGTGTGCTCGATGTACTCGTAGGTGGTGAAGCGCTGGCTGCAGTTAATGCATTCCCGGCGCCGGCGGATGGCCATGCCATCGCGGCAGGCCCGCGAATCCACCACCCGATCGTCCTGATGATTGCAGTAAGGACAACGCATCTGGTCTTTCCTCGCAGAGGGCTGCTGAAGCAGGAGAAGCGGTCGGGGAGCCGGGGAGCAAGCAGGTCGCGCGGGGTGCAGAAGGGGGGGTGGTCGCGCGGTCTTCAGCGTTCTAAAAGGCTAAAGACTACACACTTAGGATAAAGAAACTCCGCAGATCAGGCAATCTGTTTTTTTGGTGCTCAGTCCCGGAAAGTGAAGTTGAAGGGGATGGCCACCCACACCTTGACCGGGCGATCGTTCTGGATGGCGGGGGTGAAATTCCACTGGAGGGCCGCGGCCTTGGCTGCTTCGCGGAAGACCTCGTTGCCTGTCACCTCGCCGACCTTCTCCACCTTGCCGTCCTTGCCCACCAGGGCATTGACTGTGACCCGGCCCTCGATGCCGGCCTTGCGGGCGATCTCAGGAAAGTCGGGCTTAACCTGCTTGGTCACCTCCGGCTGCTTCTCCACCTTCCAGATCTCGACCGGCTCATCCTCCTCGACGATCTCGGCCTTCTGCTCCACCGCCCGCTCCTCCAGGACCGGGGGCGGGGCCAGGTCGTCGAGCTTCAGGTCGATGTCCGTCGTCTCGATGGTCGTTTCCTCGGAAATTTGGTTGTCCTCGCTGGCGATGGGCACCACCGGGCGGGCGGCCGGGGGGGGCTGGCGCTCCTGGCGGGTCTCGGGAATCTGCTCCAGTTGGATGACCACCGGCTTCTGGACCTTGGTCTCAAGGCGCACATCGAAGCCCCGCAACGCCGCGAACATCAGCACCTGGACGGCAGCGGAGATGGCCAGGCAGATGTTGAGCACCTTGTTGTAGGTGCGCTTGAGATCGGCCTCGGGCAGTTTGCCGACGATCATTCCGCGCGCTCCCGGTCGGTGGCGAAGTTCACCCGCAGGGCCTCGGCCCGGCGCAACTCCTCCAGCACATCGGAGACCAGGCCAAACTTGGCCTGCTCGTCGCCCTTCACCGAGACGATCAGGCGGGGGTTGTCCCGCATCTTGTCGTTGAAGAGTTTGGCCACCTGATCGAGGGGCACCGGTTGGTCGTCGACGATAAGCTGGCCCTGCCGGTCGATCCAGATGCCGGTGACGTTGCGCCGGCTCTCCAGCTTCTCGATCTTGGCCGCCTCGGGCAACTCCACCGGCAGGCCGCGATAGCGGACAAAAACCGTGGACACCATGAAGAAGATGATCAGCAGAAAGGAGATGTCCGCCATCGAGGCGGTGGGGATCACGCTGTCCACCTTGGATTTGCGGTAGAATTTCATCTCACTTTTCCGGGGAGGCGATGGAGATACGGGTGGCCCCGGCCAGTTTCAGTTCGTCGAGCACATTGACGAAGGTTCGGTAGGTAGCTCCCCGCTCGCTCTTGACCGAGACGATCAGCTTGCCGTTCTCCGTCAGCCGCCGCTCGATCTCGCCCTTGAGCGCCGCAAAGGCCAAGGGTTTGAGCTGATCTTCCTCGTAGATGGCCACCTCGTCGGCCTCGTTGATCCACACGTTACAGATGTTCTTCTTGGCCACCTCCTTGGACTCGCCCATCGCCGGCAGGTACAGGGAAAGGCCCTTGTCCTGGTTCATGCTGGTGCTGGTGAGGAAGAAGACGATCAGCAGAAAGGCGATGTCCGCCATCGAGGCGGTGGGGATCTCCGGCAGTACCCGGACCCTTTTCTGGGACCTCATGCCTCAAGCCCCTTCGGAGGTCTCGCGTTTATGGCCCAGTTCGGAGAGCACGTCAAGGAAGGCGGCGGTGTGCTCCTCCATCTCAACGATGATGCGGTCGATGCGGGCAGCAAAGAGGTTGTGGAAGAACTGGATGGGGATAGCGATGACCAGCCCGGCCACGGTGGTGATCAGGGCCTCGGCGATGCCCCCGGCCACCGCCGTGGGCTCCACGTCGCCGGCCACCTTGATGGCCTGGAATGCGTTGATCATGCCGCTGACCGTGCCCAAAAAGCCCAGCAGGGGCGCCAGGTTGGCGACTGTGGCCAGCCAGATCATCCCCCGCTCTAAAAAGGCCATCTCCGACGCCCCGGCGTTGGAGATGGCCTTCTCCACGTGATCCAGGCCCCGGTGCAGGCGCAGAAGGCCGGCGTGGATCACTGAGGCCACCGGGCCCCTGGTGCTGGCGCACAACTCGGCGGCCTTGTCCGGCCCGCCCTTGCGCAGGGCATCTTCGAGGTTCTTGAAGAAGGTCTGGGCGTCGATGGCGGCCCGCCGCAGGTTGTAGAAGCGCTCGATGACCACGGCGACACCGAAGATTAGCAGCAGGAGCAGGGGCCACATGGCCCACCCCCCATCGGCGAAAAATTGGCCAAAGGAAGAGTACCCGAACATTTTCCCTCCTTATCGGACTTGGTTTCGCTGCATCATTGCTCGGCCGGCTCCGCCGGGGTGGTGTTCTTGCTCTTGCCGAAGAACTCGCGCTTGAGTTTCTCTTCCTGGCTCTCGGGCGGCCGCAACTGCCAGATCCGCTGCTGGGCCACGGTGGCCCAGGAAGGATCGGCCTTGGCCCGCTCATACGCGGCCACGGCCTGGTCCTCCTGGCTCTGGCGGGCCAGACAGTCTCCCTTGAGCAGGAACAGGTACGCGTTGCGGGGGTCGGCCCGCAGGCCGCGCTCGACCCAGCGCTCGGCGGTTTTCGCATCGCCGGCACTCAGGTAGGATTCGGCCAGCTTGTGCGGGGGTTCGGGGTCCTTGGGGTTGGCCTGGGCCATGCCTTCCAGCCCCCGCAGGCGGGCAGCCGGGTCCCCGCCCTTTTCGGCCACCTGCACGTACTGGCTGTAATAGGCATAGCGGTTGAGGGAATCGAGCTGGGCCAACTGCGCGAGGGTTGCCAGGGCGGACCGGGTGTCGCCGGCCTTGGCCTGGAGTTCGGCCATCTTCTCCAAAATGGGGACGCGGTCCGCCGGCGCCCCCCCGGCGCTGTCTGCCCCCCCTCC
>VGJS01000106.1 GCA_016867395.1 Candidatus Handelsmanbacteria bacterium
GAGGGGGTGGAGAAGCGCAACGGGGCGGACGGGTTGGTCTACAGCGTGGAGAAGCTGCTGCGTGAGCAGGGGGACAAGCTGCCGGCGGAGGAGCGGGGGACGGTGGAGGCGGCGGTAGCCCAGGTGAAGCACGCCCTGGAGGGGGACGACGATGCCGCCCTCGACAAGGCGATGGAGTCCCTTCAGGCTCAGGCACACAAACTCTCAGAAAAAATCTACCAGCAGGCCGGCGCCCCCGAGAACCAGCCCGGCCCGGCCCCAGGCCCGGAGAAGGCGGAGGGCGGGGCGGTGGACGCCGACTTTGAAGTGGTGGACGAGGACAAGAAAAAGAACCAGTAGATGGCCAAACGGGACTATTATGAAGTCCTCGGCGTCTCCAAGGAGAGCAGCCAGGACGAGATCAAGAGCGCCTACCGCAAGCAGGCGCTCAGGTACCATCCCGACCGCAATCCTAACAACCCCGAGGCCGAGGAGCGCTTCAAGGAGGCCTCCGAGGCGTACGAGGTGCTCAGCGACGAGCAGAAGAAGGCCGCGTACGACCGCTTCGGCCACGCCGGGGTGGAAGGCAACTTTGGCCGCGGCGGCTTCCAGTGGTCCGATTTCACCCACGCCGGGGACTTCGAAGACCTCTTTGGCGATTTGCTGGGGGGGCTCTTTGGTGGGGGTGGCCGAAGGCGACGCGGTCCGGCCGGCCCGCCCCAGGGCCGCGACCTTAAGATCGCCATCGAGCTGACCCTGGAGGAGATTGCCGCCGGGGTGGAGAAGAAGATCAAGCTCAGCCGCCAGCAGCGCTGCGAGACCTGCAAGGGCTCGGGGGCCAGGGAGGGCAGCGCCAAGGAGACCTGCAAGACCTGCGGCGGCTTGGGCCAGGTGCAGCAGGTGGCCCGCTCCTTCTTTGGGCAGACCATGGTGGTGACCCCCTGCCCCACCTGCAACGGCGAGGGCAGCATGATCCGCGACCGCTGCCGCGACTGCGAGGGGGAAGGGTTGAAGCGGGGCACCACCCAACTGACGGTGCGTATCCCCGCAGGGGTCAGCTCCGGCAACTACATCCCGCTGCGGGGCCAGGGCGACGCCGGCCCGCGCGGCGGCCCCCCCGGGGACTGCCTGGTCTTCATCGAGGAAAAGGAACACCCCCACTTCAGCCGCCAGGGCAACGACGTGCACTATCACCTGCCCCTCAGCTTCAGCCAGGCGGCCCTGGGCGACGAGGTGGAGGTGCCCACCCTCACCGGCAAGGCCCGCCTCAAGATCCAGCCGGGCACCCAGTCGGGCCGTGTGCTGCGCCTGGCCCGTCAGGGCATCCCCGAAGTGGAGGGGCGTGGGGTAGGCGACCAGTTGGTGGACGTGGTGGTGATCACCCCCTCCCACCTGAATGAGCAGCAGCGCCGGCTCTTTGAGGAACTGGCCCGCCTGGAGCAGCGGCAGGCCGCCGAAGAGGGCAAGAGTTTCTTCGACAAGATGCGCGAGGCTTTCGGCGGATGAGTTCTACACCCAGGACCCTGGCGGGAGGGGAGTTGTTGCCCGGCGTGCGCAACGCCATCGCCGTCACCAGCGCCAAGGGCGGGGTGGGCAAGTCCACGGTGGCCGTCAATCTGGCCCTCAGCCTGGCCGCCAGGGGGGCGCAGGTGGGCCTGCTCGACGCCGATATCTACGGCCCCAGCCTGCCCCTGCTGCTGGGGACGCGCCAGGAACCCACCCTCGCCCCTTCCGGCAAACTCCGCCCCGTCGCTAAAGAGGGGCTGGCCTTGATGTCCATCGGCTTCGTCGCTGGCGAGCAGGCCCCGGTGATCTGGCGCGGGCCCCTGCTGGGCCAGGCGGTGCAGCAGTTCCTCAGCCAGGTGGAGTGGGGGGAGTTGGACTACCTGCTCCTTGATCTGCCCCCGGGCACCGGGGACATCCCGCTCACCCTGAGCCAGTCGGTGGAACTGTCGGGGGCAGTGGTCGTAACTACCCCGCAAGAGGTGGCCCTCCAGGACGTGGAGCGGGGCATCGCCATGTTCCGCAAGGTGGAGGTCGAGACGCTGGGCCTGATCGAGAACATGAGCTATTACCTGTGCCCCCACTGCCAGGCCCGGCACGAGATCTTCGGCCACGGCGGGGGCCGCCAGGCCGCCCAGGCCCTGGGCATCGAGTTCTTCGGCGAGCTGCCCCTTGAAGCCGCCATCCGCGCCGCCGGCGACCAGGGCCGCCCCATCGCCCTGGCGGCCCCGGACTCGGGGGCAGGCCGGGCCTTTGCTCAGATCGCCGCCATGCTGGAGGCGGCGGTGGAGCGGCTGGCCGCCTCCCTCTGATCCTCTGTTCCGCGCTGCTTGACGCTTCGGCGCGCCCGTCCTTATCATAGCAACAAATCCCGATCGAGATGGCAAATCCCGCTGCCGGTTGGCACTGCCTGACCCTCGCCGTGCCCCTCCTCCACGCCGAGGTGGTCTCGGCCTGGTGCTTCGAGCTGGGCAGTTGCGGGCTGGAACTTGAAGAATCGGGCGAAGTGTCGCAGCTCAAGGCCTACTTTGCCGACAGCCTGGGGCTGGAAGAGATGCGGCGGGAACTGGGAGGGCGCTTGGCCGGCCTGGGATTGACGGCGACCCCGCTACAGGTGGGGCGGGTCGAGCCGCAGGACTGGGAACAGGAGTGGCGGCGCTTCTTCCAGCCGGTCTGGGCGACGCCGCGCATCGTCATCCACCCTTCGTGGATACCCGTGGAACCTGGCCCAGGGCAGGTGGCGGTGGTCATCGATCCCAAGATGGCCTTTGGCACCGGCGGCCACGAATCCACCCAGTTGGGCCTTGAACTCCTCGACCAGTTGCTGGCTTCCGGCGAGGTCTGTCTGGACCTGGGCACCGGCAGCGGCATCCTCGGGATCGCCGCTGGGTTGCTGGGCGCCGGGGATCTAACCCTGGTGGACACCGATCCACTGGCCCTGGAAAATGCCGGCGAGAACCTGGGGCGCAACGGCGTGAAGGCCCGCCTGTTGCAGGGCAGCATCGAGGCAGCGGCGGGGCGGGAGTACGACCTGGTGCTGGCCAATATCCAGAGTTCGGTGCTGGTCCCCATGCTGGGAGCGGTGGCGGTGGTGCTGCGGCCGGGGGGACGGGTGGTTTTCTCGGGTCTGCTGGACCGGGAGGAGAAGGTCTTCTGCCGGGCCGTGGCGAGCGCGGGCCTGGGGGAGATGGAGGTGCGCCGGCGCGGCGAGTGGATCGCGGTGGCGGCGCGGCGGGCCTGAGATGGCGGGATTCCTGGTCCACCCTGCCGACGTGCAGGGGGACATCCTGGTGCTGCGTGGCGAGGAGGCCCACCACCTCAGCCGGGTGCGGCGCCACCAGCCGGGCGAGGTGGTAGAGGTGTTGGACGGGGCCGGGCAGTGGTACGAGGCGAGGATCGAGGCCCTCGAACGCGAACAGGTGCGCTGCCGCATCCTCGTCTCCGAGCAGGATCGCGGCGAAAGCCCGGTGCGCCTGACCCTGGCGGCGGCCCTGGTCAAGGGGCCGCGCTTCGATTTTCTGGTCGAGAAGGCTACCGAGATTGGGGTGGCGGAGCTGATCCCCCTGCTCTGCGAGCGCGGGGTGGTGCGGCCGGGCTCGGAACACAAACCGGCCCGCTGGGAGAGCCTGGCCCGCGCGGCGATCAAGCAGTGCGGCCGCTCCCGTCTGCCCCGCATCGGCCCGCCCGCTTCTCTTGAGGAGGTGGTGCGCGGCGGTGCGGGTGAGGGACGGGTGCTGCTGGCCCAGCCGGCGGGGGGCCAGGAGTTGCGGGAAGCCCTGGAACAGGGGCCGGCCGGCCGGCTGGTTCTGGTGGTGGGCCCCGAGGGCGGTTTCATCCCCGCCGAGGTGGAGGCGGCCCGGGCCGGCGGGGCGAGGGTCTTCTCCTGGGGCAACCGGGTCCTGCGCAGCGAGACGGCGGGCATGGCCCTGACCGCCTTGGTGCTCCACGAGGCCGAACACATTCTAAAAAGGGGGGCGGCGTGAGCCACCAGATCCTGCTCCTGCACGGGCCCAACCTAAACCTTTTAGGCACCCGCGAACCGGGTGTCTATGGCCGCCAGACCCTGGCCGAGATCGACGAACTGGTGCAGGGGGAAGCCCGCAGCCTGGGGGCCCAGGTGCGATCCCTGCAATCCAACCACGAAGGGGCGCTGATCGACGCCATCCACCAGGCCAGGGAATGGGCCGATGGGCTGGTGATCAACCCCGGCGCCTTTTCCCACTACAGCATCGCCCTGCGCGACGCCATCGCCGCGGCGGCCCTGCCCGCCGTCGAGGTGCATCTGTCCAACGTCCACGCCCGCGAGGAATTCCGCCGGCACTCGGTCATCGCCCCGGTCTGCGCAGGGCAGATCGCCGGCTTCGGCCCCTTCAGCTACGCGCTGGGGCTGCGGGCCCTGGTCCGCCACCTCCAGCAGCAGGCTGAGCCGTGAAGGGGCGGGGCTGGTTCCTCCTGGCTCTGTGCTGTGGGCTGCCGGTTACCTCCGCCTGGGCGGTGCTGGTGGCCAACCGCCCGCAGGTGACCATCCGCAGCGACGCCACCGTGCAGTCGGAAAAGGTCGAGGTGGTGGTGCAAGGGGAGGAGCTGGAGAAGATCCGGCGCAAGGGCGACTGGTTTCAGGTGAAGTTGCCCGACGGCCGCAACGGCTGGGTGCATTACACCCTGGTGGTGGAGCGAGACGAGCCGGCGGCCCCGCCCGCCAAGACGGCCAAACCCGCCAGGGAGACCCGGCCCCCGGCCGAGAAGTCGGTGGCCCCCCCCAGACAGGTCAGGGCCCCGGAGCCGGCCCCGCCCGAGCCCCCGGCCGAGGAACTGAAGCGCAACCCCTACGCCGAAGGCCTGCAACACGAGGTGGAGGGGGATTACCTGGCGGCGCTACGCAGTTTCGAGGAGGCCCTGGCGCAGGACCCTAGCAACCTCAACGCCCTGATCCACGCCGCCGGGGCCCACGAACAGTTGGGGGATTCTGCCGCGGCCCTGCAGCAGCTCTATAAAGCCCTGGCCCAGAGCCCTGGCAACCGGGCGGTGTTTGCGCGCTTAGGGGAGGTCTACCAACTCCGGGCCGAGGCGGACAGCGCCGGCAAGTACCAGGCCCTGGCCAGGGGCGAGACCCCCGTCGCTCCCGCGCCGGCCCGCGCCCCGGCGCCCGAGCCCGAGCCACCCAAACCAGTGGAAGACGTCTTGTGGGTGTACTTGGCGGGGGTGGCGGGGGTGTGCGTGCTGGGGCTGGGGATCATCTGGTGGTGGCACCGCCGCGGCCGCCGCGCCGAGGAAGAGGAGGAGAGCGACGAGCTGCCCCCGGCCCGGCCAGAGCGGAGCAAGTTTGCCGCCGCCCTGGAGGAAGGGACGCAGCGCCCCCAGCCGCGGGGCAGGGAGGCCGAGGAACTCAACCGGCGCATCGAGGACAAGTGGCGGGAGCTGCGGCAGAGCGTGGGGGCCTTTGCCCCCCCGGAACTGCGCGCCAGGCCAGGGGGTGGCCCGGCCGAGGAGGCCCAGCTCGATCAGGTGCTTGGCTACCTGGAGGTCCTGCGCCGGGCCCTGAGCGCCCAGGAGGAGCGGGCACACCTTTACCGCGACATCATGCGCCTGCAAAACCAGAAGATCGAGGCGATGGAGGAGGAATTGCGGCTGGTGCGGCGGCAGCGCCGGGACTAGAAGGCATAGCTGAGCCGCAGCACCGGGTCGCCGGTCTCCAGGGAGAGTTCGGGAAAGACCCGGCGGGTGGTCTTGTGGGGATAGAGGGCCGCGGCCAGGGTGCCGGTGGCCAGCACCGCCGAACTCCAACCCAGGAGCCGGGCCCGGTTGGCCTTGTCGCGCAGCTTTTTCTCCCGATGCAAGAGCTTGTTCTCGGCGTTGAGGTCGGCGTCGCGGTCGCGGCTGGAAGCAGTGTCGAACTGCAACCACGAGAGCAGCCCAAAGGCCACGGTGCCCCCCAGGAAGCTGAGGTAGGGGAATTCCCGCACGGTGACGGTGCGCGCCCCGCTGCCCAGGGTCTCGGGGGTGACGATCTTCACGACCTGGCCCGGCTCGAAGGTGAAGATCTGCTCCTGGGAGCGCACCACGATCAGGTCCTTGCTGCGCGAGACCAGGTGTCCGGTGATGACCTGCCCGTCGGTCAGGTAGAGGCGGACCTCGGCGGTGCGCTGGGCGGTTTGGGCGAGCGCAGCGAAACTTTGGAAGAGCAGGAGCGCCGCGCTCAGTGCGGCCACCCAGCGTCTCATGGCAATTCTCCTCGCAATTGTCGTTTCCGGCTGGAATATAACAAGGTCTGCCCCCGTGTCAACCGGCGATCCCGCCCCGCAGCCACTCACCCCTGAGACGCTCCAGGCCCTGAGTATTTCCCAAGTGCGCCAGTGGGTGGAGCGCCAGGGCATGGACCTGGCGCTGTGGGCCCTGCTCGAACAGGACCCCCGCCTCGGGGTGCGGCAGTTGGGGGTGCGCTGTCGGCGGGCCTGGCAGCGGCAGCAGGCCGAAGAGGCCCGCCTGAACCGCTTCCTCGAACTGGAACAGCGCTGGTGGGGCCGGGGCGCGCAGCAGGTGGCCGGAGTGGACGAGGTGGGGCGGGGCTGCCTGGCCGGCCCGGTGGTGGCCGCCGCGGTGGTCCTGCGGCCGGGCACCTGGCTGCCGGGACTGGACGACTCGAAGAAACTCCCCCCCGAGAAACGGGAGCTCCTGGCCGCCGAGATCCTCGCCGCGGCCCAGGCCGTGGGCGTGGGCCAGGTCGAGGCCGGGGAGATCGACCAGACCGATATCCTCCAGGCTTCCCTCAAGGCCATGCGTCTGGCCCTGACCCAACTGCCCCAAGCGCCCCAGCAGGTGCTGGTGGACGGGAACCGCCGGCCGGGCAGCCCCTTTCCCGAGACCGCGGTGGTCGGAGGGGACAGCCGTTCCCTCAGCATCGCCGCGGCCTCGGTAGTGGCCAAGGTCCACCGGGACCGGCTGATGGCTGCCTGCGAGCAGCAGTACCCCGGCTACGGCTTTGCCGCCCACAAGGGCTACGGCAGCCCCCAACACCTGGAGGCCCTCCAGTCCCAGGGTCCCTGCCCCCTGCATCGCCTCAGCTTTGCCCCGGTGGCCCGCCTGCGTGGGGCCTCGGACAGCTTCCTCGTCTTCAAGGAGGGCATCGAAAGCTGCCTCCAACCCGCCGAACTGGAGCGCATCGCCCACCATATCCGCGAGGGGATGGTCCATCTGGGGCCCGGCGAGCTGAAGCAATTGCGCGACCTCTACCGACGCCGCCGCCGGCTCCTGGGCGGGTGCGGCCCGCGCGGCGAGGCCGAGGCCGCCTATCTATCAGCCTAAGGGTATTGCATCCTCGAACGCGGGTACCGGGGGGCCGGCAGCCAGTTAGATCTGGTGGCCCCCCAATTGCTTGGTCTTTGTCGAGTTGAAGAGCGGCGGGGAGGATGGGCTGGGGCGGCCGGAGGAGCGGGCGGGCGGGGCCAAGCGGGGCCATCTGGTCTGGGCGGCCGGCCACTACTGCCAGCACCACCGGGTGGAGGGGAGGGAGTTCCGCTTCGACGTGATCGGGGTGGTCTTCAGCCCGGGCGAGCCGCAGCTTACCCACCTGCCCGACGCCTTTCAGGCCAACTCGCTGTAGACCACCTTCCCGCCCACCACCGTGGCCACGGCTTTGCCCCTGAGCTTGTACCCACTGAAAGGGGTGTTGCGCGACTTGGAGCGGAAACGCGAGGCGTCCACGGTCCATTCTTTGTTGAGGTCGATGATCGTCGCGTCGCCCAGGCCGCCGGGGCTGAGGTGCCCGCCGGGCAGGCGCAGGATGCGGGCGGGGGCCCAGGTCCATTTCTCGATGGCCGCGGCCAGGTCCAGCACCCCCGCGTGTACCAGGTAGGTCAGGGTCAGGCCCACCGCGGTCTCCAGGCCGACGATGCCAAAAGGAGCCTGGGCCAGGGGCCGGCTCTTCTCCTCGGCCGAGTGGGGAGCGTGGTCGGTGGCGATGGTGTCGATGACCCCCTCGGCCAGGCCGCGCCGCATGGCCTCCACGTCGGCCCGGCCGCGCAGGGGCGGGCTCATCTTTGCCTGGGCGCCCTGGCGCTCCACTTCCTCATCGGTGAGGACAAAGTGGTGGGTCAGCACCTCGCAGGTGACGGGCAGACCCGCCTCCTTGGCCCGGCGCACCAGTTCCACGGTGCCGGCGGTGCTGATGTGGATGAGGTGGAGGGGGCCGCCGGTCTGGCGCACCAGTTCGAGGTCGCGGGCGATCATCTTCTCCTCCCCCGCCGAGGGCATGCCCTTCACCCCCAGCCGCGCCGAGACCTGGCCCTCGTGCATACAGCCCCCGGTGGTAAGGGCTTTTACCTCCTCGTGCGGGGCCAGGGGGATGCCGAGCCGGCGGCCCAATTCCAGAGCGCGCCGCATCAGCCCCTCGTCGGCCACCGGGTCCCCGTCGTCGGAGAAGGCCACGGCCCCGGCCCTGGCCAATTCCTCCAGGGGGGCCAACGCCCCGCCCTGGCGGCCCAGGGTGATGCAGCCGATGGGATACACCCGCACTAAAGACCCTTTGGCGCGGGCCAGGGCCTCGGCCATCCGCTGCCCGGTGTCGGGCGGGGGGTTGGTATTGGGCATGGCCGCCACCGCGCACATGCCACCCGCTGCCGCTGCCGCCGCGCCAGTAGCGAGGGTCTCCTTGTATTCGAAACCGGGCTCGCGCAGATGGACATGGGCGTCGATGAAGCCGGGGGCCACCACCAGGCCGGCGGCATCAAGAACCGGCACCCGCGGAGGGGGTTTCAGGTCGGGGCCCACCCGGCGCACCAGTCCCTTCTCGATGAGCAGGTCAAGGGGGGCGTCGAGGCGGCTGGCCGGGTCGATCAGGCGGCCGCCGCGGATTAGCAGGCTGGCGTCGGCCATCGGGTCATCCTTCGGGAGAGAGGGCAGCGGCGAGGAAATCAGCCGCTTCGGAGAAACGCAGCACCCCTGGCGGGACGGGCAGCCCCCGGGCGGCCAGGGCCTGCATCAACTGCACCGCCGAGGGGGCGTCGAGGCCGCTGTGGCGGCTGAAGTCCGGGTGGGTCAATAGCGGGCGGGCCGGGCCATACAACTGCACCCGGCCCTGGCCCAGCACCGCCACATGGGTGGCCAATTCGGCGACCAGGTCCATGTCGTGGGCGATGAGCACCAGGGTCCGGCCCGCCTTTCGGAACTGGCCGAACAACCCGGTCATGTGGCGGGTGGTGCGGGGGTCCAGGCCGGCGGTGGGTTCGTCGAGGACCAGCACCTCGGGGTCCATGGCCAGCACCCCGGCCAGGGCGGCGCGGCGCTTCTCGCCACCGCTGAGGGAGAGGGGGGGGCGGTGGCCGAAATGGGCGCGGGGCAGATCCACCAGTTCGAGGGCCCGCTCCACCTGGGCGCCGAGGCGCTCCGGGGGGATGCCCAGGTTCCGGGGACCATAGGCCACGTCCGCTTCGAGGGTTTCCTCGAAGAGTTGCAATTCGGGAAACTGGAAAACCAGGCCCACGCGGCGGCGCACGGCGGCTAGCTGGGTGGGGGCCTCCCAGATATCCCGGCCGTCCAGCAGCACCTGGCCTTGCTGGGGGCGAAGGAGCCCGTTGAGGTGCTGGGCCAGGGTGGTCTTGCCCGAACCACTGGGGCCCAGCAGGGCCAGCAGGCTGCCGGCAGGCACCTCCAAGTCCACCGCGTCGAGCACCCAACGGTGGCTGGGCAGGCCGGTGTCGTAGCCGTGGCAGAGCTGGCGTAGGGCCATCTTGGGCTGGCCCGGCGGCGGGAGGGGGGCGTTGGCCGGCAGGGGAGGCTGGCGCAGCGGCAGGCGGGCCAGGGCCTCGGCCAATCCCTCCAGGTGCAGGGCCGGGGGCAGGGCCGCGCCGGTGCGCCGCGCCAGGGCCTGGCTCAGGGCGCTGGCGAAAGGGGCTTCGAGGCCGGCCCGGCGCAGCAGGGACTCGTCCCCGAAGATCCGCTCCGGAGGGCCATCGGCCAGCAGCCGGCCCTGGTGCATGACCAGCACCCGCTCGGCCCGGGCGGCTTCGGCCGGGACCTGGGTGATGTGGAGGGTGGTGATGCCGAACTGGTCTCGCAGCGAGAAGAGCAGGGCGCCCACCTCGGCCTGGCTGCGGGGGTCGAGCAGGGCGGTGGGCTCGTCGAGGACCAGGTAGCGGGGGCGCAGCGCCACGGCCGCGGCGATGGCCACCCGCTGCTTCTCGCCGCCCGACAATTGATGGGGGGGGTGGCGGCGGTAGGGTTCGAGGTGGAACTGCTCCAGGGCCTGCTCTACCCGCTGCCGCATCTGCGCGGGGTCCAGGCCGATGTTCTCCAGGCCAAAGGCCAGTTCGGTCTCGACCTGGGTGGAGATGAGCTGGTCGTCGGGGTTCTGAAAGACCATGCCCACCCGCTGCCGGATGGCGAAGAGGGATTGGGGATCGGCGGTGTCCAGACCGTCCACCAGCACCCGCCCCTCTTGCGGCTGGTGCAGCCCGTTGAGGCAGCGGGCCAAGGTGGTTTTACCTGAGCCATTGGCCCCTACTACGGCAACGCGTTCCCCCGGGCCGATCTGGAGATCCAACTGGCGCAGGGCGGGGATGTCCCCCGGATGGGCGAAGCTGAGGGACTGGACCTGGATCATCGGGGCGGGCGGGCGGGGAGAGGCATGGGCATAGGTTAGCCCGGCTCTGCAGGCCTGTCAAGTTTCTCATCGGTCTTAGGGGCCGTCCCGGCAGGGATGAAACGGGAGGGGTCGTGCTCACCCCCTGCGGAGACGAGGCGTATCTTTCGGGCGGTGCGTCGGGACCAAGGTCGGTTTATACCTGGTGCTATGAAG